>CP065010.1:0-600000 GCA_016699775.1 Candidatus Falkowbacteria bacterium | reverse complement strand
GCCATTGCTTTTACTGTTGGACTAGCCACCTTAATTAATTTAACCTTGGCGCCAATTTTAGCAGTGACAATTCCTAGTATTATTAGACGACAACACAGCGACCCAGCTCTTGGAGCAGGTCCAGTGGCCACAATTATTCAGGATCTGTTGAGCTTACTTATTTTCTTTTTTATTGCCTCGGTAATCATATTTATATGAAATGGTTAAAAAATTTTCATTCTTTATTTTTTAAAGGTTTTAGCCCTATTGTGGCCACAATTGTTATAGGCCTGGCTTTATTTAGTTTTGGCTATTATTTTCTTGCTTATAAAGCTAATTTAATTCCCGTAGTTAGATTTAACATGCCTCAAATACTAAAAGGGGAGCAAATTAATGGTCCTATTATTGAAACTAATGAAGATGCAATTAATTATGATGACGTTTCACCAATGGTTACCGATTTTGCCCTGGAGATTGATCTAGTTGAAGGACAAAATACTAAAGTTTTAGGAACTGATATATTTATTAAAGCTCTTAAGGTTGATGACTTAACAGGGCGAGGGTGCTTAGGTGGTCCGCTTGGTTGTGCGGATAGAGCTGAGCTTGAAGTTTCTCGTCGCCTTGTTCGTCAGAATATAATTTTATTGTCTCCAAAGACAGCTGGGGTACGATCAGCTGGTAAAGACAAAGCAGTAGCTTTTGGTTATACAATTTCACTTCTAAAGATTGATAATAAGGAAATTACAGTTCGGGTTGAAATTGTTGAGTAGAATTACAAAAAAAGAACGAAAAATTAAGCCTCAAAAAACTCTGGTATATGGTATACTATACTATATACCCATGCCCAAAAAATTTGG
Organism: Candidatus Falkowbacteria bacterium; assembly: GCA_016699775.1. Taxonomy (NCBI): domain Bacteria; kingdom Bacillati; phylum Minisyncoccota; class Patescibacteriia (SeqCode); order Patescibacteriales (SeqCode); family Patescibacteriaceae (SeqCode); genus Patescibacterium (SeqCode); species Patescibacterium danicum (SeqCode). Next base: position 599,164 of record CP065010.1, on the reverse strand, counting down.
TTATTTTTTACATAGAAAAAGTACTAAAATAGTAATTGCCTTTACTATTGTTTTACTTATTATTTACCCGTTTCTTTTTAAAACAAAGAAGTCTTTTGCTGATGAAATTTCGTTATATCCGACAAAGTGTGTGGGGAGCTGGAATAACGCTGATGAAGCCAGCGGTGATCCAGCTGACAATCTTTTGATTGGGGCAGAGTCAGCTGCTGTGGGTGATACTCTTTCCTGTTATTCTTTTGATACTACAAGCCTACCTGAAGATGCTTCGATTACCGATACTCATCTTGAGTTTTTATGGACATCAGGCAATGAAAAAAATAATTTTATAAAACCTTCAATAGAAGAAAGTTATGATCAAATTACCCCAGTGGCTGATGAGGAAGAAATACCTCAAGATAGTGAGATTAAATCTATTGATTCTGAAGTTATACCCCAAAATTCTGAGATTATCCCTCAAATAGAGCAAAATGATCTTAAAGTTTTGCCTGAGGCAGATAATATTGATCCCGTCATTAATGATTCTAAAGTTGAGCCAGATTCAACATCACGTCTCCCTTTTTCAATTCGGTCTCTTTTTATTTCAGAAGTATCGGCAGAAGAGGAACTTACTGCTCCAGTTGAAGCTCCATTAGAAACAGTTGAGGCCAACAATGAAACAAAAACCGATCTTCAAAATGAACAAAATATAGATATCCAAACTGAACAAAAAGATACACAAGCTCAAGAGAATGTAGCACCAGAAGAGGCTTCTAACGAAAATGAAATACCATTGAATGATAGTATTTTGAATGATACTTCTTCTAGCCAGGCTGAAACAAATGCTGAAGGTAATGCTGAAGCGACTAAAGAAATTGTAAATGAGGTTGATACAGGGACTGCTTTATATAGTATTTCTTATGCTGTTTCTGATAAAAAACAACAATCGCTAGGACAGGTAACCCAGGAGCAGTTATCAAAAATATACCCTATTTCCTTAACAGTTGATGATTTAGCCGTCTTAAAAGTATCTTTAACTTCGTTGATGACCTTTGATCAGATAGATAACCTAGCTTTAGAGGGTATTAAGTTGGTGGTTGAATATAGTACAGGGGATTCACTTGATCCAATTAGACAGCCAGATTTATATACTGATAAAATTTTGGATCGTATAACTCTTGATGGGATAGAGGCTATAAGAATTGAACGAGATGATAATAAGAAATATGAGATTTGGTATAGAACAATAGAACCTCAACAATCATCAGAAACTAATCAAAACAATACTGAAGCGATTGTCATTAAAGAAGACACGCAAACTCCTATCGTTACTGAAAGTCCTTTATTATAAACACCAAGTCTTACTAGTGAAGAGTTAATAAGAGGGGATAAAACTATATCGGAAACAGAAAAATTAATTATTGAAAATCCTGATACGGAAAGCACCTCTTTTCCAACAGAGACTGTCAGTCCCGATATTTCTTCAGAGAAAAAAACATCCAAAACACCAGAGAAGAAAAAAAGATATTACTGGAATTTTATAGATGGTGATGATTCGGTTCATAGAGCTATGCCAATTGCTTTACAGGATGGCTATGTTTTTTGGTTAAATAAAAAAGGCACAGTTTTGAACTCATATAATATTCTAACCCAAGGCTATAATTCTCAAATTTATGAGCCAGAAAGTGGTGATAATTTTATTATGTACCGTAGTCCCTCAAGTCAAGAAAAAAAGGCTATTTTAATTCTCTCTGAGAAAAAATTTGTTTTTACTGAATAAGTTATTATGAAAATTCGTTGGCCATATTTACAAAAAATTCTTATTTTTTTCATTATTTTTTCATCCATCATTTCGGGATTTCATATTGAAATAAAAAAAGATAATAACCAAATAAAGATTGAGCCAAAAACGGCCAAGCCAGTAAAAGCAACCTATCAATTTACTCCAACGGGTGGTCAGTTGGTTACAGGTACTGCACAGACTATTGTTTCGGCTACGGCCGCCTCTAATGAAGGGGTGAATACTGGTTCTTGGAAAGGCACAATGGGTGATGATGACTTTCATTGGACAAATGCAAGTACTACAGGTGGCTACGATGTTCAGTTAGTGTTAGGTGCTGTCCAATTGAACGGCGCTAATACAATAATGATTCAAACTGAATTTGATTTAGATGCTACAGCACCTTCAACTTTGGTTCAGATTTGTGATTGGGTTACTTCAACAAGTGTTGATAATGCCGCAGATGCACAATGTACTACCGGTGGTTGGCGAACGATTAATAATACTAAAACTGGGATTACAACAGTGACTCCAACTGCGTATCATTGGCAGATTTATGATGGATATTGGACAAATGGTTCAGATGTGCCAATTTCTACTCCTTTGACTAATTTTATTAATGGTTCAAATGAAGTGCGAATACGATATTATTCAACGACAAATACAACTTCAGTGGTCTCAATTGATTTTCTTAGAGTTTTTGCTGTTATTAACTCAGTATATAGTGCTGCTGATACGACTAATTTAGGTTCAGGTGGGGTTACAGGGGATTACACCAGTACTACGGTTGTAACACAGGGTGCTTCTGATAATACTCGATATGAAGTTGCTGGTACGGCTGGATCTGTGGCTGATATGTATTTTTCATTTAAAAATGTTAAAACTTTTACTGGAATGAATACTATCTTAGTTCGGGCAGAATACTCTTGTTCAGCTGGTGGTATTAATCATCGGCCAAAAATTTACAATTTTAACTCATCTTCTTGGGAAGATTTAACAACAGCTTCTATTGCTTGCTCTGCCACTGACGCTACTTTTATTGGTGCAAAAAATAATGTTACAATTTCTAACTATATTTCAAATGGTGAAATACGAGTGGGCTGGTATGGCTTATCAAATTCTACTATTACCTTACGGTTTGATCAGATATATATTATGGTTGGTTCAACAAATACTGATACAGGGGCTTGTGAAATTACGTTTGGAACTAATAGTGCAAATGATTGTTCTAATACTCGTGATATTGATACTGCGACAACTGCTAATACTTGGAGTATAGCTACTGAAGATGAGTCAAATACTCTTGGGCATGATTTTTATTATAGTGATAGTGATGGTGATGCTAACGTTGAAGAGGCTGCAGCAGCCACAATTGATATGAATATTACCTTGCCAACAAATGCACAAGTAACCGGTATGCTGTATGCTACTCGTCAAATGTCAGGTGTTGCTGGGACAGTAGCTGTTCATCTTCGTAGTTTTGGAAACATATATGCCACAACTGTAGGAGGAGGATTTTTGTATATAGCAACTAGCGGCTCAGCAAGCTTAGCTTATAATGATAACATTGTTAATGGAAGTATGTCTTGGGGTGGGCCAGCCGGAGGGCAATTTAGTGCAATTAGTGATGTGGATACAGTAAATGGAAGATTTCAAGCTCACTTAGGAACTTCGGGTGGTGGCGCAACATCTAATAATTCAGTAAATCAATGGGATTTTTTAATGATGAGTATTCAATGGATTGAGGATGAAAATCGTGCAAATACTTCTTGGCAATTTCAACCAACTGGAGGTCAACTGGTTACAGGTACTGCCCAAAATATTCTAGCAGCCACAGCTGCATCTGATGAAGGTGTTAATACTGGCTCTTGGCGAGGAACAATTGGTAATGAGAATTTTCATTGGCAGATAGCTAGCACCACGAGCGGATATGATGCTCAGCTTGTGTTTGAAGATACGCAACTGAATGGTGCGAATACAATGATGATTTATACGGAATTTGATTTAGACGCCACAGCTCCTGATACTTTGGTGCAGATTTGTGATTGGGTATCAACCACAAGTGTTGATAATGCCGCTGATGCTCAATGCACTGGCGGTGGTTGGCGAACTATTAATAGTCGTAAGGTTGTAATCAATACTGCTACTCCGACTTCATATACCTGGTTTATATATGATGGATATTGGACCGATGGTTCTAATACTACTATTTCAACGCCTTTAACTAATTTTGTAAAAAGTACGAATGAAGTTCGTGTTAGACTGTATTCTACAACAAATACTACTTCAGTAGTTTCAATTGACAATATGACTATAGCACCAGTAGTTAATCCAGTATATTTTGCCGCAGGCCTAACAAACTTAGGGAGTGGATCAATTACCGGAGATTATACAAGCACAATTCCAAGTTCACAGACATATCTTGATGATGTTCGTGTTGAGGTTGCCGGAACAGCTGGCACTGTCCCTGATTTTTATTTTTCTTTTAAGAATGTCAAAACATACACTGGCATGAATTCAATTTATGTTCGATCTGATCATTCTTGTTCATCAGCCTCAGGTTTAACTCATCGACCAAAGATATATAATTTTAACTCAGCTTCTTGGGAAGATCTAACAGCTTCTTCAATTACTTGTGCAACGGCTGATGCAACTCGTATTTTTGTTAAAAATAATGTGACAATTTCTAACTATATATCCAATGGTGAGATTAGGGTTGGTTGGCGAGGATTATCAAATTCAACTACAGCCATACGTTTCGATGCAATTTATGTACTTGTTGGTACAACTAACACAGATACCGGTGATTGTGAAATTTCTTTTGGTACAAACAGTGAAGGTGACTGTTCCCGAACAAGAGATTTTGATTCAACAACAGCGGCCAACGCTTGGAAAATTGCCACTGAAGATGAATCAAACACTTTTGGGCATGATTATTATGCTCTTGATAATGATGGCGATGCAAACGTTGAAGAAGCAGCAGCCTCTCATATTAAATTTGCTGTTACGTTGCCAGCATATTCTGCTATGACAAGTGTCTATACTGCTCAATCAATTATGTCTGGGGCTGCTGGTAATGTTAACATTAGTATTCGTGATTTTTCGGGTATTATTGGTAATACCGGTGGTTATAGTATGATGGGTATTTCTGCGGGTACAACATCTCTTTCTATGTTCGATAATATACAATCTGCTTCCTATCAGGGTTCAATAGGTTCACAAGCTCAAAATTATATTGATACTGTTAACAATAAAATTTCTCTTCGATTGCGTACCGGAACTTCTGGTGCAACCACTAACAATTCAATTAACCAGTGGGATTTTGCCATGATTGCTCCGCAGTGGATTGAAACTAAGCCAGTGTATTCTCAGTCCGCCTTTCGATTCTTTAATAATGCAGATAGCACTGATGTTGGAAGCGCATTGGCCGGGCAAGATGTTAATGCTACTTTAGGAACTACTGGAGCTGATTTTCGCTTACGTATGTTAATACATCTTGATAATGATGATCTCCGCATTTCACAGAAAAATTTTAAATTACAGTATGTTGGAAAGGGATCAGGGACATGTTCCTCTCCTTCTGGGGGAACCCCTTCATCTTATACTGACGTTACAGGTAGTACTTTGATTGCATATAGTGACAATGGTACGCCAACTGACGGGGCGGCCTTAACAACTAATGCTAATGACCCAACTCATGGTAGCGATCTTGTCAGACAACAAACCTATGTCGAAGCTAATAATTTTACCAATTCCCAAAAAATTATTAATTCAGGACAAGACGGTTTGTGGGACTTTTCTTTGATAGATAACTCTTCCCCTGTGAATACCACTTATTGTTTCCGAATCGTTGAATCTGATGGAACGGTTTTTTCAAATTATGTTTATCCTGAAATCACCACTACTCCAGGATTTATATCAATGACTATAGATGATAATACTGTTGGTTTTGGATCACTTAATTCTGGTGCGGCACGATTTGCAACTGGCGATACTCTTGGCTCTGCTTCTGATGTTATAGCTCATTACATAGAAGTTGATTCAAACTTTGCACTTGGGTGGACAGTATACGTAAGGGGTGCAACCCTAGCAAGTGGCTCATATTCTATTGATGCTATTGGAGGCACAGCAACTGCTTCAAGTCCTGGAACTGAACAATTCGGGGTTCGTTATAATACTGGCGGAGGGTTTCAACCATATAATGTATCTTCTCCTTATGATACTGCGTACTTTGCCTATGCAGCTGATGCATTAGTCCAGGACGATATTGGCAGTGCTTCATCATATGGGGGATATGGAAGATATAGTGCTCGGTACCTTGCAAATATCAGTTCAAATACAGAAGCTGGAAACTATTCTACAACTTTAATCTATACAATGGTTGGTGATTTCTAAAGTTTTGACATTATGTATATATTTAATTTTGTAAAAATGGTATAATAAATATTTAAGTATATATAGTTATCTTAATATTGTAGAGCATGAAGTACGTGGTTAAGAAATTAATAAATATAGTCATTATAGTTGTTTTTGTTTGTACAATGACTCCTTTTGTCTTGCCCGCTCAAGCAGCTACTTTTACTAGCATGGAAGACAATCTTACACGTTTACAAACTAGTACCTTAGCTGATCATACTATTAAATTTATTTCTCCAAGCGGTGTTGGTGCTACTGCGAGCTTTACTATAACATTTGATGCAGATTTTACTATGGGGACATTTGCTCTTGCTAATATTGATTTAGCAACTGCTAGTACTTGTAATGGATCATTTTCAGATAGAACTTTAGTCACTGGTCTAGGATTCCCTGTTTCTCCTAATTGGAGGGTTAATCAAGTAGGACAAGATCTTGTTTTTACTAACGATAATAGTGGTGTTTCACCTGGAGAATGTGTAATGGTTGAAATTGGTTCGAATGCAACATTTGGAGCAGCTGGTTCAACTCAAATCACTAATCCATCTGGAGCGCAAACTGCTACCCTGACTATAGCTAGTGTTGGTGATTCAGGAACCCTTGGTATCCCCATAGTAGCTACCGGTGGTGACCAAGTTTCCGTAACCGCAAACGTTGATCCGGTCATTGTTTTTGCTGTAACTGATTCAACTATTGGCTTTGGTTCTCTTTCAGCTTCAGGTGCTCGTTGGGCAACCGGTGATACTCTTGGGAATGGCAGTGAAACATCGGCTCATGATATCACCGCCTCAACTAACGCCACTTCAGGATATACAATTTATGTTCTTGGCTCAACTTTAACAAGTGGAGGAAATACAATTGATGCTATTGGCGGATCGGCTGTAGCTTCTAACCCCGGAACCGAGCAGTTTGGCATAAAAGCCAGTGCTTCTGGAGGAAGTGGGGGAGTAGTCGCTCCATATGCCAGCGCTGATTATGCTTATAATGCCACATCAGCTCAAGATGACATTGCACTATCATCTGTACCTTCGCTTACCACTACCTATAGTATTACCTATATAGCAAACATTTCATCAACAACTCAGCCGGGGAGTTATGGGACAACATTAACCTATACTGCTACAGGCTTATTCTAAAAATAAGGTTCTCTATACACACTTGTATAATAATATGTTATAATTAAATCAATAATCCTAAACTTCAATAATATGAGAAAGTTATATTTTCAAAGAGTAGTTCACATTATCGTAGTTGTAGCATTTATTGCTATGACAGCGCCCTTTGCCTTGCCAGCTCAAGCAGCAACGGTAACAAGTTTTTCCGATAACTTAAGCCGTTTGGCAGTTAGCACCTTAGCTAACCATACAATTCAATTTGTTACCCCTACCGGTATAACTGCCGGTCAAAACTTTACTTTAACCTTTGACGCTGATTTTACAATGGGTTCATTTAACGTAAATAACGTTGATATGGCCACAGCGACAACTTGTGGTGGCGCTTTTTCTGATAAGACGTTATCTGGTTCACCTTCTGGAGCCACATGGGGAGTAGGACAATCAGGCCAAGTTATTACTTTTACTTCAGGAACTGATACGGTTACAGCTACTCATTGTGTTCAAATTGAAATTGGATCAAACGCTACCAGCGGTGGTGCTGGTACGATTCAAATTACCAATCCTTCGGGAGCTCAAACAGCTTCCTTGGCTTTAGGCGGTTCTATTGCTGATTCCGGAACATTGGGTATAGCAATAGTAGCTTCTGGTGGAGATCAAGTAAGTATTACAGCAACGGTTGATCCAACAATTTCTTTTGCTACTACAGACTCAACTATCGGTTATGGAACTTTGAGCTCTTCAGCCGCACGTTGGGCAAACGGGGCAGCCACTGGGTCAGGAACTGAAGTTACGGCTCATGATTTAACAGCTGCCACTAATGCTGCCTCAGGCTATACTATTTATGTACTAGGTGCTACTTTAACAAGTGGTTTGAATACAATTGATGCTATTGGTGGCTCAGCTGTAGCTTCAAGCGTAGGAACAGAGCAATTTGGCTTAAAAGTTAGTGCTTCTGGTGGAAGCGGTGCAGCAGTTGCACCGTACGCCAGTGCTAACTATGCTTATAATGCCACAACCACCCAGGATGATATAGCAAATTCCACTGTCCCTTCAACTACTACTACTTTTAGTATAACCTATATTGGCAACATTACGGCCACGACTGAACCGGGGAGTTATTCTACTACTCTCACCTATACAGCAACTGGCTTGTTCTAAACTAACACTTGCCAGATTGCTTTGATGATATGACTATTAATAATCGTCGTTTGCTCAGTTTTTTTGGTATAAGCGCAGTATTATTTTTGTTGCCATTTTTTTCTTTGCAAGCAATGACAGTATCACCTGTTCGACTTGAACTGTCTGGAGATCCTGGTACATCTGTTGGTGGAAATTTTAAAATATTTAACGACGAAAAAGAATCAAAAACTCTTTATACAGCTTTTGAAAATTTTGAGGCTTCTGGAGAAACCGGAAGCCCAAGTTTTAAGCCAAGTAAAGAAGGTTTAGCAAGTTGGATTACGGCACCAACAAGTATCGAAGTTCCAGCCGGTGAAAGTAAAACTGTAGATTTTGCAATCACGATTCCGGACGGAACAGAACCGGGTGGTTATTTCGCTGCAATTTTTGTTGGTTCAACCCCACCAAATAGTAACCCTAATGAATTAGCAATTGGTAGTAGAATTGGTACCTTGGTTTTATTTAGAGTAAACGGAGATATTATTGAAAATGGCTCACTTTTGGAGTTTGCTACAAAAGATAAAAAGAAATGGCATAATGCTTTGCCAGTAAATTTCTATTATCGTTTTCAAAATTCTGGGGCTGATCGAGTTTTTCCAAAGAGCTCTTTAACGATTAATAACATAATCGGTCAAGATAAAGCTGTTATTGATGCTAACGCAACTGAAGGAAATGTTTTGCCCGGCAGTATTAGACGTTTTGAAGTATGGTGGAAATCAAAAAGTGATACCAGTGTTGTTCCAAAGTCACAACCTTCAGATTTGTCATTTTTAGATTCAATTAAGTATCAATGGAATAATTTTGCCTTTGGCCGTTATACAGCCGACTTACGTATTAACTATGGCAACAAAGGTGATGTTGCTACTGGCAGTTTTGCTTTTTTTGTGTTTCCTTGGCAGTTAATACTAGTTGAAGTTTTGCTATTGTTGATTGGCTTTTTCTTGATAAGATTTATTTTTAGAAGGTATAACCGCTGGATTATTAAGAAGGCTCGATCTTAAATTTTTTTGTGACAAATAAGAGACTGTTATTCGGCGCGACTTTAGTTGCGTCGTTCTGTGTTTTAGCTCTACTTTGGCTGATGTCTTTTTCTTCAGTCAAAGCTTTAACAACTCTCATTTCTGCTCAAGTTAATCCCGATGCTCCTCCAGCCCAGGTTATTATAAATAGTGTTACAGCGACCGTGGTGCCAAATGTCAGTGCTAATGTAACAATTTCTAATGAAGGCCTTACTGGTTATGAATACCAGTATGAGTGGTGTGTTGTGACCACGGCTGGTAATGCCTGTGGCGGGGGAGATGATATCTTTAATGCCGTGGCAGCCAAGTTTCTAGACCCTGACGAGGATTGGAATACTAACCTGGCAGCAATAGTTCCAGTTCCTGGTACCTATATTTTTAAGTTAATTGTGTATTTCGGTAGTGATAGCTCAGAAGCTTCTCAAACTTTTTCCATCTCAGCTGGTGGAGGAGGAGGTGGTGGCGGAGGAGGTGGTGGAGGAAATCCACCTCCAACTATTACTATTACACCGACAATACCGCCAACATCAGTAGTGCCCCCGGACACTGAACGGGTTTGCAAAGGAGCAGATTTTAATGATGACAAAATAGTAAACTCCATAGATTTTTCTATTTTATTAGCTTTTTGGAAAACTAAACCACCATTTAAAAATCCTTGTGTTGATATAAATAAAGATAATAACGTTAACTCAGTAGACTTTTCAATTCTTTTGTATGAATGGACTAAGAAGTAAATTACTTGTTTATTGTTTGATATTAGTAATATTGTTAATCTCTCCAATTAATTCTGAGGCTGCATATGTGTATCCAGTCGCCGGTAATCAGAGTATTGTTGTTGAAGATAAATTTTTAGTAACTATCCGATTTAATACTGAGGGCAAAACTATTAATACGCTTGAAGGTTTAGTTGGTGTCTATTCTTCAGCTGGTCCAGTCTATATTCACGAGTTAAGTGTGGCCGGTTCTGACTTCTCTTTATGGCCAAGTAAGCCTTCTTTGTCAGCTGGAAAAGAAAGTTCATCAATAAGTTTTACTGGAGGTGTTCCAAATGGTATTAATACTGATGATGCCTTAGTTTTTACTATTGCTTTGACGGCAGAAAACCCAGGAGAAATATTTATTGTTCCGGTTTCACTAACTGGTTATCTTAATGATGGTAAAGGTACCCCAGTATCAGTTAATGGAAATCAATTGAAAATGTATATTTACAAAGCCGATAGGCCACCGCATGATGAGTGGCAAGAAGTTGTGCAAAAAGATACTGAGCCACCGTTGCCCTTTTCTATCACTCTTGGTCAAGATAGTTCAGTCTTTGATAATAAAAAATTTATTAGTTTTATGACGACTGACAACGGTTCAGGTATTGATCACTATGAAGTCACTGAAGGCGATCGTAACCCAGTACGTAGTGGCACAACCTATGTATTGCAGGATCAAGAACTTGAACAAAAAATAACCGTTGTGGCCTATGACAAAGCAGGCAATAGTCAATCAGCTACGTTTGTTACGACTTCTCAGAATGTAGGAATGTTTGGTATGATAGTAGTAATAGGAATAATTATAATTTTCATAACTGTATTGATCCTGATTATACGAAAATGGAAAATAAAAAAATAAATATAAAAAATAAGTTTTTTGCTACACTCAGGCGTCCACTTCTGGTGGTTTTAGTTTTTTATTTTATATTTTTCCCAATTCTATCTCAGGCAGCCACAATGTCTGCACAAACCCTAGTTGCCCAAGTTAACCCTGGCAAGAATTTCTCAATTCGAGTTTCAGTTAATACTCAGGGAAAGACGATTAATAATGCAGAAGCAATAATAAATTTTCCAACTGATTTAGTTCAAGTTGTTTCAGTTAGCTCGGGTGGTATTTTTTCTCTTTGGGTTGAACCACCAGCTTTTTCAAATAGTGCCGGGACAATTTCTTTTAATGGTGGAGTCCCAAATCCCGGATTTTCCGGTAGTGGACAAGTTATGACAGCTGTTTTTAAGGCCAAAAAAGCCGGTACAGCAAAGTTTTCTTTATCCGGTACGGCAATTCGTGAGAATGATGGTTTGGGCACCAATATCTTATCTGGACAGAGTGGCAGTTCAATTTTAATTATTGAGGAAAAAAAGCCTGAACCTGAAAAAAAGCCCGAACCATCAGAGAAGCCTGACCAACCATCAATAGAACGAGTCATCATAACTTCTCCAACCCACCCTGATAATAAATTATGGTATAAAGAGCCAAAGGCAGTTTTTAATTGGCGATTACCGTCTGGAGCCACTGCTACTCAAACTTCATTTGACCAAAAATCTGACGGTGCACCAGCCGTTGTCCGTCGTCCCGCGGTTAACACTTTGACGATTGATACATTAACTGATGGAGTATGGTATTTTCACGCTCGTTTTCAAGTAGGAAAAAATTGGTCACCGGTATATACATATAAAATTCAGGTTGATTTAACAGCTCCTGAGAATTTGAATGCCACGATTAAAAATGATACTGAAAATCGATTATCAGCAGTTATGACAGCAACTGATAAAGGTTCGGGTTTAGCTTATTATACAGTTCAAATTGATTCTCAGCTTCCGGTTACAGTCCCAGTTACTGAAAATGAAACTATTGCTTTACTACCCCCATTATCAAAAGGAAAGCATATTTTAACAGTTGTTGCCTTTGATAAAGCCGGAAATAGTACTTCTAAAGTAGTTGATTTTGAAAATGTTGAAGAAGAAAAAATAACAATAACTGATTATGATAAAGAAATAAGAGATAATGATTCAATTAGAGTTGTTGGTTTAGCTCCGGTTGACTCAGTTCTTCGTGTATCTTTATCAACACAAAATGGTTTAATTAGATATTATTATATTAAATCACAAGCTGATGGTAATTTTAATTTTTTGAGTGAGCCGATTGCTGGTGGAGGTAAATATACATTGTGGGTCGAGCGTGAGGTAGTTGATGGTAGTTCAGCATTGTCATCAGATAGAATTGAGATTACAGTCAAAGATTCTTTCTGGGCAAAATTGCGCTTATGGTTTATTAATCTTAAGAACTTGATAACCTGGAGTAATATTATAATTCTTACTTTGTTCTTGCTTGGTCTATATGGTTGGTATAAATATTTTAGACTACGTCGTTATTTGAATCAGGAAACAAAAAATAAAAATTCGCTAAAAACTTTTGATGAAGTAGTTAAGAATATTAAGAAATAATATATGAGAGAAATCGAAATTAAACTTAAGGCAAAAAACTTTGAAAATTTAGAAAAATCCTTGAATGATAAGGGGGTGCTTTTATCAATACCTATTACTCAACATGATGTTATTTATTCTTTGAATAATAGTACAAAAGAGTTTGAATCTGCTGGAGAAAAAGACGTTATTATTCGTCTACGGTATTTAAAAGATAAGACGGTTTTAACCTTAAAAAAACAATGTTCAAGAGAGTTAGATAATTTAGAGTATGAAACAGAAGTTAAAGAACCAGATCAAATGCATAACATATTATCTATATTAGGCTGGACGCCAATTGTTGGAGTAAAAAAAATAAGAAGAAAGGGTAAACTTGGTGAATATGAAATTTGTCTTGATCAAGTCGAAAAGTTAGGGGATTTTGTAGAACTTGAAAAACTTGCAGCTGATGATGTTAATCCAGAACAAATTAGAGAAGAATTGTTTAAAGAACTAGAAACATTAGGACTTTCAAGAAATGATGAGGAGACTAGGGGCTATGATACACAGATGTATCAACTTGGCTTAACCCTCTTGTCATCCCCGATTTAGTTGGGGATCTGAGTTAAGCAGTCTTGCTTTTTTCTATACAGTTTTATCAAGATATTATATAATTATAGATATTATTAACTAATTATTAATTTATTCTATGAATAAATACATTGCTGAGGCCATTGGGACTTTTGCACTAACATTAGTCGTTGGTCTTTCATTAGCCGGTGAATTTCCGGTTTCAACGCCAATTTTGGCAGCTTTAACGCTTGGTTTGTTTGTTTACTCTGTTGGGCATTTATCAGGTACTCACTTAAACCCAGCTGTGACAATTGGGGCCTGGAGTATTAAAAAAATCTCTAATGAAGATGCGATTGCCTATCTTATTGCCCAATTTTTTGGTGCAGCGGCAGCTCTAACCTTAATTTCAACAGTTGCCACCCCAGAAACTTTAACGGTCACAAATGAAATTAAGATAGGTGTTGCGGAAGGTGTTGGAGCCTTGTTCTTTGCCTTTGGTATTGCTTCTGTTGTCTATGGAAAAACTCCAAACCAACTTTCAGGCATAATGGTTGGTGGTTCATTGCTACTTGGTATTGCTTTTGCAGTACTTCTTGGGTCTAATGGACTTATTAATCCAGCTGTAGCAATGGGTGTTAAGTCATTTAATGTAATGTATATTCTTGGACCAATTATTGGTTCTGTAGTTGGTATGCAGGCTTATAAATATCTTCGTGAATAGATTATCCAAAGAAATAGGTAAAGTAGCCGGAGAAATTCGGCTATTTTATTTATATAAAATATTTAATGCTCTGATTGCTAAAAGTTGAGAAAAGACGTATATTTTAAGTATCTTTATTATATTTTATGCGTGTCTGGGATGTTGATGTTACAATTTTATGTCGAAAGCACTTACTTGGTGAACACCGTGAATTGCATGGATTATGGAACATTTTAACCAAGCATGAGGGAAAGGGAGGCTACTCGCAACACCCAGAAACAAAACGCTGGGTAGGGAAACTTAAAGCTTTGTATAACCGACATCAAGCCCTGGTAGAGGAAATGGGACGTCGTGGGTATATACATAATTCACCACTTGAGAAGAGTCTAGCCAAAGGTAAGTCTACCCAAGATCTATTTATTAATACAATTTCAGAACAAAAGAAAATTTTAAAAACTAAACCTTGTGATTGTTTAGTATAATTTATTTTTATGACTTGGATAACCTATGCTTTATTGTCAGCCTTGTTTGCTTCTTTAGTGGCTATATTTGGAAAAATTGGTATCAAAGGAGTTGATAGTAATTTAGCAGTTGCCATACGAACAGTGATTATTGTTATTTTTGCCTGGGGGATTGTTGCCCTGCAAGGAAATGCCGGTGATTTATTTAAGATTTCAAAATATTCATATATATTTATTATCCTTTCGGCCATTGCCACTGGGTTGTCATGGTTATTTTATTACAAGGCCTTACAAATGGGCGAAGCATCACGTGTGGCACCGATTGATAAATTAAGTATTGCTTTGACTATTTTTTTGGCATTTATAGTTTTAGGAGAAAAACCATCTGTGGGTAACATTGTCGGTGGTGTTTTAGTAACTGCTGGTGTTTTAGCAACTGTGTTTATTAAATAATTATATGGCACAGTCAGAGGTATGGGAAAAAGAATACCAACAACCTAAACTCTTAACCAAGAAAGCTGAGCCATTAACAGATTTAAAAAATTTTCTTAAATTTTTACGCAAAAATCAAGGTATTCCTATAGAAAATCTAGTGGTTTTGGATCTCGGTTCAGGTACAGGTCGGAATGCAAATTATATTGCCAAATTTGATAATACTGTCTATGGACTTGAACTTTCTGTAACTGCAGTTGGCCTTGCCCGAACACGAGCTCAGGAAATGGACGTTAAGGCACACTATGAAATTGCTAGTTTCGGAACCCCTTTTTCTTTTAAGGACACATTTTTTGATTTGATTATTGATATTATGTCATCTAATTCCTTAAATGAAGCCGAACGAAAGATATATTTACAAGAAACAAAGCGAGTCTTAAAGCCCGACGGTTATTTTTTTGTCAAAGGATTGTGTAAAGAAGGGGATAAGAACGCAAAAAACTTATTACATGACAACCCAGGTCAAGAACATGATACATATATAAATAAAGACATGGGGTTAACTGAAAGAGTGTTTAGTCGTGAGGATTTTGTTAATGTATATAGTCCATATTTTAAAATATTACGACTAACAAAAAAGACTAATTACACTAAATTCAAAGGCCAATCATATAAAAGAAATTATTGGTTAGCTTATATGCAAAATACTGGTGTATGAAACAAGATGATTTAACTATTCTTAGCTATAATATTTGGAATCTACCCTTCTTTACACCTCGTGGTAGTTTTAAACGAATGAAAAATATTGCAAATTTTCTTAAAAATGTTTCAACTGATATTATATGTTTGCAAGAAGTCTGGAGTTTAAAAACTAAGTCTTTATTTTCTAATGTTTTACAAGATACCTATCACATATATTCAGATGGTTCAAAGACAAGACTACATAGAAAATGGTTAGATTTTTCCAGCCGACAAGGTGGTTTATTAACTCTGTCAAAATTTCCAATTATTTCTGAAAAATTTGTTAGATTCGGTATTTCCGGACGTTTTTGGACTGAATGGATGGGGGACAAAGGTTTTCTTGAGACATTTGTAAAAACTCCGTGGGGAATTTTACGAGTAATTAATACACATCTGCATCAACCTTTAGCCTCAATTCGTTTTGAGCAAATAAAAAAGTTATTTTCTTATGTAAGCCAAGATCAGGAAACTCCAACAGTTTTAGCGGGAGATTTTAATCAAGATCAAATAATGACTGATGAATCATTTACAAGTGTTATTACTAATACAAATTTCATTCACCCTGGTATTTTTTCTGCTGAATCTAAGCATACATATCGTCTTGATAATCCACTAACACAAACGTGGATAAATCGACTAAAAGAATCAGGTCACCTGGATTATATATTTACTAGATTTTTAGAAAAATTTAATTTACAGGTGGATCAATATACACCGGTTCATTTACCGAATCCTTTATCTGATCATGATCCAGTTTTTCTAAAGCTTGTGAATAAATAACATTAATATGCCTCCAGAGCTAGCAAATTACATTATTGAATACGGATATATCACTATTTTTGGTTTAGTCTTCTTACAAGAATTAGGTGTACCAAATCCGATACCTAATGAACTAATTTTATTATTTGCAGGTTATCTTGCTTCAATAGGCACCTTGGATTTTTATTGGATTGTGATTACGGCAGTATCAGCAGATTTTATTGGCACAACTATCATCTATTCAGTTTTTTATTATTTTGGTGAGAGGATAATGAAGCATTTCAAACGTTTCTTGCCTAGCAAAAAGATAGATTCATTAATAGACTTTCTTTCTCATAAAGGGCGGTGGGGAATATACGTTGGACGATTACTGCCCATACTTCGAGGGTATGCCTCAGTCGCCGCCGGGTTACTGCGTCTGCCACCCCGTGAGTTTATTCCAGCCGTATTATTATCAGCTCTAACCTGGAGTGGTGGATATGTGATTCTGGGCTGGATTCTTGGACCAAAATGGGAAATAGTCTCAGATTATTTAGGGTTTGGGAATACTGTTATAATTTTACTTGCCATTATTGTTGCATATATTATAGGTATCAAGATATATGGTAGAATAAAGAAAGCATAAATCTATGAAATTTTCAGTGGTAATTCCAGCGTTGAATGAAGCTAAGCAAATTCAGCGAACAATTAAATTCATTTCCGAGCAGTCAATAAGTAGAAAAGACTATGAGATTGTTGTAGTTGATAGTAAATCAACTGACGCAACTGCGAAATTGGCCAGAGAAGCAGGTGCTGATATTGTCATTTCTGAAAAACTAAAAGGCACAAATTTTGCCAGGCAAAGAGGTGTTGAAGTATCTCATGGAGAAATAGTGGCCTTTCTTGATGCTGATTGCCATCCAGGAAAAGATTGGTTGGCTCGCATTGAGTATAATTTACGTCATCCTGGAGTGGCAGCGGTTTCTGGACCGTATGATTATGGCTTTACTGGTCTGAATAAATTTTTTGCAAATATTTTTTATAATATTCTTTTTCCATTACTGCCAGATGTTTTATACTTAATATTTGGGCGCAAAGCAGGGATAATGATTGGCGGAAATTTTGGAGCTTGGCGAAGTGCGATTAATAAAATTGGTGGCTTGCCTCCGTTGGCTTTTTGGGGTGATGATGGTGCCACGGCTATGCTCTTTAGTCGTCGTGTTGGTAAAGTAGTCTTTGATACAAAATTAATCGTCAAAAGTTCGCCACGTCGATTTGAAAAGGAAGGAATGCTTAAACTCCAAGCCAAGTATTCCAAAGCTTATTTTAATGTTTATTTTAGTAAGGATTACGAATAACCTATGAAAAAACAGCTTGTAGTTATTCATGGAGGCGATACATTTGATAGTTATGAAGACTATCTTACTTTTTTAAATGCCTTTGAAGTAGATAAAGAAAGTCTATTTTTAAAAGGCTGGAAAAGTTCTTTGCAAGCTGAATTAGGAGAGGAATATGAAGTTCTGCTCTTGCAAATGCCTAATAAGTTTAATGCTAAATATTTAGAATGGAAAATTTGGTTTGAAAAATATATACCTTTCATTAATCAAGAGCTTATATTGGTTGGACATTCGTTGGGAGGGATATTTTTAGCTAAATACTTAGCTGAAAATACTTTAGCAAAAACTGTCTCGGCTGTCTTT
Source organism: Candidatus Falkowbacteria bacterium (assembly GCA_016699775.1). Lineage (NCBI taxonomy): Bacteria > Bacillati > Minisyncoccota > Patescibacteriia (SeqCode) > Patescibacteriales (SeqCode) > Patescibacteriaceae (SeqCode) > Patescibacterium (SeqCode) > Patescibacterium danicum (SeqCode). The sequence goes on along the minus strand of CP065010.1, from coordinate 581,176 downwards.
TTGATTGCTGCGCCCTTTGATAATGTTGATACCTATTCTTTGGCTGACTTTAGGCTCCCTTCTTCATTAGAATTAATTGAAAAGCAGGTTGAGCATATTTTTATATTTCAAAGTGAAGATGATCCTGTTGTACCTTTCTCAGAACTTGCAAAGTATCAAGCAGGGCTTCCATCTGCCCAAGCCAGGGTTTTTACAGATAAAGGCCACTTTAATCAAGAAACTTTTCCAGAGTTGGTTGATGAAATTTTGAAGTTAGGTAGTTGATAATTATGTACTTTGTTTATATAGTACAATGCACAGATGGAAGCTTATACACCGGAATTACTACAGACGTCGAAAGACGTTTTTTAGAACACCAAGAGGGGAAAGGAGGCCACTATACCCGCTCTCACAAAGTTAAAAAAATTGTCTATACTGAAAAAGTAAAAACAAGAAGTAGTGCTTTGAAGAGGGAGGCAGAAATAAAACGATTATCATTAATAAGTAAACAAAAATTAGCTAATTCTCTTTAAGAGTGACCCTTTCAATTAAAAAGCTATTACTATCTAAAACACTTTTTTAAATATTTTTTATTTAATATTAGCTAAAAAATAGCGTATATAGGTGAAATGTGCTGTCTGTTGACTATTTTAATATTTTATGCTATACTTTAAAACATCTTTAAATAAATGAAAAAACCTCAGATATTCTGCTAATTGATGCAATAAGATTGTATTTGGGTATTTTTACTATATATGTCAACTAATTCAATCCTAGACACTATTATGAGCCAGGTGCAGGCCGAGAAAATCGGTCGTCTTGATGTAATTGAAATGATTGAAAAATTATTTGTTAATTTAAATGAACGCGAACAAGATATTCTAAAACGTCGTTTTGGTTTAAGTCAGTCAAAGAAAGCCACCCTTGAAGAAATTGGCCAAACTCATCATTTAACACGTGAACGTATTCGTCAAATTGAAACTGGTAGTATTAATAAAATTAAGAAGCTTGAACAAATTGGTGAAGTAGTCAGTGATTTACGAACGCTTGTGAACCAGTTACTTGAAGATCATGGTGGGACAATGGATAAAGACTATCTTTTTGATATTCTTTTAGCGTTAGCTCTTGATTCAACTCAAACTAATAATACTGAGACTAAGGTCTATAAAAACCACTTTAACTTCATCCTTGGAAAGATACTTGATGGTGACTTTAAAGAAATCAATGATTCAAAATATTTCAACCCTCTTTTAAGTCAACATTTTCAGGAATTTGAACATCTTGAGGAAATTGCCGAGGATTTATTACAGTATATCAAAACAGCAAAGCGATTATTTTTAACTACCGAGTTGTTAGAAACAGTCAGTAATTTAGATTCGTTTAAGAAGCATAAGGAAAAGATGTCCCCAGAAAATAAACAAAGCCTTGATTTATCCAAAACCCTAACAAGTATTCTACCGGGTAATGACGCTGAATCAGCTAATAATTTCAAGTCATTATATGCACTGCTTCGATCTATTGCCGATATTGAACAAAATAAATTTGGTGATTGGGGCCATACTGATCGACGTGATGTTAAACCAAAAACTATTAATGACAAGATTTACCTAGTATTGAAAAATAATGGCAAGCCAATGCATTACCAAGATATTGGTAAAACTATTAATGAAACTGGTTTTGATAAAAAAACAGTCAATACAGCAACGGTTCATAATGAATTAATTCTTGATGATAAGTATATTTTAGTCGGCCGAGGCTTGTATGCCTTAAAAGAGTGGGGATTTTCAAAAGGTACAGTAGCTGATATTATTGCCACAATTCTTGAAGAAGCCGGTCAACCATTAACCAAAAAAGATATTACAGAAAAGGTTATGGAACAACGAATGGTAAAGAAAACTACTATTGATTTAGCCCTAATGAATAAAAAACGTTTTCAACGTGTCGCTGGTGGAAAATATGCGCTTGTAAGTAATATTTAAATTTTATTGCTAAAAGACAGTTTGATAGTTAGGATATTTTGTCTCAAGTAGAAAAGTATAATAACTAAAAGACTGTTTTTTTGCTTTCAGTAGCAAAAATGTGTTAAAATAAAAATAAAGTTATGACAATATCTCTTGATTTTAGTGGAATCCAAGAGCTACTTTCTTTACCAATGGAAGTAGCTTTATGGCGTGTATTTTTTTGGTATTTTGGCTGGTTACCAATCGCAATTGTTATGCTTTGGGGACTTTTGCAGTATTGGCTATTTGAACGTCGAGGAGCTTGGGAACATAAGCAAAAATTTATATTATTAGCCATTGATGTTCCTCGTAATAATACTCAATCATTAATGGCCGTTGAGAACATGATTACCTACTTCGCTGGTGGTCATGGTTCTTTTTCGTTAATTGAAAAGTGGTGGGACGGAAAATTTCAGTTGGGTTTTAGTTTAGAGATTATTTCTATTGGAGGCTATATTCAGTTTTTAATTCATACTCCAGCTCATTTTCGTAATTTTGTTGAAACAGGAGTGTATTCGCAATATCCTGATGCTGAAATATACGAAGTAGAGGATTATACGAAAATAGCTCCAAATGTTTTCCCGGATGAAGATTATGATATTTGGGGTTCTGAAATTGTTCAGGTAACAAATCAAGCCTTGCCAATAAAAACCTATCCGCAGTTTGAGCATGATTTCGGTGAAAAAGAAACTAAGTTTCGTGATCCAATGACTTCATTAATGGATCTTATGAGTAGCTTGCGAAAAGGAGAACAACTTTGGTATCAGATTATTTTAGTCCCAACGGGAACTGCTTGGACTAAAGAAGCCAAGGAATTTATTGATGAAAAGTTAGGTAGAAGCAAGCATGTTTCAAAAAGTAATGAACTGGTAGATAGATTTATACAATGGTTAGGCGATTTTAGTGAAGTTGTATATAAACTCTGGGGTGATGTTGATGATAAAAAAAGTGAAAAATCAAAAGCTTTAAGTTTTATGGAAATGGATCCAATGCAGAAAGCTCAGATTGAAGCTGTCCATAAAAAAATGATTAAGATGGGTTTTGAAGTTTGTATTCGAATGATATATTTAAGTCGTAAGGAGGTAATGAATAAACCAAAGGTAGTTAATGGTTTTGTTGGATATATAAAACAATTTAATACAAATGATCTTAATGCTCTTAAACCTGATACAAAAATGACAATGACTTCGGCAAGTTATTTCTTTACCAAGAGTCGTATCAATCAGAAAAAAAATAGTATTATGCGTGGGTATAAATCTCGTAGTGAAATGATTGGTCGTGCACCTTGGATTTTAAACGTGGAAGAATTAGCAACCTTGTGGCATTTCCCATTAGATGCAGTGACAAAAGCTCCATTAATTCAGCGCTCTCAGGGTCGAAGAATAGAGCCTCCAATGTCTCTTCCTTTTGAGGAAAGTCGAAAGCAAGTTGGTCACCTTGATCCGATTTTTGATCCAGGCTTTAAAATTGTCGACGATAATGAACTTTCTGATAAGTCTAATGATATTCATGAAGAAAAATCGACTACTGCTAAACCAAATTCTGGTCGACCTGGTTTTTTTGATGATGATGAAACCGAAGTAACAGAAGCAGTAGAAGAAAAGTCTATTGAAGAAATTAGTCCAGAGCCAGTTGATAATTCTCATGAGACCAAAACGCCAAAACAACCTGGTGTAGTGCCTGATAATTTACCTTTTGGATAAATTTTACCATATGTCAGATTTAGCGCTATTTGCGGAAACAACTTATAGAAATCAACATCGACGTTTTGGGATCAAAACTGACGATCGTCGTCGTCATATGTATTTGATTGGAAAAACTGGTATGGGTAAGTCAACGATTTTAGAGAATATGATCATTGATGATATTCGGGCTGGGCGGGGAGTGGCCGTTGTTGATCCTCATGGCGACTTGGCAGAAAAAGTTATTCAATATATTCCCTCAAACCGTATTAATGATGTTATCTATTTTAATCCGGCAGATGTAAATTATCCGATTGCTTTTAACGTTGTTGAACAAGTTGCTCCTCATCTACGACACTTGGTAGCCTCTGGTTTAATTGGAGTATTTCAAAAATTGTGGGCAGATTCTTGGGGACCTCGTTTGGAATATATTTTACGTAACAGTATCTTAGCAATTTTGGATTACCCAAATTCAACTTTATTGGCTGTTACACGAATGTTGTCTGATAAGTCATTTAGAAAAAAAGTTATTGATAATATTCAAGATCCGGTTGTTAAATCTTTTTGGACAAAAGAATTTGCTGGTTATGCAGATAAATTTGCGGCTGAGGCAGTGTCTCCAATTCAAAATAAAGTTGGACAATTCTTATCAAGTTCTTTAATCCGAAATATTGTTGGCCAAACAAACTCATCAATTGATTTGCGCGAGGTTATGGACGAAGGAAAAATTTTAATCATGAACCTCAGTAAGGGTCGGATTGGTGAAGATAATTCAGAGTTACTTGGTTCAATGGTTATTACAAAAATTCAATTAGCAGCCATGAGTCGAGTTAATGTTCACGAAGAGGAGCGACGGGATTTTTATCTATATGTTGACGAGTTTCAGAATTTTGCTACAGATAGTTTTGCCAACATTCTTTCAGAAGCCCGTAAGTATCGCCTTAATTTAATAATGGGTCATCAATATATTGAGCAGCTTAGTGATAAAGTTAAAGCAGCTGTTTTTGGAAACGTTGGAACACTGGTAGTATTTCGAATTGGGGCTACTGATGCTGAAGAATTAGTTAAAGAATTTACTCCAGTGTTTACTGAAGAAGATTTAGTCAATCTTCCAAAATATAGTATTTGTTTAAAATTAATGATTGATGGTGTGGCTTCAGATCCATTTTCAGCCCGTGGTTTAGCCCCTTTAAAAGATTCTGAACGAACACAAAATGAAGAAAAGGTTATTAGAAATACCCGTGAACGTTATTCTGCACCTCGAGAAGAAGTAGAAGAAAAGATTATGCGCTGGCATGCCGAAGAAGAAACTCCACGCATTACTGTTAGTAAAAATCAGCCATCTGAATCAATACAACCAATTAAACCTACCTCAGCTGTTAAGCCTATGTCGCAGCCGATTTCTCAAAAAATTAATTCAGAACCTATTAATCAAGTAAGAGAAGTTTCACAAAATCCAAGTCCTCAACCACAAGCTATGCCAATACTTGATCCTTCTGTGTACAAGTACGAGGCGATATGTTCTCGTTGTCAAAAAACTACTCGTGTTCCTTTTAAACCAGATGGAGTTCGCCCAATATTTTGTAAGGAATGCTTAACAATTTTACGACAAGAAAAAGAACTATCAACAAATCAGAGGAAAGCTTTAAAACAGAAAGAAATTGAGCAATTATCTAAACGACCAATTTACTCTGCTTCTTTCACAAAACCCCAAGTATCACCTCAAGAAATTAATAAGCCAATTTTTGAACCAGTGGCTCCTGTGGAGCAATCATCTCCTCGTCCTTTATCACTTAGTGAATTATCAGCTGAAGTTCCAAGTGATTTTCATGGTAATAAAATTAATCAAACTATTCTGCAACCTACTATTGAAAAAACTCACGACGCTGTTTTAAATAACGATATCAGCTCACCCAGAGAACAACATAATCATACTCACGGCTCATTACAACCTGGTCAATCAGTTCGATTCAATTAGTATCTAGAAATAATATTTTATGTCTCGATTTATAAATAACTCTTTGTATCGTCCTGAAGTATTTTTAAATAAATTGCCATTCTGGGAAACACAAATAAACGGTTATCCTATTTCTGTTATTGCTTGGAATTTCTTTTTGGCAGCTTTGGCAGTATTGATAACCTATTGGTTAGTAAATTTTATTCGTTTAAAACAGAAAAATTATCTTGTAATTATTTTGTTAAGTGTTGCTTGGATATTACTGGCTCCAAATACAGCCTACATATTAACCGATGCCCGTCATATTATTGGTTTCTGTCCAAGTTATGAATTTGGAAATGTTTGTGCCAGTAATGCCTGGATGGTTATTTTCTTTTTTGCTTTTGCAGCTGTAGGCTGGCCGACTTTTGTTTGGACTATTCGCCCAATTCGATCGGTAATCCATGAATTGTATGGGATCGTAGCTAGTTGGATTTTTATTTTGGGCATTATTCCGGTTATGGCTCTTGGAGTTTTGATTGGATTGATTAATCGATGGAATAGTTGGGAAATTTTTACAGACCCCTTAGCAATTTTTTATACAATTTTTACCTATATCATTGATTTGACCTATCTATCAAATTGGCTTATTATAAGCGTCTTGTTTTATATTTTATATTTTTCTGGTGAAAAATTATTTGTTCGTTTTAAATGGGAAAAATAAAGTTTTAAGAAAAGTGCTATACATCTAATTTTTTGGTTATTTACATGAATTATTTTAAAGTAAGTAAAGCCACTGATTTAACAGGTAAAGACAAAAAAATATATCGTTTTTTGGAGATATTACCGGGGGCATTGGCATGGGGCACAATTATCGGATTGATTATATTTTCCTACTTTGAACCAGTGGGCAGTGCTTTTTTTATAATTTTATTTAATATTTATTGGCTAATTTTAGTTTTGTTTTTAGGGACTCATCTTCTAATTTCCTTTCGATTGATGCGTAAGTATATGAAAATTGACTGGAAGCTACGTTGTGAAGCTTTAGAAGTAAAAAATATTGTAGTTCCTCATAGTGGAGAAACACGCTCTGTCTCATGGAGAGATTTTTATCATATTATTATTATTCCAAACTATAGAGAAAGTTTAACCGTACTTCGTTCTACACTTAATGGTTTAGTGAACTCTGATTATCCTCATGATAGACTAATTGTGGTTTTGGCAACTGAAGGGAGAGAGGGGGAGGAAGGTAAGCAGCGATCTCAAATTATTACTAAAGAATATGCACATTTATTTGGTAGATTTTTAGTAACAGTTCATCCTGATGATATTGTTGGGGAGCTAAAAGGCAAAGGCGCCAATCAAGCCTGGGCAGCAGCGGAACTAAAACATTTAATTATTGATAAGGAAAATTTTGACTATGATTTACTGTTAGTGAGTGTATTTGATGCAGATACAATTATTTACCCCGGTTATTTTTATTGTTTAATGTATCATTTCCTGACTGTTGAAAATCCATATCGTGCGAGCTTTCAACCAGTTCCTGTCTACCATAATAATTTATGGGAAGCGCCATTTTTTGCTCGTGTGGCTGCATTTTCAAATACCTTCTGGCAGATGATGCAGCAGTTACGTCCAGAAAAACTAGCAACATATTCATCTCATTCAATGACCTGGCGCGCCTTAGTTGATATTGGCTTTTGGTCAACAAATATGGTTAGTGAGGATTCACGAATTTTTTGGCATTGTTTCTGTTATTATAAAGGTGATTATCGAGTTGAACCTTTATATTTCCCGGTTTCTATGGATATTTGTATGGATAAGGGGATTATTAAAACCAGCAGTAACTTATATCGCCAGCAACGTCGTTGGGGCTGGGGAGTAGAGAATATTCCTTATTTACTGTTCAATACTTTTAAGCAATGGAAAACTTTACCAAAGGAAGCGAAGAAGCGATATATCAATCATATTATTGTTCAATTATATGGTTTTCATTCTTGGGCAACTAATGCTTTAATTACCTCAGTATTGGGATGGTTGCCGTTGTTGTTAGGCGGTGATCGTTTTAATTCAACAGTTCTTTCTAATAATTTACCAACAGTTACGAAGTTTTTTATGACCTTAGCTATGGTTGGTATGGTGATTTCGGCAATTATCTCTGTTCTTATTCTGCCCCAAGACCATAAAGGTGGTATAAAAAAATATGTGATAATGTTAGTGCAATGGTTATTCTTGCCCGTAGTAATTATTGTTTTTGGTGCTATCCCGGGATTAGAAGCTCAAACACGTTTGATGCTTGGAAAATATATGGGTTTTTGGGTAACACCAAAACATCGGGAGTAGATTAATTTGTCATCCGCACCTGTCTGCCGGAAGGCAGGCGAAGGCGGGGAACTGGATTTTTGATTTGTATGGTAAAATTACAATTATGATTCTAACTATTCTCTCAATTATTGTTTTAGTATTTTCAGCTATTATTCATGAGTATGCTCATGGTTGGATGGCTAAGCGCCTTGGTGACGATACTGCAGAACGAGAGGGGAGATTAACACTTAACCCGTTAAAGCATCTTGATCCAGTGGGGTCAGTTATTCTTCCTTTGCTATTAGTGTTGACGAAAGCTAGTTTCTTTTTTGCTTGGGCTAAACCAGTGCCATATAATCCAAATAATTTACGAGACCATAGATATGGGGATTTAAAAGTAGCATTGGCGGGACCGGGCTCAAATATTATTTTAGCTTTATTTTTTGGCCTAATTGCTCGGTTTATACCCACAGCAGAAGGAGCCAAAGTTACGCTTTTAACCGCTTTTTTTCAAGGAAATACAGCTCTAATTTCGTCATTAACTTATAGTTCGCTAACCACCAGTCTTTGCCTACTGGCAATGATTATCTGTTATATTAACCTAGCTTTAGCCATTTTTAACCTTATTCCAATACCTCCTTTGGATGGTTCAAAGATTCTTTTTACCTTTCTACCAACCCGTGGACGTGAATTGTTTTATAGGGTTGAGCAGTATGGGTTTATTATACTAATTTTTCTTATTATGGCCGGGGCCTTAAGCTTTGCCAGTACTATCGTTTTTTGGATATTTGCACTTCTGACGGGCATCATTTAAGTCTTGACTTCATTTTTGTTTTTTATTTTCCTTTCTTCTCCCCCCCCACCCCCCCCCCCCCTTCCTCCTTTCCTTCCCCCCCTCCCCTTTTTTTTTTCCCCCCCCCCCCCCTTGGGTTCCCCCCCCCCCCCCCCCCCCCCTTTTTTTCCTCCCCCCCCCTCTCTTATAAGGGCTCTTTTCCTCCCTTTTCCCCGGGGGGCCCTTCCTGCACCCTCTTTTTTTTTTTGGGGGGCGGGGTTCCCCCGTTTTCCCCTCTTTTTTCTTTTTTTTTTTTAATTCCTTTTTTTTTTTCTTTTTCTCCCTCTTTTTTTTTTTTTTTTTCTCCCCCAAAAAAAAATACCTACTTCCCCCCCCAACCAACGGAGCCAACCCCCCCCCCCAAGGAAAAAACGACAAAAAAAAAGAAAAACGGACAACTTAAAACTTAACCCTTTTCACAATTTCTTCAATTTTCTTTTTTCTCCCTTTTTGCTTGTTCTCAGGCTGTTAATTTCCCGCCGAATTTTTGAAAACTAATTAAAAAAAAAATAAATAAAAAAAAAAAATTAATTATAAAAAAGTAATGGTTTATCTTTTGTCCCATACCTTATTTTCGATTTCCAAACGGACCCCCAAAATTTTTTCGGCCAACCCCCCCAAAAAACTTTCTCCTCTCCCAACTCCCCCACTTTTTACCCCCCCCAACCCGGTTCACGGGGGGGGGACGGAAAGGAAAAGTTGCTTAATAAAAAATTTTTAAGTTTTCATTTAACAAATTACCAACAGGACGGCCCGGGGGAGAGAACGGCCGGCCCCCAGGCCCGGAGGAGGGCCCTACGGGGACACCAAAAGCCCCAAAAAACCCTCCAGAGCGCCCACACGGGCCGGCGGGGGGGGGCCGGCAGGGGACTGATAATTATAAAAATTATTAAAAAATAATTAATAACCAAGGAGGGAAAAACCCCCCAGGGGGGAGGGGGGGGGGCGGGCACCGAAAAGGGATTAAAAAAATATTTTTTATTTTTTTTTAAATAAAAAAAAACCCCCCGGGGGGGGCCCGGGGAATTTATAAAAAAATAAAAAAAAAAAAAAAAAAATTTTAAATTATTGCAAAATTCTGGGGGGGTTTTTTTTTTTTTATTTTTTTTTTACCTTTTTTTTTTTTAATAATTTAAAAAAAAAAAAAAATTTTTTTTATTAAATAGAAATCCCTTTTGACTTCATTTTAAGCTTCTGTTATATTTACTATCATCCCGATTGTTCGGGTATTTATTTTATGAAAATTTTACGGCACTATGCCAACAATCAATCAATTAATTAAACAGGGACGACATAGTATTAAGACTAAAAGTAAATCTCCAGCCTTAAAGCTTACACTGGACACTTTACATCGTCGCAAAAAAATCACCGTTAATGGCGCTCCTTTTAAGCGAGGCGTATGTTTAAAAGTAACTACAACTACACCAAAAAAGCCAAACTCAGCTTTACGTAAAATTGCCCGTGTTCGTTTATCAAACGGCATGGAAGTTACTGCTTATATCCCAGGAATTGGTCACAACTTACAAGAACACTCAATTGTATTAATTAAAGGTGGTCGTACGAAAGATTTACCAGGTGTCCGTTATAAAATTATCCGTGGTGTCTATGATGCTCAAGGAGTTGAAGCTCGACGCCAAAGCCGTTCTCGATACGGTAATAAAAAACCGAAAAAATAGTTTAATGTTATAAAGTTGTAAAGTTGAAGGAAAGATTAGAATTCCACTTTATAGCTTTATAACATTATAACCTTATAAACCATTACATTCTATGAGAGGAAAGCCAGCGCCTAAAAGAAAAATTCAGCCAGATGTTCGTTATAACGACCTGGAAATAGCTAAATTCATTAACTATATAATGAGTCGTGGTAAAAAAGCCGTTGCTCAGAAAGTAGTGTATGATTGTTTTGATATTATTAAAGATAGATCAAAACAAGATCCTCGCCACGTTTTTAATAAAGCTTTAAAAATGGTTACTCCTTTATTAGAAGTTCGTGGTCGTCGTGTTGGTGGTGCAAACTATCAGATCCCATACCAAGTTCGTGGTGATCGTCGTTTTATGCTTGGTTGCCGTTGGATGATTGAAGCTGCACGTTCTCGCAAAGGCAAACCAATGGCTGAAAAGCTAGCTGTTGAAATTCTTGATACTGCTAAAGGAGAAAGTGCTTCTATTAAAAAGAAACTTGAAGTCCAGAGAATGGCTGAAGCAAACAAAGCTTTCGCTCATTTTGCTCGATAATTGTTTAGTATAACTTTAGATCCCCGCCTTCGCGGGGACATGCTTTTTAACTTCCTACTTTTAACTCTATTATATGGCACGTGAATATACTTTAGAAAATACAAGAAATATTGGTATCATGGCACACATTGATGCTGGAAAAACTACGTTTACAGAACGTGTGCTTTTTTATACCGGAAAAAAGCATAAAATCGGAGAAGTTCATGAAGGCGCAGCTGAAATGGACTGGATGGAACAAGAAAAAGAAAGAGGAATTACTATCACTTCTGCAGCCACAACCTGTTTCTGGCATGATAACCGTATTAACATTATTGATACCCCTGGTCACGTTGACTTTACTGTTGAAGTAGAGCGTTCTCTACGCGTTCTTGATGGCGCTGTAGCTGTGTTTGACGGCGCTGCAGGTGTTGAACCGCAGTCTGAAACAGTTTGGCGTCAAGCTGACAAATATCACGTTCCTCGTCTTTGTTTTGTTAACAAAATGGATAAAATGGGTGGTGATTTTTATATGAGTTTAAAGTCAATCCGTGATCGTTTAAACCCTCGCGCAGTAGCAATCCAGTTGCCTATTGGTGCCGAAGACACAATGCGCGGTGTTATTGATTTAATTGAGCAAAAAGCCTTTGAATTCAAAGGACAAAACGGTGAACAGATTACTGAAATTGAAATTCCGGCTGATATGAAAGAAAAAGTTGATGCTCATCGTCATGAAATGATTGAAAGAGTTGTTGAATCTGATGAAACTTTAACTGAAAAATATTTAGGTGGAGAAGAGATAACTGTTGATGAAATAAAAAAAGCTTTACGCAAAGCAGTTATCAAAAATGAAATATACCCAGTATTATGTGGAACTGCCTTAAAAAATATTGGTGTTCAATTAGTTCTTGATGCAGTTAATAATTATTTACCTTCTCCTTTAGATGTGCCACCAATTGAGGCTATGGATCCTGATGATACAACAAAAAAAATTGAAGTTCCAGTTAATGACGACGCGCCTTTTTCTGCGTTAGCTTTTAAAATTGCTACGGATCCATTTGTTGGAAAATTATGTTTCGTTCGTGTGTATAGCGGTGTGCTTAAGTCTGGCTCATATGTTTTAAACTCTAAAACTGGAAAAAAAGAGCGTATTGGTCGTTTGGTTCGTATGCATGCCAATCACCGCGAAGAAATTGAAGCAATTTACTCTGGAGATATTGCCGCTGTTATTGGTTTAAAAGATACATTTACTGGAAACACATTATGTGATGTTGATCACCCAGTGTTATTAGAAACTATTACATTTCCAGAACCAGTTATTAAAATTGCCGTTGAACCAAAAACTAAAGCTGACCAAGAAAAAATGGGCATGGCTTTATCTCGTTTAGCTGAGGAAGATCCAACTTTTAGAGTTGAATCTGATGAAGAAACAAATCAAACTTTAATTTCAGGAATGGGTGAATTACACTTGGATATTATTGTTGACCGTATGAAGCGTGAATTTAATGTTGAAGCAAACATTGGTCAACCACAAGTATCATACCGAGAAACAATTAAACAAAGCGCTGAGGCTGAAGGTAAGTATATTAAGCAGTCAGGTGGTCGAGGACAATATGGTCATTGTTGGTTACGAATTGAACCACAAAAAGCAGGTGCTGGTTCAATGTTTGTTGATGAAGTAAAAGGTGGAAACATTCCTCGTGAATATATCCCGGCCATTGAAAAAGGCTTTAAAGAAGCTTTGGATAAAGGAATTGTTGCTGGTTACCCTATGGTAGATGTTAAAGCTTCAGTTTTTGAAGGTTCATATCACGAAGTTGACTCTTCAGAAGCTGCTTTCAAAATGGCTGGAATCCTAGCTTTTAAAGAAGCTTGCCGTAAAGCAAACCCTGTATTACTAGAACCAATTATGAAAGTTGAAGTAACAACACCGGAAGAATATATGGGAAATGTAATTGGAGACTTAAACTCTAAGAGAGGTCAAATTGACCAGATGAATGATAGAGGTAATTTAAAGGTTATTGACGCCAAGGTGCCTTTGGCAGAAATGTTTGGCTATGCTACTCAACTGCGCTCTATGAGCCAAGGTAGAGCCAACTACAGCATGGAGTTCCTTCATTACAATGAAGTACCTCGCCATGCCGCTGAAGCCATTATTGGTCAGGTCGGTAAAGATAAAAAATAACAGATATTCACAATTTTAGGATTGACGGGGTTTATTGTATTAGTTACAATGTACAAATCCCATCTATCAAGAATTAAGCCTAAAGTATGTCAGATCGCCTACAACGTCTCATACACTTGATTAACAAGACCGGAGACAAGCTTATTGTTTTTGATCAGCAAAACCCTGATAATTGTTATGTTATTTCTGGTCTTTCAGATTATGAACATATAGTTAAAGAGGGTAGTGATATTAAGGGCTTGACAGAAGATGAGCTTATTGATAAAATAAACCGCGATATTGCTATTTGGAAAAATGGGCAAGTTCAAGGCTCAGAATTTTCTGATTTCTCTCAAGAATATACCGGAAATCAGGAGAATGTTGAGTCTGAAATTTCTCAATCTTGGAGTCCGCCAAAACCTAGTTTTGAGCGTCAAGTAGCAAAGAATAACTGGACTATTCCTGAATCCCGTCGCCGAGAGGCAGATTTAAATATATAAAAAAAGATCCCCGCTTTTGCGAGGACAAGCTTTAAACTTTAACTAAAAAAATATATATGGCAGAAAAATTTGACCGTTCAAAAACTCATGTGAACGTTGGAACAATTGGCCACGTTGACCATGGTAAAACGACTTTAACAGCCGCTTTACTAAAAGTTTTAGCAACTAAAGGTTTGGCAGCATCTGATAAGGGTGTTGATCAAATTGACGCTGCTCCAGAAGAAAAAGCTCGTGGTATTACTATTGCTACAGCTCACGTTGAGTATGAATCAGAAAACCGTCACTATGCTCACGTTGACTGTCCTGGTCACGCTGACTATGTAAAAAACATGATTACCGGAGCTGCTCAAATGGACGGAGCTATTTTGGTAGTTTCTGCTACTGATGGACCTATGCCTCAAACCAGAGAGCACATTTTGTTAGCTCGTCAGGTTGGTGTGCCATATATCATTGTTTTCCTTAACAAGTGCGATATGGTTGAAGACAAAGAATTAATCGACTTAGTTGAAGAAGAAGTTAAGGACCTTTTGAAGAAATATGAATTCCCAGGCGACACAACTCCAATTATTCGTGGAAGTGCTTTGAAAGCTTTAGAAAATCCAACTGGTGAATACGGAGATGCAGTTATGCAACTTGTAAAAGCTCTTGATGAATATATTCCAGACCCAGTTCGTGATACTGAAAAACCATTCCTATTACCAATTGAAGATATTTTCTCAATTGAAGGTCGTGGAACAGTTGTAACTGGTCGTGTTGAAAGAGGTATTATTAAAGTTGGTGATGAAGTTGAAATTGTTGGACTTGCTGACACAACTAAAACAACCGTTACTGGTATTGAAATGTTTAACAAGCAACTTGATCAAGGTCAGGCTGGTGATAATGCCGGATTATTACTTCGTGGAACAAAGAAAGATGATGTTCAACGTGGACAGGTTCTTGCTAAGACTGGCTCAGTAACTCCACATACAGAATTTGAAAGTGAAGTCTATATCTTAAGCAAAGAAGAAGGTGGACGACATAAGCCATTTTTCAAAGGTTATAAGCCACAATTCTATATCAGAACTACAGACGTTACTGGTGAAGTTGAATTGCCAGCAGGCACAGAAATGGTCATGCCTGGTGATACTGTTAACTTAAACATTAAGTTAATTTCACCTGTCGCCTTAGAAGAAAAGCAACGTTTTGCTATTCGTGAAGGTGGCCGTACCGTTGGTGCTGGTGTAGTAGTAAAAATTATTAAGTAAAGATAGATCCCTTCGGTCAGTTGACCGAGGGGGTAATCTGTACTTAACATTAATAAGTCAGAAATACATTATTTAGAATTTCACCGTATGACCGAAGTTACGAGCAAGCCAGTTGTTAAAGCAGCAGCGCCTGCTACCGATTTTAAACAACGAGTTAGAATTAAGATTCGTTCGTTTGATCACAAAATCATTGACCAGTCTACAAAAATTATTGTTCAGACTGTTAAACGAACTGGAGCCCATCTATATGGCCCAATTCCTTTACAAACAGAAAAAAAAAGTATACTGTCAATGCGTCAACTTTTGTTCATAAAGATGCTCGTGACCAGTTTGAAATGAGAACTCACAAGCGTTTATTGGACATTATTGAACCTTCAGCCGCTACGATTGAAGCTTTAAGTAATTTAAATTTGCCTACGGGCGTTGATATTGAAATCAAAATGTAAAAAACCGATATGGTGTTATTTGCTTAATCTCGCAATTGCGAGCAGTGGGCAGAGAACTAGCCATACCGAGAAGGAACAACATAAATCAAGCATTCATTTCTATCGTCACAATTTGCTGTATAGCAACAAACAAGTTAACGTAGTGTTAACTTATAAGACGCATAAAGATGACTGGTTTATGAAAACCGGTTTTTATTTTTTCTACATATGAAATTCATTCTTGGAAAAAAAGTGAATATGACACAGATTTGGCAAGGGGAAACGGTTATACCGGTGACTCAGATTGAAGCTGGTCCTTGCACTGTTATTCAATTAAAAAATTCTGAAAAAGATGGCTATTCTGCTGTTCAGGTTGGTTATGGTAAGCGTCGAGCAAGTTTAATTACTAAACCATTACGTGGACATTTTAAAAATTTAGGTGATTTTCGTTTTGTTCGTGAATTCAGACTTCCAGCTAGTGAAACTGCCTCTGAACTAAAAGCTGGTGATACAATATCTGTAAAAACTTTTAAACCAGGTGATACATTAACCATCACAGGCACCTCAAAAGGTAAAGGTTTTCAAGGAGTTGTTAAGCGTCATGGTTTTCATGGTCAGGATGCAACTCATGGTAATAAAGATCAATTGCGTATGTCTGGATCAGTTGGAGCCGGTGGTGTCCAACACGTTTTTAAAGGTATGCGTATGGGAGGCCGTATGGGTGGCGATAGAGTAACTCTGCATGATGTAAAAATTGTTTCTGTTGACGAAGCAACTAACACTATTTTCATTAAAGGAGCAATCCCAGGTGCTCGTAATGGACTAGTCCTATTATCCGGCAACGGTGACTTAGAACTTGGTTTACCAGAAGCAAAAGTTGAAGAACCTGTTGTAGCCGAAGAAACTGCAAACCTTGAAGAGGGAAGTGAAGCCACTACTGAAACTACTGAAGTTACAGAGACTCCTGTTGAACTAGTTGTAGAGTCAGAAGTTGTTGAAGAAGTAAAAGAAGCAGAAAATCCAGAGGTTGAAACAAAAGAAGCAGAAGCTCAGGTTGTTGTAGAAACAGCTGAAGCGGAAACTAAGGTTACATCTGAAGAAGAAGTAGAGCCTACAAAAACTGAAACACCATCTAATAGTTAATATGATTAAAGAAATCATCTACAACGAAAAAGGAGAAAATGTCGGTGAAACAGAACTTTCCGATAAAGTTTTTGGCCAACCAAAAAATGAAAGTTTAGTTCATCAAGCTGTTGTAGCTCAGAGAGCAAACGAACGTCAGGTTTTAGCACACACAAAAGACCGAAGTGAAGTTCGCGGTGGTGGAAAAAAGCCTTGGCGACAGAAAGGAACTGGTCGTGCTCGTGTTGGTTCAAGCCGAAGTCCAATTTGGATTGGTGGTGGTGTTACTTTTGGTCCAACAAAAGGCCGTAATTTTTCAAAAGGCTTGAATGTTAAAATGAAGCGACAGGCGTTGCGTGTGGCTTTATCCGATAAAGTTGCAAGCAAGCAGATGGCAATTTTAGATGAATTATCAATGACAGAATATAAGACTAAAGTTTTTAATGCACTTGTTGAAAATATGAAGACTAAGGTTTTTACAGCTGATAAAACTAGTATGTTGATTATTGAAAATATGCCAGAAGGAATGGTAAAAAATTCTGCCCGTAACTTACAAGGTGTAAAATTATTAGGTGTTGATAATATTAACTTGGTTGATGTTTTAAAATACCGTCATGTAGTAATTACCAAAAAGGCAATTGCTCAAATTGAAGAACGATATAAGAGTTAATTATATGGCAATATTTAAAACAGCAACAAAGAATAACAGTGATGAACCTAAGTCAAAGAAGACTGAGTCCGTTAATGGCGGAATGAAAACATTGTATGCTGAAGAAAATGCAAAAAATGCAGGTGCAGAAAAAAAGACAAATTCTAATAACCCATCTCAGGCTTACAGAGTTTTAGTTCGTCCATTGATTTCAGAAAAGGCTTCTCACCAACAATCATTAAACCAGTATTTTTTTGCAGTGGCACTTAATGCTAACCGGATTGAGGTTGCTAAAGCCGTTAAAGATGTATATGGTGTAACTCCAATTAAAGTTAATATTATTAGAAGTGAAGGTAAAGCTCGACGAATTGGTTCAACAATTGGTCGTCGAAAAGATTGGAAAAAAGCTATGGTAACCCTACCAAAGGGTAAAACTATTAGTCTATACGAAGGCGTATAATTATATGGCTATAAAAAAAGCACAACCAACAACTCCAGGACGTCGATCGGCAACTTTCGAAGATTTTTCTGATATTACTTCAAAGACTCCAGAACGTTCTTTGTTACTTTTCCGAAAGCAGCATGCTGGCCGAAATGCACAGGGTAAGATTACTGTTCGTCACCAAGGAGGCGGTGTTAAACGCTATATTCGTATTGTTGATTTTAAACGTGATAAACTTGATGTCCCAGGAATAGTAATAACCATTGAATATGACCCAAATCGTGGACCACGTATTGCTTTAGTAAATTATAAAGATGGCGAAAAGCGATATATTATTGCCCCAGTTGGAATGAGTGTTGGAATGGATATTATAAGTTCAAAAACCTTAGTTGAGCCAAAAGTTGGTAACACTATGCCTTTAGAATTTATTCCGGTTGGATTAGCAGTTCATAATGTAGAAATTGAACCAGGCCAAGGTGGTCGCTTAGCTCGCGGGGCAGGAAATTCAGTGTATGTCATGTCAGTTGAAAAGAAGTTTGCTCAGTTAAAATTACCATCTGGTGAAATTCGTTTGGTAAAGAAAGAATGTTTAGCCACTATTGGTCAAGTTGGAAATGCTGATCGTCGTCACGTTACATTGGGTAAAGCTGGTCGCAGTCGTTATCTTGGTGTTCGTCCAACAGTTCGTGGAACAGCTATGAACCCAAATGATCACCCACATGGTGGTGGTGAAGGTAATCAGCCTATCGGTTTAAAGCATCCAAAAACTAAATGGGGAAAGAATGCCTATGGTGTTAAAACTCGTTTAGGAAAAAAACATTCAAATAAATTAATTATTACTCGCCGAAATGGCAAGAAACTTTAATCAGCCTTATGTCTAGAAGTCTAAAAAAAGGACCATACGTTAATGAACGTCTCCAGAAAAGAGTGCTAAACCTTAAACCAGGTGATAAAACCGTTCTTAAGCTTTGGGATCGTGCTTCAACAATTACTCCTGAAATGGTTGGTTTTAACTTTGGTGTTCATAATGGTAAAGTACATATTCCAGTTCTAGTAACAGAAAATATGGTTGGACATAAGTTTGGTGAATTTTCCCCAACCAGAAAATTTGTTAGCCATGGTGGTAAGATGGCTAAAGAACAAGCTAAAGGTAAATAAATATTTATATGGAAGTAAAAGCATCAGCTCGCTATATTAAAATATCACCTCGTAAAGTACGGCTTGTTATTGGCTTGTTAAAAGGCCTTAAAGTTAAGCCAGCTTTGGATCAATTGCAATTTGTTGGTAAATTAGCAGCTATGCCTGTGCGCAAAGTGCTTGATTCAGCAGTAGCAAATGCAACCCATAACTTTGATTTAACTGAAGATAATTTGTATATTAAAGAAATTCGTGTTGATTGCGGTCCGGTTTTAAAACGTTGGTTGCCAAGAGCTCATGGTCGTGCTACTCCTTTGTTAAAGAGAATGAGCCATATTAATATAACTTTGGCTGAAATTAATGACAGTGGAGTTAAAACAGGACGAAAACAAAAAGTTGATGAACCAATGAAACTTGGCATAGCTCCAAAAGAAGACGAAGGAATTAAGTCCGCAGAAAAGCCAATTACTAAACCATCTGATACTTCTGAAGAAAAGGACAAGAAGATTATTGATCCACGACGTGAAGGACGTGGCGGTAAAGGTGGAGGTAAACAAGGGTTTACTTCAAAAATATTTAATCGAAAAGCTGGATAAAAATATATATGGGACAGAAAATCAATCCAAAAGTAATGCGCGTAGGTATAACCAGAACTTGGCCCTCCAAGTGGTTTGCCTCTTCTCGAGATTATATTGACCAACTTCGTCAAGATGTTTTAGTACGTAAATTTATTACTAAGCATTTACGTGAAGCAGGTATTGATCGCGTAGAGATTGAGCGCCCTTCTGGTAAAAAAATTGTTATTTCTATTTATACAGCTAAGCCTGGATTAATTATTGGTCGTGGTGGAGCAGGGATTGAAGATTTAAAGAAGAAGCTACATACAAAATTTTTGAAAAACTTTAAAACTGGTGAAATTAATGTAAATATTAATGAGGTAGATCGCCCTAATTTAAGCGCTCAAATTGTTGCTCAAGGAATGGTTTTGGAAATTGAGAAGCGTATGCCTTTTAAACGAGTTATGAAACAGGCAATGGGACGAGTTGAGCGATCAGGAGCACTTGGTGTAAAAGTTATGTTGTCTGGACGTTTAAATGGAGCAGAAATTGCCCGAAGAGAAATGTTGATTACAGGAAAATTGCCACTACAAACTTTGCGAGCTGATATTGATTATGCTCGAACTGCAGCTCAAACTACTTTTGGTTTGATTGGTGTTAAAGTTTGGATCTATCGTGGTGAAATTTTTGATCGTCACGAAGAAGCTGGCGAAGTTATTACTGAAAATGTTAAGAAATAAATTTTGATATGTTAGCACCAAAGAAAACCAAATTTAGAAAAACCCATAAAATGACACGAGGTGGCAAAGCAACTCGTCGGATTCATCTTGGCTTTGGTAGCTATGGACTAAAAAGTCTAGAAGGCTGCTGGGTAACAAGTCGCCAAATTGAAGCAGCTCGAAGAGTTATCACAAGATATGTTCAACGAACTGGTAAACTATGGATTAGAATATTTCCTGATAAGTCAGTAACGGCAAAAGGTGGAGAAATGCCTATGGGTAAAGGAAAAGGTCCAGTTGATCATTATGTTGCTATTGTTAAACCTGGTATGATTTTATTTGAAATTGAAGGTGTTACGGAAACTCAGGCTAGAGAGGCAATGACATTAGCTGCACATAAGTTGCCTGTTAAATGTAATTTTGTAAAAAAGCATTAATTATATGGAATTCAAGGAATTACAAGAAAAATCAAAGCCAGAACTGCATAAAATGTTGGCAGCTAGTCGTGAAAAGATTCGCGAACTACGTTTTAAAGATGCCAATAAGCAATTGAAACATGTTCGTTCAATCAGACGTGAACGTTTGCTGGTATCTCAGATTTTAACTTTGATCAACAAGCAATAATTATATGAAATCTACGAAAGAAACTACAATAAAATCTATGAATACAACACCGACTGCTCATCGAACTTTTAAGGGTATGGTTACAAGTGATAAAATGAACAAAACAATTGTGGTTGCTGTTGAATCTACTAAAATCCACCCAAAGTATAAAAAGCGATATATTTCTACAAGTCGATATAAGGTTCATGATGAAAAAAATCAGTTTCATGAAGGGGACAAAGTTACTTTTGTAGAATGTCGCCCATTAAGTAAAGATAAGCGCTGGCGCGTTTTGTATAACTAAATTGTATGATTCAAGTTCAAACAATGTTAAAAGTAGCCGATAATACAGGCGCCAAAAGCGTTCAGTGTATTCGTGTTCTTGGCGGTTATCGAAAGCGTTACGCCCATATTGGTGAACGTATTATTGTAACAGTTAAACAAGCTGTCCCGCACGCCATGGTAAAAAAGAGTGACGTTTTATTGGCTGTTGTAGTTAGACTTAAAAAAGAAATCCGCCGAGCTGATGGAAGTTATATCCGTTTTGATGAAAATGCTTGTGTTATCATTGATAAAAAAAATGGTGAACCACGGGGTAGTCGTATTTTTGGTCCAATTCCACGTGAAGTCCGAAAGGCCGGTTATGTAAAAATTGCTTCCTTAGCCCCTGAAGTTTTGTAAGTTTAGATATATATATGAATATTAAGAAAAATGATCAAGTAAAAATAATTGCCGGCAAGGATAAAGGCAAAACAGGAAAGGTTATTCAGATCTTTACTGAGACTGGGCGCGCTAGCGTTGAAGGCATTAATTTACTGATTAAACATTTACGACCACGAAAAAATGGTGAAAAGGGTCAACGAGTTGAATTTGCAGCTCCTTTAAACCTTTCTAATATAATGTTAGTTTGTCCAAAGTGTAACAAACCGACTCGTATTAGCCATTTATTGATTAAAGGTGAAGGTGGTAAAAAGGGCACAAAAGTTCGTGTCTGCACTAAATGTAAAGTAGCAATTGACTAATATGAAACTTAAAGAACAATACCAAAAAATAGTAAAACCAGCTTTGAAAGAAAAGTTTGGTTATGCAAACGACTTAGCCATTCCAAGAATTACAAAAATTTCTTTGAATGTCGGAGTTGGGCGTCTAACTAAAGATAAAGGTCAACTGGAAGCAGTTGCTCATAACATTGCCCGTATTACTGGTCAAAAGCCAATTATGGCAAAAGCTAAAAAATCAATTTCAGCATTTAAACTTCGTGAAGGTACAACTATTGGTGTAGCTGTCACTTTACGTGGTCAAAGAATGTATGACTTTTTAGAAAAACTGATTAAAGTTACGTTTCCTCGGGTTAGAGACTTTCGAGGTGTTGATCCAAAGAAAATGGATAAAACTGGAAATCTATCAATTGGTTTTAAGGAGCATATTGCTTTTCCAGAAATTAAAGCTGATGAAGTTGATAATATCCATGGTCTAGAAGTTAATATCACAACAACCGCAAAAAATGCAAAAGAAGGTTTGGAATTATTCCAATTATTGGGATTTCCTTTTAAGAAAGATAATTAGGCTATCAATATGGCAAGAAAAGCATTAATCGCAAAAGCAAAACGAGCACCAAAATTTAGCTCCCGAAAAGTCCGACGTTGTTGGCGTTGTGGTAGAAACCATGGCTATATGCGTGACTTTGATTTGTGCCGTATTTGTTTTCGAGAATTAGCTAATAATACTGATATGCCTGGAGTTACTAAGTCCAGCTGGTAAGCAATATAATTATATGATGGATCCAATAGCAGACATGCTCTCAAGAATCAGAAACGCTGCCGCTGTTCAAAAGGCGGAGATTGTTTTGCCAATGAGCAAGCTTAAATTTAATATTGCCAAGTTACTTGAAGAAAATGGTTGGGTAACTAAAGCTGAAGTTATTCCTCATGAAGGCAAGGATGGTTTTGATGAACTTAAAATAGTTTTGAAATATAAGCCTGATGGCAAACCAAAAATTGCTTCTCTTACTCGTATTAGTAAATCAAGCCGACGTGTCTATGTTGGCAAAGATGAATTACCTCGAGTGTTAAACAATCTAGGAATTGCAATTCTTTCAACTTCACAAGGCTTAATGACTAACCGCGAAGCCAGAAAGCGAAATTTGGGCGGGGAAGTTATTTGCGAAATTTACTAATTATACCAGTATGTCACGTCTAGGAAAACTACCAATTGAATTACCATCCGGCACTACTGCTGTTTTGGCTAACAATATATTAACGATTAAGTCGTCTAAAGGCGAGCTACATCAGGCTGTCCATAATCAAGTTACTGTTTCCTTAACGCCTGAAGATATTAAAGTCTCAGTGGCGAATCCAGATAATAAAAAAGAACGTGCAATGTGGGGATTGTTTTATAGTCTAATAAAGAATATGGTTATTGGTGTTAGCCAAGGTTATGAAAAAAAATTAGAAATTCAGGGAGTTGGATATAAAGTTGCTGGAGGCGGAAAAGCCATTAATTTAAGTTTAGGTTTTTCACACCCTGTTAATTTTGAAATGCCAACGGGAGTTGTGGCAGCCATTGAAGGTAATATTATAACTTTGACAAGCATTGATAAACAACTTGTTGGTGAAACAGCTGCTCAGATTCGACGTTTAAAAAAACCAGAACCATATAAAGGAAAAGGAATCCGTTATGTTGGCGAACAGGTTCGTCGCAAAGCTGGTAAAACTGCTGCCAAGAGCGCATAAGATATATATATGAATAAACAACAAGCTAAAATTACAAAAGTTCGACGACAACGAAGAATTCGTAAACAGATTTCTGGAACTTCAGCTCGTCCACGATTAAATGTTTCAAAGTCAAACACAAGTTTATATCTTCAATTAATTAATGATGAAACAGGTGTGACAATTGTCAGTGCTCATACTCGAGAACTTAAAGGTACTGTGAAAAAAGTTGAGGCAGCAGCTGCTCTTGGAAAATTACTGGCTGAAAAAGCAATTGCTAAGAAAATTTCAAGTGTGGTCTTTGATCGTGGAGGAAATAGATATACTGGTCGTATTAAGGCGGCCGCTGATGGTGCTCGTGAAGGCGGGCTGCAATTTTAATTTTGAAACGTATGAATGAACAAGAAATAACAACAAGCAGTCAAGCAAATTCTGATCAAGGTCAGACTTCTTCTCGTGGCGCTGGTCGTGATAATCGATCACGTCGAGGCGGTGGGGGTGGAGCTGGTCGTGGTCCACGTCGTGGCGGTGGTCGTCATGAAGAAAAACCAGCTGATGAATTTGAACAAAGAATTGTTGATATCGCTCGAGTAACCCGTGTTATGGCCGGAGGAAAGCGTATGCGTTTTCGTGCCTGTGTAGCTATTGGTGATAAGAAAGGTAAAGTAGCCATTGGTCTAGCAAAGGGTGCAGACGTTACCTTAGCTGTAGCAAAGGCTGTAAATCAAGCAAAAAAAGATATGGTAACTGTGCCAATGGTAAATCAAACTATTCCTCACTCCGTTGATCAATGGTTTGGGGCTGCTCATGTCTTACTAAAGCCAGCAGCCGTTGGACGTGGTATTATAGGAGGAGGTATTGTTCGTACTATTTTGGAATTAACGGGAGTCAACAATGTAACTAGTAAAATTCTAGGAACTAATAATAAGGTTAATAATGCCAAATGTGTTATTGAAGCCTTGAAATCATTACGAACTCCAAAAAAGCAACCAGTTACTGATAAGAATAAAGAAGAAGTAGTTAAAGCAGAACCAGTAGAAACTAAATAGATTATACATTCTTGTTTTACAATATTATAAACCTTATAACTTTCCACTTTTAACTATTGCATATGTCACTTTCACTCTCAAATCTTAAAACAATTAAAAGCAATAAAACTCGCAAGCGTGTGGGGCGTGGTAATGCGTCTGGGCATGGTACATATAGTACTCGAGGTTTAAAAGGCCAAAAATCACGTTCGGGTGTTAGTGGTTTAAAGCGTTTGGGTATGAAAAAACAGATGTTAAGTATTCCAAAAAAACGAGGCTTTACTTCATATCAATCAAAAGCTCAGCCAATTACCTTATCTCAACTTAATCGTCATTTCAAAGATGGAGCAGTAATTAATGCTCAAGTTTTATTACGATCAAATCTAGTATCAACTGTTAAGGGACGAATTAAAGTTTTAGCTCAAGGAACTTTGACTATAAAAAATCTTAAACTAAGTGGCCTGCTTTTTTCAGCTGGTGCCCGTGAACAGATTGAAAAAAATGGTGGCATAATTTCCTAATTTCTATGGAAAAAATAGCCAAAATTTGGAGAGATAAAGATATCAGAAAAAGTATAATCTTTGTGTTAGCAATGCTAGCAATTTTTAGACTTGCGGCGCATATTCCTGTTCCTGGTGTTGATCCAGCGGCTCTTCGTCAGTTTTTTTCCTCAAATGAAATTTTAGGTTTATTAAATCTTTTTTCTGGAGGTGGAATGGAAAATTTTTCTATTGTTATGATGGGCGTTGGTCCATATATTACTTCGTCAATTATTTTTCAGCTCTTAGCCATGTTGATTCCAAAACTTGAAGAAATGAACAAGGAAGAAGCTGGAAGACAAAAAATTAATATGTGGACTCGTTGGGCAACTGTTCCCTTTGCTCTTATTCAGTCCTACGCTATGATCTCCTTACTCAGAAATTCTGGAACAGTAATTCTACCCGAATTACCGGTTTTTGATTTAGTAAGTATCATGTTAACAGTTACGGCTGGTACTATTTTCTTAATGTGGCTTGGAGAATTAATCAGCGAAAAAAAGATTGGAAATGGTATTTCTCTATTAATTTTTGCCGGTATTATCTCGGGTTTACCAACCGCTTTACAACAAGTATTTGTAAACTATGATCCTTCACAGCTTTTCACGTTAATTGGCATGCTCGTAATCGTCATCATTACTGTTGTGGGTGTGGTAGTTATAAATGAAGGTCAACGTAATGTTCCAATTCAATACGCCAGACAAATGCGCGGTAATCGTGCTTTTGGTGGTTCAACAACTCATCTGCCATTACGAGTTAACATGGCTGGTGTAATTCCAATTATCTTTGCCATATCAGTTCTACTATTCCCCTCAATGACAGCTCAATTCTTTGTAAATGCTCGAAGCACTCGAATTGCTGAAGCTGCTCAATGGGTGATTTCAGTTTTCCAAAATCAATTAGTCTATGGTATTAGTTACTTTGTCTTAGTAGTTGCCTTTACTTATTTTTATACTGAAATCGTCTTCAAGCCAGATCAGATTGCTGAAAATTTACAAAAGCAAGGTGGTTTTATCCCTGGTATTCGACCAGGTCGCCATACCTCAGAATATCTTGCCAATACTACGCATAAAATTATTTTTGCTGGTGCTTTATTCTTAGGTATTATTGCTATTTTGCCTTTAGTCATGCAGTATTTCTCAGGTATTCAATCCTTGGCTATTGGTGGTACTAGTTTATTGATTGTGGTATCGGTAGTTATTGAAAGTGTTAAACAGCTTGAAGCTCAGCTCTCAATGCGCGAATATACAATGGATTAGACTTGTTACGTATTTATACAAAAGCCCCTTGTTTAATTAATGAGGGGTTTTTTGTTTTATTATTTTGATTTTGCATTGAAATTTAGTCATATATGTTATACTATAATCATCTAATTATTCACTATTAACATCATGCCACGCACAATTTTAGTCTTTATCGGCCCTCCTGGATCAGGTAAAGGGACTCAATCAGATATGCTTTCCGAGCTCACAGACTTACCAGCCATTTCCACTGGTGAGCTACTTCGTCATGAACAAAAAGTTGGAAGTTCACTTGGCCGAAAAGTGAGGGGATTAATGAGTAGTGGGAAAATGGTTTCGGCAACTTTGGTTGACCATTTATTAAAACTTCGGTTATCAAAGCCAGATACAAAAAAAGGTTTTATGATTGATGGCTATCCTCGTAATGAATATCAATTTCGTAATTTATTAAAACTAATCAAAGGTGATGATCGCCTTTATTTTATTGAATTTCAAGTACCCGATCGTGAAGTGGTTACCAGATTGTCAGGGCGTCGGATTTGCGATTGCGGGGCTTCTTACCATATAATGTATAACCCTCCAAAAAACGCTGGGAAATGTGATTTATGTGGCAATACACTTCGACAGCGGGCTGATGACAAACCAGGAGTGATTAGAACGAGGCTTAAAGAATATCATAGCTCAATTAAGCCACTACTTGAAAAAGCCAGTGGACGAGGTTCAATTATTATTGTTGATGGAGAGCGTTCAATCGCAACAATTAACCAAGAGTTAAAAAAACAGTTAAAGAGTTTTGGGGTTCTAAAAAAGAAAACAAGTAAATAATGATTGTGATGAGTAGATTAATTAAAACAACCGAAGAAATTAATATGATCCGTGAAGGCGGGCATATTCTTGGTCAGATCTTAGAAGATGTGTCTGCTTTAGTTTCTCCAGGAATTGAAACTAAAGTTTTAGAAGATAGGGCTCTCGAATTAATAGACACAGCTGGTGGGCGTCCGGCTTTTAAAGGTTATAAGCCTGATAAACATTCAAAGCCATTTCCTTCCGCACTTTGTATTTCTGTTAATGAAGAGATTGTTCACGGTCCGGCTGTTCCTTCTCGAAAACTTGAGGAAGGTCAAATTGTCACTTTGGATATTGGCATGGAGTATCCTTTTGTAAAAGGAAAAAAAGGTTATTATACAGACATGGCGACAACTGTGGCTGTTGGCAATATTTCTATTGAGGCAAGAATGTTATTGGCTGGCACAAAAGAATCTCTAGAGGCGGGAATTGATTTTGTAAAACCAGGTGTAACTTTAAATCAACTTGGTAAGACAATTGAGACTGTTTTAAAAAAATATAAACTTGGTGTAATCCGTGATTTAGTTGGTCATGGGGTTGGTCTAGATGTTCACGAACCGCCACAGGTTCCAAACTATAGTTTCAAAAAGAATGAATTCACAGATATGGAATTAAAAGCTGGGATGGTGATTGCGATTGAGCCAATGGCGACTTTGGGCAGTTGGCAAATTGCTACGGCTGATGATGGCTTCACTTTTATTACAGCTGATAAAAGTTTAGCTGCTCATTTTGAGCACACAGTTTTAGTAACAGAAGAGGGCAGTGAAGTTTTGACACGCTTTAAGCTATAATTGAAATGTCAGAAAATTTTCTCGTCATCCCTGCGTAGGCAGGGACCCAGTCTAGACTATTAAAGTCTTAGCTAGGTCCTGGCTTTCGCCAGGATGACGCTAAGCTAATTTAATAATTAATTATTCAAACATATGCAGGAGGGCTTATGTTATGTTTATATATTGGCTAGTCAAAGAAATGGTACAATCTATATCGGAGTAACTGATAATATATTAAAACGTATTGATCAACATAAAACTCATTATTACCCATATAGCTTTACATCAAAGTATAATGTGACAATCTTGGTTTATTATGAGATATTAGGAAGTATTAAGATGGCAATTGCACGAGAGCACAAACTGAAAAACTGGAAAAGAATTTGGAAATTAAAATTAATTGAAGAAGTGAATCCTACCTGGAGGGATTTGTATGATGATATTATTAAAGAGTATTCATAGAATACAAATATACCAACTTAGCTAGGTCCTGCCTTTCGGCAGGATGACGAATAAAGAAACTTATGAACCAACAATGTTTAGGAATTGACTGGGGGACAAAAAGAATCGGTTTGGCGTTAGGTAATGCTGAAACTAAAATAGCCTCGCCCTTGGGGTCGGTGGAGTCTTTGGATGCCCTTCTGGATATAGTAAAAAAAGAGAAAATTGAGCATTTGGTGATTGGTTTGCCTCTACATAGCGAAGGACAGGATAAAGCCCTGGATAGCCATTTTAAGGGCTTTCTGGAGGCTCTGGAGGCTCAAAGCGGGCTTTCTGTGACATCTATAGATGAGCGTTTTACAAGCCAGGCTGCTGATAAGTTAATGGGTAGAACTGGTCGAGATGGAGAACGTGATGCTGTGGCGGCCATGATCATTTTGCAAAGCTATTTCGATAGTCTATAATATAGGTATGCCAGAAACATACTGTGAGCGGGCAATTGTTTTGCGTCGTCAAGCATATCGTGGTTACGACAGTCGCATTTCAGTTTATACGAGAGAGCGTGGGAAAATAGACCTTTTAGTACGTGGGGCATTGCGTCCCAACTCCAAATTAGCCTCTCACCTTGAACCGTTTAACCTGGTTGACATTATGGTTATCTCAGGACGAATGGCGTATGTTGGTGGTTCGGTTAGTCGAGATTGTTTTCCAAATATCAAAAATAATTTTGATAAGTTACAAGCAGCTGGTCAAGCTTTTTATTATCTCAACCGTTTATTAAAAGAACAGGTTGCCGATGAAAAAATTTTTGACATAATGGCTTCATTTCTAGGATTACTTAACAATCAAGTGGCTGACCCAGTTTGGTATAATTGGTTGAGTGAGCTGTTTATGTATAAAGTGATTGATATCTTGGGCTATGGATTAAATATTGAAGTTTGCCGAGGATGTCAAAAACAATTCAATGATGAAGAAGTAGTTTTTTCATTTTCGGATCACTCACTCTTTTGTAAAAATTGTTCAGAGTCGCTTGGGCAAGGTCAGAAATTTAAATTTTCTAATTTATCATTTCTGGCATCACTAGTCCGTCAGCCTTTGTCAGCTGCATTACTACCATCTAAACGACTTGATCTGGAAGGGACTACTGAATTTTTAAATTTAAGAACTAAAATATTAATTGAAGAAATTACATGATACGAACACATACCTGCGGCGAATTACGCCGTGAAGATAGTAATCAAAATATCACCTTAGCCGGTTGGGTACATAGTCGCCGTGATTTTGGTGGTGTTATTTTTATTGATATTCGTGATCGCTACGGTATAACGCAGGTTACTTTTAATGGTGAAAAAAATGCTACGCTTTGTCAGGCAGCCTCAGATTTACGACAAGAATCAGTTGTGCAAATTAATGGACATGTAGTTGTGAGACCAGAGTCTATGATTAATAGCTCACTTCCAACAGGAGAAATTGAAATTGAGGCTGCTGAATTGATTGTTTTAAGTACGGCTGAAGTTTTGCCTTTTGAAATTAATAACGAGGAAACAATGGCTACTGTCAAAGAGTCATTACGATTAGAATATCGTTTTCTAGATTTACGTCGTCCAAAACTACAAGCAATGTTAAAAGCCAAGGATGATCTTTTTCAATATCTTCGATCCTACTTTCAATCGCATAACTTTGTTGAAGTTCAAACTCCAATTTTGGCCAATTCTTCTCCAGAGGGTGCACGCGACTTTTTAATTCCTTCGCGTTTTTATCCAGGAAGTTTTTATGCTTTGCCTCAAGCTCCACAACAGTTTAAACAATTATTAATGGTTGGTGGT
The DNA here is from genome assembly GCA_016699775.1 of Candidatus Falkowbacteria bacterium. NCBI lineage: Bacteria > Bacillati > Minisyncoccota > Patescibacteriia (SeqCode) > Patescibacteriales (SeqCode) > Patescibacteriaceae (SeqCode) > Patescibacterium (SeqCode) > Patescibacterium danicum (SeqCode). Next base: position 551,271 of record CP065010.1, on the reverse strand, counting down.
GTTGACCGCTATTTTCAGATTGCCCCATGTTTTCGAGATGAAGATACTCGTCATGATCGTCATTATGGTGAATTCTATCAACTTGATATGGAGATGAGCTTTGCCACACAAGATGATATTTTTGAGATTATGGAGCCAGTCATGCAGCAAATTACAGAAAAATTTAGTTCAAAAAAAATTATTAATCTAGAAGCCAATGGTAGTTTTCGTCGTTTGGCCTGGAAAGAATCAATGGAAATGTATGGAAGTGACAAACCTGATTTGCGCTATGATCTTTCTATTCAATCAATTTCTAGTGTAGTTGAAAACAAAGGCTTTGCTGGTTTTGATGAGGCCTTACAGCATCAAGGAGTCGTTCATGCTCTCCGAATACCAGGCGGTGCAACGTTTACCAGAAAAATTATAGATGAGATAAAAGAATTGGCTGGAAAAAAATCAATTCAAGCTTTTGCCACTCTCTTGGTTGAAGAAAATGGCGAGGTAAAAAGCTCACTTTCTAAATTCTTAGATCAAACTACTCTGGATTCAATTGCCGAGAAGGTTTTAGCCAAGCCAGGAGATCAGGTCATAATGATTTCTGGACAATGGCGAAATGTCTGTGAGGCTTTTGGACTTGTTCGATCATTCTGTGCCACGCAATTAAATTTGATTGATAAGAGTTCGGCTGCATGGTGTTGGATTGTTGATTTTCCAATGTATGATCACTCTGAAATAAAACCAGGAGCAATTGACTTTGGTCATAACCCTTTTTCAATGCCTCAAGGTGGACATGAAGCCATTGATACAAAACATCCGTTAGACATTTTGGCCTATCAATATGATTTAGTCTTAAATGGCTATGAAATTTCCAGTGGAGGGGTTCGTAATCATGATCCAGAATTACTTAAAAAAGTATTTATCAAAGCTGGTTATGAAGCGGAGGAAGTTGAGCGACGATTTGGAGCTATGATTAAAGCCTTTCGGTATGGTGTCCCACCACACGCCGGCAATGCTCCAGGAGTTGATCGCTTACTGATGGTGTTGAATGACTGGGATTCAATTCGTGATTTATATGCTTTTCCAAAAGACGGTCAAGGTCGAGATGTCTTAATGAATAGTCCAAGCGAAGTTAATCCTGAACAATTACGAGAATTGGGATTGTCTCAAATAAAATCTTAGTTACTTTTAATAAAATATATGTCTAATACTAATAATGCAAAATTTGCTTTCTGGTATATGCTCTCACTAGTGGCGCTTATTTTTATGGCGCTATCAACCGGGCAGGTAATCTTTCAGATTATCAATAAATTTATTGCTGATTTTAGCAATGGGTATGCCCAAAGTTTTGAGTCTGGAATTTTAAAATTTGCAATTTCTTCATTAATTATTTCAATTCCTCTCTATTTTATAATTACGAGGCAGATTGAAAAAAGTTTACAAAAAAAAGAGCTAGACAAAGATTCTGCGGTTCGTCGCTGGTTAACTTATTTTATTTTATTCGTCTCTTCAGTAGTAATCCTCGTTTGGTTGATTGCAACTATAAATAGCTTCTTGGGTGGTGAGCTGACATCAAAATTCTTGTTAAAAACTCTAACTGTAATGGTTATTTCTGGATTAGTATTTAGCTATTATTTATATGACATTCGTCGCGATCAAACAACTAAAACTAGTTCAATCATGAAGACGTATTTGGTTGTCTCACTTGTTATTACAATTGGATCATTGGTTGCTGCTTTCTTTGTTGTTGAATCACCATCGCAAGCTCGAGCCCGCCGTCATGATTATGAAGTTTTAAATAATTTTACTCAGATTGATAGCACAATTACAAATTATTATTCCGAGAAAAAAGTTTTGCCTGAAAATCTTGATGAACTCAAGGGACAAATACCATATATTAATGCAGCTGCCTTAAAAGATCCAAATACTGGAGTAAATTATGAATATAAGAAAGTTGGCGATAAAGAATATCAACTTTGTGCTACGTTTGAAACAGATAATACCATTCCGGGTGATACTCAAGATTATGCTTACACTGATCGTTGGCCACATGGTTCAGGTTATCATTGTTTAAGTCAAAAAGTTTTAGATAATATCAATCCAGGAATGAAAGAAGTGCCATTTATAATGCAACCGTAGTTATCATAAAAAATGATTCAAATAAAGTTAGAACAATTTGAAGGTCCTTTAGCTTTACTAGTTAAACTTATTGATAAAGCCGAGCTTGATATTACTCAAGTTAGTTTAGCAAAAGTAGCTGATCAATATGTTGCCCATTTAAAAAGTCTAACCTACCTTGATCCAGAAGCCATGGCTGATTTTTTAGTCGTGGCATCAAGACTTCTTTTAATTAAGTCAAAGGCCTTATTACCCTATCTTCTCCCAGAAGAAGAAGAGGCGATTGAAGATCTTGAGGAGCAACTACGTATGTATAAAGAGTTTTTGGAAGCAACAAAAAAAATTGAAACAATGGTTGCTGGAAAAAAGTTTATGTTTGTTCGAGAATTCAACCGCAAGGCTATAGTCAACAACCTACATTTATTTGCTCCGCCAGCAAAACTAACACCAAAGGAAATGAAAACAATATTTTTAGGTGTTATTGAAAACCTTAGACCAGAGTCAGCACCGTTGCCTGAACAGACTATTCAATCAGCAGTAAGTATTGAAGAAAAAATTGCTTTTATTACTAAGACAATTCGCCTGGCTATTAAAACTCGCTTTAGTCAGTTATTTTCCAGTGCTGCTTCAAAAGTTGAGATCGTAGTTAGTTTTTTAGCTATGCTTGAATTAATGAAGCAACGAAATATTACTGCAGAACAAGGTGAGTTGTTTTCCGAGATTGATATTGTAAAAATAAATTAATCTATGAGTATACTTAAAGCCAATCTTGAAGCTCTGTTATTTGTAGCTGCTAAACCGTTACATGTTAAAGATTTAGTAGCTTTAACAAAAGCAAAATCAGAAACAATCGTTTCCGCCTTACATGAATTACTAATTGACCTTGAGCAGCAAAAACGAGGTGTTCGACTTGTTAATCAAGGCACAACTTATCAATTGGTGACCGCTCCTGAGCAAGCAGATTTAGTCAAAGAGTTTATTAAGGACGAAACAATGGGGGAGTTATCTCGTCCAAGCCTTGAGGCTTTAACAATTATTGCTTATCGTGGGCCAATCTCAAAATTAGACTTGGATCGTATTCGTGGTGTTAATTGTGCCCTGATTCTTCGTAATTTATTAATGCATGGTTTAATAGAAGCCACATTTGATAAACAAAAAGATGATACGTACTATTCTGTAACCGTTGATTTTGTTCGTTTTTTGGGAATTAGTGAAGTTAGTTCTTTACCAGACTACGATCGACTTCGCAAGCATGATAGTTTGGAAAGAGTTCTCTCTGAAGAAATTCAATCTTAATCTATGTATCCTGTCATTATTGCCATCGCAGTGCTCTTGATTTTTGGTTCTTGGCAACCAACTTTTTTGCAATCAGTTTCGGCGGATGACACTTTGAATGATGTCTTGTTTTCTAATCTTATACCAAAAGATTTTTCTGATAATAAACTAAATACTCGTGCCAAGCCAATACGAAGTGAAATTAATGATCCAGAAATTAAAGCTCTAGCTGCTGGTGTTTATGAAGCTCGTTCTCGTTTTACCCTTTGGTCAAAAAATAGTACAACTGTTCGACCAATTGCCAGTATCACAAAATTAATGACGGTTTTAGTTTTTCTTGATCATAATCCTGGTTGGGAAAAAATAGTTGAAATTACTGCTGATGACAATCGTCTTGGTAGTAAAGCTTATTTATTTTTAGGTGATACATTGTCAGTAGAAGATCTATTTAAAACTGCACTAGTAGCTTCTGATAATACTGCAATTACGGCTCTGGTCAGAAGTACAGGTTTATCAGAAGAAGAGTTTGTCAAAGAGATGAATCAAAAGGGCGAAACTCTTCGTCTCGGATCAACAGTTTTTGTTGAACCCACCGGATTAGATAGTAATAATCAATCAACCGTTAGAGACATTACACGCTTAGCTTTAACTGCTTTTGAAAAGCCAGAAATTAGACAAGCTCTGCAATATTCTAGATATGAATTTCAAACTAAGGCTGAAAAAAAAGTAATTGTTTATTCTACTAATGACTTATTAGGAATTCCTTCCTCAAACTCTCCAAAGCTACTGGCAGGAAAAACTGGTCATCTACCAGAAGCTGGCTATTGTTTTGTTGGTTGGTTTGAACATAACGGTCAGGCCATAGTTTCTGTTGTTTTAGGGGCTCCGGAAGCTGATGATCGCTTTATTGAAACTCAAAAATTAGTCAAATGGGCATATAATGGCTATTCATGGTAAACTAACCGAGTATGAAGTTTATTATTGCTAACTGGAAGATGAACCTTAATGTTGAGCAAAGTATTGCATTAACTAAGGATTATCTAAAATATTTTAAAAAAACTCCAGCTGAAGTTGTGGTTTGTCCTTCTTTCACAAGTTTACCCTTTGTTGGAAAAATGTTAGATGATAGTCCACTGGCGGTTGGTGCACAAGATGTCTTTTGGGAAAAGTCGGGAGCCTTTACCGGAGAAGTATCAGCACTTGATTTAGTAGCTTTAAAAGCAGGTTATGTAATTATTGGTCATAGTGAACGACGACAACATCTTGGCGAAGAAGATTGGATGATTAATCGAAAGATTAGAACCGTTTTAGCAACTCACCCATTATGTCCAATTCTTTGTATTGGAGAAAGTGAAGAGGATTATCAAGCCGATGCTAGAGAATCTGTTCTGGAAATGCAACTTAGTGAAGCTTTGGCAGGTGTTAGCTTAGGTATTGGTAAAAATTTAATAGTTGCCTATGAACCAATTTGGGCGATTGGTAGTGGTGAGATGCCTGAAGCAGAGGATATTGAGTATACTTTAAATGTTATCAAAGTAATGTTACGAAAAAAATTTGGTCAACATGCAGATGATTTGTGTGCCACGATTTATGGTGGCAGTGTAGATGCTGAAACTGCCGAAGAAATTATCAATCAACCTTCAGTTGATGGTTTATTAGTTGGTGGTGCGAGTTTAAAGGCCCGTGAATTTTACCAGATAGTTTCAACCGTGATAGACTAAGAGTGTTATAAAGCATGTCCCCGCGAAGACGAGGATCTAAAGTTTATAAAGTATATGAAGTACATGAGTTCAAAAATAATTATCCAACCTCCACTTGATGTTCCTAATGATAAGTGCTCAACGTATTTGAAAAATTTTAATTTGATCACAAAAAATTCTGGTCGTTTGTTTTTATTTGCCGGTGATCAACGGGTTGAACACTTAAATGATGATTTTTTTGGTCCTGATATTTCATCTGATGATGCTACACCTGAACATTTATTCAAAATTGCTTCCTCCTCGCGAATTGGTGTTTTTGCGACTCAGTTGGGCTATATTGCAAAATTTGGACGAAAATATCCGCATATACCTTATGCTGTTAAATTAAATAGTAAGTCTAATCTTGTTACCGAAGAACTTCATGATCCTTTTAGTGCTGCATGGTATGATGTTAGACAAGTTGTAGAATTTGCTCGTCAAACCAAGCTAAATATTCCTGCCGTTGGTTATACAGTTTATGTTGGTAGCAGTTATGAAAGTGCTATGCTACGAGAAGCCGCTCAGATTGTTTTTGATGCTCATAAGGCTGGTTTAGTAGTTATTCTTTGGATGTATCCTCGAGGTAAGTCAGTGGCTGATAAGTTTTCGGCACATACGATTGCAGGAGCAGTGAATATTGGCTCAGCTCTTGGTGCAGACTTTATAAAAATTAATCGTCCACTTTCTGAGGATTATAATGGCCTGCAAGAAATTACCGCAGCCGGTGAAGGCTCTAGACTATTATTTGCCGGTGGTGATACTATGTCGGCTGGGCAATTATTACGTCTGATTCATGAAGAAGTGAATGGTGCAGGTATTGCAGGCGCTGCTGTTGGTCGTAATATTCATCAACGACCTTTAGCTGAAGCCGTTGCTTTAGCTAATGCAATTGCTGGTGTTGTCTATGATGGGCAGACACCGGAAATTACCAATCCAGTTCTTTAAAGATATGACTTTTTTACAAGGAGTAAAGAAATTATTTACTACTCCGATAAGTTTTCTAGGTTTTGAGGAACAACAGTTTGACCAAAGGAGCCGAGTTATCTCACAAGAAAATGAAAAAAAAGTTTACTGGTTTGATAGTATTTTTTCTTGGCCAGTTTTTTTATTGAATTGGTTTTTAGAAATAATTTTATCTATTTTTATTGCCGATTTTATAACAACTATTAAATTAAAAGACAAACCAAATAAATTTAAAATTGCTTTTCGACCTTTACTAAAAAAGTTTTACATTGTAGTTAATTTATTAGTAGTAATATTTTTTTATGTTACTATTTTCATTAGTGTGATAGCATTGACGAATTGGATTATTACAAATTTTTAATTTTATTATGATTTATTTATTAGGCTGGAGCTTATTTATTGTTGGATTTATTGGTGTTTTAGTTATTGTCGGACGCAAGTTTAGCGTTTTGGCTAATATTGATGTAGCAGAAATTCAAAGTGAAAAAAATGCTCTTCTTAAACAGCAAATTATTGCCAGTCAGTTACGACGTCGTTTTGGACGCGCTGGAATTTTTTTCGCCAGACTTTTAAAACCATTCTCACGGTTTCTTAGGAATAGTTTTGATTGGTTATATGATAAATTAAATAATTGGCAAAAATCTCAAGCTAATCGTGAAGCAGCTTTTGGACAGGAAATTTCTAAACGAATAGAAGTCTTATTATTTGAAGCCGAAGAGTTAGTTCGAGATGGAAGACTTGATGCTGCTGAAAAAAAATATATTGAAATTATTGGACTTGATCCAAAAAACTTCCGAGCTTTCAAAGATCTTGGTGAAGTGTATTTAAAAAATCAAAATTTAAATGAAGCCAAGCAAACTCTCGAGCATGCTTTGCGACTTAATAAAAAAGTAATTCCTGAAGGTGAAGTCATTACTGATTCTATAAACAAAGATATAGATGTTGCTCAAGCTTATTTTTTATTAGCCCAAGTTTTTGAAGAATTAGGTGAATTTACCAAATCTATAGTTCAATTAAAGAAGGCTCTAAAAATTGAGCAAAATAGCCCACGTTATCTTGACAGGTTGATTGAGGTCAGTATACTAAAGAAAGATAAAATCAGTGCTCAGCAAGCTTTGTCGCAACTTGAAAGTGCCAACCCTGAGAATCAGAAATTGGCTAGTTTTAAAGAAAGAATAGACATTCTTTAAGATGTTTTCTGAAAAGTTAAGATTAAAGGATTTTCTTTTTGAAAAGTCTTTATATATTCATAGATTAATTAGCCGTTGTAGCTCAGCTGGTAGAGCATCTCCATGGTAAGGAGAAGGTCACCGGTTCAATCCCGGTCAACGGCTCAGATATTTTTTTATAATTTTCACAAAAAGCGGAGAATAATCCGCTTTTTTCTATTCTTCATGTAAAATATCTGATTAATTATAATTGTTGAATCCGTGTTCAAAACAGAGTATACTATAAATAGTATAATATTTAGAAAATTCTTATGATTGATCAGAACTTAGTTTCCTATATTAAAGAATCCTTGAATCAAGGTTGTACGAGAGCAGATATAGAAAATGCCTTATTATCTAGTGGCTGGAAAAAAGAAATGATTGATGAGGGATTTAATTCTATTCCTTTGGAGGAGTTAAAAGCTATTAAAATCGAGCCTTCAAGTAAAAAATCACTATACTTAAAGCTATTATTGATAGTATTCAGTGTGGGGATAGGAGCTGTTCTTGTGTATATTGTATTTATTTTATATTTTACTACCAGTACAATTCCCGTATTAAAAAAAGCTTTGGACAATTTTCCTTTACAATCAGACTATGAAACAAATAATTATCCTATTTCGAGAGACAATGCAATTACACAAACTTCTAAATTAGATAGCGAAATTGAAAACAATCAATCAAATTCTCAAAATTTAGTTGTAGCAGAATGTGGATCTATTTCTTATAAAGATTATGTTTTTTTCTCTCTAGACGAAAAATTTTTGTCTTCGTTTAATACGATTGAACCACCATATGAGGTTCCAGCTAGTTCTCTGGCCGCAATTGAATGTATAAACGATGCATTGCTAAATTGTAAACCTGCTAAATTTGAAGTTGAAGGAACAACTATCAACCCAGTTTTTCCAGAGGATACAAATTTTAATTTTGAGACTCAAACTTATAATATCTCAAAAGCAGAAGATACGACAAAATGCATGTTTAATGAATGTACATTACCTAAAGATGCTATTACTCACAGGAGCTCAACTGAAAAGCAAGAATTATTTTCTAACCTTATCGGGTTTAAGACAGGCACTATAATGCTTTTTAATGGTAGAGAGGATATGTATGACACTGTAACTAATACAGTAATTAAGAATGTTTGCCCACCTGGTAAAAATCCTTATTTTTAGAAGATATCCATCTTGAAAACCCTTTCAAAGTAGAATATAATGTATAATTTTTTACTAACTAAATAGAGTACACTACTTTTCAAAGACTTTGGTAACCATACAAAAGTTGCATACGGAGTAGGCCTACCTTATTAAGTTTTTTAGAGTTGTTAAAATCTGATTTTAGTCAATGATTAAAAGGTTTTTATACAAGAGGAGGATGGAGCCAAAGATGGTAAGGAGAAGGTCACCGGTTCAATCCCGGTTAACGACTCAGATATTTTTTTATAGTATCGAAGTTTTTTAGAAGAAATATTTTAAATTATGAAAACATTAAAATTTAAACCCCATTTAGTTCCACTAAAACTTTCAGGTGAGAAAGATTCAACATGGCGTTTGTTTGATGATAAAGATTTAAAAGAAGGCGATGAACTGCAGTTTATTAATAGAGTATTGTAAAGATAATTAAGTTTACACTTCATTAATTATGGAAATAGAAATTAAAGTTAAAGTTGAAAATATTAGACCATTACTAACTTTTCTAGAAGAGAAAGGTAAGTTTAAGTATACTCATAACCAAATAGACGAATACTACACTCCTGCTCATCGAAATTTTGTAGATTTTAATCCTATAGAAGAATGGTTACGATTACGTAATAGTAATGGCAAGTTTTTTATTACATATAAAAAACATTATTACGAGGAAGATGGAAAGAGTAATTATGCTGACGAATTCGAATCAGCAATTGATAACCTAGAACAAATGAATAATATTTTTAAAGCTTTAAATTTTAAGTATTTGATAACAGTTGATAAAAATCGAAGTTCCTGGAATTATAATGATTATGAAATTTCCTTAGATAGCGTTAAAGAGCTGGGAGAGTTTGTTGAAATCGAATATAAAGGTAAAGATGCAAACCCAAAAGAAATAACTGACCAAATGATGCAATTTCTAATGGCATTAGAATGTGGTAATTTGGAACGTAATTTTAAAGGGTATCCTTATTTGTTGTTAGAAAAAAAGCAATAATTACTTCTATGAAACTTATTTGCTTAAATACCTGGGCGGGCAGAGGAGGAAAAGAAAAACTATATAATTTCTTTAAAAAGAATCAGGGGGTCGATATTTTTTGTCTTCAAGAAATGTGGGAAGGTGGAGAAGACCATGCACCATTATGGGGTGAGGGGATTGATCCAAGGTTAGTTACAAGTGTAAAAAATATTCTTCCTACTCATACCAACTTTTTTTACCCTCATTACATGGGTTTCTTTGGTGATGCAATCTTTCTTAAAAAAGATATTAAAGTTTTGGAAGAAGGGGATATTTTTGTTTATAAGGAGCGAGAAAATATCTTTGATGATGACAAAGCAATAAATCATGCCCGGAATCTGCAATATCTAAAAATAGAAACGCCAAATGGCGTCAGAGTTATTTTGAATTTTCATGGTTTATGGAATGGTATTAGTAAAGAGGATTTTCCGGAGCGTATTATTCAATCAGAAAATATTATTAAATTTCTTAAAAGTATTTCTGATCCATTTATTCTCTGCGGAGATTTTAATTTAGAACCCGATACTAAGAGCCTACAAATGATTGAAGAGGTAGGATTACGCAACCTGATCAAAGAATTTAATATTTCTACTACGCGATCAAGTATGTATACTAAGACTTCTTCTCGTTTTGCGGATTATACATTCCTAAGCCCCGGGATAACAATGAACGATTTTAAGATCATGCCTGATGAGGTTTCTGATCATTTAGCTATGTATCTAGATTTTGATTAAAGATATGGTTTTTATATAATATATGAATGAATAAATAATGCTAATAATAGGGTCTCACGTCCGAATCCCGGTCAACGGCTCAGAGTTTTCACCATCTCTTGCAAAAAACTTTTATTTCTGTTATAATCCTGTTATAATTTTTAAGGCTTGAAAAGCCTCTTTTTAATTAGGTAAGGGTCGGTACCGAAGCGGTCAACCGGGGCAGACTGTAAATCTGTTGGCTTTCGCCTTCGTAGGTTCGAATCCTACCCGGCCCACCATAAAACGTATAAAGTTTTAAGGTCATAAAGTTATAATGTGAATAACAATAACTTTATAACTTTATAACTTTATAACATTTAAAATATTTTATGCCTCAAGATAACATGATTAAGATGCAATGCACCGAGACCGGTGAGATTCGTCGAACACATAAAAACAAGAAGACTTTAAAAGGTCGTCTTGAATTAATGTTGTTTTCGAAAAAAGCTCGCAAACACACTCTGCATCGAGAAACAAAGTAAGCTGCCTCCGGGCTGTGTCGGATCTATCGATTATTGTTTGCAGTTAGCAAACATATGCGGGATTCGTATAGTGGTAGTACAGGGGTCTCCAAAACCTCTAGCGGGGGTTCGATTCCCTCATCCCGTGCCAATAAAATACAGCCGATACGGCTGTATTTTTTGTTTAGAAGCACTATGATATGATTACAGTTATTAATTGATAATGAAAAAAATGTTATTAAATCAACTCTCAAAAAAAGTTACAATAACTCAAGAAAACCTTTTCTTGGCTTTGTATATTAGCTTAGTCTCGGCATATGTTTTAATTCGTGCTTTTTCTGTATCAGTGGTTCATGATGAAGCAATTACTTATTTTATTTCTTTAAATAATTTTTCCACCTTGTTTAACTTTCCTTCATTTGGTGGCTTTGCGGTTAATAACCATATTTTAAATACTATTCTTATAAAATTTTTTGAAATGGTATTTGGCCAATTTAACTTTATTTTTCGTTTACCGGCTATTCTTGGTTTTGCTTTGTATCTATGGTATTCAGTAAAAATATCTAAAATATTATTTACAAAAAAATGGATTATTATATCTGTCATAGCTCTAACTCTAAACCCTTTTTTGCTTGAATTCTTTTCTTTAGCTCGTGGATACTCATTAGGGCTTGGCTTCTTAATGGGAAGTCTATATTATTTCTTTTTAAGCTTTAGCAAAAAAGCAACACCTAACACGTTATTTAATTTAATTATTTGTGGTCTACTTGCTTCATTTGCTAACTTCACCTTTATTACTCCATTCTTAATTATTATATATGTGCGCATTGCTATTTACATAAATACATATATTAGAAATAAAAAAACTAGAAACACTAAAAATTTAATAAAACAAACCATTATACCGGCAGTTGCCACCCCTCTTTTACTCTATATTTTACTTGGCCCCCAACTATTATTTTTAAAAAAAGCAGGCTTACTATATGTGGGAGGAAACTCTGGCTTTTTTACTGATACAGTCATGAGTGTAATAAAAGCCTCTCTCTATAATCCAACAATCAGTTTAGCTATTTCCTATATACCTGCAATTATCATAATATTATTTTTCGTTATTGGCGGGGGAGTCATTTTATATATGTATAAGAAAAAAAGTAAAGTGGACGTGAATAGTACTGCATATATTTATCTAATAATAATTCTTCTATTCTTTGCCAGTTTTCTTCAGCATTTAATTTTTAAAACACCATTTGTTTCTGATCGAGCAGTTATTTATTTCATCCCGATTGTTATGTTATCGCTAGTGTTAATCTTCAAAACATTGTATTTAACGATAAAGGATAGCGGGAAAATGTATGTCCTAGCAGTTGGCTTAACACTAATGCTTTGTCTAACTTTTAATTTTATAATCAATGCCAATCTTTCCTATACATATATTTGGAAATACGACAGTGATACAAAAAATATTTTGGCAGATATTGATTTAATTCATCAAGCCTCACCACAGTCAAAATTACTTATCTGGAATAACTGGAAGCTTATGCCCTCAATTAACTATATAAAGCAGACTGATTCTATTGGCTGGTTACCGTGGGCAAGCACACTTCCGCCAACCCCAAATTATAATGTATATATTTTATTACCTGATGACTATCAATTAATTGAAATATACTCTTTGCAGATAATAAAAGAATATAAAAATTCGCAAGCTATCTTAGCAATAAGGACAAAGAATCCTACACCACCAACTCCGAGTGTTGAACAATAAATATATAATATAATCTTTATGAGAGTCCCAACTCGTCGTTCAGAAAATTATGCGCGTCCAAAACTTGATCCTCATATTACAGCTAAAAAATATCAAGAACTGGTTAATAAACTTGAGCATTTAAAAAAGACTTCTCGCTTTCGCTCAATGAAAGAAGTCTCAACTTTAGCTGAAATGGGGGATTTATCTGAAAATGCAGCCTACCAAATTGCCAAAGGCAAGTTGCGGGGAATTAATCAACTTATATTAGACTTAGAAAATCAAATCAAAAAAGCTGTAATAATTCAGCCTCAAAAAAATACTGCAAGAGTTACACTAGGGAGTACTGTAACTATATTAAGTAATAAAAAAGAAAAAACCTATTTAATCTTAGGCTCCTCTGAAGTTGATCCAACAAAAAATATAATTTCTCATAATTCTCCTTTGGGGCAAGTCCTACTTGGTAGAAAGGTAGGGGAGAGTGTAGAGCTATCATTGCAAAATAACCTAATTAAGATTTCAATTCTAAAAATTGAATAATATTATTGCGAGAAAAATATTCGTAGACAAATATCGTATAGCAAAGCAACTCCAGAAGCCACAAAAATAGCGATATAGTTCCAACTTGATTTACTGGAGGCTAAACTTTTCAAAGTGTATTCAAGAGCTTCACGGTCACTTTCATTTAGTTCTTTACTACGATTTATTTTTTGAATGAGTTTATGTTCTATAATAATTCTATCCCGCTTTTTTTCAATATGATAACGATGGGCAAAATACCAAACAAAGCCGATTGTGCCAATGTACCAAATAATATCAGTCCAGGCCTGATTATAATGGCTAACAATAATAATTGCTCGATAGGAAATTGTGGCAATAATCCCAACTATAAAAACAAGTAGACGATAACTTGGCGAACTTGGACTTGGAATTGTAATTTTTTTCATATATTTATTATATCATAGCCTAAGATATAATTTATTATTATGAGAATCTATTATATACTATCAATATGGATGCATATTCTTGGTATGATTCACTACTAAAACCTTCTTGGGCACCTGTAGCCGAGGTTTTTCAACCTGTCTGGATAATTTTGTATGTTATAATTTTCATTTCTTTTGGAGCGGTTTTTTATGATCTATATGAAAAAAAATTATCAAAATATATTGCCTGGCCTTTTGCTTTAAACCTTTTATTTAATTTTCTATTTACACCTTTGCAGTTTGGTTTAAGAAATAATGTACTAGCTTCTATTGATATTATCTTGATTTTAGCGACTTTAACTTGGGGCTTTATGGCAATTGGACAAGATAAGCGTTGGGTTGTTTATGTTAATATTCCCTATTTTCTTTGGGTAATGTTTGCAACTACTCTTCAGATCTCAATAACTATTCTTAACATTTAGAACTAATTCTTGTTTTTTAACGTAATATTACTTAAAACATTGACTTTTTAAAAAAGAAGTGGTATTACAAAATAATTAAAAAAGGAGGGTCCGTTGTTTAAAAAATTAATTTCAATATGTAGAGTATTTTTCCTTGGATTAATCGGAATATACTCTACCTTTTGCTTTCTTGTAAGCTATCAGCCTGCCTATGGTTTGTCTTCAATAGCTGAGATCCCATCGGTAACAATCTTTTCTTGTTTAGGTATGATTTCAGTCACCTTCTACTTTCAAATGAAGTGGGATGTAGTGACTTATGAATACCAAGCTCTAAGGGATGAGTACTTAGATTGGATAACCAAACAAAAATCGTCTATCGTTTTTTTGGTTTCAGTTTCAATAAGCCTACTTATTTCGGTATGTCAAATAGGAATGATTGAGATTATTTTGCGTTTCACAAATTTCTCAATCGCATCAGCCTCTGACATATCTTTATTTATTCTTAACGTTTTTAATTTTTTTATTAGTCGTACCTATATATTTAGGTACGAAGGAAAAAAATATTTCAAACAGGCTGTGGTGTATACAATCATTTCTGTAATTGGATTGATTGCAAACTACCACGCCGTACAAGCTATTGAAAGCAATTTCAATCGGGTAAACAATATATTTCTTGGTTTCCCGGATGGTATTGCTGGAATAGTTGGCTACAAATCAACACCTCAATTTTTAACCAGTTTCTTTACTGGTTGGGTGTGGTTTTTGTGCCATAAATACTTAACATTTAGAAAAGATAAAAATCAGACTCGGACTAATTAAAAAGGTTCGAGTTTTTTTATTTTTAAACTTGTATTTACCATAAAAATATGATAATATTTATGACATGAAAGAGCATTCCTGGCCAATAATTGGGCAAAATCAAGCTATTAATTTTTTTGAACATCTTTTAAGCTATGAGCAACGATTGCCTGGCAATTTAGGTGGTAGCTATATTTTATCAGGTTCAACAAGCAGTGGAAGAATGTCCACCCTTGCTTTATTTTTAGAAAAATTAAGCAAGATTTCTCATTCAAAACATTCTGTATATGACATTGCTCGACTAGAAATTCTAAGTGACAAAAAAGAAATAGGGATTGCACAGGCAAGAGACTTTAGTAATCAAATGGCTTTAAGCTCTTTTGGAAACTATTATCGAATTGGTATTATTGAATCAGCCGAGTATTTAAGCATAGAAGCTGCTAATGGACTTTTGAAAACTTTGGAAGATGCACGTGATCAAGCAATTATATTTTTAATAACAACTTCACTTGATCAACTTCCAACAACCATTTGTTCACGAAGCCAAGTTATCTCTTTTAACTCAGTTTCAGCAGATACAATGTACCAATGGTTAATTGACTCGCATAAACTACCTCGCACACAGGCTAAGCACATCTCTCGGTTAGCTAATGGTCGGCCGGGCGTAGCAGTTTCCTTATTGAAAGACAAGAAAGTAGTGGATGAACATATCGCTCCTGTTCGTTTATTGTGTTCTGCCTTGACATCTTCATTATATGAACGATGGCAAATGATTGATAAACTCCTCGGGTCTGCAAAAGGAACCGATGCTGGAATTAAGGCAAATTCCATTATTTCTCACTGGCGACTTGGTCTAAGGGACATATTACTGCTACACTTAAATCGTCCGGAGTTGGTTGTACATACACTGCTTCTTGATGAACTACAGTTAGCTACTAAACGTTTAAGTCCTTCGGATATTCGTACTTATGACTCAATACTTGAACGAGCTCTTATTTATATTCGTTCAAACATCAATCCCAAGCTTGTTTTAGAGCAGGCGATGATGAATATTCAGTAAAATATTATATGAAAAAAATACTTATATTTGTTTTTTTGATAGTGGCTGTTACCTTATCAGGCTGTACAATTAATTTTGGTTCAAAAAAAACCACTAAAGGTCCCGATGGCGGTATTTTTAAATCAACGACCAGTGGAAGCACCTGGGCACAAAAATCCTTAATCGCTACCACATCAGGAAAGCCTGGACAATTCAATGAGTCCGGCTCCACAGTACTCGCAATGGATCCAAGTGATACTAAGGCTCTATATTACGCAAGCTCTGAGGGAGGTGTCTATTATACCTATGATAGTGCAGAAAGTTGGCGTGAAATCCCAGCCTTAAAAGGTACTCTTGTTATCGCCTTTGCTGTTGATCCAAGCTCAAAATGTGTTTTATATGCAGCAACCGATAATAAACTTCTCAAAAGCTCTGATTGTGGACGCAGTTGGATTCAAACTTATTATGACAATGATGTAAAAGTTAAAATAAATGTAGTGGCTATTGATCATTACGATAGCACTATTGTTTATATCGGAACCTCTCGTGGCGAAATAATTCAATCATTAGATAGTGGAAAAAGCTGGCAAACTATGAATCGTTTTGAAAATGATTTAAAGAAAATATTAATTGGACCAGCTGATAGTCGCATACTTTTTGTCGCTACTGAGTCAGCTGGACTATTTAGATCATTGGATAAAGGTGTAACGTGGATATCATTAAAAGAAAATCTTAAAGAATTTCCTGATAGCAAAAAATATAGAGATTTATTTGTATCTACCTCACAGCCAGGTTTTGTAATGATGGCTACAAAATATGGTTTAATAAAATCAATTAATAATGGAGACGACTGGACTGCCCTAAAATTAATTACTCCAGAGTCAGAGGCCACAATAAACTCTGTTATTACTCATCCACAGAACCCTCAAGAAATATATTATATAACCAATACCACCTTTTATGGCTCTACAGATGGGGGTGAAAACTGGGCCACAAAGAAACTTCCATCAAGTCGTCCCGGGCAACAATTACTCAGTGATCCAAAATCTCCAACTACTGTCTATCTAACCTTTAAACAAGTAAAGAAATAATATTAGTAAATCATTGTATGAATATATATCTACAAGAACATAGTAACGCTTTTAAACAAGCAATTGATTTTTTTGAAAAAGATATCTCAGCCTTGCGAACTGGACGAGCTAATCCTGGCATTTTAGAGGGTATAGAAGTTGAGGCCTATGGCTCAAAAATGGCCTTAAACGCCGTAGGAAATATTTCCGTAGCTGATGGACGAAGCATGGTAATTATTCCCTGGGATAAAACGGTTTTGAAGGATATTGAAAAAGCTTTAGTGGCGGCTGATCTTGGTGTGGGTGTTGTTAATGAAGGGGATAAAATTCGATTATCCGTGCCTCAATTAACTGAAGAAAACCGAAAAGAATTAGTAAAAAAATTAAATGCTAAAATGGAAGAGGCTCGTATTGTTATTAGACAAATTCGTGATGAAGTTAAACAGTTGATAGAAAAAGCTTTTTCTGACAAAGAAATTGGCGAAGATGATAAGTTTAAATTTGTAAAAGATCTTGATGAAGCCGTAAATTCATATAACGAAGACTTAAAAACCAAACGTGATCATAAAGAAAAGGATATAATGACAATTTAATAAATTCTCCCTCCTTAATACCTTTAAAGTAAACTATGTTAGTAACTATTATTTCATTCATTCTAATTTTAAGTGTTCTAGTCTTTGTTCATGAGCTAGGACATTTTTTGGCAGCCAGAAGATTTGGGGCCAAAGCTGATGAATTTGGTCTTGGCTTCCCACCACGAATAGTTGGCTGGTATAAAAGCTCTTCTGGTAAATGGAAGACTGTTTTTGGGAATACTGAAGTAACTGACGCCATAGACACGGTATACACTATAAATAGTATCCCTTTGGGTGGTTTTGTAAAAATTAAAGGTGAAGACGGAGAAGGCAAATCTGATAGTAGCAGTTTTGCAAATAAGCCAATTTGGCAACGTAGTATTATATTATCCGCCGGAGTCGTTATGAATGTCATATTAGCAGCCATTATTATCTCATTTAACCTACTAATCGGTGCAGTTCAGCCAATTGAAGGTGTGCCACTTGACGGTGCGATTGTTAGGGACAGACATATTGCAGTTAATTCAGTTACAGGTGACTCACCAGCTGCAAAAGCCGGAGTACAACCAGGTGATAGAATTATTTCCGTAGATAATAATGAAATTAGTAGCACAGATTTCCTTCAAAATTATGTTGGTGAAAAGACTGGCCAAGTTGTAACTTATACCTTTGCTAGAGATACAGAAACTATTACCAAAGAAATTACTCCTGTTACCATAAAAGAAACCAGCCGAGGAGGTATAGGTATTACTATTTCAGAAAATGCTTTTGTTCGTTTTCCTTGGCATTTAGCTATTTATGAAGGAGTAAAAACCACAGGATTTTATCTTTGGTTAATTATCACAGGCTTCGTTGACCTTCTAACAAAATTAGTAACTGGTGGGGGAGTAAGCGCTGATATTGCAGGACCGGTTGGCATAGCTGTTCTTACCGGACAAGTTGCTGAGATGGGATTCCAGTATTTATTACAATTTGCCGCCTTGCTATCATTAAATTTGGCAGTTATAAATATTTTACCTTTTCCTGCTCTAGATGGTGGTCGAATTTTATTCTTAATTATAGAAAAAATAAAAGGACGACCGGCAAAACAAGAAACCGAAGCTTTGATTCACAATATTGGTTTTATGTTATTAATAGGTCTGATTATTTTAGTGACCTTTAAGGATATCAAAAATTTATTTAATTAATTTCTAATTCTATGAAGCCACAAATTAGAGCTACTAACTTAGAAATAACTCCAGCAATTCAATCGTATATTGAGAAAAAGATGGAAATGGTTGAGAAGTTTTTAGGAAAAACAAAAGTAATTAATTGCGATTTTGAGATTGAACTAACAACTAAACATCATAATAAAGGTGAGATTTTTCGAGCAGAAGTTAATTTAACAATTCCTGGAGAAGTTTTGTGGGCCGATTGCACTGCAGACGACTTATACAAGGCTATAGATAAAGTAAAGGATCACATTAGCGATTTAATTAAGAAGCATAAGGACAAAAGGTTAGCTAAACGCAGAATTACAACCAAAAAGGCGTCTTAATTAATTGTTACTATAAATTGTCTAATATTTGTATATTTAAGGGAATAATTGATTTATTTCCTATTTTAGGCTAAGATTGTATAACTATTTAATCTAGATAGAAGTCAATTTAACTATATTTATGAGTATTTTTAGAAGATTATTTGGTGATCCAAATGAAAAAGAAGTTAAGGCTTATAAACCGATTGTTGTAAAAATCAATAGTCTTGAAGAGCAGTTTTCTGCTTTAAGTGACGAAGCATTACGAGAACTAACAAATACCTTTCGGAAAAAACTAGGGGTTTCATTCAACGAACAAAATTTACCCGAGCAATCATTAAGTCTTGAAGAGCAGAATGAAATTCTTGAAGAAATATTGCCGGAAGCTTTTGCTGCTGTTCGTGAAGCAGCTAGAAGAGTGAGTGGACAAAGACACTATGATGTTCAGCTAATTGGAGGCATGATTTTACATAAAGGCCAAATTGCTGAAATGAAAACTGGAGAAGGAAAAACTTTAGTTGCAACACTACCTTTATATTTAAACGCGCTTACAGGACGTGGAGTTCATCTTGTAACAGTCAACGATTATTTATCCCGTGTCGGTGCGGGTTGGATGGCCCCTGTGTATGCAGCTCTTGGTCTTTCAACTGGAGTTATTATTCATGATGAAGCAGTGGTATATGACCCAGAACATATTGATGACAGGCAATTTGATGAACGACTTCAACATTTTCGGTCAGTAAAACGTAATGAGGCTTATCAATGTGATATTCTATATGGCACAAATAATGAATTTGGCTTTGATTATTTACGAGACAACATGGTTCAAAAAGCTGAAGAACGAGTTCAACGTGATTTAAATTATGCCATTGTTGATGAAGTAGACTCAATTTTAATTGACGAAGCCAGAACACCTTTAATTATTAGTGCCCCAGCCGAAGAATCAACAGATCGATATTACACTTTTGCTCAATTAGTAGAACGACTTAATGAAAATGAAGATTATAACGTTGACGAAAAGCTTCGTGTCTCAACCTTAACCGAAGCCGGAATTGAGAAAATGGAAGATTGGCTAGATATTAAAAATATTTATACAGAAGGTGGGATCAAAGAAGTTCACCATATTGAACAAGCCTTAAAAGCTCGAGTTTTATTTAAACGCGATCGTGATTATGTTGTTCGCGAAGGAGAAGTTATTATTGTTGATGAGTTTACTGGTCGATTAATGTTTGGTCGTCGGTATAGCGAAGGGTTGCATCAGGCTATTGAAGCTAAAGAAGGAGTAAAAATTCAACGCGAAAGCCGAACCTTGGCCACTATTACCTTTCAAAATTATTTCCGTATGTTTAAGAAATTGTCCGGTATGACCGGAACGGCTCTTACCGAAGCTGAAGAATTTTTTAAGATCTATAAATTAGAAACTGTCTCGGTCCCAACTAATAAAGCAACCGTTCGTAAAGATGAGAATGACTTAATTTATGCAACGGAGGAAGGAAAATATCAAGCTGTTATTCAAGAAATAAAAGAACGACATAGTAATGGTCAGCCAGTTCTAGTTGGTACGATTTCTATTCAGAAAAATGAGCATTTAGCTGAACTATTAGACCGAGAAGGTATAACCCCTAATGTTTTAAACGCTAAACAACACGAAAAAGAAGCTTCAATTATTTCTCAAGCTGGTAAACCAGGTGCTGTGACAATTGCTACAAACATGGCTGGTCGTGGTGTGGACATTATCCTAGGCGGAACACCTTTTGATCAAGCATCGTATGATGCAGTGGTAGCTGCTGGAGGTTTGCATGTTATTGGTACAGAGCGACATGAAGCACGACGTATTGATAATCAGTTACGAGGTCGGGCCGGTCGTCAGGGTGATCCTGGATCAAGTCGATTTTTTGTTTCTATGGAAGATGACTTGATGCGTATTTTCGGCGGGGATCGTATGAAAAGAATGATGCAATCATTGAAACTTCCTGAAAGCACTCCAATAGAAAATAAAATTATCTCACGTTCAATTGAATCAGCTCAAAAACGAGTTGAAGGCAATAACTTTGATACCAGAAAACATTTAGTTGATTATGATGACGTTATTAATCGTCATAGAATGGCAATGTATACACGTCGAGCTGAAGTCTTGCGCTTGGCAGATTTGCCAGAGTCTGATGAAGCTGAAAAAACTTTAAAAGATATCATTTTAGGAATGGTTGAACATGAAATTGAACAAATTATTTCCATTCATACCGAGGCTGATAATTCTAAGGATTGGAGTTTGAAAGAAATCAGAGAAGCCATTGCGACAATATTTCCAATTGAGAATAATTTTGAAGAAGTACTTGGGCAATTGACAAGTGATGCTTCAAAACTTGATAAAATTAATTTAAAAACGGAGATTATTGAACATTTATCAAAGTTAGCTCATGAGACCTACGACAAAATGACAAAACTGGCTACTGAAGCAGGCTTTAACTGGCCAGAAGTTGAGCGTTCAGTTTTATTACGCTCAATGGATATGTTGTGGATGGATCACTTGGAAACAATGGACTATATGCGTCGAGGTATTGGTTTGCGAGGTTATGGTCAGCGTGATCCGTTAGTTGAGTATAAAAAAGAAGCTTACACACTATTTAACGAATTAAACAGTATGATTGAGAAGCAAGTTGTTTATTCAATCTATAAGATTGGTGGTTTGCAGGAATTTATGATGCCGACAATTAATACCCAAAATATTCAATTAACCGCCCCAGCCAAAGAAATGAGTGATGAAGGCTCACTTTCAGTTACGACTCCTGTTTATATTGAAAGAAAAGCTAAAGATAGTGAGGGAAATACAATTGGACGTAATGACCCTTGCCCTTGTGGTAGTGGGAAGAAGTATAAGAAATGTGGGTTATTAAATACTGTTGAGCATCAGGAGTTGATAGGGAAGAAGTAATACTTTCTCCTGTCATCCCCGCGAAAGCGGGGATCTAGGTAAAATTTTATGAACCGTATCAGAAAGAAAATTGTTAAGGGATATTATGAAGACTTGCTGTCTGGAAAGAAAAAGTTTGATTTGCGACTTAATAACTTCACAATTAAAGAAGGGGACATGCTAGAATTAGTAGAGATAGACGAGAATAAACAGTTAACAGGCCGAAAACTTCAGAAAAAAGTAACTTACGTAAAGAAGTTTAAACTCGACAAACTTTTTTGGCCAGTTGAGGAGATAGAGAAGAAAGGATTTCAGATAATTTCTTTGGAGTAATTTACTATTGTCATCCTGGTCCCTGCCTACGCAGGGATAAACTCCGGCGGAGACCTTGTGATTAATCAGATCACCGCCTTCGCGGGGATGACAGAATTATATGAAAAAACCCTCCCTAAAAAACCAGAGGAAAATCATCGTAGCTATTAGTGGTGGCTTTGACCCCATCCATATTGGCCATATTCGTCTTATTAACGAGGCTAAGGCACTTGGGGATGAATTAGTAGTCATAATGAACAATGATCACTGGCTACGCGCTAAAAAGGGCTATATATTCATGCCTCAAAAAGAGCGCAAAGAGTTACTAATGGCCTTATCAGCCGTTGATAAAGTTATATATACTTCACATAAAAAAAATACTACATATAGCAATCCACTTGAACGAAGTGTTGTCAAAGAACTTGCTAAACTTAAACCCGATATTTTCGCTAATGGCGGAGATCGTTTTTTGGATGAAATTCCTGAAAATAAATTGTGCAAAAAATTAGGGATTAAAATGGTGTTTAATATTGGCAAAGGTGGTAAAATTCAATCAAGCTCTGTTTTAGTCGGCAAAGCTGCTAAAAAAACTTTAAGCAAATATAAATGATTATTATTGGATTAACCGGACATCCTTCCTCGGGTAAAGATACAGCCGCTGAATTTATCGCTAGTAAGGGCTTTGCTCATATTTCTTGTGGAGATTTACTCCGGGAAGAAATGAAAAAAAGAAATCTTTCCATTGATCGACCTTCAATTCGAAAGTTTGCTGCTGAAGAAAGGAAAAAACGCGGTGCCTTTTATCCAGTTGATATAGCTTGTGAGCAAGTGAAAGGGAATACTGTGATAACTGGTTTTAGAAACGTGGCAGAAGCAGATTATACTAAAAATTTTTTTAAAGACAATTTTACACTTGTTGCGCTAGAAGCTCCGTTACATTCCCGATATGAACGAACAATTAGTCGTAATCGCGTTGGGGATAATATTTCGTTTGAAGAATTTCAAGAGCAAGAAGAAGCTGAAAGGAATAATGATCCTGAATCACATGAAGTAGATAATGTTATAGCCAAAGCAAATTATATTATTGAAAACTCTGGCATCCGTGCTGAATTATATCGAAAACTTGATTCACTACTTGAAAAGATAAAAAAAGATTAGTCATTTAATTTTGAGATTTTATTTTTTTATTTGATAGTTTTGGATTTAAAATTTAGTCATTTTGTATTTAGCTTTATGATTAAGCCATCCAGTATAATGATTCATCACACTGCTGTCTCAATTAACAAAAATCCTGATCAGTTTAAAGCAACTAATCTCTATCATCAGAAAAAGTGGGGTGTAAAAAGTAGTAAAGGATTTTATAATGGCTATCATTACGAAATTGCCACTAATGGAAAAATAAGACAAGCTCGGCAAGATGGAGAAATCTCAGTAGCTTGTTGGCAAAAAAGAATGAACGATGGGCGTTGTCTTCATATTTGCCTTGACGGAAATTTTGATCAAGAAAAACCAAAAGCTGAGCAAATGTATGCCCTTCGTGATTTATTACGAAAATTAGCCAAAAAATATAAAATTGAATCAAACTATATATTCTTTCATCGTGATTTTGCCCATAAATCTTGCCCAGGAATAAATCTAAATATATTATTTATCCAATCCCTTCTGAAATAGACTAAGTTTTTCCACATTTTTAGCCTTGCTTTTTATAGTCCTTACTGTATAATACCCAAATATCCTTAAATTTCCCTCTATGCCTGAAAGTCGCTTTTCTAAATTACTTCGTGTGACAAGCAAAGGCCGTGTCTGGCGGAGCTTTGTTTTTATATTAATAATTATAATTGCCGGTTCTTTAGTAGTTTTTGGTAACTATTATAATCAAGCAATTGACGCCTACAAGATCCCTTTACCAAAAGTAAAAGAGATTCCTTTTAGACTTGGTCTTGATTTACTAGGTGGATCCCAGCTTACATATGATGCTGATGTTTCAGGAGTTCCGGCTGGAGAACAGGGGAATGCAGTTGAAGGCGCCCGTGATGTCATTGAAAAAAGAGTTAACGTCTTTGGTGTTAGTGAGCCTCATGTTGAAGTTAACCGAACAGCTGATAATAAATATCGAATTCTAGTTGAATTAGCAGGTATCAAAGATATTGGAGAAGCCATTAAAAAAATTGGTGAAACACCATTACTAGAATTTAAAGAACAAAATACAGCCAGACGAGCTCTTACTACGGAAGAAGAGAATAGCTTAAAAGTTTTTAATGAATCAGCCAAAAAGAAAGCTGATGAAGTATTACAAAAAGTTAAAAGTAATGGCGATTTTTCTGCCTTAGCAAAAGAATATAGCGATGACACAACCAGTAAAGACAACGGAGGTAATGTGGAGTGGGTTTCAAAACGAGATAGTGAGGAGATCGCTAGTGTTGCCTCAAAAATTGCTATTGGGCAAGTTGGTTCAACCTATATTCAGACAGATCGTGGCTTTGAAATAATAAAAGTTAATGACCAACGAATTAAAGAAGTTAAAGCTTCTCATTTACTACTTTGCTATAAAGGCTCAGAAGGATGTTCCAGTGAAATGAGTAAAGAAGATGCTTATAAAAAAATTAAGGAAATAAAAGAACAAGCAACACCAAAAAATTTCGCTGATTTAGTTAAACAACATTCCACTGATGCGTCTAATAAGGAACGTGGCGGTGATCTTGGTTGGTTTGGTAAAGATATAATGGCTAAACCATTTGAAGAAGTTGCTTTTGGTCAAAAAATTGACACTATTTCTTTTGTTGTTGAAACAAAGTTTGGCTATCATTTAATTCATAAAACCGATGAAAATCCTGAATACAATATCAGCCATATTTTGATTGCTACACAATCAATTGATGATATTCTTGGACCTGAATCTGATTGGAAAAATACTGAGTTAACAGGAAAAAACCTCAAGCGGGCAACTGTTCAGTTTAATCCTCAAGATAATTCTCCGGAAGTAAGTCTAGAGTTTGATGAAGCTGGATCAAAGATGTTTGAAGAAATTACTGAACGAAATGTTGGTAAACCAGTGGCCATTTTTCTTGATAATTACCCAATTAGCACACCTAACGTTAATGAAAAAATTACTGGAGGACAAGCCGTAATTTCTGGTAGTTTCACTGTTACAGAAGCCCGGGATTTAGCAAAGCGACTTAATGCTGGAGCTTTACCGGTTCCAATTACTCTAGTTAATCAGCAAACAGTTGGGGCAAGTTTGGGTCAACAGTCAGTTAGAGACAGCTTATATGCAGGTATGATTGGTTTAATTTTGGTCGCCATCTTTATGTTAATCTACTATAGATTTCTTGGTTTTCTATCTATTATTGCTCTGGCTGCCTATGGAATATTATCATTAGCCATTTTTAAGTTGTGGCCTGTAACTTTAACCTTATCAGGAATTGCTGGATTTATTCTGTCTATCGGTATGGCGGTTGATGCTAACATTTTGATTTTTGAACGTCTCAAGGAAGAATTAAGAGCCGGAAAATCATTATCAACGGCTATAAGTGAAGGCTTCTCAAGAGCTTGGCCATCAATCAGAGATAGTAATTTCACTACATTGTTAACTACATTTGTATTGATTGAATTTTCTACCAGTGTAATTAAAGGTTTTGCCGTTACTTTGATGCTTGGTGTTTTGCTTTCAATGTTTAGCGCAATTACCATAACCAGAACTCTTTTACGATTGTTTAGCGAGCAGTGGTTTGAGAAACACCGATGGTTAATTGGCTATAAGAAAAATCAATAGACAATATTATGTATAATATTATTTCAAAAAGTAAAATTTGGCTCTCTATTTCCGGTCTCTTAATAGCCACCTCAATAGTCGCATTATCAATGTGGGGCTTACGACTTGGCATTGATTTTACTGGAGGAAGTTTATTAGAAATTCAATATAATACTGATCGCCCATCAGTAACCATAATTGAGGAAGCACTACAAAGTAATAATCTAAAAAGTTTAACCGTCCAACCTGTTAATGAGAAGGGAATGATTTTACGTTTTCAAGATACTAGTGAAGAAACTCACCAGGCTGTCTTAACAAAATTACGAGAACTATCACCTATATCAGAGAATAACCAAGTAAACTTTGAAGAATTGCGTTTTGAGTCTGTAGGACCATCAATTGGTCAAGAATTACAACAAAAGGCCATCTACGCCACCTTATTAGTATTATTATCTATTAGTTTGTATATTGCTTGGGCCTTTAGAAAAGTTTCTCGTCCTGTTACTTCATGGAAATATGGCATGGCAACGATTATTTCATTATTTCATGATGTTATAATTGTTCTTGGCTTTTTTGCTTACCTTGGACATTTTCACGGGGTTGAAATTAATACAAGCTTTATTGCAGCTGTCTTAACTGTGCTTGGTTTTTCAGTTCACGATACAATTGTTGTTTTTGACCGATTACGAGAAAACTTACCACGTTCTAATGACGACTTTGCTGGAACAGTAAATACCAGTGTTAACCAAACTCTTCGTCGTTCTATAAACACTTCAGTAACAGTATTATTAGTTTTGCTTTCAACCACTGTTCTTGGTGGCTCGTCAATCCATTATTTTTCTTTGGCTTTATTGATTGGAATTTTCTTTGGGACTTATAGCTCAATTTTCCTAGCCTCTCCGTTATTGGTTATTTGGCAGCAAATGAAACAACGTCAATCATAATATTCTTATTTCTGAATAAAACAGCCTATTTATTATAAAAAATGGGCTGTTTTTATTTTGACAAAGAGCTATATTTCCGGTATACTTCCAGAACAAATTATATGCGTCAATCTCAATTATTTACCAAAACAATCAAAGAAACGCCAAAGGACGAAACTTCTTTGAATGCTCAACTTTTACTCAAAGCTGGATTTGTATACAAAGAAATGGCGGGGGTCTATGGTTTTCTTCCTTTAGGCCTTAGAGTAATAAAAAAGATTGAGAATGTTATTAGAACAGAAATGAATAAGGTTGGTGGTCAGGAAATTACCTTATCTTCACTGCAAAACAAAGAAACATGGGAACCAACCAATCAATGGGATGATGCAGAAGTTGATATTTGGTTTAAAACAAAATTAAAAAATGACACTGAACTAGGCTTAGCCTTTACGCACGAAGCAGCCATCACTAAAATGATGAAAAATTATATTTTATCATATCGTGATGTGCCAAAATTACTTTATCAATTTCAAACAAAGTTCCGAAATGAAGTTCGTGCCAAAAGTGGTATTATGCGAACGAGAGAATTTGTAATGAAAGATATGTACTCTTTTTCTCGAAATATTTCCGAACATGAAAGCTTATATGAAAAAATCAAACAAGCTTATACTGAAATATTTAATCAATTGGGACTTGGTGACATAACCTATATCACAACAGCCTCAGGAGGCGTTTTTTCAAAATTCTCACACGAATTTCAGGTGGTTACTGACGCCGGTGAAGACACAATCTATATACACAAAGAAAAAAAACTAGCTATTAATAAAGAAGTTTTCTCAAAAGATATACTTTCAGAATTAGAATTATCAGAAACAGACCTTGTTGAGTCAAAAGCCTCTGAGGTTGGGAATATATTTAATCTTGGTACTCGTTTTTCCGATGCTCTAGACTTAACCTATCTTGATGAACAAGGAGATTCTCAAAAAGTAATAATGGGTTCATACGGAATTGGTCCAGCTCGCGTTATGGGCACAATTGTTGAGACTCTTTCAGATGATCGAGGAATTGTTTGGCCAGAAAATATTGCCCCCTATACAATTCACTTACTCGCACTTGGTAATAATGAAGAGGTTATAGCGGCTGCTCAATCAGCCTATACAAAATTGCTAGAAAAAAATATTGAAGTTTTGTTTGATGACAGATCCGAAATTAGTAATGGTGAAAAGTTTAAGGATGCTGACTTAATTGGTTGTCCATTTAGAGTTGTTGTTAGTGAGAAATCATTAGCAGCCGGTGGCTTGGAAATTAAGGGTCGAAAAGAAGAAAAAAGTGAGGTCTTAGCTTTTGATAATTTACTTGCAAGATTTTTGTAGTTTTTTATTTTAAAATGTATATACATGTTTAATAAATTTTTTGGAAAATTTAGTAAAGACTTGGGAATTGATTTGGGCACAGCAAATACCCTTGTCTACACTCCAGACAAGGGTATTTTAATTAATGAGCCATCAATTGTGGCCGTTAATATCCGAACTGAAGAAATTTTAGCTGTTGGTGAAGAAGCTAAAAAAATGCTTGGTAAAACACCGGCTCACATTCAGGTTATAAAACCCTTAGTTGATGGAGTTATTTCTGACTTTGAAGTTACTGAAAAAATGTTAAAATATTTTATTGATAAAGCTCACAATGAACAGTTTAGTCTTTCACCACGTCCCCGAGTTGTAATTGGAATACCACTAGATATTACTGAAGTAGAAAAAAAAGCCGTTGAAGATGCTGCCAAATCAGCTGGGGCTAGGCAAGTATATTTGGTTGAAGAACCAATGGCAGCAGCTATTGGAGCACGCCTACCAGTCACCGAAGCCAGTGCCACTATGGTAGTTGATATTGGCGGAGGAACCACTGAAATTGCTGTTATATCGCTTGGTGGAGCTGTTAGTTGGAAAAATCTACGTCTGGCTGGAAATTTTTTAAACTATGAGATTATTCAATATATTCGTGAAGAATTTAATCTATTAATTGGCGAGCAATTAGCTGAAGAAATAAAAATTCGTATAGGCTCTGCCACACCATTAAAAGAATCACTAGACATGATGGTTCGCGGTCGTGATTTAATGAACGGTTTACCAAAAGAAATGAAAATTACTGACAGCCAAGTTCGTGAAGCAATGAGTAGAACTATTCATCAAGTTATTGATAATATAAAATTAATTTTAGAAACCACACCTCCTGAATTAGTGGCCGATATTTATGAATATGGAATTATTTTAACCGGTGGGGGAGCCCTCTTACGTGGCCTAGATCAAGAAATTGCTCAAGCTACAAAAATTTCCGTTCGGGCAGCCGATGACCCTTTAACGTGTGTAGTCCGTGGTACAGGTATTTTATTAGCTGATTCAGTTTTGTTAGAAAAAGTTGTTGCTCCAGGAACAAGAGAATTGTAAAGCCAATTTATGCAACAAAAAAAATCCCTGCTTACGTTTATCGCTATGGCAGTAATTGCTATTTTTTTAGTAATAGGACAGCAAATTAATATTTTAAAACCAATTAATGAAGGAATGAGTCAACTTCTTTCTCCATTTGTCCGTTTAACGTATTGGTTTGGAGATATATTTTCTACTAGTTCAGATAGTGAAAAAAACTTAGATCAATTACAAAATGAAGTATCAAGACTTACTACTGAAAATAATACATTAATTGTTGAAAACGCACGAGTAGCAGAAATTGAGCAAGAAAATATTACCCTACGAAAATTCCTTGATTTTTTTAATGCAAGTCCTCGATTATATGTTATCTCTAACGTTATTGCTCGCGGATTACCAAATAGTTTTAGCCAACAGCAGAGTATAACCCTTGATCATGGGAGCCTTGATGGTATTACTATTGGAATGCCAATAGTTGATAATGAAGGCGTATTACTTGGAAAAATAACAGAAACAAAAGACCATATTTCCCAAGGATGCTTACTTTTTGATAATTCTTGCCGAATAGCTGTGGCTATTCAGGGTCAGCCAGAAACTATTGGCGTAATTCAAAGTGATTTATCACTTACACTAAAGATTGATTTTATCCCCCATAGCCAGCAAATTTCAGAAAATCAAATTGTAGTTACCTCTGGTTTAGAAGAGGGGATGCCGGCTGGACTAGTTATTGGTCGAATTAACCAAGTAATCAAAGATGGTAATGAACTCTGGCAGCATGCTTTGGTTAAACCAATTAGTAATTTTACTAATATTAAAATAGTAACCGTAATAAAATAATATTGTGTATATAAAAGTTATCAGTCACTTAATTTTAATAATTATTATTGCACTGATTGATATTGCCTTTATGAGTCGCTTACCTTTAGGCTTACATCGGGTGCATCTTTTCCCTATTATGTTATTATTTGTTTTTTTACTTGGTAATATTCGTTATTCAGCATGGTGGGTAATTGGTGGTAGCTATTTTTTGGAACTTTTTTCCTTTGGAGTTTATGGCCTACATTTCTTAGGTTTAGGTCTAGCTCTTGCGGCTATATATATTTTATTTGAACAAGTAATGACAAACCGTTCTTTATATTCCATTGCTTTTGTTTCTGGAGTTTCTGTACTGTTATATAACTCAAGTCTTTTTCTTGAAGTGTATATTGGTATTCAACAACGAAGTATTTCTTGGCCAACTTTTTTTACTGAACAAGGCGTAACTATTTTGTATAGTATTGCTATAGCCACAGTACTTTTCTATTTGATTAATGCAGCTACAAAACGACTTCGACCGGTTTTTCTAGCACAAAGAGGTTACAAAATATGATGATTCAGAGAAAAAATAAAAGAAAAAATACTAACCCCTTTGTTATTCAAGAGGGGAGACTTAAATATGGTGATTTTGCCGGTCGTTTTAAACGAGGTTGGATTGAGGATGCTTTTACGCCAACTGGTGAAGGCCAAGAAACAGTTGCCAATCATTTTAATACAACATTTTTAGTATTCTTAAAATGGTGTCTTGCTTGTTTAATAATTTTACTTGGCACTCGTTTACTCTGGCTTCAAATTGCTAAAGGTGAGTATTATCGAGATATGGCTAATGGAAATCGCTTACGATTAGAGAGGTTAGAAGCTAGTCGAGGGACTATTTATGATTCTAACGAGAAGCCACTTGTTCATAATATAGCTAATTTTCTTTTATATTGTATTCCAGCCGATTTACCAAAAGATATCACTGAAAGAAAAAATCTTTTTGAAAAATTAGCCAATCTAACAGGTCAATTTAATTCAGAAGAAGTTATTAAATCTATTGAAAGCATCAAACCATCACAACTCGAGTATTATCAACCAATATTTTTAGCCGATAATATTTCTTATGAAGCAGCTATAAAGACCTATCTGGAATCTCTTTCTTCACCTGGAGTCATTTTATCAAGCAAAAGTCGACGTGAATATCAAACACCTAGTTTATCTTTTTCACATATACTTGGGTATACGGGAAAAATTAGTGAAAAGGAATTAAAAAAAGATAGTAAGGACTATACACAAATTGATTATATTGGAAAAAGTGGTTTAGAAAAAACTTGGGAAAAAGAATTAAGAGGCAAGCCTGGTGTTAAGCAAATTGAAGTAACTGCTTTGGGTAAAGAAAAAAGTGTGGTTAGTGAATTAACTTCAATTCCAGGTAATGACTTAATACTTTCAATTGACGCTAACATCCAAAAGAAATTAGAGGAAATTTTAAGTGATAATTTAAAAAAGCTGAACCGCCAAAAAGGAGTTGGAATTATTATGAATCCGCAAAATGGCGAAATTATAGCCTTAGTAAGCTTGCCTACTTTTGATGTTAATGTTTTTGCTCGTGGTATTACCATTGAGGAATATCAATCCTTGGAGCAATCAATAGATAAACCATTGTTTAATCGAGCCGTAAGTGGTGAATATCCATCTGGATCAACAATTAAGCCTATAATCGCCGCCGCTGCCCTTCAAGAAAAAATTATTAGCTCTGATACCTCATTTTTGAGTACAGGGGGTCTTCAAGTCGGTCAATGGTCATTCCCAGATTGGAAAGCCGGCGGACACGGTGTCAGTAATGTTCGTAAAGCCATTGCTGAATCAGTTAATACCTTTTTTTACTATATTGGTGGAGGGCATAATGATTTTCAAGGTCTTGGAATTGATAAAATGGTAGTATACTTAAAAAAGTTTTTATTAGGTCAGACTCTGGGAATTGATTTGCCAAACGAAGCTTCGGGATTTGTTCCAACAAAGGCCTGGAAAGAAGAAGTTAAAAAAGAAAAATGGTATATTGGTGATACGTATCATGTGGCAATTGGTCAGGGGGATTTAATCACAACTCCACTGCAAGTATCAGCCTATACATCGTATTTTGCAAATGGATCTACACTGTTTCAGCCTCATCTAGTCAAAGAAGTTAGATCACCAGACGGTCACTTGGTAACACATATTTCACCAAAACCACTGGCTGAAAATATTGTATCTCCTGAAGTTGTTAGGATTGTGAGAGAGGGCATGAAAGAAACAACTATATCAGGTAGTGCCCGTAGTTTGAGTGTCTTACCAGTTTCATCAGCTGGAAAAACTGGAACTGCCCAGTGGTCTTCAAAAAAAGATCCACACGCTTGGTTTACTGGCTTTGCTCCTTTTGAAAACCCAGAACTTGTTATTACGATTTTAGTTGAAGAGGGCAAAGAGGGAAGTGTGGCTGCCACACCAGTTGCAAGAGAATTTTTACAATGGTATTTTGGAGAATATAAAAAGAAATAATTTTTTTGTATTAAAAATGCCCGCTGTAGATTAGCAGCGGGCAGTGTATTAGAAAAACTTTGGCACTATTATATACTTTTTTGGATCATATATAATAGAAGCATCTTTAATATTTGTATCTTCGCTTACTCTAATATACTCTTGATACTTTCCAATTTTTCTACCATAATACCCTGGAACTAATAGATAAATTCTTCCGAAGGATTTTAGTCCTGTCCAGAAAAAATATCCATTATTTTTTTTACGATCAATATTCAATTTTCCAGTTCCAATTAATCTCTGAAAACCGGTTAATTGATTTTTTACAACTTCATGACCGCTACGACTTTCTTCCCATTCGTATAAAGACAGTAAAGCATTTAATTTATATTTTATATTTCTTTTTAAATACATAATGTCCTCTTGAACAAAATATTCTACCGGTCTATCGGGATTCCCCGTTATTTTGTAATGATAACCAACCTTAGTTAAGACTCTTAGAATTTGGAAGTCTAAGGTTTTTGAATTTTCCGGTACAATTTGTTTTTGCTCCTTTGTATCTTTGTCAGCTATGTTATATATTTTAAATTTCCATAATTCTTGATTAAAAGAAAAAGGGAAATTTTTTAGCATAACCAAGCATCAACGGTTTTTCAAATGTCATGATCAATTTATTTAGTTTTTAATGAAAATTTTTGCTTTGGTGTTTGTGTGTAGTATTATAACCTAGACTCTTATAATCTACCAAATTAGCACTCTTGACACCTGACTGCTAATTTTGCTAAAATTATTATATAATACTATGGATGAAAGAAAAAGGCTAATATTAGATATAATAATTCAAGAACATATTGCTACTGGTCAGCCAGTTGCTTCAAATATTGTTGTTGAAAAGTATCAAATTGACTGCAGTCCGGCCACAGTTAGAAACGAAATGGCTGAACTTGAAAATGATGGCTGGATAATTCAACCATATACATCAGCCGGTCGTATTCCAACTGAGCAAGCCTATAACCTGTATATTGAAACAATGAAGACCCATGCTTTGTCAAAAAAGAAGAGGCTCTTTTTGAATCAAATATTAAAGAAGAAAATGATGCCAAACAAATAGCCAAACAACTTGCTCACCAGTCAAATTTAGCAGTTATCTGGGCTTTTCATAAAAATCACGTCTATTACACCGGCGTTTCTAATCTTTTACAACAGCCTGAATTTAATCACTCTTCTTTGGTTTATGACATTTCTCTAATTATTGATCGAGTAGATGAAATTATTGGCGATATATTTGAATCTGTAGATTTCACTCCACAAATTCTAATTGGTCAACAAAGTCCCTTTGGGTCTTTTTCTGGAACTATTATTAGCCGATTTCACGGAAAAAAAAGTGTCGGGCTTATTGGTTTAATTGGACCAATGAGGATGGACTATGCCCAAAATTTATCTAGATTAAATTATATTTTAAAACAAATTGATATTAAATAAAAAATATGTCCGATGAAATAGAACAACAAAATACTGATGAAGTAACTCGTGATGAGTCAACTACTGACATAGAGTCGCTAAAGGCTCAAGCAGATGAGCTAGAGCATAAATATAAATAAGCGCTGGCTGATTATCAGAATTTACTACGTCAAACAACCAAAGAGCGACGTGATGCCATTTTGTATGCTAATGAAGCTTTGATTCTTGATCTCTTGCCAGTCTATGATAATTTAAAACTTTCTCTTAAACATTCTGGTGGCGAGGGCAATGAATCATGGTTAACTGGCTTGCAACACGTCATTCAGCAGTTTAGAAAAGTCCTTGAAGAAGCAGGCGTAAAGGAAATTCAAACAGAAAGAGAAAAATTTGATCCAGCTACAATGGAAGCAGTTGAGAATAGAGAAACTACTGAAAAAAAACTAGATCATACTGTAGCTGAGGAATTAAAAGCTGGCTATACGCTAAATAATAAAGTTATAGCACCTGCTCGAGTAGCAGTATTTACAATTAATAAAGGTTCTTAATAAACCTTATAACTTTTTTAACATTTAACTAAAAATATATGTCACTAATAAAATGGACACCATTCTTTGATTCATTTGATGAGGTTGAAAAGAGTTTTGGAAGTTTACTGCCAACAGTCAACCGTAATCAAAACTTTATGCCCGCCATTGATATGTATGAAGATAAGGATAATGTCATTGTAGAAACTGAGCTAGCCGGCATTGACCCAAATAAAGTAGATATCTCCATAGAAAACAATGTGTTATCTCTCAAGGGTGAAGGAGAAAAACAAAGTGAAATTGATGAAAAAAATTATTACCGTAAAGAAATTCATCGAGGCAGTTTCTATCGCAGTATTCCATTACCAACTCATGTTCAAGGAAATCTTGCTAAAGCAGTTGCTGAGTCAGGAGTGTTAAAAATTATTATCCCAAAAGCACCAGAAGCTTTACCAAATAAAATTAAAATTGAAACTAAGTGACACGAAATGAAACGAAGTGACATCCCCGACTTGGTCGGGAATCTCGTGACACCTGGTATCCCCGCTCTCTGTCCTTATCAGGGTCTCGAATACTAGTATCTAAATAACTAACCTATAATAACTTTAAATTTATGCCAAAAATATTAGGAATTGACTTAGGAACCACTAACAGTGCCATGGCAATCATGGAAGGTGGGCAACCAAAAATTATTGAGAACATTGAAGGAAACCGAACAACACCTTCTATTGTCGCTATTTCAAAAAATGGTGAACGACTCGTTGGTTTAACTGCCAAACGTCAAGCTGTTACTAACCCAGAAAATACCGTTTTTGCAGTTAAGCGTTTAATTGGTCGTCGTTTTGATGATGCTGAAGTACAGCGTGATCAAAAAAACATGCCGTATAAAATTGTGCAAGCTGGCGAAGGTGTAAAAGTTAAACTTCAAGACAAAGAATTCTCCCCTCAAGAAATTTCAGCCATGATTTTATCAAAACTAAAAGCTGATGCTGAAGCAAAGCTTGGAGAAAAAATTACCGAAGCAATTATCACAGTTCCAGCCTATTTTGATGACTCACAACGACAAGCAACAAAAGACGCCGGGAAAATTGCCGGTTTAGATGTTAAGCGTATTATTAATGAACCAACTGCAGCCGCGCTTGCCTATGGATTTGATAAAAAGAAAGGACAAAAAATTGCTGTCTATGACTTAGGTGGTGGAACCTTTGATGTTTCCGTTCTAGAGATTTCTGAAGATACAGTTGAAGTAAAAGCAACTAATGGTGATACTCACTTAGGCGGTGAAGATTTTGACCAACGAATTATTACTTGGATCATTGATGAGTTTAGAAAAGATCAAGGTATTGATTTATCAAAAGACACTCTTGCCTTACAACGTATTAAAGAAGCAGCTGAAAAAGCCAAGATTGAACTTTCAACAGCTGCTGAAACAGAAATTAATCAACCATTTATTTCCACAGATTCAAGTGGACCAAAGCACCTGGTTATGAAAATGACTCGGGCTCAACTTGAATCATTGGTAGCAGATTTAGTAGATAAAACTATTGAACCATGTAAAAAAGCCTTAGCTGATGCGGGGATGACCATTAATGATATTCAAGAAATTGTAATGGTTGGTGGTATGACTCGTATGCCTCTTGTCTTAGCAAAGGTCAAAGAATTTTTTGGCAAAGAACCAAACTTAAGCGTTAACCCTGATGAAGTAGTAGCTTTAGGTGCTGCTGTTCAAGCTGGAGTTATGCAAGGTGATATTCGTGATGTCTTATTGCTTGATGTCACACCGTTATCATTAGGCATTGAAACAATGGGTGGAGTAGCAACTCCCTTAATTGAGAGAAATACAACTATTCCAACCTCAAAGTCTCAAATTTTCTCAACGGCTGCTGACAGTCAAACAAGTGTTGAAATTCACGTTGTCCAAGGTGACCGTCCAATGGCCGGGGATAATAAAAGTTTAGGTAGATTTATTTTAGATGGTATTCCACCAGCTCCACGCGGTATTCCACAAATTGAAGTTTCTTTTGACATTGATGCCAACGGTATTTTAAATGTTAAAGCCACTGACAAAGCTTCAGGTAAAGCGCAGCATATTACTATCACCGCCTCCTCTGGTCTTTCTAAAGAAGAGATTGAAAAGATGAAGAAAGAAGCAGAATTACATGCTGATGAAGATAATAAAAAGAAAGAACAAGCGGAAATGAAAAACCAAGTTGATGCTGTTGTTTTCCAAACTGATAAACTCTTAAAAGAATCCGGAGATAAAATGAAAGCTGAAGATAAAACTGAATTAGAAACTAAGTTAAAAGCCTTAACTGATATCAAGGATAGTGACCGTTATGATGATATGAAAAAGGCTATGGAAGAATTAAACACTGTGGCTCAACGTATTGGTGCAGCCATGTATCAAGCAGCACAAACACCTCCACCAGGCTCTGAACAAGCCCAAGGTGCAACTAGTGAGCAACCTCAAGCTGAGGCCGGAACAGAGGAAAATAAAGAAGCTCCTGTTGAAGGTGAATTTGAAGAAAAGAAATAGTTTTATTAACTAATTATTCTTATGTCTAACGAAAATAAGCAAGAAATCCAAATCAATGATACGATTCAAGGCGGTGAGTATGCTAATATCGCTTGGATTAATCATAATGAAGAAGAGTTCCATTTAATTTTTGGAAACATTGCTGGTGCTTCTGGAAAGATTGTTTCAAAAATCATGACAACCCCTGGTCACTTTAAAAGAATGATTGCGGCCATGACAGATAATTTAAAGAAATATGAAGAGAAGTTTGGACCAATAAAACAGGCCGAACAAAATGAAAAAGAAATTGGCTTTAAGGGTCAATAAAATAACTTTTCTCAGATTACATATTCATGTCCAAAGATTACTATAAAATTCTTGGTGTTAATAAAACTGCCACTGAAGAAGAAATAAAAAAAGCTTTTCGTAAAGAAGCTCATAAACATCATCCTGACAAGTCAGGCGGTGATGAGGCGAAGTTTAAAGAATTAAATGAAGCTTATCAAGTTCTCGGAAACAAAGAACGACGAGCTCGGTATGACCAGTTTGGTTCAGGTTTTGAGTCAGGACAAGCTGGTGGACAACAAGCCAACTGGGGTGGTTTTAATGGCGGAGGAGGTTTTAATATTAATATGGATGACCTTGGTGACCTTTTTGGTGGCTTTGGTGATATCTTTGGTTTTGGTGGACAACGGTCACAAGGACATAGAAAATCTAGAGGTGGAGATATTGAAGTCCGCTTAGAAATTGATTTCAAAGAAGCTATTTTTGGGTCTGAGAAATTAATTCGTTTAAATAAATCAGTTGTCTGTTCTGTGTGTCAAGGCAATGGAGCCGAACCTGGATCAAAAATTGAAAACTGTTCAACCTGTCATGGATCTGGCTCTGTTAATCAAGTTCAAAGAACTATTTTTGGACAAATGCAAGTGCAGACTGTTTGTCCAACTTGTCAGGGTGAAGGAAAAAAGATTACTAAAACGTGTCATAAATGTTCAGGAAACGGTGCAACCATAGAAACAACAGAACTTAAAATTAAAATACCCGCAGGCATTGATACAGGTGAATCAATTCGTTTAACTGGTCAAGGTGAAGCTGGACATAAAGGAGCTCAAGCAGGGGATCTATATATTCATATTGCAGTCACCCCTGACAAACGCTTTAAACGAATGGGCACAACTATTTTTTCTCAAGCACATATAACATTTCCTCAAGCAGCCCTTGGAACAAATATTGATGTGATAACAGTTGATGGTGAAGTTAGTTTAAAAATTCCTTCCGGAACCCAGTCAGGTAAAATTTTTATGCTACGCAATAAAGGAGTACCAAGTTTGCGTGGTAAAGATCGTGGTGATCATCAGGTTGAGGTGATTGTTGATACGCCTGCTCATTTAAGTCGAAAGCAAAGACAGTTATTAGAGGAATTTGACAAATAATTTTATGTAAAAAAGTCTTTCAGAAATGTAAGACTTTTTTATTTTCCATATATCCTCTATAATACTGTCATGAAAAACTTACCTAAACTAATAGTAATACTCGGTCCAACCTCTTCTGGAAAAACAAAATTGGCAGTTGAAGTTGCTCGTCTGTTTAATGGCGAGATAGTAAGTGCCGACTCAAGACAAGTCTATAAAGGCATGGATATCGGAACTGGAAAAGATCTAGACGAATATGGCAAAGGTAGTAAAGCTATACAATACCACTTAATTGACGTAGCAGAGCCAAGTAATCAGTTTAACCTTAAGCAATACCAATCTCTTGCCTATAGAGCCATAGACGGGATTATAAAGCGAAAAATAACCCCTATTTTAGTCGGTGGCAGTGGATTATATCTCCAGGCAGTGGTTGATGGCTATCAACTCTCAGATGCTAAACTAAATAATATACAAATCCACAAAACGTCAAAATTGTCACTTGAAGAAATATATAATCAAATAAAAAGACTTGACTCAAAATTTCTGGATAGATTAAATCAAAGTGAAAAAAATAACAAACAACGATTGCAAAGATATCTGGAAATTTTACAATCCAGTAATACGGCACATAATGACTTACACGGAATATCTAAACCTCGATATAACAGTTTAGTAATAGGTATTAATTATTCATTAGATACAATTCGCCAAAAAATAAAAAAACGACTAGATAGCCGCTTTAAACAGGGGATGATTGAGGAAGTTGAGGGGTTACACAATAAGGGATTGAGCTGGGAAAAGCTTGAAGCTTTTGGTTTAGAATATAAATACATTTCCCAGTATTTACAAAAAAAAATATCTCTGCAAGTTATGAAAGAAAAACTTGCAATTGCTTCAGGCCAATTTGCTAAACGTCAAATGACCTGGTTTCGACGTTGGGAAAAACAAGGCAGAGAGATATTATGGGTGAAAGGCAAGAATATTCTCAATCGTCGACTTAGTAATACGATCAACAGCTTCCTGACTGAAGAAAGCGATGTGCGGGGTAAAAATAACGTTATTACGCTTAAGTAACTTGTGATTTTTTATAATCATTCCAAGTGCTTTACGATGTTTAAGTCCATGAGAAAGTAGGTGATGTTCTTCAAGAATTAAGTTTTCTTCTTCCAGGACATCAAGCCCTACTTCAGAAATAATCTTATCATCAAGCGCTTTAATTAAAGCAGAGGTTTGAATCAATCCACCACGGGCAGTATTTATCAATAATGCTCCTTTTTTTATATATTTAATATTACTTAAATTTATTATATGTTCAGTTTCTTTGGAAAAGGGGAGATGAAGAGTAATAATGT
The DNA here is from genome assembly GCA_016699775.1 of Candidatus Falkowbacteria bacterium. Classification (NCBI taxonomy): domain Bacteria; kingdom Bacillati; phylum Minisyncoccota; class Patescibacteriia (SeqCode); order Patescibacteriales (SeqCode); family Patescibacteriaceae (SeqCode); genus Patescibacterium (SeqCode); species Patescibacterium danicum (SeqCode). Next base: position 511,549 of record CP065010.1, on the reverse strand, counting down.
CAGATTGTTGTAATAATTCTTTTAAGGAAACATACTTAAAATTAAGTTGCTTTGCCAAAGCTTTATTTCGATATCCATCATAGGCCACAACCTTCATTTCAAAACCCTTGGCAATACGAACAACATGACTACCAATTCTTCCTGTGCCAATCACACCAAGTGTTTTTTGACAAAGATCAAAACCTTTAAGTCCATCTATAGAAAAATTATTCTTCAGAGTACGTAGATACGATTGATGAATATTTCGGGATAAAGTTAAAATCAAAGCAAAGGTATGTTCAGCGACCGTATTTTCTCCATAGCTTGGTACATTCATTACTTTAATTGCTCTTTTTTCCAAAGTTTTTGTATCAAGATGATCAAAACCGGTAGATCTAGTCGCGACTAATTTCAAACTAGGCAATTGATCAATAATTTTTTTATCAAGTTTAGAGGTAATAAAACAAGAAATAATTTCAGTTTTCTGAAGTTTTTTTATATTTACTTTTTGAATTGGCTCTGTGAAGTAAGTAACCTTATGCTTTTTTAAAGCTTTAGAAAAAAGATTTTTCTCCCAAGGCTTTATGTCAAAAATAGATATATTCATATAAACTAACTATATCAATATTTCTATTATTGGGCAATAAAAAAGTGGAGAAAAAATTTCTCCACCACTTTAAATCAGTGTATATTTATACTTTTGTTTATTCTTCTTCTTTTTCCTCTTTGGGAGCTAGAATTTTTATTATAACTTCTAGCTTTTTTGAAATTAACAAAAACCCAAAAAGTAAAAAAGCAATAAAATGCCCGTCCTTAAAACCAGTAAATATTGTCAAAAAAGCAAAACCAACAAGTAACCATTTTAGTATTAATGTTAACCACATTTCTTACTCCTTTCATTTGATTTTTAAATATTAACAAAACTTATAAAATTATATCACATAACCAAAGAAATATCAAGTTCAGACAGAATATATAGATGCTTAACCAATTAAACCAAGGTTTTTTGAAGTAATCTCTTCACCGTCTCCGGATTAGCACTGCCTTTTGTCTTTGCCATAACTTGACCAACAAAAAACTGCAAAAGGGTTAATTTGCCTTTTTTATACTCTTCCACTAAAGAGGGATTCTCCTTCATAATCTGCTTAATAATCCCAACAATCTGCTCTTCATCATCAATCTGTTCCAAGCCAAGATTTCGCATAATTGCCTCAGGTTCATCTCCTTTAATAATCATAATGTCCAGAATAGCCTGTGCTGCACTAGAGTTAATTTTACCTTTATGAATTAAAAGAATAAACTCAGCAAAATTTTCAGCAGTAATTGATATTTCATTAAACTCAAGTTTTTTTTGTTTTATAAATTTAATAAAATCATTAGTTAGCCAGTTAGCAGTATTTTTTGCCAAAATTGTATTTTGTCTTTCCCAACTGTCTTTTGATGATATGATCCATGCATGAAGTTCTGATACCACAGCTTCAAAAAAAGCAGCAAGTTGTTTATCAATAACTAAAGTCAGTGCATCATATTCTGATAAATTATATTCAGCTTGAAAACGTTTGGCTTTTTGATCTGGTAATTCTGTTAAACTAGCTTTGATTGTTTTGATTTCGGCATCAGTAAAATGCAGAGGAGGTAAGTCTGGTTCGGGAAAATAACGATAGTCAGCCGAGGTTTCTTTAACTCGTTGTCCAACTGTTTGATTTTTTGTATCATCCCAACCACGAGTTTCCTGAAGTATTGTTTCATTATTATCCAACAAAGTAGATTGACGATTAATTTCAAACTCAATCGCTTTTTCTAATGACTTAAAAGAATTAATATTCTTGACTTCAACTTTAGAATTTAATGTATTTTTGTCAAGTGGCAGTATATGACCTTTGCTATACTTCCAGGCACCTTTTTTCTGTAGACTGATGTTCGCTTCGCAACGCATTTCACCTTTTTCCATATCAGCTCCAGAAATATCTAAGTAGCGCAGGATCTGTTGAAACTTTTGACAAAAGGCTTTAGCTGTCGCTGCATCGGGGATAACTGGTTCTGTTACCATCTCAACCAACGGTGTTCCAGCACGATTATAATCAACTAATGAATAATCAGTATTACCTGGGTGTGACAACTTACCTGTATCTTCTTCAAGATGAATACGGGTAATATCTATTGTATGATTATTAACATCTAAAGACCCACCTTCGCAGAGTGGCTGATCATACTGAGAAATCTGGTAACCTTTTGGCAGATCTGGATAAAAGTAGTTTTTTCGGTCAAATTTTGACTCCTTATTTATTGAGGCACCAAGGGCCAATCCAAGCAGAATCGTCCATTCTATGGCCTGTTTATTGGCTACAGGCAGTGTTCCTGGATGGCCAAGACAAATAGGACAAACAGTTGTATTTGGTTTGATGGATAGGGTATTATCGCAGGCACAAAACATCTTTGATTTTGTCTTCAAAGCGGTATGGATTTCGAGGCCAATTATAACGTCGTAGTTCATGGAGAAGGAGAATAAAATTTAATATTTCAAGCTAATTCTAACATACAATATAAAAAGAAAAAACCCAACTTACGCTGGGCTTTTGAGGGGAGTTATCTTACGTTCAGTTTAAAAGGGGAGCTATACGTTCCCAAAGTATTTTGTGAATTTGCTCAGTTGTCATTAATTTTCCATCCTGACAGCATTCAATCAAAACCATTTTTTCAAACAGTTCTGGAAGTTTGAGATAAGTCTGTTCAGCACGGAGCAAATGTTCATGATTATTCTCATGAATATCTTTTTTTTGCCCTCGTTTGCTAACAAGATTTTGACTTATTACTGTAGGAACATGGAGAATAAAATTTACATCAGGAACAGGGATCTTATTTTCTTCATACTCAAGCTTATAGAGCCATTGTAAATATGCATCTCTATCCGGGTCATTAGTAAATTTGCTTCCCTGATGACCCATATTGGCTGTCACATAGCGGTCAGAAATAACTATTATACCGTTGTTCAATGCATTTTGTATTTCCGGGGAATGAGCCAAACGATCATCGGCATAGTATCTAGAAACTGCGTATGGGTCTATCTTATTTGGGTCATTTCCCATTTCACCGGCCAAGTATAACTCAACACTTTTTGCTGAGGGTGTTCCATAACGGGGAAAACTTACCGACAGCACTGGGTAGCCTTCCTGTTCTAAACGTTTAACCAACAGTTCAGTTTGAGTTTTTTTACCAGAACCATCTGTTCCATCGATAACAAAAAATAAGCCCTTACTTTTGTTTTGCATATTTTATTGTTTTATCTTTTGGATTATGTTTTGTATCTCTGTATAAAGATCTTCTATTGTTCCATTATTATGAATTAAATATTCACTTTTTTCCATTAATGGAACAATAGATTTTTCTGTTTCTCTCTCATGATCAGCCAGAAATTCTTCATACGTTTTTTGTTGATCATCGGAGTTTTCAGTTCTTGCGGTTAAACGTTTATATCTTGTTTTAATCTCTCCCGTAATCCCGACAAGATGAAAGTTTGGTAATAATGCTAGAAAGGCAATATCATCTTCACGTCGAATTCCTTCAACAACAATATATTCGTTATGATCATCATGTTTAATATCCTCAGCCATGGCTTTGGCAAAAAGATCGTGACCAAATTCTTCTCGTAAAACAATAGAAATCTGAATCAGATTGTCACGCGAACAGGGAAGATATAGTCTCTGCAATACATCACGCATAATATCAGAAAATCGATAGGTCTTTGCCTGATATTCTTTACCAATATATTCAGTAGCCGTTGACTTTCCTGAAGCCATTGGACCGATTAAACCAATGATAATCATATTTATTTTTTAACAATATCCTGACTTCCGCGTCGGATATCCCAATCATTTTTGTTAAGATCTGAGTGCAAAACTAAATCAGGAAACTGATTTTTTAACGCATGATGCATGTTGTGTGCAACTTCACGATAGGTGGGATGAACCAAGATCCCGGACCGAAGTTCAGTAACATAGACCATTTGCGGTAAGCTATAATACGTTCGACAACTTACTAAAAATCCCAAAGATATATAGTATTGTCGAATTTCCTCCGAGCAATCAAGGCAGGCTATGGCCTTAATTTGTTTCTTAATTAAGCTTTCTGCTTTGGTTCGTAGCGAGGCAGGTAATTGATCAAGATACCAGGTATGAAAACCAAGCTCGGTTGTCAGTAATGGCATACGGAAAACTCCGTTACGATGTCTTTGTGCATCACGTGCAGAACCAAAGTCAAGCTTGTAATCACACCAACAACCACCAAGTTCATCAAGAAAAGAGGGGAGGTTTGTTTTAATTGGACGATTTTTAATCAGCACTTCAAGATATTGCCTAAGTTCATTATTATCAATATTTGTTTTAAAACTGAAATCTGGAGATTGTGAATTATGATAATAACTAAATTCTTTACTTTCAATTTCTCGATACGCCTCTTGCTCTCCATATTTTTTATGACCAAAGCTCGAAGAGTATTTTTCCTGAAGTAAAGAATGAATTTCTTCACTAATTTTTTGTATCTCAGCTAGGGGATGATGATTAAGTAAGGCAAGTTTCTCAGCCGCTTGGCGTAAATTGGTGTGCCAACTTAATTGAGTACATATACCAGCTGGAAGAAATGAACGAAGTATATCAAAAATCCTAGCTTTAATTGCTTTTTCATAAATCTTTTCTACTTCATTGTCTTGAAGTGGGAAAGTTAATCGCAAGTGTTCTTTTAACTCTTCCTGACTTGAGATATAAAAATCCATCCAAGCCGACATAATTGCCTTTGATTCAGCGGTTGCAAGAGGATCCAATATTGGTTGCTGGGTCATATCAATATAGCGAGTACTAGTTTCTTGACCACTATACAATCGCCAATCCTGAATCGCTTTAGCTGTCAAAATACTAACATTTTCAATAAAGATTGTTGTTGTTCCACAATCACCAATACTTCCATGACCATAACCAACGTAAAAGCTAGACATAAATTTCCCAGAACCTTTTTCTTTCACTTTCAGTAAATGATCCTTGGCACTTTCTGAACTTCGAGAATAGAGTGCCTGAAGCATTGCGTTGTCCTCAGGTTTAAGATCATCATCAATAAAGATTTGTCGTTTTTTTTCTATAGCAGTTTCTTTGATTTGCTCCTGATTGTTTGGCATAATTTCTCCTTTTATTATTTAATTTGTAAAGAATATTTCCCTACAAATTATCATATAAACTATTTCTAGTCAATTAAACTAAATAGCCTATAAGTTACTCCAGCAGCATCAAATAAACGACGTGAGGCTATCCAGGCTGGTGTATCATGGTACTTATCACTTTCATAAACAACTTCTTTAATGCCTTTTTGGATAATTGTTTTAGCACATTCGTTACATGGGAATAAGGTGCAGTATAAAATACAATTTTCTGTTGGTCCATTGGCATTATAGAGAGCATTTTCTTCAGCATGAACAACATAAGGATATTTTGTTTCAGTAAATTCTCCTTCACGTTCCCAGGGAAAATCATTAAGCTTTGTACCACGAGGCCAGCCATTATAGCCAAGTCCAAGAACAATATTTTTTTCATTAACAACAACTGATCCTGCTTGTGTACCAGGATCTTTTGAACGTTGAGCAATCACTTGGGCAATTTTCATAAAACATTCATCCCAAGATAAAACTCCTTCTGTGCGATGTGTAATCATATAGTAGTCAGTGTATCCATCAAAATGATTCACGTCAACAATGCTATGAAAAACAAAAGAACCCCCAATTGAGGGCTCTTTTTTGACTTAAAAGTAAGTTATATTTGAACCTTAACTCCTGGCCCCATTGTTGAACAAATAGTCGCGCTTTGGATGTACACACCTTTAGAACTCGCTGGCTTTGATTTCTTAATCGCGGTTAAAATAGAATCAAAATTGGCAATCAAATTTTCTTTAGAAAAAGAAACTTTACCAATCGCCACATGAACATTGCCTGTATCGTCATTTTTAAAACTAATCTTTCCTTTCTTTAGTTCCGCAACTGCTAAAGCTGGGTTTGGAGTAACTGTTTCATTCTTTGGAGAAGGCATTAAACCTCTAGTTCCAAGAATTTTTGCAATCTGTGCTAGATTTTTCATCATAGCTGGTTCAGCCACTGCAACTTGAAAATCAGTTTTTTCGGTTTTCTTAATTTCGGCAATTAAATCTTCACCACCAACAATATCAGCTCCAGCTTCTTTAACAGCCTTTTCATTTGCTGAAGATACAAAGGCAGCTACTTTAACTGTTTTTCCAGTACCAAAAGGCAGAGCAATTGCTGAACGAATTTGTTGATCACCCTTTTTTGTATCAATTCCTAAACGAAAGTGAGCCTCAAGTGAGGAGTCAAATTTTGTTTTGGAAAATTTTTGGACTAGCTCTATAGCTTCTCCAATTGTATAAGTCTTAAGCCGATCATATTCAAAGCTTTTTGCTTTTTTAACAGGAGCTTTTTTTTCAACTACTTTAGTGGTCTTTTTAACATCTTTTTTTGTCATATATTTCGTGGTGCGGACGATTTCATTGTTAAATAACCGTTTGACCGGTGACAAAAGAAATCTCCCACAAATTAGTTAATTAATTATTTTTTTATTTCAACACCCATTTGACGAGCAGTACCAGCAATAATTTTACTAGCAGCTGCAATATCTCGAGCATTTAAGTCAGGGAGTTTAATTTTTGCAATTTCCTCAAGTTGTTCTTGAGTAATTGAACCAACTTTATCAGTCAATGGTTTTCCAGAGCCTTTTTCAATTTTGGCAAATTTCTTAATCAACTCGGATGCTGGAGGAGTCTTAGTGATAAAAGTATAAGTTCTATCAGCATAGACAGTAATTTCTACTGGCACAACATCACCCATCTTATCCTTGGTTGCATCATTAAACTTTGCACAAAATTCGGCAATATTAAGTCCATGTTGACCCAAAGCAGGACCAACTGGAGGAGCAGGGTTAGCTTGACCTCCACGGATTTGTAGTTTTATAACGGTTAGTATTTTTTTGGCCATATAATTAAATTAATATTCCGTAGAAGCCCGGAATCACAGTTATTCCTGCGAAAGACACAACATTTTATTCACGAGATTCCTGCCTTCGCAGGAATGACAAAACATTGCAACCTTCACAGGAATGACAGAAGTTATAGTTTCTTAATCTGTAAAAAGTCTAATTCAACTGGTGTTTCACGACCAAACATTGAAATCAAAACTTTAATTTTTCCCTTTCCATCATCAACCTCAATAATTTTTCCTTCAAGGTTCTTGAAAGGTCCATCAACAATTCGAACAGGGGAGCCGACAGATACATCAATTTGAAACTTCGGTTCTTCAACACCCATTCGTTTTTGAAGATCTTTGATTTCTTCTTCACTAACTGGAGTTGGAATATTTCCGGTACCAATAAATCCAGTAACATTTGGGGTATTCCGCACTGCATACCAAGAATCATCAGTTACAATCATTTCTACTAAAATATAACCAGGGAATATTTTTTCTTCAATCACTTTTCGTTTACCATTATGGATTTTAATCTTTTTTTCTTTTGGAATTAAGATATTAAAAATCTTGTCATCCATATCCATAGAGTCTACTCTTTGACGGAGATTTTGAGCGACATTTTCTTCATAGCCTGAATAGGTATGTAGTACATACCAGCGTCGTCCTTGGTTTAGGGTTTGTTTTGCCATATATTATCGATTAAGAACTAATTCCAAAATTTCATTAAAACCTAAGTCAAGACCACCAAGAAAGACGGCCGTTGCCAAGCTAACAGCTACCACCAAAATAGTGTAATTATATGTCTCTTTCTTTGTTGGCCAGGTAACTTTACGTATTTCAGCAATTGAGGCCTTAAAGTAATTAATAAGTTTATCCATACTGGTTTAAAAAACAGCCCTTTTGGGCCGAGATTAATATGATTATATAATACCAAATAGCATCATATAGTGTCAAGATCTAATTTTTATGCGATTTTTAGCAATATTTTGACCCTTAACTATAATTTTGCTATGAATTAGTTTAATTGACCTTTTACAAATTACAATAAATAAAAAGAAAATGACAACTAAAATAAAAGCAACAGAGAGCTTGGAGGAAATTCTTACTAAGCTAAAAAACATCTTAAGCTGGATTGGTGTTCAAAGGGATGAATGGTCAAAATTTTATTCGCCTAGAGAGATACCTAACAAACTTGAAATAAAAATTCTGACCATAACGGAATTAGTAAACTTAATCAAAGAGCAACAACAAAATTCATTTCATGAAATTCAAAATGTAAACCAGCGCCCGGATAACTTATACGCTTTTGCTTGTTATCTCAAGGATGAATCTGGTCGCTCTCTGATTAATTCAGGTTTATGTATTATTACAAGCCATTTCTATCAAGAGTTGATGAAGGATACAATGTTAACCGATGAAAGTCTCAAAAAAAAGCTTGAATCTGCTTACGACGGCAAATTCAAAACTATTTCTCTTTCTTATGATAATGGGCTTCCATACATCGGGAAAGGGGTAAATATAGACAAAATAAAATTCCTTGTCGAATACGAAAGTTATCAGTAATAGTTCCCTAATAGTTTTCCATGTCTTTTTAAATGCCCGCTTTATACAGTGCGGGCTTTTTTATTTGAAAAATTAGCTAGTTTTAAGTATAATATAAGAACTTCAATATGACATTAAATAGCATTATTATTGATTCAGGAAAAATTATCAGCAAATTTATTTTTGATATGATTTTTTTTCCTTTTTGGTGGTACACTAGAGGATTTTTTAATATCATAGTGTGGTCAAAAAACTTTTTAGGCCAAAGATTAAAAAGTACAGGATTACTTGTCTGGGTAAAAAATATTTTTACTCCAATGTATGGCCAGCACGATTGGGCGGGTATATTAATTAGTTTCCTAACACGCTCGATGCAAATAGTATTTCGCTCAGGTATTATGTTATTTTGGCTTATTTTTGTATTCCTTGTAGTGTTTTTATGGCTAACAGCACCAGCCTATATTCTTTTTCAACTAATGTATCAGTTTAATCTACTTAAAGCTATTTAACATGCCAACCCAAGATCTAAAACAACCAATAGCTTTTATGACCTGTGCTAATTGCTCTGGAACTGGTAAGTTGCGAACATTAATCTGTCCGAACTGTTCTGGCTTTGGTGTAGGTGCTTTTCAAGGTGATAATTTTTTATACTTTAATTTAAAATTGTCCGAAACAATTATTCGTGGTCAACACGCCAGCAGGGTTGGAAAAAAAATTGAAAATATTCTTGCTTTCATAATTTGTAGTATTGGACTTCTATCGTTACTTTGGTGGTTATTTTCAATTGGCAATATTATAGAAACTTTTATTACCGGTGATCCTCAACTATTATATAATCTCAAATTTTGGAATTTTCAACATCCACTATTGTTACTTTTTTGGATTTCAACTATCCCAGCTCTGTATATTATGTATACAGTGATAAAAAGAAAAGATGACGAGCATATAATCAAACCCCTAACCTATACAACATCATTACCGTTTGTTAAAGATGTTCCCTGGGCAGAAATCCACAAACAACACATTCACAAAATTAATGTATATCAAGGAGTGGACGAGCAAACCAAAAATGTTTTAGACCAAGCTTTTTTACTGGCCCGAAAATTTGGACATAACCATATTGGTGCCTTACATATCTTTGCTGTAGCCTTATTTTGTAGCTCAAAGGTGAGTGCAGTTATTTCTCGATTAACTATTCCAGAAAATAGATTAATGCAAAGCATTGAAAGACTCTTACAATCAATTGAAAAGAGTCCTTTTGAACCAATTTTTGATCGTGATACCAAAGAAATTCTTATTGAAGCTTATGCTAGTGCTGCCTTAAATGGTCGTAATAAAATATCACCAGTAGATTTATTAGTTCCTTGTTATGATCATAATAAAAAATTAGCCGAGCTCTTATATGATCTTGAAACCGATAGAATTAAATTACTTAATACCGTTCTCTGGATTCAATTTTCTGATACCTTAATTGAAAACTATCGCCAATATCGAAGTATGGCCTTGTTTAAACCTTCTTCGAATATGGATAGAGCCTATACCGCCCTTGAAACCCCGCTTCTTGATCGATTTTCCTATGATTGGACATTAGCTGCCAAATGGGGTCGAGTTGATTTATGTGTTGAACGAGATCAAGAAATTCATAAAATTTTTGATGTTGTTGAAAAGGGTCAAAATGGAATGTTACTAATTGGCCCTTTTGGAGTTGGAAAAAATACTGTTATTGGCGGTTTAGCCCATCGAATGGTATTAGAAAATGTACCTCAACAATTTCAAGACAAACGGTTAATTGAAATTGATATTGCTCATTTACTGGGAGGACTAACACCAGAAGCAGCAGAACAAAGATTATTACAAGTAATAGTTGAAGTTGCACGAGCCAAAAATATTATTTTATATATCAAAGATATAGAAAAAATCATGGGGATCACTTCAGGGCAAGAGGGGAGTCTTGATATGGCCAGTGTCTTGGCCGACGGTATAAGTCGTGGCTTAATCTATTGTTTGGCTTCAGTTACTGATGAAAACTATGCAAAGTATATTGAAAAATCATTGCTTGGAAGTTTAATGGCAAAAATTGAAGTCAAAGAACCGGACATCAATACAGCTATTAGAATGGTTGAGAGCAAAGTTCCTTTAATTGAAAATAAATATGGGGTATATTTTTCCTATAACTCATTAGCCGAAGTGGTAAATTTAACCGCTCGGTACATGCATGATACATATTTACCAGGTAAAGCTATTAGTGTACTGGAATCTGTTGCAGTTTTGGCCTCCCGAAAAGAAAACAAAATTGTTGATCGTGAAGCAATTGCCACGGTTATTACAGAGTTAACTCATATTCCTGTTACAAAACTTACCCAAGATGAAAGTCAGAGTTTACTAAACCTTGAAGAAAAAATTCATCAACGTGTTATTGGTCAAGATGAAGCAGTAAAAATGATATCAGCGGCTCTACGTCGAGCTCGCGTTGAACTTCGCGAAACTAAACGTCCAATTGCTAACTTTTTATTTCTTGGGCCAACCGGTGTTGGTAAAACTGAGTTAGCAAAAGCTGTTGCTGAAACCTATTTTGGCCGTGAAGATTATATGATTCGTATTGATATGAGTGAGTACCAAAATAGTGACAGCGTCAATAAAATGATTGGCTCACCAGAAGGTGTGTCTGGATATTTAACGGAGGCAGTTAGAAAAATGCCATTTTCATTAATTCTTTTGGATGAAATCGAAAAAGCTCATCCCGATATATTAAATTTATTCTTGCAAGTAATGGATGATGGACGCCTAACTGATGGTCAAGGAAAAACCATTGATTTTACCAATTCAATTATTATTGCCACTTCTAACATTGGTTCTCCTTTAATTCAGCAAACTGTTCGTGAAGGTGGCGACTTTAAGGTTTTGCAAGAAAAACTAATAAATACTGAGCTTGTAAAAGCCATGCGTCCTGAATTAATTAACCGTTTTGATGGTGTTATTATCTTCAAACCACTTGATAATGAGGCCATGATCTCTATTACAAAATTATTAGTTGCTAAGATTCAAAAGCGAATTGAAGACAAAGGCTATCTGTTCTCAATCTCCGATGATGTTATTAAACAACTAGCAAATCTTGGCTTTAATCCAGAGTTTGGAGCTCGTCCTTTACGTAGATTATTGCAAGAAAAAATTGATGATAGTATTGCCACCAAATTATTAGAAGGTGGAGTAGAGCGACGTGATACGATATTAGTTAATAATGATTTAAGTGTCTCAATTATTAAAGCAGAGGCAATCTAATATGTATACAACTTTTTTTATTTTGACATGTGTATCTTCGCTTATATTAACGTGGGCAATGAAAAAAATTGCCCTTTATTTTAGAGTTGTTGATACACCTGATTTAGACAGAAAAAAACATTCAGGAGCAACCCCTCTTTTAGGCGGTATAGCCATTTTTATATCCCTTTTGATTACACTGTATATTGGAAGAAATATTATTCTCGCTGGAAATTTAGAAGTTCATCATTGGTTAGGCGTTCTTATTGGTGGCTTATTATTAATGATCGGCGGCTTGATTGACGATATAAAAAAACTTTCTCCCTTGAAGCAGTTTATCTTTCCACTCTTAGCTGCCTTAGCCGTTGTGATAAGCGGTGTTGGGATTGAAAAAATTACCAATCCAAGTGGCGGATATCTATATTTAGATACCTTACAATTTCCTATTCTTATATGGGGGGATAAAACATTTTATTTTAATTTAATTTCTGATTCCTTTACCATACTTTGGATTCTAGGAATGACCTACACTACTAAGTTACTAGACGGAGTTGATGGACTAGTTGGATCAATAACTGTTGTTGGCAGTTTAGTTATTTTTCTTTTTACCACCACAACACGTTGGCTTCAACCTGATATTGCCTTTGCTGCTTTAATGCTTGCAGCTGCATCTCTGGGATTTCTATTTCTTAACTGGCATCCGGCAAAAATTTTCCTAGGCGAAGGCGGATCACTATTTCTTGGTTTTATGCTTGGGGTGCTATCAATTATATCTGGAGGAAAAATTGCGATTGCTTTGTTAATTATGGGTATTCCGGTCCTAGATGTTATCTGGACAATTATTCGACGAATTATTAAACGTCAAAGCCCGTTTAAGGCTGATCGTTTTCATCTGCACTTTCGATTATTTGATGCTGGTCTCGGTCCACGTTTAACCGTTTTGACATTTTGTTTGATATCACTTGTTTTTGGCCTTAGTGGTTTATTTTTACAAAGTCGAGGAAAAATCTATAGTTTACTTGGACTTTTCGTTTTAATGCTTATTTTCCTTGGGGCTTTTCGTTGGCTTGACAGAAGGGAAGTTGTTAGGTAATATTGATAATACTTTTCCTGGTAACCCAGGAATCTTATTTTTAAAGAAAAGATGGTATGAAATTAGCTATTATTAAAACTGGTGGAAAACAATATAAAGTTAAGGAAAATGACGTTGTCTCAATTGAAAAACTAGAAGGGGATGCAGGTGCTAATGTGTCCTTTAAAACTTTGATGACTTTTGATGACAGCGGAGCAATTAACCTTGGTCTGCCATCATTAGGCGAAAAAGTTACTGGTGAAATTGTTAGCACTGAAAAAGGCAAGAAAGTTAGTGTTATTAAATTTAAGAACAAAACTCGTTACCGCCGAAATGTTGGACATCGTCAAATTGCCACTAAAGTAAAGATTATAAGTATTGCCTAGTACTTACTACCAAAAAACACCTCCGAAATGGGGGTGTTTTTTTATAATTAAATAAGAAATAGTTAATAAATAATCTTATCAGGTCAATGCATTTTCTATTTAGACATCAATGAATTTAGACTCAGATTTCAGAATTGCGGAAATTATTTTATAGACATCAAAGAGAAACTTGTTTTTTTAAAAATAAAAAAGCTTAAATACTTTAATATTGTAACCATATGGTCAAATAAAGGTGTATATAAGCTGAAGCTAGATAAAATTGTAATATAATATACATGCCAGTTGGCATAGGGTGCATACCAAACTGGCAAGTAAATAAAAGGAAGAACAAATATGAAAGAACGTTTTCTACCTTCCTAAGGAAGGAATTACAGGACGGTAGACTTCTACTTTACCAAACGGGTAGAAAATGTCAATAGAGTGATATAGTTGAGCCTGATAACCCAGACTTTTTTATAAAGACACTATATCTAGAGTATTTTGGATTAATTATTGGGGTAAATTTTTGAAAAAATAAAACCTAAAGGTTCCATGCGACTTTTTGATTTATAGCGTTTGATTATTTCCTCAGTCATATCCGCATCTTTAATTATTGTTGACATTAAATCCATATTGATAGTATCACTATACAAAAGAAGTAAATTTCCTTCTGGTTCTAAATATTTTTTTCCAAGGTAAATAAATCTAATGAGTGCCTCATAGTCTTGATCATAAAGAGCGGAATTAAGGTCACCATTAACTTCATTTTTAAAGAAGTATGGAGAATGAAAATAGATTGAAGCAAATTTTTCATTTTCTTTTAGAGAGGAGAACATATTTCCTTTTCGTATCTCAACTGTGTCTTCAAGATTATATTTCTTAATATTTTTTTGTGAATTCTCAACTGATTTTGTATTAGATTCAATCCCAACAACTTTTTTTGCACCATTCAATCCAAGTAAAACCATTTGTGCACCAATCCCAGGACCAAATTCTAATATTGATTTATCCTTTAATTCTTGGTATGGAAAATCCGCTGCGACTCTTTTGGAAATGCTAAAAAATTCAGGATTAAAAACGCCCTTATCAACTTCGAATGTATAGTTTGTACCGTTCAACTCAAAAATAGTCGACGCAGGGAAATTAATATTTTGACTTTCTTCAAATGCATCGTCTGATCGTCTTTCATAATCGGGTCTACGCAGTCCAAAACCATGACCAGAAAGATTGTTTAACCTAGCTTCTTGGTTATAAACATATTTTAACCATGTAATTTTTTCATTAATAAATCGCTCTTCTTCGTTTGATTGTTGCTCTATATTAAAATTATTCTCCGTTTTCATAAGCTAGCTAGATGATTAAAGAAATCTACACCTCACTCCTAAACTTCAAGGCATGACCAAGTGTTAGCTCATCAGCATATTCAATATTGGCACCACTTGGCAAACCTTTTGCCAGACGTGATAATTTAATCCCTGAAGGTTTAATTAATTTTGTTAAATATAATACCGTTGTCTCGCCTTCAAGATTTGGATCAAAAGCCAAAATAACTTCTTTAGGCTTTAAATCATTAATTCGAGCTACTAGTTCTCGGACTTTAATATCAGAAGGCTTTATTCCCTCAATCGTATTAATGGTGCCTCCCAAGACAAAATAATACCCCTTATACAATCCCGTATCTTCCAGAATCAACATATCACGACTATCAGCCACAACACATAACAAACCAGCATCCCGCTTTGAGTCACTACAAATTGAACAGGGATCAATTTCAGTTATGACATTACAAATTGAACAGGTTGTAATTTTTTGTGGTAAATCATTTAAAGCTTGCGCCATTTCCTGAAGCCAAGCTGGATTTTGTTTCAGTAAATAAAAAACATACCTCTCAGCAGTTTTTGGGCCAACTGAAGGCAATCGTGAAAATAAAGAAATAAGTCTTTCTAAGGAGACAGGGAAACGCATTAAGTTTAAGTTACAAAACTAAAGACCAAACTGGGATAGACCACCCATTGCTTGCATTTTCTGGGCAATAACTTTTTGGGCTTTTTTTATCGCATCATTAACAGCCTCAAGTGAAGCTTTTTCAATTTGAGCTTTGGTCATACCATCACCAATTGCAAAAGCCGTAACTTCAAGATTACCATTTAAGGTAACTGTCACACCGCCTTTTTCAGCAGTAACAGATTCAGTTGCCAAAACACTTTGCATTGTTTTAGCTTGCGAACGTAGATCTTTGATTTGTTTAAGTTTTTCAAACATAAAATATTTTGTTATAAAGTTGTAAAGTTATAAAGCATGTCCCCGTGAAGACGGGGATCTATGTTAATTAGTTATTCATTCAGATCATCCGGAATATCATATTCACCCTTAGCTAAGTTTTTGAAACTAACTGTGTTTTCATCAAAAAATAGATCAACTCGTCCGGTTGGACCATTACGGTGTTTAGCTACATAAATCTGAGCAACAGACTTTTCTGCTTCAGTTAATTCTTCAATTTGATATCCACGGTCAGCTGCTTTTCGATATATAAACATTACCACGTCAGCGTCCTGTTCAATAGATCCAGATTCACGCAAGTGCGATAAACGGGGGATAGCTGGCTTTGTTTGTTCAACTGCTCGAGCTAACTGTGACAAAGCCAAAACCGGAATATTTAATTCACGAGCTAATCCTTTCAAGGCACGAGTAATTTCTGCAACTTCTTGCACACGATTATCACCGTATTTTCCACGACCTTCCATCAGCTGCAAATAGTCAATCACAATCAAACCAAGTTTATGCTCCATTTGCAAACGGCGAGCCTTGGTTCTGATTTCCATAATATTGGCACTGGCTGAGTCATCAATAAAGATTGGCGTTTCTGCTAATACTCCCATGGCCTGTCCAATCTTTGAGAAATCATCATTGTCATCCCGATCAGATAGTTTTCCTGTTCTCATTTTCCATAAACTAACTCCAGCTTCTGCACATAACATACGATCAACTAATTGCTCTTTACTCATTTCTAAAGAGAACACACCAACCGGAATTTTATTAATAACTGCAGTCTGCCGTGCAATATCCATTGCTAACGAAGTTTTTCCAACACTGGGACGAGCTGCCAAAATAATTAAGTCTGACTTTTGTAAACCGGCCAAAAGATTATCAAGGTCTGTAAAACCAGTTGTTAGACCACGCAGTTTGCCTGATTGTTTATGTAATTCATCAATACGATCAAAAGCTTCGTTCAATAACGTATCAATCGGTTGAAACGCTTGCTTTAAAAACTTTTGAGAAACATTAAAAAGTTTTTGTTCAGCATTATCAAGAATTTTATCTATCTCCTCATCTTCTTCATATCCAAGTTCACTAATATCAGAAGCAGCTGTGATTAAACGACGAAGAGTTGCTTTACGTTGAATTAATTCTGCATAGTAAACAACGTTGGAAGCTGTGCCAACTGAATTTGCCAGGTTGGCAATGTATGAACGTCCACCAACAGCTTCAAGTTTGCCTTTTTCTTCAAGTTTTGAAGTAAGGCTTAAAATATCAATTGGTTCACGATGAGCATAGAGCTCTTTCATGCAATGAAAAATCGTTCCATGACTGTCTTTATAGAAATCTTCAGGGTTCAAAATGTCAGCAATTTTCACAATTGTGTTCTGATCAATCAAAAGTGAGCCTAAAACAAAGTTTTCAGCCTCAAGATTCTGTGGTGGTAGCTTTGAAATGATTTGAGAGGGATTATTCATACATACATCCTACAGTTCAAATGGCTTTTAAGCAATGGGAAAAACTGTGAACGAATTGTTAACAATTGTATTTTCAATTGCTATAAATATTAAAATATAATGGAAGTTTTTTATTTAATATTAGCCATAAAAATGTGATAGAACAAGCAAGCTCTTGACATTATATTGATTGTATGCTATTGTACTTAACGTTAACCGAGTTCCATAAAAAGAAAGTGACCTAAATAATTAGGCACTTCAATATCAAACTACAAACGAAAGGAGGTCAATTTGATTGCGATAGAAAGAAAAAAAGAAAAAAAATAGATCAGAAGAGCAGCCGGCAACAACCCCCCCCCTAAGGTAGCAGAAAACCTCAAAAAGCGAGGGGAAAACAAGACGCTCCAGCATGGAGCACACAGAAAGCCGTGACGGCAATGGACGGTCCTAGTACACCGCAGGATACAAAGGGCAAAATACAGCGACTGTCCCGTTAACGGCATTAAAAAGTACGACCTGAATAATCAGGCGATTATTAAATAATTAACTAGGAGGATAATATCTTCACATAGAACAAACAATTCCAGACAAAAAACATTATTATTCGAGAAATTTAAAAATGATCCACCAACCCGAAGCAAGCAATAAGCTAAGGGTTGTTTTTTTATTAGAAATTATTGCTAACTCTAGTCAGTTTGCTATAGTTATCATATGAAAAGAATAATATTCCTATTATTACTAACCGTATTTTTTGTATCAGCTAACGCTACATTTGGTGCTACACCCCTGGATACTGACAAAGACGGCTTAGTTGATAGCCAGGAAATTCAATTCAAAACAAACCCTAACCATCCGGACAGTGATGGCGATGGCTTTGTTGATGGTCTGGAGATTAGAAATGGTTTTGATCCATTATCAACTGAATCAAAAAAGCTTATAAAAACAATTACCATTGATTTAAAGAAACAAGAGTTGTATCAACAATTAAACGGTGTTACTATTCGCACTCACACTGTTTCAACTGGCAAGCCGGGCATGGCTACACCAAAAGGGGAATATAGCGTTGGAAATAAATCCAAACGTGCATGGTCAAAAACATATGGTCTATGGATGCCATACTGGCTTGGACTTAAAGGAACCAGAATGGGTATTCACGAATTACCAGAATGGCCAGGTGGATATAAAGAAGGTGCTAATCACTTAGGCCAACCAGTTTCACACGGATGCATTCGGCTTGGAGTTAAAGCTGCAGAGATTCTTTATGAATGGACAGAGGTGGGAACCAAAGTAATTGTTAAATAGTTATTTTCCCAAATCGTCGTCTTCACATGAGACACTTTATAACTTTATTACATTTCAGCTTTATAACTAGTTTATGATTTATCTCGATAACGCCGCCACAACTCCCATAGACCCAAATGTGCTAAAGGCAATGCTGCCTTTTTTTTCAAAACAATTTGCTAATCCAGCTTCAGTTCACTCACTTGGGCAGGCGAGCTTAAAAGCTGTTGATGATGCTCGTTATTCAATAGCTAATATTTTAAACACTAGTGGCAATGAAATAATCTTTACTTCCGGAGCCACTGAATCAAACAACTTGGCATTAAAAGGCGTGGCTTGGCATGAAAAGAACCTACCTAATGTTCATATAATAACTAGTAAAATTGAACACAGCTCTATCTTGGAGCCTTGTGCCTATTTGGAAAGCAGGGGAGCCAGTGTTACCTATCTACAAGTTGATAGCAAGGGGCTAGTAAATCCTTTTGATGTCATTAAGGCAATAACCCAAAAAACTTGTTTAATTTCGATTGGCTATGTAAATAGTGAAACAGGTGTTATTCAGCCAATTAAAAAGATTGGAAGATTGTTAAAAAAATATAATGAACAGCAAAAAAAGCTGTGGCTTAACACTCAAACAAGAAAACGCGGTCAAAAACCCCGTCCCATTCTTTTTCACACAGATGCAACCCAAGCCCTACAATTTTTTAATTGCCAACCTGATTATTTACATGTTGATTTAATAAGCCTCTCAGCCCATAAAATTTATGGACCAAAAGGGGTTGGATTATTGTATGCTCGTGCCAGCACAGAGCTAACACCACTACTGCACGGTGGGCATCAAGAACGCAACCTTCGCAGTGGTACAGTGAATGTACCGGCAGTAGTTGGTTTTGCCAAAGCTTTAACTATCACAGAAAAACTATCAACTTCATCTTTTCGTAAACTTACCCAATTAAAAGATTACGCCACTAAAAAGATCCTACAACAGATACCAAGTGTAATCATAAATTCTCCTATCACAATTACTTCACCCTCACATCTAAATATTTCCTTTCCAGGCCTAGAAGGTGATTTGCTTCAAGCAAAATTAGATGAGAGCGGAATAGCCGTCTCAACCGGATCCGCTTGTGCTTCAGGCGATATTTCAATATCACCAGTATTAGCAGCCATGGGCAAAAATCAATCAATTGCCCAAAGTGCCATTCGTCTTAGTTTTAGTAAATATACAACTAAATCAGAGATTGATAAAACTATTCATATACTAGAATCAGTAGTCAGAAAACAGTCAAAAAACAAATAATTATAGTTTGAACCTTAGCTTAATTTATGGTATATTTAGTCTATGAAATTATTATTTTCTAAGGGATTGAACTATATTTATATAAATGCCGGACAATACCGTGTTGCAATGTCCGACTTTTTTTTTCGTAAAACTTCTTATATATATTTAGGAATTGCCCTCTTAATTAATGGACTTTGTTGGTCACTGGCAATAATTTCAAAGCGTTCACTTGGTGATTCATTGGCAATCTTACACTACAATGTTATTTTCGGAATTGATAAAATCGGGAGCTCATCAGAGCTTTATCAGTTACCCCTCATAGGCTTAATTTTAATTATTGGCAACTTTTTAATCTCAGTCTTACTTGTTAGAAAACGAGAACAAGCACCTGGTCAACTTTTATTAATAACTGCCATTATTGGAAATATTATTTTATTAATCGCAATGTATTTACTTTATATTATTAACTTTAGCTAAATATGGAATTTCAAATCATTAAAGTTCTTGTTCTGTCTACTTCTGCCTTTTTAGTAGCAATGGCCTGGACGCCTTTATGGACTAATTTTTTATATAAATATAAGTTAGGAAAAACCATCAGAAATTCTGGATCTACACCAATCTTTTCAAAATTACACGCTGCTAAAAGTGGCACGCCAACTATGGGTGGTGTCTTAATTTGGGTTACAACCTTAGCCTTTGCTATTTCAATTTACTATCTTGGAAAATGGACAGACATTGGAATTCTTAAACAACTTAATTTCTTATCAAGAACTGAGACTTGGTTACCGCTGGCAGTTTTAGCGGCCACGGCTCTAGTCGGTTTATTTGATGATTGGCTTGATGTACGAGGCAAAGGAGCTTCGGGTGGAGGAGGGCTATCAATGAGCCGTAGATTATTAATCTATACCTTGATTGCTACCATTGGTGCGTTATGGTTTTATTTTAAACTTGATAGAGACACTTTTAATATTCCCTTTCTTGGTCATTTTGAATTAGGCTGGAGTTATATTTTGGTATTTATTGTTGTAATTGTTGGGACAGCTTTTTCTGTTAATCAAACTGATGGTCTTGATGGTTTAGCTGGCGGAGTTTTATTAACCAGTTTTACCGCCTATGCAGTAATTGCCTTTGTAAACGGAAAGTTTAATTTAGCAACCTTATGTGGCATTATAGTTGGTTGTTTATTGGCATTTTTATGGTTCAACATCACACCGGCTCGATTTTTTATGGGCGATACTGGTTCAATGAGCCTTGGTATTACGTTGGGAATTATTGGTATGCTAACTGACAGTGCTTTAATTTTAATGATTATTGGTTCAGTCTTTGTTTTAGAAGCAGTCTCAACAATTATCCAAATTCTTTCAAAGAAACTTCGTAAGAAAAAAATATTTCTATCAGCTCCAATTCACCACCATTTTGAAGCAAAAGGCTGGTCTGAAGCCAAAATAGTAATGCGTTTTTGGGTCATTGCTTGGATATCTACGGCAATTGGCTTAGTGGTATTTTTATTAGATCGACTTCAGTAATTGTTCTTAAAGTTATAATGTAAAAATGTTATAAAGAGAAATTTAAAACTTACTTTATAACTTTATAACTTTTTAAACTTTATAACTAATGTATGTTTTCTCGTTTAGTATTTTTTATAAAAAAACATTTTCTACCTGATCGCCTAAAAGTTGATAGGGGATTTATGATAACTATTTTAGTAATTCTTGGCTTTGGTTTAATCATGCTATCAAGCGCTTCCTCAATTATTGCCTATAGTACCTATAATGACGCTTACTATTTTGTAAAACATCAGTTAGCCAGTGTGGCCATCGGTGCCGTGGCTTTTTGGCTAGCTTCACGAATAGATTATAAACACTTACGAAAAATAGCTTTTTTTCTATTACTCTGCTCATTAGGTTTATTAATTTTGGTATTTATCCCTGGCTTAGGTAAAGAAGTAAATGGCTCTCGTAGTTGGATTAATATTTTTGGCTTTTCAGTACAACCAGCTGAGTTTGTTAAATTAACGTTTGTGGTTTATCTTGCAGCTTTATTTGAAAAAACCTCAGACACACCAAAACGATTTACTTCTTTTCTTTGGATGTATGGAATTATCGTCTTATTGATGTTGATGCAGCCAGACGTAGGCACCTTATTTATTTTAAGTATTACTGCCTTCACGGTGTACTACATTGGTGGCGGTAAAGTTAAACATATATTAACCTTAATTTCCATTGGGGTTATTGGATTAGTATTAATTATTTTAGCCGGTCAAGGGTATAGACTTGATCGTTTTCGTTGCGTTTTTAATACAGATTATAGCCCACAAGGATCATGCTATCAGATTAATCAATCATTAATTGCCGTTGGTTCTGGTGGAATTTTTGGACGAGGGTTAGGGGAAAGTCGTCAAAAATTTTTATTTTTACCCGAAGTGCAAAACGACTTTATTTTTGCAATTATTGCTGAGGAGACTGGATTAATTGTTGGCATATTATTAATTGGACTATTTGGTTTTTTATTTTATAGAACGTATTCAATTGCTAATGCTACCCCCGATAGTTTTGGACGTAACCTATCAGTTGGTGTTGGAATTTGGTTAATTGTCCAAGTTATTTTAAATATCGGCGGAATTATTGGATTTTTACCAATGACAGGCGTTCCACTACCTTTAATCAGTTATGGAGGCTCAGCTATTGTCTCGGCCATGGCGGGTTTGGGAATTATTGCTGGAATTAGCAAGCAAGTATATTTAAAATAATCTCTATGAAATATACAAAAATAGTATTAATTGTTTTTTTCTTTCTAGCACTTTCAGGTTGTACCACAAAGCCTGATACTAATCTTTCATCAATCAATTCAACTGCCAGAAAAGCTACAATCCCAGCTGGTAATTTTTATTTTTATTCCTCTACTTGTCTACATTGCAAAACAGTTAATAACTATGTTGCTGATAATAAAATACGTGAAAATGGTATTCATTTTTTTGAACTGGAAATTAATGCTGACCCGAAAAACGCTGAAATGCTAAGGTCAATAGGGGAGCTGTGCAAAATTAACGAAAATGATCTAGCAGTCCCATTATTATGGTATAACCAAACATGCTATACTGGTTCTGACCAAATAATTAACTACTTTGAATCATTATAAAATTTCTGACTATCATACTATGACTACTAAACCGCGATTACGACTCGCTCCTTCACCAACTGGATTTTTGCATCTGGGAAATTTTAGAACGGCTTTATTTTCTTATTTACTAGCTAAACACTGGGGAGGTGAGCTTATTTTACGTATTGAAGATACAGATAATAAACGTGAAGTTGAAGGTGCTGTTGATAGTTTACTAAAGGTTCTTTCAATAATGGGGATAACCTTTAATGAAGGACCACATCTTGGGGGTCAATATGCACCATATATTCAAAGTCAACGGCTTGATCTCTATAAAAAATATGCTCATCAACTTGTAGAAAGCGGGAAAGCATATTATTGTTTTGCAACCTCCAAAGAGTTAGAAGCCATGCGTCAAGAACAAACTGCAGCTCATTTACCACCACGCTATGATCGTCGCTATAGAAATCTACCTCTAATCGAAGCCAAAGAAAAAATTGCCAAGGGAGAAAAATATGTTATTCGGCAAGCAATGCCCTTAGAAGGAAGTGTTACTGTTCATGACGAATTACGAGGTGACATTACCTTTCAAGCTAGTGAACTTGAGGACCACGTTCTACTTAAATCTGACGGCTGGCCAACGTATCAACTAGCTTCAGTGGTTGATGATCATGAAATGAAAATTACTCATGTAACAAGAGGGGATGAGTGGCTACCATCACTCCCAAAAAATATTCTTTTGTATCAAGCTTTTGGCTGGGAACCTCCGCTTTTTATTCATTTTCCATTAATACTAAACAAAGTAGGTGGCGGAAAATTGAGTAAACGACAAGGAGATGTTTTTGTTGAAGCTTATTTACAACAAGGATATTTACCTGAAGCCTTAACAAATTTTTGTGCCTTACTTGGTTGGCATCCAAAAGACAATCAAGAATTTTTTACTTTGTCTGAGTTAGAACATATTTTTGATAGTAATGGCATTGGTACTAGTCCAGCAATTTTTGATGATGAAAAATTAGATTATGTTAACGGCTATTATATTCGTGAAAAAAATATCGATGACTTACTTACTTTAACTCTTCCTTTTTTCCAGCCACTTATTGAAAATGTGCCTCTTCATAAACAATCACCAGAATTTCTAAAATCAGTTCTATCACTTGAGCAACCACGATTAAAAAAATTAACTGACATTACAGAATCTACCGCCTTTTTCTTTCAATCTTCATTAATCTATGATCCAAACTTACTGATATGGAAAAAATCAAGCCTTGAAGATGCTAAAACCTACCTTATTGAGCTTCATACATTTTTGGAAAACATCACGGAAGATAACTGGCTCAAAGAAAATCTTGAAAATTCAGTGGTTGAATACCTACGAAAAGACAATAAAAACCTTGGGGAGTATCTCTGGCCACTTCGAGTTTCCTTAAGTGGCGAGAAGGCCAGTCCAAGTCCGTTTGAAATTGCGGCAGTTATTGGAAAAGATGAAACATTAGCCAAAATTAATGATGCTATTCGTCTAATCGTCTAAAATGTGCTATAATATAGTAATACCGTTGTAATATATATCATGGATACGTTCACAGTTTTTCTAAAACTATCAATTATCACAGTTCTAATCGGACTGGGTTTTGTTGTATCACCTTTAGTTTTTAGTGCTACTAATGCACCATTATCAAATGAAATTAAAGAGCTTGATAATACAATAAAACAACGACGATCAGAACTTGAAGCTATTAAAAAACAACAAGAAGAATACAAGAAAAAAATTGAAAAAACCCAAGCTGAACGTTCAACCTTAGAAAATCAATTAGAACTAGTTAAAAATCGAACTGCCGAAACTGAGTTAAGTCTTGCTCAAGCCAAAATTGATATTGAAACTACAAATCTGGAAATTCAAAAAGTAAATTTTGAAATTTTAGAAATGGACAAGAAAATTTCTACCAATAAAGATAGCCTTGGGACAGCCATAAAATTACTAAGTCAAGAAGACGGAAAATCACAATTAGAAATTCTTTTACTGAATAACTACTTAACTGATTACGTAAATCAGGTTAGATATCTTGAAAATATAAATAATAAAATTTCCGATAATTTATCAGACTTACGCTTTACTAAAGAAAGGCTAGGGGATAGTCAAGAAAAATTAAATGCTAATAGTGAAAAATTACGTCAATTACGAAAAATTCTAGAAGAAAGGCAAATAGCTTTAGTTGGTGAACAAGATACAAAAAATTATTTACTTGATCAAACAAGAAGCTCAGAATCTGAGTATCAACGCCTACTTACTTCAGCAAAGCAAGAACAAAATTCAGCTTCTTCTGACATTCTAAATCTTGAGAGAACTTTACGTGAGAAAGTAAACCAGGCAGGAAAAGATAAAATCACCCTAAGCTATAACGGTTTCATTTGGCCTGTTCCGAGTCATTCTATTTCTGCCTATTTCCATGACCCCTCATATCCATTCCGAAATATTTTTGAGCATCCAGCTATAGATATCCGATCACCTCAAGGAACTCCAATACGAGCAGCCGCTTCTGGTTATGTTGGTCGAGCCAAGAATGGGGGATTAGGCTATAGTTATATCATGTTAATTCATGCTGATGGTCTGTCTACAGTCTATGGACACGTTTCCCGTCTGTATGTAAAAGAAGACGAGTATGTTACTCAGGGGCAGATTATCGGTCTTTCTGGGGCTACTCCAGGTACTCCAGGAGCCGGTCCATTAACAACTGGACCTCACCTCCACTTTGAAGTTCGATTAAATGGGATACCAGTTGACCCAACTAATTACTTACCGTAATACTAAAAACTATTTTAAAGAATCTTATTCAAGTAATAAGATTCTTTTTTGAACCCAAAAAAATTGCTATACTATAAGTATGAATTTATTTTTTGATATGCAAGTTTTTGAAAGCTCATTATTTTTTGAGTTGTCATTAATTATTGCTATTGGCGCTCTTGTGGCTATTGTCATGAGAATGTTACGACAGCCCTTAATTGTTAGTCATATTCTTACTGGCTTAATTGTCGGTCCCTTTTTTCTTAACTTCATACATTCTTTTGAAATTTTTAAATTATTTAGTGAAATTGGAATTTCAATTCTGCTTTTTACAGTTGGTCTAAATTTAAGTCCTCATTTAATAAAACAATTTGGAAAGGTTTCCTTATTTACCGGTATCGGCCAGGTTATTATTACTAGCGTTCTTGGTTATACTATTGCTCGTTTTATTGGTTATGAGAATACAGTCTCAATGTATATTGGAATCGGCTTAGCCTTTTCCAGTACTATTATAATCCTAAAACTATTGTCAGATAAAAATGAGCTGGAAACACTTCATGCCAAAATTGCTACTGGCTTTTTATTAATTCAAGATTTTATCGCTTTAATTCTTTTATTTTCTATTCCAATTATCTCAAATCCTGATGCTTCGTCACTAGATATCCTTTTTACTTTTTGTAAAGGCGTCATAATGGTAGGTCTGATATGGCTTATCGCTAACAAAGTTCTTAAACCTCTTAATAACTTTTTTTCTCACTCTCAAGAATTACTATTTTTATTTTCTATAAGCTGGGGGTTTATTATTGCCTCAGTATTTAAATTAGCCGGTTTTTCTTTAGAGACTGGAGCATTGATTGCTGGTGTGTCCTTGGCAGCCCTGCCTGCCCGACATGAAATAAGTGCACGCTTAGCTCCGCTCCGTGATTTTTTTATTGTTTTATTTTTCATTATGTTGGGTGCACAAATGGCGCTAGGGGATATCATCACTCTTTTCCCTAAAGCTTTGATATTCTCATTATTCATTATTATCGGTAATCCACTTATTTTAATGATAATCATGCGCTATTTTGGCTACAGAAAACAAACAAGCTTTAAGACTGCTCTGGCCGTTGCTCAAGTCAGTGAATTTTCTTTAATTCTTATCACTCTCGGTGTTAGTCTTGGCCATCTTGATACAGCCATTTTATCAATGATTACGTTAGTGGCCTTAATAACTATCTTTATATCCAGCTATCTAATCCTACACTCTGATAGTATTTATACTCTCTTAGAACCTTGGTTACAGATCTTTGAACAAAAAAATCCCAAAGAGCAGTCTTATAGAAATAAACGCTATCCAATTATTTTATTTGGCTGTAATCGAATTGGCTATGACTTTGTAGATACTTTTAGTAAAAAAAATAAACGCTTCCTTGTTATAGACTATAATCCAGAAACAATTACGGATCTTGAGATTGCAGGGGTGAGAGCTGAATACGGTGATGCCAGCGATATTAGTTTTCTTGAAAGCATTGATACTAAAAGTTTAGAATTACTAATTTCAACTATTCCTTCATTTTCTAGTAACCGACTAATTGTAGAGACAATTCGCAAAAAAAATTCTAAGGCTATAATAATGATGGTTGCCCACACAATACACGATGCCCTTAATCTCTATGAACGTGGAGTAGACTACGTAATACTACCTCACTTCCTCGGTGGTCAATATGCTGCCGATATTATTCTTAAAATTGGCACAAACCGACGTCGATTTGCCTCGCTTAAAGATAAACACTTAAATTACCTACAAGAAAAAATATCTCTTGGCCACAACCATCCTGAG
Organism: Candidatus Falkowbacteria bacterium; assembly: GCA_016699775.1. Taxonomy (NCBI): domain Bacteria; kingdom Bacillati; phylum Minisyncoccota; class Patescibacteriia (SeqCode); order Patescibacteriales (SeqCode); family Patescibacteriaceae (SeqCode); genus Patescibacterium (SeqCode); species Patescibacterium danicum (SeqCode). Next base: position 484,345 of record CP065010.1, on the reverse strand, counting down.
CATCTGTCTTAATTCTTACCCATTTTATGCGTCGAAATGTATTAATTAGTATACTCATAATACTGAGCTTCGTACTTGCATATCTTATTGCAACCGAACCTACTCATACACAGATTTACTATACTAATAAACAATCAAATTCAATTTCTAAGCCAATGCCAAAAGAAGTTACGTCTCAAACAAAAGATATTCCGCCCATCCCAGACAAAATTAAAAATACAACGGAAACCAAAAAAATAATTAATCATTCAGTTCCTTTCACTTCCCAAGCACCAACGGGTGATTGGGCTGACAAAAGACAGCAAGATGGATGCGAGGAAGCCTCAGCTCTAATGGCTATGTACTGGACAATGGGGAAATCCTTATCAAAAGAAGAAGCTTTGACAAAAATTCTTGCAATATCGGACTTTGAACAAAATAAGTATGGAGAATATCGAGATATCAGTTTGACTAATATAAAAGATTGGATTTTTAATGATTATTTTAAATATACAAACGTAGAAATACAAATAAATATTACTGAAACGGATATAATTAAACAACTAGAAGCTGGCAACATTATTCTTTTACCAATGAACGGGCAGAAACTTAATAACCCATATTTTACTGCACCTGGTCCAGAACGTCATATGATTATTATTCGAGGGCATGATCCAAAAACTAACGAATTTATTACCAACGATCCAGGCACCAAGAGGGGAGAAGGGTTTCGTTATTCAATAGAAACAATTATGAAAGCTATTCTTGTCTATCCAACAGGTTATCATGCGCCAGCTAATGATAGCTTAAAAAATATGTTAGTTGTAAAAAAATAAACACTCCTTAAAGTCAGGGAGTGTTTATGTATGTGTGGATAAAGTCTTATTTTTTCTTTTTATCAACTACCGACGCGAAAGTGACCACTTCATCTTTGAGCTCATTAAGTAATGATCCAATGTGATTAATCTTCTTTTTTAACTTTGGATTTTCTTCTTTTAAAAGAGGCATTAACTTACTTAGCATTGTGCCAACAAAGGTCAAGACACCAACAATTTTGATGAAATTTGCAATTTTTCCTTTAGCCATATAGGTTTTATTTAGTTGATTAGTCTTTTAGTATAGCAAAAAAATTGATTTTATACCACTAAGCAAATTTATAAAAATTAAAACTAAGAAAATTAAAAAAAATTTCTTTGTATCTTTGCAAGAGCAACAAATCACTATGCACTGTTTTAATTCTATGGTATAATATAAATTATTATACAATAAATTTTAAAATAAATTTCTATGGCTAAAATAAAAAAGGCAACTGCCTCAAAAAAAATAGTTTCTCCTCAAACAGAGACAATAACATGTTGCGCAAATAATTCTGGATCTTGTAGTCATAACACAACTTTAGGTAAATGTTGGATGTGCTGGCTGTTCAAATCTTTAATTACACTTTTTTGTGCCTTCATAGTTCTCTGGATCGGATTTTGCTTTGGTATCTTGAAAACCCAGGATTTTAAATATAAAATTGATCCAGCACTTAATTCAATGATCAAAAAAACTAATTTTTGCTCACCACAAATTAACAGCATGAGCCGGACTATGTCTGATACTTCTATTACCATGATGAATGAAGGATATGCTTCCCTAGAGTCAAAAACTGGCGTGGACTTTGACCGTGAATTTTTGATTCAGATGATTATGCATCATGAAAATGGTATAGAAATGGCCAAACAGGCTTTAGTAAAAAGTCAGAATGAAGACATAATTAATCTAGCTCAATCAATTATTGATGCCCAAACGGCAGAGGTTGAAGTTATGCAAAAACTAAATAAGTAAAAGTTTACCTTAATTTACTCAAAAACATCCGGCTCTCTCACCGGGTGTTTTTTTGTTCAACAAAAATTTAGCATTGACGACAAGCTTATTACCTAGTAAAGTATGTCTTAATTGACCTTTAAAAAACCTCAAATTTCACAAAAATGCCTAAGAAAACCCTTGTAATTGTTCCGGGAAGAAATAATGTTCCAATTACAGAGGAAATTGAGAGATCAAACATCCTTGAAAAAGTTACTTTTTGGTAGAATAAAATGCAAATATCTGGATATTGGATACCGGAAGAGCATGAATCTACAATAATAAATCATCTTTTAGACAATTTTTCAGATTATGAATCTACAAAGATATACCAAAAAGACAAAGATGGACAGTATCACCTTCAAAGTATTAATCAACTAAAAGTACTTGTTGGTCGAACAAAAAATGTGGTTGATTCAAAACTCAAGAAAAGTTTAAGAAACATGAAGGAAAGATTGAAAGACAAACATTCTCCAGCAATCATTTTACACTATACCTACATCAATCAATCAATAAAAATGCCAGGGAAATGATTTATAAAACAGACCCATTTTTTGCTAAGGAAATTGATGAAGTAATAGAATGGGCTATTTTACCTTTAATACGATTTCATCCTGGCATTATTTCTGACTGGGCAATCTTTACGAGGAATAACGAAGGGAACATTTTTCCCGTCAATAGTAAAGTAATCAATAAGATAATGCATAAACTAATAGATAAAGTGGAAATCAAGCGATTAAATAATCTGAAAATGAGATCGAAAAAAATTAAAGAAATTGTAAAAATAAACAATTCCTAACTTACACTAGTTTTAAAAAGGGGAGTCATAGCACCCCCCTTTTAATTTTATCTACTAATTGACAAACAGGCCTCGCTTGGTAATAATTATAAAAGTTCATTAGCAAATAGTTTGGGATTTAATCTTTAAAAGCTTTAAACAAAAGCTTTTGGTGTTTAAATCACAAACTCAAAAACCAAAAAAGGGAAGTAGTATGATAATGCTAAATGAACAAGAAACAAGGCTAAGTGATACTTTTAGCGGAACAAAGTTAAATGATATTTTTAACTGGGCAACAGCTATTACATTTCTTCGCTTTATCTTAACCGCTGTCTCTGTTTATCTAATAATAGAAAATGAACATTTCTTTGCATTACTAGTTCTAATAGTAGCAGCTATCACTGATTTTCTTGATGGGTGGGTTGCCAGAACTTTTGATTGTAGAACTCCTTTTGGAGAAAAATTAGACGGAAAAGCAGATAAATTTCTGCTCGTTTTGATTTTTTTATTCTCACCAGTTACAGCCTCTTTAGTTCTTGTCCTAGAAATTATCGGACAAGAATTCTCCACAATTGTAAGAAAGTATGGCAAAAAACACTACATTGCTCCCGGAAGTAAGTATATTACTGCCATTCAATTCATTCTTCTTGGATGCCTAATAAGTAATAAACTTGTTACTCCAATTGAGTACAACTTTATTGTTGAAATAGCAATATTATTGTCCATGATAAGGCTGTCTTATCGAAGAATGATCATGTATATGAAAAAGTACCAAGAGTTCCATAACAAGTTACCAAACAATTACAATTTTTTCACCTTAGCCAACTATATTACCATACTGGGATTATTATTTATTCCAGTAATAATATGGCTCTACCAAGTGGGTGAAAGCGAGGTGGCTATACTTTTATACGGAATTGCTTGGTTGACCGACCTTTTTGACGGGCAAGTAGCCAAAAAGAGAAATGAACAAACAGTAATCGGCGCCCGCTTAGATGTCATAAGAGATAAAGCGCTCTTATTGCTAGCCGTGATAATCTGTTGGCCAGAATGGTGGTTTATTATTTCGATTATTGTTCTCGAAATAATATCATTAATATTTTTCCAACTTCGGAAGAAGATGTTGGAATTATCGACTGATTCCGTTATTCAAGAAAGTAGAATTACAACAGTTATTCAAGGCTTTCTATTACTCTCAGCATTTGCCATGAAAGATAATCTTTCCCATTTTGATTTACAAAATATTGGAAAGGTTATTCTTATGGCCTCTGGTTTCCGTGCCATTATGTATATGATTACATATATACAATCAAAAAAATGAAAGTATAAAAGACTTATGACCTAACGTTCAAAGCCGACTTACCTGGAAGCCGGCTTTTTTATTTGAACCATCAGGAGGGGAGTGGGTCAAATGAAATATCAATTTAGTCGAAAATTACTAATTTGAATTAATTTTATTTTTTTATATAAAGTAATATAAAATTAATATATTAAGATAACAAGTCTTTGTAGCACAAGAAACCAATCTATTATGGGGAAGTGGTTAAAAGGCTCAAAAAGTCTAAACATTTTAGTTAACTACACGTCGCACAATATAACTTAACCGACGTGGTATCTATAAGATTCTGCTTTTATTTTTAATTACTAACTTAAACCATCAATCTTTTAAGATAGTTATATAATAATATTTATATAATATTCTCCTATTATCACCTGTATAATTTTTTTGAATGTTAAAAATTATCAAAAAAAACTCAGAGAAAGACTCCCCTGAGCATATTAAAAAATATAGCGTTACTATTCAGACAGATGCCATCTATTGTCCAGAATGCGTACCCGTTTGAAATATTCAACTATGTTGTTGATTAATTCCTCTACCTGAGAGGGATCATCCGTAAATTTGGCATAGATAATTTTTTCCCTCTCTCTTGTGGCAAATAAACTTGACTTATTCTGTCGATAAAAACTATCATCATCTTCCAGAATGTGATTATTACCACAATAGATATAATGATGCTCGATTCCAAAGTTATCCCCTCCTAAATCTTTAGAAAAAATAAGGACAACTTTATTTCCTACTTCCAGGTTCTTCTTACTATCGGAAATTGCAATTTTAGTAGTACTAGGTAACTCAGAACTCTCCCGTCTCAATACATAACCAAGTTCATCTAATTTTGGTCTTAACAAATCGAAAACTTTTAAGACCATATATAAATTATTTTTCATGATAGTCTTTTTTTATTTTTGAAAAAAAAATTTAAATTTCTTAACAGATTTTTAATGTGATATATTATAATAAAAAAAATAATATATGTCAAGCTGCCAGTGGCATACTCCCCTCCTGCTCAAAATTTGTATCTATCCTTTTCATACTTGGTAGCAAAGCTTTAAACTTTTGTATATTTTGCATAAAAATTTTACTTGGATATTTACCAAGCACTGCCTGTTCTTCAATAATCGATATTTGTCTTGAAAAAGCCTCAATAATTTTGTCATAATACGGCTCGTCACTAGCAGACAAAGAATGCGGGTCCTTAGTATCTATGTTTTGCAACGCTTCATCAAGCTCAGTAACATTAAAAGCTAAATAAAATATAGGAACATTATTAAAAGATTTAGTCACTAGCCTCCCCTCTTTTACTGTAAAACCATATTTTATTGGCACACCACCATTTTTTGAAGCTCCCTTTATATAATTTAATTTTTTATCCTCACTGTCATCACTAAAACCACTATGGAAATCATCAAAAGCACAAACAACAGTGCCAGATGGCTTATGGACAATTATATTGTCTATGCCATTGTAATCATCACCTTTGCAGGTTCGTACAACTATATAATCGGGGCCTAAACCTTTATGTAATATGAGAGTCGTCAACTTTTCAACTAATTCACTTTTGCGATGCTCCTGTGCTGTCAGCCATCTATCAAGATCTGGCTGCTTTATATCTTTAATAGGAATTGACCGATGATCTCTACTGTAAAAATATCTTTGCCTAGCCTTAATATCATTATAATATTGCTTTTTCTCATCCTTAGAAAGTCCATAACGCTCAATATTAATAGCACATTTATTATCTATAAAATCTTTTACCTGAAAGGTAGAATTTACCTGCTCAGCAATACTACTCATACTACCATCTAGCTCTTCCCTAATTTGCTCTATTGGCTTATCTTGGTGTTTCTCTAAAGCTAAGTTCTCCTCTTTTGCTGGGATAAATTCAAATGAATGCATATGATTAATTTCTTACAGTATAGCAAACTAATGTATTAAATCTAGTATAATAAAAAACCCTTGTTACGGGGTTTTTTCTGGATAAAGTACTATCTTCTTCATAGCCAGACTAGATAACACTGCGATACCGGCCAAAAACGCTAATTCATTTGCCATTCCTTTATCAGTATTATGCTCCGCTATTTGTACCCATGTTATCAAAGGATTATCAAAATCATTTTTGTTAAAGGGGAATTTTTCACATGAGCAACTATGTAATCTCATCTCAAACGAACCATTATCTTCAATATAGAAGTTAAATTGTTCCTTTGAAAAGTTATAATTAGTGATACTACAATAAACAGCCCACATTGCATCACTAACAAATATCAAATTACCGGCACGATTTGATTTCAAATATTCTACCAATTTCGGACCAATTTGCCAACGTCCTAAAAATTCCCAATAAAAAAATTGATTTGCTGCGTTCAATACGTCATTTTTTTGAAATGGTGGTAGTTTTCCGTCATCAGGGTATAAAAAATTATATATACTCTTAATTACTTTTGTAGCCTTTTCTTCTGACTTAAAGTCAAATATTTTTGACGTTACAGGCAAAGATTTACAGCGATAAATTTCTTTTGTTATATAGCAGTGGCTATCTTTATCCCAATAAACAAATTCAATTGCCTTTGAAAAAAAGTTCCACTGAACTAAATAATAGAATTTTTTAAAATTACTCATTTTTTAATGTTCTCCTTTTCTGTTTATATTTTGTTAAATTACTAACGACATTCTATATAAACATCGTTCTTATGTCAATCATTACTTGACAGCTTCCTGGTAATTGTTTATTATTCAAAGACTCATACACTCGTATGCGTGTAACCTTATTAAGCTTTTGGGCAAGTTTGATAAGGCTTTATTAATCATTAGATTATACATATGATTGACGAAATCATGAACGAAGACGAAGAAACCAACAATGATGACATGGGAACTGAAGGAGAAACAGAAGAAGGCACTGAAGAGCCTACTGAAGAAGCAGAAGAAACCATGTAATTTAGTTTTCTTTTTAAAAACACCCGATCACTACGACCGGGTGTTTTTAATATAGCTTGATATATTATTTTCTGTTAACATATAGTATATCTATGCTTGACCTTGTCACACTCACTAAAACAGTCGGCTATACCGGACTTTTTTTTATTACTTTTGCTGAATCAGGATTGCTTATTGGTTTTTTCTTGCCGGGTGACAGCCTCTTATTCACGGCTGGCTTTGTTGCCTCTCAAGGGGTTTTGGATATTATGATTCTGATTCCTCTTTTATTTTTAGCAGCCGTCACCGGAGATACAGTTGGATACGCTTTTGGCTATAAAATCGGTCCGAAACTTTTTAAACAAAAAGATTCAATAATGTTTTCAAAAAAAAATCTAAAACGAGCACAAGTCTTTTTTGATAAATATGGAGCTAAAACCATTGTCCTAGCACGATTTTTTCCAGTATTACGAACCTTTGCGCCAATATTAGCCGGAGTAGGCAAAATGAATTACCCAGTTTTTTCTTTTATAATTTATTAGGCGGTATTATTTGGTCAGCTGGTTTATTAATTCTTGGCTATCTTCTGGGTAGAATAGTCCCAGAAGCACATTACTATATTTTACCAATAATAATTTTAGTAATTCTTTTTACATCCTTACCCCAAATTATTCATGTTCTAAAAAATAAAAAAACTCGGGCTGAAATATTTAATCAAATAAAAAAAATATTCTCTAGAAAATTATAAGTTAAAACCTTTAAGACAATCATTATACAAAGTGACATCTTCATTATATTCTGAAACTATAGCTTTGGTTCGACGAGATAACGCATTATACGTATCCACTAATGTATTATATTCAAGAGCTTTACTTTGATACTCAGGACTTGTCCTTGGTAGTTTTGATAGAGCTTGATATTTTTTCTTGATTTCCGCATCCCACAGAGCAAGTTGCTCTTTGTTTGAAATAATTAGAACTTCCTGACTTTCATTAACACTATTACAAAGTGAAATTGGAATACCAAACTCTTGAACGGCCAGCCAGGTCAGTTTTCCCTCAAACACTCCCCTACCAACTGCAATCCCAATATCTCGATAATTTTTATTCATAATATTTGCCCGGTGACCAGGGCTATCCATCCAAGCTTTTACTAATTCCGAATCATCAGCAAAATTTCCCAATGCTAAGTTTTCGCCAACAACAATAAATTCATATTGAGCAGTCGATGCTAATTCACCTGGCCCCTCCCCTGTTTTAGAAACATGAGCAAAATATTTTTGTTCAAACATATCTTCCAGTTTAGCTTTAGCTGATTGTTCTAATTTAGCGTTAAATGATAATACTTTTAACCCTTCAGCCTGACGATACCGATTGGTCTCGGAAAGAACACCCTGAGTAGTCAAAAAGCCTTGTTCTGCATCCCCTTCAAAACGTAATGGATTTGGGTCAAAAATATTGGCTGAAAATTCCTTAACTTTATTAACTACTGACCAGGAATCAATAATTTTAGTATCTGAAAATTTCTCACTATTTGGAGATTGGAAAAGAAACCATCCTATACCGATAATTAAAAGTAGTGATGTTACAATAACTGTCGACCAATACATTCTTTTAAATATTTGAGACATTGTATGATTTTATTAAATATATATATTTATTTTAACATGAATCATTGAGTATCAAAAGGATTAATTTTTTGGTATACTATAGATTACCTATGAAGAAAAATCACTTCATCATTTTATACATCATAATAATCGGATTAATTGCCGTTATTATTAGTACCCGCGATCAATGGCTATCTGGAAAATCGGTGCCCCTAACAGAGCCACCGGAAGTATCTAATTTTAACGAATGTGTTGCCATGGGATTCCCAGTACAAGAAAGTTATCCTCGCCGTTGTATAGCCAACCAAACTCAAACCTTTACCGAGGAAATCACTCCCCCGCTTGAACCAACCGAACAAGATAATTTGAATATTACTGTATCTAGTCCCAAGAAAAATGAATCTATCAGTTCACCAGTCACAATAAAAGGTCAAGCCCGTGGAAACTGGTATTTTGAAGCATCATTTCCAGTAGCGATTTATGATTCAAATAATCTACTGCTCGCCCAAGCCCCGGCAACTGCCGAGGGTGAATGGATGACAGAAAATTTTGTGCCTTTCTCACTAACTCTTTCCTTTCCAAAACCAAGCACAGCTACTGGTAAAATTATTTTAAAAAAAGATAACCCTTCTGGGTTACCTGAATACGATGACCAAATAGAAGTCCCAATAATTTTTTCTTCTAAAGCTAGTGAATAACAAAGCTATCTATAAACTTATAACTCATAAATAAAAAACGATAAAAACAATTTATCGCTTTAGCTTTTTTACTAAATTTTTCTCTATATTAAGTAATGGTGAAACCCATAAATTGTAGCTCTGGGTAAAATACCAAAAGAATTCTTAAAATTAATAAAAATACACCAACTGTAATTACAGAGTATAAAAATACACCAAATAAAAATAATAGTTTAAAACCTGTTTCCATAGTAACTTAATTATAGATAAATAAGATTATAACTTCATTTACTCTCCCCTACTTATAGTATACCTTATCTCCAAACCGTAGATCAATATAGCTGACTCCCGAAAGCTGATTTTTTAACTGTCCTTTAATTAAAGCATCTAATCGATCAAGCTGGGAAGAAATCGGTTCATCAATAGTAAAATATATAAGGTCTCCATCTTTTAATATAAGAGTAAGTGAATTACGTTCATAGGTTGTTATAATCTGGTCAGATTCTAAATAAGCAAATTTACTGTCTAGGCTTGATTTTAGGTCTATACTAGCCTTTATAAGGCTCTCCTGGCCTTCCAGGCGCTTATTATTTAACTTTGGCTGGCCATTATTATGGATGGTTACTAAATCAGGCATTGGGCCTCCAACCGTATTAATTACCCAACCTTCACCATCAATTAAATAATAGGCATCATTTTCAATCCAGACTGCAACCGGCGTTTTTTCTGTTATAACAATCTTTAATTTTTTTGGTACTACTTTTTTGATCTGGACCTCGTTAAGACTATATTGCTCCAATAATTTTTCTTTAAAAAAATTACTGTTAAATAAATAAAGATGGGACTGCGACAAAAGCCAGAAACGGTGTTGGCTCGCTTGATCCCAAGCTGATTGTTCAATAGATTGAATTCGTTCTTCCCTGGCACCGCTTATTTCAATCTGAGAAATCGTTAGAAAGGGAGAAAAACAAATTAACCAAATTAAAGCGATTAGTAAGATTCCGAATAATATTAGATACATCCAAATTCTGAATGAGACCCATGCCACTGAGTTTTTTACCCGAGAGACCGAAACTTTATCAGATGCTCGACTACGGAAGTATGGATTACCAAAACGATGGCTTGGTCGTCGCAGTGGAGTATATTGTCTTTGGTAATGATGAGGAGACATACTGAAAAACTATAAACCTTACAATACTAAAATATTAAAAAGTTTATGGAAATATTAAATTGAAAAGCGATTAAGAAGTTTTCTGTATTATCTTAACTCCATTCATATATGGAATCAGAACTTCTGGAATTTTAATTGACCCATCTGCCTGCTGGTAATTTTCCATAATTGCAATCAAGGCTCGTACTCCTGGATTGGCTGTGCCGTTAAGGGTATAGACTAATTCTTTTTTCCCTTCCTTGTTAACATATTTTATGTTAAGTGATCTTGATTGATAATCAGTACAATTTGAAGTGGAAGTAATTTCTGCCCAATCCCCTGCACCTCCCTCTTTATTTGGCTTACCTAGCAACCAAGCTTCCAAGTCAAAGGTTCGATATGACGGTGCGCCCAAATCAGCTGTACAATGATCAACAACTCTAAAAGGAATACCTAAACCGGAAAATATTTCTTTTTCAATTTCTAGCATTTCTTGATGCAAACTTTCAGCTTGGTCTGGCACTGCATAAATGAACATTTCTATTTTTTCAAATTGATGAACACGAAAAATTCCTTTAGAAAACTTTGAATAGGCTCCAGCTTCAGTTCGAAAACAATGCGATAAACCAACATACTTAATTGGCAACTTTTCTAATGCTAAGACTTCCTCACTATGATACCCACCTAAGGTAATCTCTGAAGTCCCCACTAAGCCCAAATCTTGACTTTCAAGTTGATAAACTTGACTTGATTCACCACGAGGATTAAAACCAAGGCCTTCAATAATTGAGTTTCTGGCAACATCTGGCGTAATCATGAACTTATAACCATGCTTCATAACAATATGTAAAACATATTGGTTCAACGCCAGACTTAAAAGAGCTAATTCATTTTTTAAATAATAAAACTTAGCACCTGCAACTTTGGTCCCCCGCTCAAAATCAACCAAATCTAAACTCTCAGCTAATTCAACATGATCTTTTGGCGCAAAATTCAATTTAGGAATTGTACCCACCGTTTCCAAAACCGGATTATCTTCTTCATTGTCACTTCGCTTAACATCAGCGTGTGCTAGGTTTGGTACTGATAATAGTAATTGATGAACTTCTCCCTCTACTACTCGCACCTCATCCTCTAAAGAAGAGATTAAATCTCCAACGTCTTTCATGGCAGCAATTTCTGCTTGAGAAGGTTTATTTTTTGAACCTTGGTTTCGTTTGGCTCGTAATTCTTCAATCTGGCCAAGTAAGTGCCGATATTTTTCATCAGCTCGAAGCAATGTATTAATATCAACAGTACTAAGGCGATCTTGACTATTTTTTATAATCAAGTCTTTGTTCTCACGAATAAACTTTATATCCAACATACAATAAAGGCTTTAAGGAAAATTGATAGATAATTACTAATTTTAAAGGTTTTTGTCCAAATAGTCAAAATAGTAAAAGACATTTCTACACATACTATGATAAAATTTAGTTACTATGAATAAATGGATTTTACCCCTGGCTCTCTTAATATTTTTTGAAGCCGTGGCTGATATATTTGCAAAAAACTGGTCAATTCATAAATCAGTCTGGATTGCCGTCACTAGTCTTACTTTTTATCTAATTGCCAATTCTTTTTGGTTATTTGCTTTAAAGAATGGAGCTCAACTTGGTCGAGGTGCCATTATCTTTTCTGTTGCTTCGGCGATTATTGCAATTCTACTCGGGGTGCTTCTGTATAAAGAGCCAGTTAGTAAACTACAAACAGCTGGACTTATTCTAGGTGTAGTTTCTATTATATTATTATTTTGGGAATAACAAAAAACTGATTAGCTATATAACTAAACAGTTTTCTATTTATTACAACTAAGCTATTGAAATTATTTTATACGTCATCTCCCCTTTTGGACTGTGCACGACAACAGTATCACCAACTTTCTTTCCCACAAAAGCAATTCCTAATGGAGATTCATTTGAAATCTGTCCAGTCAAAGGATCAGCCTGATTAAAACTCACAATAGTATATTCCTTTTTTTCTCCATTAATTTCAACTACTACTTTTGAACCCATCCCAACTTCATTCTTGGAAATATTTCTTACGACAGTTAAATTTTTTAATAAATTAGCGATTTCAGAAACTCGACCCTCATTAAATGCTTGAGCCTCTTTGGCATCGGCATATTCAGCGTTTTCACTTAAGTCACCAAGCTCTTTGGCTTTTTCAATTCGGTCAGCAATCTCACGACGCTTTAACGTTGTTAGATAGTGATATTCCTCTTCTAATTTTTGGTAGCCTTCCTCAGATATAATTTGATCAGTCATAGAGTTGTAAAATAAATAATGAATTCTACTATACAATACCTAGAAGAAATTGGCAAGTTGCACACTAGTTTTGTGCAAAAGATAAATGACTATTTTTTCTACTTTCTAAAAATACAATTATCAAAGCTAAGTAACCAAAACCAAGTGGGTGATTTAAATATGGGGTAAAGAAATGAACGGTTACTAATGAAACAAGACTAAACAAAATAACCGAACCTACTAGGCCTTCTTTTTTTAATAATTTAAAAGCGTCTTGGCACAATAACCACAATAACCAACCATAAGCAATAAGTCCAAGTAAACCAAACTTTAACCAAATATCCAACCATCCCCATTCAAAAGCATAGGTTGTATACAATCCATTACTCCCAGTAGCAACAATTCGTGGATCATAGGTTTTATAGGTTAAACTTTTACCAAAACCATATCCGAAAAATGGTGATTTTTTTATTTCTTGCCACATCACTGGTAGTAATGACCAACGAGAGGCAGCCCCTGCTTCCATTTTTATCGCTCGATCAGTTAGTAACGAGGCGTCAATATTGGCTGAAGGCTTTGGGAAAGGAAAACGCACTACGGCGAACAACAAGGCAGTGCTTACAACCACTGTGCCACCCAGCACTAAACAAAAACCCAGAATTTTTTTTATATGAGGTCGATAGACAGCTATATAACAAATTGCGGTTACAATAACACCAATAATCGCACCTAACCAAAAACTTCGCGAAAGACTAGCAATAATAACTGAAAAGCAACTGAGAGTTACAACCATGATGCCAAAAAATTTTTTTCTATATAGTAATTGAGGGTTCTGTATTTTTGTGTACATGGCCAGAAAAAAAGCAGTAACTCCTGGTAAAAGAAAAATTTGTGACTGCATAAAAATTCGTGAAAATCCACTTGGCCAACGAGTAATTTCGCCAAGAAGATTTTGTCGCATCCAGCCATAAACATCATACACTAACGGCAAAAATGAATGTGAAAATATATAAATTAAAAGTAATACTTTAATACAAAGCGCAACAATAGCACTTACTATAACCGTGAATAATTTGGAAAGTTCTTCGGTTGATCGAAAAGAAGTTATGAATGGAAATAGTATAAGTATATACAACCATCGTTTTAATTCTAGAAAGAAAAATAGCTGATTATTACCAGATAGTAAACCAACAATCACACCAAACCCCAAAACACTTAGTAAAAATACTAAGGGCTTTTGGTAGGGAATATTTTTAAATATGTTGTTAAAATTCTTATCACGAAGAAATTGACCAATCAGATTACTTATCCATACTCCCATCACAATAATCCATAAAGCAATACGTAAGGAAATTGTTGAACCGGCTATATCAAAGGAAAATAAATACCCCTGTGAACCTAATAGTAATTCCGCAACAACTACCAAGAGTCCATTAGATATACTTTTCAAACTTATAACTAATGTCGCCAAGACAATTATTCCCCCAACCACTATTCCAACTAATGGATTAAAATAACTCGAAAAAGAAGCGCCTTCAATAATTAAAAGACTTACCAATACCCAAAAAAATAATGTTATCTTTTGTTTCGAAACCAAGAAATGTTTCATAAAAAATTACTGTGATGTAGATATACTAATTTTTTTTCCAACTTCAAGATTATAAAAATCGGCTGCTCCGGCGTTTAGTTCAAGTACCCAATCAACTTCACCAGGTGATTGATATGGAGTATAAGGCTCAAAGGACTCAGGTGGTAAATTTTTTGAAATACCAACTACTGTTTGTTTATAAATCCAAACTATATCTAAAGGAAAGTTCATTCGTCTCATGACAAAAGTCCTAGGTTCTACTACCTCAAACACAAACAACATACCACATTGACGACATAAAGACACTTTATCACTTAGACCCTGGTAATGCTCGGCTGGAGTTTTGGCAATCAAAAGATTGATTTCTTTATTGTTTAAAAAAACATCCTGATTCTTTGGGTTACTTTCCTGAAAAAAAGACAAAAAAGCCAACATTCCACCAAGAACAGAACCGACTATAACCAAAATAACAATTTTAGACCAAGCCATGTTTATGTTTTATACGATCCACTGATTGATTATATTTTTTTACCACTGGTAAAAACGGTAAAATTTTATAAGCAATTCGAGGTAGCCAGGTACTTATATGACCATTGGTTTTTACTCTAAATAATGGTTTATTAATCCAAATTCCAGTATGGTGCTGACTAAGCATTGATAACCACATGTCCCAATCTTGCAAACGACGAATTGTATTATCAAATCCAGGAAAATGTTCTTTCCTTAAAAGTGAAGTTGTATGTATATAAGGCATCTGTCGTAATTTGTCTTGATCATAGGGAAATAATTTGAATAACTTTGCTCCATAATAAAAAGAACAATAGACAAAACTTGCTTCAGGATGATTATTAAGAGTTGTTATCATACTTTCTAACATTGTAGGTTCTAAAACAATATCAGCGTCACAAAACAAGAAATACTCCCCTCTTGCTTTTTCTGCACCATAATTTCGCGTTGGATTTGAGCCTTCATTATTTTTTGAATAATAAAAAAACTGATCATTAGGAAATTTAGTTTTGTAGTGATCAATTACTTGGTCAATAGAATCTGTTGATCCGTCATTAACAATAATCACCTCCCAGTCACGATACGTTTGTCTAAGAATACTTTCCAAACAATCCCCTATTTTTGAGGCTTGATTATAGATTGGAATAATAATTGAAATTACTGGTTTCATAATTATGATAAAAGAGAATATATTTTTGACACTTGCTGTTCCCAACTTTGTTTTAGACTTCTCTCTCGGCCAGCTTCACCTAAACGCTTTCGTAAAGCCTGATTATTATACAAATCCACAATTGCTTTAGCAATTGAATTGGGATCTTCTTCATCAACAACTAATCCATTAATTGTATTTTGTACTGCTTCTCCAACTCCTCCACTTGAACCAGCAATAACCGGCTTTGAGAAAAGTCCAGCTTCTAGATAAACAATTCCAAATCCCTCATAGTCTCCATCAATATTTCGTGCTGTCATGATAAAAATATCACAGCTAGCAAAATACTTATTTTTTTCTTCATCATTAACATCTGAAAGTATACGAACATTATTTTCTAATCCAAGCTGGTGAATAATATTCTGTAGATAGCTTTTTTCTGGTCCATCTCCAATAATTATATATTGTAAATTTGGAATATGTGAAGTTAGGTCTGACAAAGCTGACAACACCATGTCCACTCCTTTTCTTTTAACTAACCTTCCGACACTTAAAAGTATAAAAGCCTCTTCTAAATTATTTTTGATTTTAAAATTTTCTATCTCTAGAGATGAAACCAAGGGTATATCTTTTTCAACACCAGGGTTAACAACGTTAATATTTGAAACTTTAGGAAATGTTTTTTTCACTTCCTTAGCCGTATGAGAATTTGCACAAATAACAGTGCTAGCTTTTTCTAGAATTTGTTTTGAGACAAAACGCTTTATAAAACTTTTGGTGGCTAAGGAGAAATCCAGTCCATGCAACATAATCGCGTATCGGAAAGGACATATATATGAAAGAAGCCAAGCTACAGTTCCCAAGGGCAAAATTTCGCCTACCAGAAGCCACACAGCATTGTTTTGAGAGATTGCAGCTCTAACTGGCTTAAAGGCCTTAAACCAGGCTAAAAAGGGCATTTTTTGGCTAATTAGCTCATTTTGGTTGTTGGTAAGGACTACCAACTCCTCAGGCCAATATTCGGCTATTTTTCCATAGTAATTTTCCACTCCCCCAACTTTAGGAGGAAATTCCAAAGTAATAAAAAGTGTTTTCATATTAAACTTTTTTTCTAAAAGAAATCATAATACTTGTAATATCTTCTTTAGTAAATCCTTTGAAAAAATATAAGCTCACTGCATATACAACACTGGCAGAAATAATTGTTCCAATGGGATGAAATATATTCTTTAGTGCAAAGGCAGAAAGTCCCATAATTGATCCAGCGCCAATAATACGAACAAGCATTAAAGCAATTTTTTTTGTTCTAATAGTAATAATACTCGGTACAACCACCCAACCTAAAATAATCAAAGCAATACTTGTAATCACTGTCGTAATACATGCGCCAATAACTCCAAAACGAGGAATTAAATACAAATTAAGCAAAGCACTTCCAATAGCAACAATCGCAATATTTATGGTATTACGTTTTTGACGGTCACAAGCATTGAGTAATGAACCAATCGGATAACTAAGAAACATAAACGGAACTGCCATCATTGAAATCTGTAATGGCCAAGCCGCTGAAGTAAAGCCTTCTTTAAAAAGTAAAACAATTTGATCGGCCATGGCAATGGTTCCAATCATAATTGGAATACCAATAATTAATGAGTAATTAATCGCTCGTTCAAAAGTAATACTTAATTGCTCGCGATTATTATGCCAATAGGCGCTTAAGGCTGGATACAATGAGGCAGTAAAAGCCATTGGTAAGAATTGAATAGCAACAATAATCTTAAAAGGAATTTGATATAAACCAACTGCCTCAGGCCCGGCAAATTTAAAGAGTAAAATTGAATCAAAAAAAGTATAGAATCTTTGAAAGATTGCGTAGACTGCAAACGGCAAAGCAATTAATAGTACCTGCTTAATTAAAATTGTATCCCAAGTAAAAGAAAATCGGATTTGTCTATTCTTACGAACTATATATGCTGAATAACCAAGATTAACAAGGCTAGCCGTTACTAATGACATCATTAACCAACGGATGTCTAATCCGAAACCAATAACAAATAAACTAAAGACCAAAACAATAAATTGAAAACCGACCGATGCAATACTTTCAAACTTTAGATTATGAAAACCACGTAAAATCGCATAACAGGTGTTAGTAAAGTTATCAAAGATCATTACCAAGGCAGCTATATAAATTAAATCACGAGTAATCCCATTATATTGCCAAGCTTGTGTCCAAACGATTAAACCAATAATCGTAATAACTGAAAAAATTAATTTAATACTAAGTGCATTACTAAAAAGACTAGAAGCTTTTGTTGGGTGCTTGGCAACTTCTCTAGTAATTACATTACCTAAACCAAAATCAATAAAGATTGAGAAAATTGAAGTTATAGAAATAGCAAAGTAATATTGGCCCAAATCAGCCGGTCCCAAGACACGGGCGTAGATTGTAAAGTAAGCCAAAGAAATAATCTTTTGGATTACTAATGCTAAAGTAAAATATGAAGTATTGCGTGCAATGCTAGAAATTTTTTCGGACATACTTAAATAATTTTATTTTCAATCAAACGGGAAATGGATATTTCTGGATCCTTATTTTCTAATATTATTTGTTTCATAACTTGCAAAAATGGATATGCTGAAAAATTCTTTACTAATTTTGGCAAGACTTGAATAGTGGTCAAGCCTTCAACTGATTTCTTTCTTTTTTGCATCTTTAGAAAAGCTTGCTCTACTGACAATCCCCTGCCAATTAAGTAGCCAAATTCACGGTTTCTGGTTTTGCCAGTACAACTCATCCATAAATCATTACCCCAACATTGGCTATCCATACTAAATGTTTTTAACTCACCCTCCAACTCTGTATGCACAAACCGCTCAACTTCCTTGCTAAATCTGGAAATAAAATAAGTTTCTGAACCATACGGCCAACCTAAACCGGAGACGATACCCGCAAATATTGAAACTACATTTTTAAAAGCAGCACAATATTCAGTTCCCGCAACGTCACGAGTAGAATATAAACGAAAATTACGTGAGCCTAATAAATGTTCAGCTTGTTTACAAGCATGAAGATTAATTGAAGCCACGGTAGCTCCGAGAGGATGAGAATTATATAAATCTTCAGCTATCGTTCCACCAGCTATATAAACATACGTATGCGGATGAATTAATTGTTCGGCGATAATTTTATCTAAACGCTCACCAGTTTTAGGCGCCAAGGCCTTGGCAGTATTAATGATCAGTAGCTTCTTGCGTCTACGTGGCAAATCATTTAACTGCTTAAGTACTTCTGGAATAGACGAAGCCGTGATAGCTAAAATAAGGATATCAATATTAGGAAACACCTCTGCTAGATTAGTTGGCAGAATAATATCCTTAGAAATTTTCTGATTAGGTTTGATCCGCAGATGCCGACGAAAATTTCGTAACTGGGACATTACTTTTGGATTGCGATCAAAGGCATATATCTTATACTCCGACCGTTTATAACGATCCAAATGCTTTAAAATCGCATAGCCAAAATTACCTAATCCACAAATTAAAACTCCTTTCATATAGCCTCATACTATCATTTTGAGGCTAAATATACAACAAAAAAACACCCGGAAAGGGTGTTTTGTATAAGATAATATATTACCATGATTTACATCAAAAAATAATAATCCAAAGGAATAAATACTGTCTTTAATTCTGGGTTTATTTTTAACTCGGAATTTGAAAAAATCAGATTATAATCTGAATTAATTTTTTTTGCAGTTGTAGCTATTTGCTTTACATCCTTACTACCCATCCCAACTTCAATCACAATCTGCTTATTATTCATAATCTGCAGAATAAAATCAGCTCCTCCCTGAGCACTGTCATATCTGACCAGGCCCTGATTTCTTAAAATAAATTCACGATAAAGATGAGATGCAAAAGAATCTTCTAATAGCTTTCCCTGCCTGGTTAAATAAGTGCTCTCTTGACCCGTATAATAAAAGAAAGTCATTCTAATCGCTGGCGACATAAATAAATATTTATTTGGCTTTCTGGCAACCGTCATATTAGATCCGTACGCCGGTACTTTTATCAATAATTCAGCTTTTTCAAGTGCTTCAAAAATATTTGATATGGTTAAACGATTTATTTTAAATCTCTCTTCTAAAATACCAAGGCTGGTTGTATCGTTTTCGGCAATGGCAAATAATATTCTTTTTACCGCCCCAAGTGTATCCGGATCAAAACTCCCAAGAGTCGGTAAATCTTGTTTTATAATTTTATCCAATAATAATGATATAGCATCATAAACAGCGGTCTCATTTGGCATCGTGAGCGAAAAAGGTAAAGTACCATATGACAAATAAGTTTTAATATCATATCTATTTATTTTTGACCAAGACGTATTTATCTCTCCTTGTAAATCATTTAAACTATTAAATACTTCCTCAGCAGAATTTGAAAAATATATAGCTTGTCGTATTTTATTTTTTAAGTCGATTGAGGGAAATGTTTGGTTTTTAATCATTTCATACTCTATGAAAGACATAGGTGGCATTCTCTCAAACAAGGCTCTTCTAGCTAAATTTGTTGTAGTTTGCAAAATAACTGCAGAAGATCCCGTGCAACAAAAAAATACATTAGATGTTTTATCAAACAAAATTTTTAAACTAACTGCCCACTTAGGATCAGTTTGTATCTCATCCAAAAAAATCAAAGTCGGTTTCTCTATGGTATCAACACTTTGTCCAACCACACTTTCAAAAGCAGAAACTATATCATTTATTCCAGCATTCAGCAGACTATAGGTTTCTTCCACTGATAAAAATAAAATATTTTCGATTCTTTTTGAATATGCTTCACATATTTGTGCCATTAATGTCGTTTTGCCCACACCTCTAAAACCGGGGATAATCACCATTCTATTATCCTGGGTTTTATTTAAAAATCCATCAATATATTGTTTAATTTTTACAAACATAAAACGCTGAGGATATTTTTCTCCCCTTGGACTATGAGTATATCTCCTAATTCTTTCTGAAGTAGTTCTAATCTGCTGTTGTATATATTGTATTAAATCGTTGTTCATGTTTATTATTTTATATTACAAATACCTATCTCTAGTATATTATAATATACTAGAACAGTCAATACACGTTTTTTTGGCTAAAATTAATCATATTATAGCATATTTTCTTGTAGCAATATTTGATTTTTTCTTAATATATAAAAAAATTTTGGACTACTACGCTAGTTAGTCTAGACTATTCAGTTGTACCTAGATAAAAGACTATGTTTAATTAAAAGAAATAAAATAAAAAATCCGCTATTATTAACGGATTTTTCATACATAATCTACAGAAATATTTTTCATTAACGCTTGCTCCACTGTGGTGCTCGACGGGCTTTTTTCAAACCTGGTTTCTTTCTTTCTTTCTTACGTGCATCACGAGTTAACCAACCTTCAGCTTTCAAAATTGGTCGTAATTCAATATTTAAAGCAAGTAATGTACAAGCTATACCATGACGAACAGCTTCTGCTTGACCTTGTTTGCCTCCACCTTTAACTCTAATAGTAAAATCCAGCTGGCCTTCTAAAGCAGTTAACTTTAAAGGTTCTTGAACAATTGTTTGAGCAATTGGGGTTGGAAAATACTCAGTTACATCAACATCATTAACAATAATTTTTCCAGAACCAGATTGAAACAAACGAACACGAGCAGCAGCTGTTTTACGCTTTCCCATCATTTCAATATAACGAGAAGATGTAGGGATTTTTTCAACTTTCTTAATTGTCTTAGCTTTAACTTCAGTCATAGGATAATCTTATTTAACAGTTAAACGCTTCATCATTCCTTCACGTAAACGAGTTGGAGGAAGCATCTGCTTAACAGCTCTCTTTAAAACATCGCCTGGCTTTTCTTTAAAAATATCGGACATTTTTTTTGTCTTCAATCCACCAGGATAACCAGAATAACTATAATATTCTTTTTGGGAAAGTTTTTTTCCTGAAAATTTAACTTTACTGATATTTAATATAGTAACCATATCACCTTCATCAATATGAGGCTGATAACTTGTTTTATGCTTTCCTCGTAACAACGTAGCCACGCGAGTCGCTAAACGACCGATAGTCATATCAGTAGCATCAATTTCATGTTTATTTCGAATAATTGGTTTATGTGGCATATATTTATACAAGTTCGATCTGAACCATTGAGGCTCCGTCACCAGCTCTGGTGCCTAATTTAACAATACGGGTATAGCCTCCAGCTCGTTCTTTATAGCGACTACCAAGTACATCCATAGCTTTTTTTACTGCCATTGGTTGAGGTAGAGTACTGATCAAAGAACGGCGAGCTGCTAAATCACCGGCTTTAGAAACTGTAATCAAACGTTCAACTAATGAACGAACAGTTTTTGCTTTGGCCTCGGTTGTCTTAACTTTTTCGTATAATAAAACACTGGCAGCCAAATTCCGCAACATCATTTCGCGAGGTGCTTTTTTTCTATCAAGAATTTTTCCAGTATTACGGTGACGCATAAAATATTATTTCTTTTCTTTTTTAGCTTTTTTCTTAGGAGCTTCTTCTTCAACAACTTCTTCTGTTGCCGGGGTTTCTACTTCTGCTTCTTCAGTAGCTTCTTCAGATGTTGCTACTTCTTCATTCTCAGACATTTCTGCAGGTTGTTCACCAAGTGCTACTACAGCATTTAACTGTTCAATCAAAATATTAGCACTTGCTTTAAAAGCTTCTTCAGCAGTAATTGTGCCATCTGTTTCAATATCCAAAATTAATTTTTCCCAGTTAACCATTTTACCAACACGAACATTTTCAATATCTAAACCAACAGTGAAAACTGGTGAGTAGATTGAATCAACGTCAATATAGCCAAGTTCATTCTTTTTTTCCTCACGGCTCTCAATTGTTTCATATCCAAGACCACGACGAACAAAAATTTCCATATTTAATTTTCCACCCATATCTGTTAAATGGGCAATAACTGATTCTGGATTAGTAATTTCAACACCAGCTTGCTTTGTAATATCAGCGGCCGTAATAACTTTTTCTCCAAAAGCTTTCAATTCTAAACGAGCTTCATCAAGACCTTCATCAAGATGCAAGCGAATTTTCTTAAGATTCAAAATTATTTCTAAAATATCTTCTTTAATATTTGGCAATGCCATAAATTCGTGAGTTGCGCCTTCAATCTTGGCACCAATAACAGCCACTCCTGGTAATGAAGCCAGAAGAACTCGGCGTAAGGCATTTCCGATGGTTGTACCATAACCCGGAGCTAATGGTTCAAGAATAGCTTTGGAACGATTCTTATCTTCGGTTGGAAGAAAAGATAATTTTTTTGGCAATGCAATGTTATTCATACGTATAAATAATGTCTGCCCTAAAGCGGGCAAAATATATAAAAATTAACGGGAATAGAATTCAACTATTAACTGACTGTTAACAGATTGATCAAGATCTTCTTTCTTTGGTTCATGTAAAACTTTACCACTCATTTCTGAAGCATCAAAATTTAACCAACCAGGAACAATGGCTTTCTTTAATTTTTCTGGTAAGTCATTAAACTGCTTTTTCTGTTTTTTTGATTTACGAATTGAAATAACATCATTTGGCTTTACTTGATATGAAGGAATGTCAACTTTTTGTCCATTAACGTCAAACTGAGCATGGCCAACCATTTGTCTAGCCTGGGCACGAGTAATAGCTAAACCAAAACGATAAACTACATTATCTAAACGCATTTCTAATAATCGTAAGAGGTTTTCACCTGCATCACCTTTTTTCTTGGCTCGTAAGAAGGTCAAGAAAAATTGCTTTTCACGAAGACCGTACATTTTCTTGGCCTTTTGCTTTTCCTGAAGCTGAATACCATAGGTACTTTGCTTTTTAGGTCGTTTAGTTTGTTGCATGTTTACTGGAGGCATGATGGTAGTATTAAAAAATTAAACACGTCGTGGCTTACGGCTACGGCAACCATTGTGTGGTAAAGGTGTAATATCCTTAATGTAAGTAATATTCAAACCATTGGCGTTTAAAGCACGAACAGCTGATTCACGACCAGTACCAACACCTTTAACAAAAACTTTAACCTCAGCTAAGCCATATTCCTTTGCTTTTTCAACAGCAATACGAGTAATTATTTGAGCAGCATATGGAGTAGACTTTTTTGGTCCTTTAAAACCAGCTAAACCTGCGTTTGCCCAAGACAAAACATTTCCGACTGTATCAGTTAAGGTAACAATAGTGTTGTTATAGGTTGAGTTAATGAAAGCTTTACCAGAAGTAACTCGCTTTTCAGTCGTTTTCTTCTTTTTCTTGCCTTTCATAGTTTGACGATTGGCTTTTTGCTTTTCTAGTTTTTTCTTAATTTCTTCAGGCAATTCTTCTAAAACTTCACCTTCAGTTTTAGCTTCAGGCACAGGCATCACTTCTTCATCGTCAAGAATGATTTCGTCCTTAATTTCTTCTTCAGTTGTTTGCTTTTCGTCAGTCATAGAAAAATTAATGATTAGGTCTTTTGAGCAGCACCCTTTTTACCAGATGTTGCAGTTCGGCGGACGTTTCCACGAACAGTTCGATTATTTGTTTTAGTTCGTTGACCACGAACAGGCAAATGTTTGCTATGGCGACTTCCACGGTATGAGTTAATATCACGCAAACGCTTAATATTTGCACTAACATCACGACGTAAGTCTCCTTCAACCTTCATATCCTTTTCAATCAAGACACGTAAACGGTTAGCTTCTTCTTCACCTAGATCTTTTACTCGTGTATCAGGATTAACTTTTGCAGAAGCTAAAATCTTACTAGCAGTTTCTCGGCCAATACCATAAATATACGTTAAAGCAATTTCAACGCGTTTTTCATTTGGAATTGTTACACCGGCGATACGTACTGCCATAGAATAGTTATAATGTTATAAGGTTGTAAAGTTATAATGTTATAAGGTTTATAAATAGTTGTATTTTACTTTATAAACTTTATAACCTTATAACTTTAAAACTGTTTAGCCTTGACGTTGTTTATGTTTAGGTGTTTTACAGATAACCATAACCCGCCCATTACGGCGGATCGTCTTGCAATCTTTACAGATTTTCTTTACAGAAGCTCTTACTTTCATAAAAAAAATTACAGGCGGTAGGTTATCCGACCTTTACTTAAATCATACGGACTCATTTCAATTTTTACACGATCACCAGGAGCAATACGAATGCGGAACATTCTCATTTTTCCTGACAAGTGCGCCAAAATCTCATGGCCGTTATCCAGCTTGACTTTGAAAGAAGCCGAAGGCATCAGTTCAAGAACTTCACCTTCCATTTCTATAAAATCTTTTGAATTACTGGTATCAGACATTAAAAAACAATAAAAAATTTGGTAAAAAATTTACCAAAATACTTGGTAACGAAAATTCTCTTTAATATACGCTATTTGTGAATATCGTACGTGTGAAATTATTATATAGGTGAGAGCCGGAAATGTCAAGAGATTAGATGATTATAGGTACAAACATTTATTTTTATTTAATATTAGCTATTTTTTATAATTTCATATAGCTATCACTTCATCCAAACAACCTGAAGATTATCTTTGAAAACAAAACTATTACTTAAAGAATGAGGGTTTTTTAAATCAATAATAATTTCTTGTTTATCTTTATCCCTTAGACAAGATTGCTCTAATGATTGCTGAAAAAGCCCAGAACGATTTGTAGACAATCCATGATCTTTCTTAACCAACACAGCATCAAAATTATTAATTTCTGCAAATTGGCTTATCTGTTTGGTTAGCATATGATATAGTTTTTTTGCCGAGACCTCAGAAACTAGTCCAACTGAGGGGTTGGGACAATATAAAAGATATTTTTTATTATTAGGTTCATTCATTTCCAAAAGCATTGTTGTACCCATACATTTTTTTCGCTCCTCATCAAAAAGAACAAACTCAAAATATTTTTCATTTTTTAACATATCAGGGTCATTTGCCGTACAAACATCACCAACCATCCGAGCAAGAGCATTTTCTTTATTTTTTGAAAAATATCCTTTAATGTCTCGGCTTTTTTTAAGCTTTGGTTCATTTCTTGACATATCTACTTCTTTAATTTCTTCATATTTACCTATTTCTTTTTGAAGTTTAAGAAAAACAGACGATTGTAGACTTTCAATTTTTTTCATATCAATTACCTCGTGTTCATTCAAAATAAATAATTCATCAATATGTCGTGACCAAGCCACAAGAAAATTATCCATGACTGTTAAATTGAATAATGAAGCAAAATACTCAGCACGGCTCTTGATTGAATCTGAAGTCTGAAAAGAATTCTTGATAGATTTTAAAATCTTTTTTTGAATAATTAAATCGGTAAGTTTATCTTGAGGAATTGTCAAGAGATCAGTTTGAATAGATTTACCAATTTTAGAATAATTTTCTTTTTCCTTTTCTAACAAATTGTCTGTGAATTTTTGACCATCAATACTGTTTACAACCCGAGATTGAACTTTTTTAATAGTTTCCTTCATAGTATCTCCGTAAAGATTAACTAATTCATCAAGTAAAATATAATTTTTAGCAACTTGACTCTCTTCAAGAGACAGTCGGTCAGTACTGGACGCAACAAAATCTTCATAACTACCAATTAATTGATAGGCCAGTAAAATATTCATTGATTCAGTCGTATAACCTTTTTGTTTAAAATATTCTAATATTTTTCCTTCTAACGTCACGGCCACAGAATTTTCTACTGTATTGTCTAAAAAGATCAGAAGATTATCTCCTTGAGCTAAATTTTTAACACGACTTATATGCTCTGAAAACTGTTTGATTATTTCTGGATCGGGTTTCTCGTCTTCTTTTATTTTGTACCCTAAAACTCCAGAAAGCGTTAGTTTATAGCCATCTTTATTATAAATATATTTATCCAGATCATGCGATCTATTTTCATATTGATCCAAATATTTATAAGAATCATAGTTTCTCTTGGGATAAACCACCTGAAGCAGTGATTTATAATATTCACGATCTTCCGAAAAACTTGCTGGTTGATTATCACTTAAAGAAGCTATATCAAATTTAATTTTTTGTATAAAGCTATGTTTTTCTTCTGCTGTCCCTGAGTTATCAAATTTCTCAATGTATCGCATAATTAATAGAGCACTTGAAGTTATTACTGAATCCTCTTTTACCTCACCATACAGTTTAAGTAACTTTAAATATGTTGCTTGAGGAGTCGGAGAAGTAGTAATATTTCTAACAAAAAAAACTTGCAAATCTTTATCTTGAAACTGAATATTTTCTTTCATTTCACTTTCATCCTTTGGGTTACAAATTCCTTGGAATAACTCAACAACTTTTTTAGCCTGAAAAATATACGCAGGCAAGGGAACAAAAGAGGCAATTTTTTCAATTTCTGAAAGTTTTTTATAATATGATTCAAAGATATTATCCTCTGAGGAATAAATATCAAATTTCTTTAAGATAAGCTTTTCTAATGAGGCAATCAGCTGAGGATCATGAAAGCGTTCTTTGGAAATTGGAAAATATTGTAATATAATTTGTATAGCAGAAAAATACCCTGTATTAATCTCAGTAAGCAAATCATTATAAGCTTTTTTCTGAAAATCTTTAGTTTCAAAACTTTGTCTAATATGAGGAAAATTTTTAATTATACTCCCAACCCTCTCAATCCTCTTTTCCTGTATCCAATTTTTAGTTATGTTTGGTATTAAAGCAGCGTCTATCCTAGACTGAGAAAAATGAATATTTTCGGAAATTTGTCTGGCAGTGTATTCATTAAATCCTTCTAAATTTCTTTCAAATTCTTTAAAACAAGCATTCTGTACATTTTCTAATTTTAAAAATTCAGGACTTACATTAAAGGATGAAAAATTGTTTAAAAAGGTTTTGGCTTTACCTTCATTAATAAATTCTAAAGCTTCTGACTCTGGTATATTTTTAAAAATCGTTAAATCACCTCTTAGGGTAGGAATAAAATTCTTCTTTTTTAAAGCAGTATAAACTTCATATCCAAATGAATGTATTGGTAATTTTTTTAAATAATTAGGAATTCTATACTCATTGTTTAATAGAACTAATTTGTTTATATATTCAATTTTATCTTTATCTAAGAGGAGGTCTAGCACTAGATGCTCTTGATTGTTTTTTAAAATACTTATTTTAAATTTCTGGTAATTTATTTCACTGAATTTTTTAAGTTCAGTATACATACGATTCATGATAAAACTTACATTACCTTCCTCAAGTAGTCGCGAAATTGTTCTAAATACTAATTCTTCATTGTTTTTTCTTATATCATTATCATCAATTTCACGAATTTCATCTGAAGTTTTTTTATAAGGCAAGATGAGTACTTTCCCTTGTTTACTACTTTTATATTCTTCTTTATAACTAAAATCATCAGACGGGTTATTGAATTTTGGATAAATTGCAAGATAATAGTCAATATCTGACTGTTCAAAATTCTGGGAAAGTAATTTTTCTGCAAAGTCATTAAAGCTTTCTAAAAGCCCAGACTTTATAATTTTTTCTATTGGAAAACTTTTAAATTTTGTGTAATTTTTAAAACAATCTCTTGCATATCCTGAGGCTAGTAATTGCTCCAAAGTCTCATCATCATACATTTCCGTCTCAGCACTCTCTAAAGCATCCTTTATGGCAAATCTATGGGCTTGAGATTGAGCTATGCCAATAATTAAAGATTTAGGAATAATCTCACAGGTAGCCTCAGACTTACGAATAAAATACCAGTCCGAAGAATTAATCATTGAATCACTATATTTGCTATTCATCAAAGAATCGATATCTGAAGCGGCTAAACGTTCTTTTCTATCATAACCTACTAAATGATTCTTTAATCTCATAATATCCCAATTATGAGGATGCTTTTCGTTTTCTAGATTTATTTGATAAAAATCATCATCAATAAGAAGGGCTAATTTTGCTTTCTTAACTATTTCAGATTCAGGAGGATTTTTTTCTTTATAATGACGAGCTTTATCAAGAATACTGTATAAGCGTGACTTAAGTAGTTTTACTGCATCTTCATAAGTTTGTTGCGGTCTTTCCATTAATCTTCCTTCATTTATCTGGATTTTTTTTACGTCTTCAAAAAGATCCGACATAACCGTCTCAGTATAGTCTTCTGATTCAACACCATCTGGTTTAAGATTTTTTATTAAATTTGTAATTTCATTATGAAGAATTTCAATTTTATCTTCTTTAACATTTTCAAAAATCTCAGAAGACAGGCTAACATCATCTCCTTCATGATTCACATTTTCATTTAAAAAATTTTCCCGTTCTCTCATAATAAAATAATATCCAAAGGGGCTATTTAAAGTAAGCTTAAAATAATATAGTTTTTTTCATCTCTCCATTTATTCCAAAACCGCCTTGATTCTTCTGATACCTGCCGATGAACTTTCTTCTTTAAGGATTTTAAAATGGCCTAACTCCCCAGTATTCTCCACATGTGGTCCCCCACAAATTTCTTTACTATAATAATCACCTTCATTGCCCACACAATAAACTTTAACCGTTTCTTGATATTTTGAATCAAAAACACCACTTGCGCCAATCTCTCTGGCTTTGTCTAAAGACATTTCTTCAAAATGGACAGGGAGCTTTGCTTCAATAGCTTCATTAACTATTTTCTCAACTTCCGCAATCTGCTCGGCTGTCATTTTTTCAGGATGAGGAAAATCAAATCGTAGTCTTTCGGCAGTGATATTACTTCCCTTTTGATAGACATGATCACCTAACACTTTTCGCAAAGCCGCTAGTAAAAGATGGGTGGCTGTGTGAAGTCTAGTTGTTTCAGTACTATGATCAGCCAAGCCACCTTTAAATTTTCCGGCTGAGGCTGTGCGGGAAAGCTCTTGGTGTTTAGCAAGTTCTATATAAAAACTATTTTCATCAACGGTTACGCCTTTTTCCTGAGCTAATTCAACAGTCATTTCAATTGGAAAACCAAAAGTTTGATATAAATTAAATGCTTGCTCACCAGAAATATTTCCTGAAAATTTTTCAAACTCTTTTTCGCCTTTTTCCAAAGTTTCACTGAATTTAGATTCTTCTTTTATGAGTTCAAAGATAACAAAGATATTATTCTTTGCTAATTCGGGATACACCTCACCATAATTATCAATAAATAATTGAGCTACCTGACCACACCATTCTTTTCTTGATATCCCAAGTTGTCTGCCAAACCGGATGGCTCGACGAATTAAACGACGAACAATATAGCCTTGATCTGAATTAGACGGACCAATCCCCTTTTCATCACCCATAATAAACGTGGCAGCTTTTAGGTGATCAGCGATAATTTCAAAAGGACGATTATCATCCTCATATTTTTTCCCCGATAACTCCTCAATCTTGTTAATTGCGTCAAGAAATAAATCCGTTTGGAAAACATTGCTTTTTGCCTGTTTGACCATTGTTAGTCTTTCTAAGCCTCCCCCAAAATCAACATTCTTGTTAGCTAATTCCTGCCAACCGGTTTCTGTTTTTTGATACTGCATAAATACTGAATTCCCAATTTCAATAAACCGTCCACAATCACAATTGGGATGACAAAACTCACCAAACTTTTTGTCATGATCTTTTCCGGTATCATAAAACGTTTCTGAGTCAGGACCACCTAACTCACCCACCGCATCCCCTCTTTGCCACCAATTTTTTTCACGATAAGCAAAAATTCGATAACGACTTACTCCAAGTTCTAAATCTTGTGTCGGATATTTCCCATCAATCATATCGGGAGCTTCATTGGCATCAATACCATATTTGGCGAAAATCTGCAGTAATATTTCCACAGAGTCAGTATCACGCGGAATTTGCCCGTCAGCACTTCCAATATACACACTTTGATATAATCTTTGTGGATCCAATTTCAACTCATCAATCAAAAACTCATACCACCAATGAAGCTGCTCTGACTTCCAATAATCACCCAAACTCCAATTTCCAAGCATTTCAAAAAAAGTATTGTGACGATTATCACCAACTTCTTCTATATCTTCAGTACGAAATGATTTCTGACTATTAACCAGTCGCTGTCCGCTTGGGTGTGTTTGACCAAGCAGATATGGTACCAAAGGAAACATTCCGGAATTAACAAATAATAAAGAAGAGTCATTCTCGGGAAGCAATGAAGCACTGGAGATAATTACATGCTCTCGTGCTTTAAAAAAATCAAGATATTTTTGGCGGATTTCAGAGGAGTTCATAATAGGTATTAGTATAGGGAAAAAATGTAAAAAATTCAATAATTATATAAAAACAATAAAGGTCCTAGTAAAGATAGGACCTTTATAAAACAAAACTTATTTGAATTATTAAATAAAATTATTTTGTTTTTGTTGCGAAAACAAATCTCACTAAGTTATTTTCAATATCAACAATTGCTATTTTATCAGGCGTGTTATTTGACTTTGTCACTTCATTGCGTCTAGTTCCAGTATTATCTTCATACTGTGAAATTTGTCCAATTCTTAAATCATCAATAGCATCATCGGGAGCACTAATCATAAAAAAGTATGTCATGCCAGGAATTAAACGTCTTTTAACTTCTTCGACCATTTCACGAGCTGCTTCCTTAGCATCCTCACCTTCATAATCAATAAAATAAGCCTGTGACACAATCTCTAATATTTCGTGAGCAAAATCGGAAAGAGAAACATAACCTAAAGAATCAACTAGTTTATTTTTGAGCCAAGGATTTTCTTTCAGAACATCGTTTGGGTTAATAATTTTTTCCTTCTGCTTTTGCAACTCAGCAGAAACTAATTGTTCAGTCTTATTTTTTTCACCACTTGTAAATTCCGCTTCAGCTGACTTTGGAAAGGCGTCAGCCACATGACCAATACTACCTGCGATCACTGTCGCAGTCACAGCATTATTAAACTGCCTACGTAACCAACTCTTTTTCTTATTTTTACCTTCTTTTTGATCATTCACACTTTCAGTTTTTTCAAATATATCATCATCTTGATCTTCAGCTTCAATATTTTTTGATTCTTGATTTAATTCAGTCTCAACTTTTTCTTCATTTTTAATTTCATCTTCCTTTTTTTCAACGTCACTATTCTCAGGAACTTGATTTATTGGAATTTGTTCAAAATTTGGCATAAAATAACATTAAATTAGTAGAATCAAGCTAATTACTTGATTAATATAGGTTCAGTATAGCACACTTTTAGGCAAAAATCAAGTAAAACTGGTCTTTAGAGGCTTTTTTTAATGATTGTTAGTAGATGGTGGTAAAACTCAAGATTATTCAAGGTGGCTAAGCGTTGGCCAAGAGGTTCATTAATTTTAAAGAGATAATGAAGATAAGCTCTTGAGAGATTCCGCAATTCTGGAAAAACTGAGACTGGATTAATCATCCGCCGATCATTCTTAAAACGTTGGTTAGTGATAGTTATGGTCTCATAAAAAGACGAGGTAGCTTGCTTTTTTGACCGAAGAAGTTTCTTAATATTTTCAGACAATTTTTTTTTCTGTCCAAAGAGTCGGCCATGTCTGCCTTCCCGCGTCGGGATAACGCAATCAAACATATCTATCCCCCGTTTAACTGCTTCAATAATATTTTCCGGATAACCTACTCCCATTAAATAGTGTGGTTTTTTTTGTGGTAATAGTGGAACAGTGTAATCCAAAACATCATACATTTCCGAATGTGTTTCCCCAACAGCCAAACCGCCAATATTATAACCATCAAATTCTAAGGCTGATAATTCAGTCGCACTCTGAATACGCAATTTCATATCAGTTCCACCCTGGACTACCGCAAACACCAAAGGTTTATTCCCTTTTATATTTTTAATAGAACGCTTTGTGCGTTCTGCCCATTCAGTTGTGATTCTAACCGATCGTTCTAGATTTTTTTTGGTTGCTGGCAAAGCCACACACTCATCAAGACAAACAGCAATATCAACTCCAAGATCAGCTTGAATCTGAAGACTTCGCTCTGGTGTTAAATAATGAGTACTGCCATCAACATAGGATTGAAACCGCACTCCATGTTCATCAATTTTAACTAAACTTTTTCCGGTTTTGGTTCGATCAGCTGCCAAAGAAAAAACTTGAAAACCACCGGAGTCAGTTAGAATTGCGCCATTCCAATCCATAAATGAATGAAGGCCGCCCATTTTCTTTATCGCCTTCTCGCCTGGTCGTAACATCAAATGATAGGTGTTTGACAAAAGAATTGGGAAACCAAGTTTTCTCATATCTTCAGTACTGACATGCTTAATTGTTCCCTGTGTTGCCACCGGCATAAAAAACGGCGTTGGCAAAGCGCCATGAGCCGTTTCTAATACTCCGCGACGAGCTCGCGAAAATTTTGAAGTAGAGAGAAGTTTAAACATAATTACTGCACTATACCATCAGTATTAGCAATATCATCTTTTTCAAGTTTTGTTGTCTGAGCTTTTAATTCCTTGCTAATTGAATAACTCGTTTGACTATCCTGGCCAGTTAGCGTTGTTCCAGCAACTAAAATCATTAATTTATTTTGATCAGAAAATCTCGGCTTCAAAGCAATACTAAACTCCGCAGAAATTTGAGAAACTGATAATGGTAATCTTCCAACGGTCCAGGTCACTTGATTTGTATTTTCATCATAGGATAAAGTTCCAACACTAGCTTGATTCTTACCGTCCCAGGTTACGCCAGAAGGTAAAGTTGTTGTCACGGCTAAACCACCAATTTCATGTAAACTATTTTTTATTTTCCAATATACTTTCAAGGTAGTTGTTTCACCAACTTTTGGTGGCAGTGGACCTGTCCCAACAGCTATATTATCTTCATCAAAATACCTAACAGCTTCATCTAGTGAAATATCAGAATTTACTTTTATGGTTAATTCATTCGATCGATTAGCTTGATTATCTGAACTTGGCTCAAGCGAACTTCCACTTAATGCAAATTGGGCATAGCTTTTTATTTCAAAACGACTAAACAAACGAGCCTCGGTACTTGAACGAACCGGAATTGAGAAATCAATTGTCCCCTGTTGATCTTTGGCCAATGATTTTAACTCTGGAATTTCAGCCGAAGTCCAAAGAATGGTTGAACTTGTTACTTTGCCATTATTTTCATCTTCCAATTTTCGCCAATCAAGAGCGTCACCATCAAGCACAGCAGTGATAATGACATCATTCATGGTAGTTTCGCCTTTGTTAGTATAGGAGATAGAATAGTTAATCACTTGTTCAAAATCTACTCCTTGGTCTCCAGACTGACCATTAGCCACCATTGATAAGTTAAGATTATTTTTTATAATATCAACTTTTAAAGTTTTTTCTTCAAAAATATAGCTTTTTGTACTATTTTCTGGAGTATATTCAAAGAGTAATTTTAGCTCTTCAGAATCACTCTTCTTATCAATAACTTTAAATTTAAATTGCAAAGGTTCTGTGGCTTTTTCTGGATCTATATTCCAGACACCAACTTGATCCGAACTAATCCCTTCAACTTTTTCTTTGCTTGGAATAATCGTTACATTATCGCTGGTATTTATACGGAGCGAAAAATTTTTAATAAAGTTTGTTTCCTGTGCTAACCAAGAAACGGTAATTATTTTTTCTTCACCAACCAAAACACTTCCTGGATCATCACTACTTATATCAAAACCAGAACCAGCCAAAACAACATCTAAACTGGAGGTTTTTTTATAGGTACTGGTAATACCTTTGGGTTGATAGGAAATATCTGAGAAAATAATATTTGATTCACCGGAAAGGCCAATTAATCGTCCGCGAATTTTAATTTGTCCACTTGAAAAACTTTGAATGTCTTCAAGTCGCCATTTATTATTGCCCGAAGTTGGTTGGGGGAAACTATCGGTAAGAATAAAATTATCCGGATACACAACTGTTGCTTCAACATTAGTTAAAACTATGTTTTCTTGATTTCGATAATCAATAGTATAAGTAAACTCTTGATTTACTTTAATTGATTGATCTGCAGTAATTGTAATACTAAGAGGAGAAGCTGATTTTTGATTTGCGAAAAATAGATAGTAAGCGCCGGCAATCAAACCAGCGGCTATTGCTACATATAACAGTAAAAAACCAGCTGTCGCCCAAATACTCCGACGTTTTTTAATACTAACCTCAGTAACATTAACTCGTTGGCCATTATCACCTTCATAAATTTTTGACAAACTTGCGTTAACAATATCTCGGCTACTAGGTGCCTTAAGATACTGATCAAAACTATCTACCTCTGATTCAGATGGAAGTGATCGTTCCACAAATTCTGAAAGTTCAGAACGATTTATTTTTTTTCGTCCTGATATGGATTCTGATGTTTTTTTGGAATTGGGTTTTGGCATACTTTATTTATATAAAATAGCGGCAAAGAAATCTGTATCCAGGGGGGTGGTAATACTCCACCCATCGTTAGTCTTTTTACCTTCCGGATACTGCCAATAAATAGTTCTATTATCTTGAATTTTTAACCTTGACTGCAAAACGGTTGATAATGCCCCGGGCTGTTTTTGAACTAATAATGTATGATTCAAAGAAGGTTCAGTTTGGATAAATTTATTAATTAATTTTCGCCAACCAGTTTCTGATTTAGAAATAACTTTAAATGGTAATTTATATTGAATTGTAATTACTGTTGTTTCACCTGGATCAACCATCGACCAATTAGCAAACACTGTTTTATTATTCTCTGTATATATTTTTGTATTTGATAATACATCTATTTGAGCATTAGCTTCAGCTTGTAAATCTGGATCTTTTTCTGATTTTGGATTAGCTACTTCAAACAAAGATTTATCCGGACTCTTAAAACCAGTGGCTGAAAGCAGTTGACTATCTTTAGGAACGTAGATGCGCATCCAATCATTATTACGAACACCAACAAAAGTGTCGCCTCTTATCCCATTATGCTGACGTCGTATTGTAAGCGTATCAATTATTGAACCGTCCGGCAAGATTTCACTTTCGTGATCAAGCGTTTCACTAATTACTTTATCAGTTTTCTGTCCTCCAATATTTGTATTAGTAACTAATAAATAGTCACCGGTTGTTTCTTGAATATTCCCTGCCCAACCAAAACGTTTTGTTGAAGCTTGAAGAACTGGATCTTCAAAATATGCCATAATTTGCTTTTGATTTAGGTTTTCTTCCATAACAGCAATCAAAGCAATTGTCTTTTCTGGTGTTAATCGTTTTGGTAGTTCTTCCATAATACGATTTATTAAATCACCAATAATTTTTTTTGGTTCTTTAGTAATATCTGGTTTTTGTTCGGCAAAGGTTTGTGTTGTTGTCCAAAAATTCTGACTATCAATTACCACTCCATAATCAGCTGTCATATCAATTGGTCCAATAACTTCTAAAGCGCGTTCAATAACAGTTGGTGTTAAGCTAATAACGCCATCAACACTTGGTCCATTACTATTTTCATAAAACCACATTAATTTTTTAGCACTTGTCGGCCAATCAGGCCACCAATTAGCATCCCAAAAATGCCAGCGGGGATTTAGAAGTCGCAGTGGCTCTGGCGCCGCGACCAGGCGAGATAAACCAGCTTCGGTATCATAGGTTCCGCCTTTAGGTACGGTTAGGTTTGTAATTTGTCCTCGTCTAATATCTACTAATGCAAAACTACCAATAAAGCCACCGGAACCTCTTTTTTCAGTATTATTTTGAAAAACTAGCATATACCGCTTATCAACTTTTTCTCCCAAAAATATCAAAGACTCTTTAGCTAACGTGATTGACTCACCAAGACTTTGTGAAAGAAAATGCATCTTACCTCTGAGTTCAACAAACTGCTGTCTATAGGTATCAGGCAGAGTTTGGCTATCAATTTTTGCCATTTCTTTTTCCAGGGATTTAGCAATGTCCAGTGAAGGCTCGGCATGTAGTAAAAAATTTTGTAAAAAATTATTAACATTGGGTTCTTGCCCAGGTGGCAACACCAAGGCCTGGCTTAGCTCGGTTCCTAGTTCTGATGATAATTTACCAGCTTTAAGTAAGTGCGGTCCAGAAGCTGCCAGACGAGCTGATTTATTTGGCACATAAGCTGCTACTTCAAAAAGAAAACTATTAACAGCCGATAAATCTTGTTGAGCTTGTAAGAAATTTTTACTAGCATCACTAAAGGCAGTTTGTGCCTGTGGAACATTTTGTTTCTCCAAGAAATCTTTTGCTAGAAAAAGTTTTTCATAGGCAGCAACGCCCGATGACAAAACTGCTTGCTTAATTCCATCAAGTTTACGCCATTGTGCAAAAATAATAATTGGCGAAATTATAAGTAACAAAGTTAAAACAAAATTTACTATCGACCATTTGAATGACCATTGAACCATTTCCGGACTACTTGGTTTTAATTCTAATGGCCTTTCCTTAACTACTACTTTCGGAATTTTTGTAACCGGAGGCTTACTTGATTCACCTATCCGTTTAATGGATCTAAGAATATCTTTGGGGATCATCCAGAGAACTGAAAAAAAGAAATAGAAAAAAGAACGCAGTTGAATTTTTTCCTTTTTTCTAGCATATCGCCAATCAACCAATTTTAATTTTATGCCATAACCAACTTCAATCACAAAGAGGCCAAGAAAACGCAAGCCTCGAAAAAGAACTTTACCAATTAAAGAAAAAACTCTTTGAAAAATTCGGCCAAACCAAAAAAATATCCGAACCACTGTTAAGCGCCGAAAAACTATTTCAAAACGATTAATTCTTTGATAACTATACATCTGAGGGAATAATAGTCTCCTTTGTGAGTGCCTGTTGGTAAACCTTTAATGTTTCCTGACCAGCTTTAACCCAAGAATATAATTTGATCCGTTCTCTACCTTTAGTAATCAATTGTTCTTTATAGGTTTGGTTACTTAAGACTGACTCAATAGCCTGAGACATTGAATATTCGCTTCTTGGATCAAAATAGCAGGCAGCGTCTCCAAGAACTTCAGGCAAGCAAGTAGCCGTTGAACTAACCACTGCACACCCCCGTGACATTGCTTCTAAAGGCGGAAGTCCAAAACCTTCGTATTCTGATGGAAAAACATACAAGGAAGCCTTCTCATATAATGTTTGCAAATCTTTATCCGGAACATACCCTGGAAAAATAATTGACTGATTATTATCCCCTGCTTCTTGAGCAAATAATTTCAAACGATGATAAAAATAATCTTCCCTACCAACTAAAACTAATTTTAACAACGGGTACTTTACATGTAATTTAAGAAAGACCTTAATTAATGTTTCTAAATTTTTATGGGGATAGGCATTGCCAACATAGAGCAAATATGGACCCAAAATACAACTATTTAAAAGTACCTCATCAGCTTTAAGTTTGGATGCAAATCTAGAATCAACGGATTGATCAAGAGAAGCCACGCCTTCATAAATTACACAAACTTTTTCTGGCATAATTCCAAATTGTTCAATAATATCGGTTTTTGTATACTCAGATACGGCGATTACTCTTTTTGAACGCATAGCAGCTATATTAATAACTAACTGATAGGCTATATTTTTTAAAAAATAAATAATTGGACCAAGGGTTGTAGCTCTAATGGTTGGAAATTTAGTTAAAATTAAATCATGAATTGTAACAACAAACGGAACTCGTGAAAAAACCGGGGCATTAAAATGTGGGAAATGTATTAGGTCAAGATTCTGTTTGGAAATAATACGCGGCATTTGCAATTGCTCAGCTAATCCATACCAAGGAATATCTGCTAAAACTTTAGTTATACGATTGTTAGACGGATTAAATTCATCAAAATTATTTTTACTTAGAAAAATTACGTATTCATTTTCTGTATCAAGGGAAGTGACCTGATCCACAATTTCTTGGGTATAGCGACCAAGGCCTTTACCTAAAGGGCCATAAAAACGGGCATCAATGCCAATTCTATACGTTTTTGATTTCTTTGTTTCCATAGAGCCATTATACCACATCACTTCCAGCACTGATCAAAAGAATACCTGAACCAATTATAAGCTTAGAATTGGCCCACTATAAACTTTTTTTAGTGAATATAAAGTGAAAGAATCCGTAATTTTCTCAAGAGGTGTTAAACGTAAACCAACATCAAATAGCGGACCTGAATTTAAATACGTAAGATCTTTTTCTGGAAAAGTAAAATTATAATAATATACTGGTAAACGTTCTGCTAAATTACCATACTCACGGATTATATTTGGGTCATCAAATAAACCTACTACTACTTTGCGCTCAGGAAAAAAAACTTTGTCATGGTATCTGGTAATAATAATTGAGTTCGATTCTGTCTTGCTGAGGACTTCTTGCCATTCAACTTTAGCCGCAGCTTGTTTCAAGATAGATACCTGTATTCCCTCAGCTGGATCTAACCAAACAAAACGAATTGATATAACGGCAATAATGGCCACCACAATACAACGGATGCTAACAATTAGCCAAGGTTTTCGTAGCCATGACGTTATTGTTACTAAAGCCAAGCTTCCAAGCAATATAGCACCGAGGTAGAATGGTAACCAATATCGTGTATAGGAATTTCCAATCGTAAAACTTTTTGGATCTGGATTATCGTAAAATAACCAACTTCCATAATATAAAATAACTATAAGAGAACAACAAAGCCAAGCTGAAATGAAAAGCCAACGTTTTTTTGTATATTTTTTAAACTGAATTAAGTACAAGACGAATCCGATAACACTTGACCAGAATAACCAAGGAAACATTGATACAACATAGCGATTAAACATTGTCAGACTTTGATCTGGCTTATAACCAAAATGGAAAATAGTCATTTTAATTTTTGCTAACAAGGGTCTAATTTCCCAAAAATGACCAGAGGCTGTAGTTTGTGCCAAGGCAAGACTATTTTCAGTTAAGGTTCCAAGAGAACTATTAAGGGCAGGATAACCACTGGCATACCAAGAACCGTATAAAAGTTGATTCCAGTAGAATGTAGGTAAGCAACTAATACCTAGTCCAAGTAAAAATAAAAATAATTTTACAATACCAACTTGACGAATATTAAAAATATAGAGGCAGAGTAATAATGGACCTACCCAAATCAGTTCTGAAGTTCTGGTCATAATCCCCCA
The DNA here is from genome assembly GCA_016699775.1 of Candidatus Falkowbacteria bacterium. NCBI lineage: Bacteria > Bacillati > Minisyncoccota > Patescibacteriia (SeqCode) > Patescibacteriales (SeqCode) > Patescibacteriaceae (SeqCode) > Patescibacterium (SeqCode) > Patescibacterium danicum (SeqCode). Next base: position 444,926 of record CP065010.1, on the reverse strand, counting down.
TCCGAAAAAAAGTCCCGAAACAAGGGCTGCAAGTATTTGAAATTTATTTTTCTGTATATATGAGCCACTAACAAATTCTGGTTTTTTTGTCATTACAACGGCAAAATAACTTCCAACAATAATACAAACAATAAAAAGAATGTTATGAAAAAAACTACGAGCCGAAAAATATATGTATACGGGAAAAACCGCCAGAATAATCGCTGACCAAACGGCAACTGATCTTCCAAATAATTCCTTGATAAGAAGATAGAAAAAAATTATTCCAAGGGCTCCAAATAATGGGGTAAGGTATGGCAGTACTCCTGTGCCAAAAAATTTGGCAAGTGTCCCAAACAAAATTGGTAGCCCAAGAAAACTAACAGGTTTTATCCATCCAAAGTCCGAGCGAAAACTACGAGGGTGGATAATCTCTTTTGAGATTAAATTATAACTTTCAAAAAATTGAAGTGTTCCAGTTTCTGCGAATAATTTTGCAATTGTATAATTGGCAGTTTCATCAGGAGACATCCATTTACGAAATGAATCATCTTGGCTTAGATAGTTAAAGGTTGAGGAAAAAAAGAAAAAACCAATAGCAGCCACAATAACTACTATTAGAGAAATATGCTCTCTAATCGCTTTGGAAATCATATGAATTTTCATATCTTTAAAGTAACAGGTAGTGACTTTTTTTTCAAATAAAAAATAGGCTGTGTTCGCAGCCTATTTTGTGTCAATCACTAAATTTTAAAGTGATTCACTGGAAATTTTGAATAACTTAGACAATTGACCCCTAACAAAGTCAACTAACTCTTTTATTTCCTTTTTGTCTGGAATATTCCGGATTCTTATTTTGTTTGACTCTCCAGACTTTCCAATTTTTAAAGCTGGAATTTTTTTAATTTTTCTTTTCCACTTCTCAAAATCTGGTAGAAAATCTGATAGCTTTCCAAACTTCTCAGGCTCTGATGAGCTTTCAATATAGATTATAAGACCAATCTTGTTATCTGCATCATCTTTCAGCTCATCCAATGGCAAAATTAATGAATGAGTTATTCCTGACTGAAGATTTAGATAAGCTTTTGTTTTATCTGCTACTAGCTCATCAGATGCAACTACAACAATTAGAAAATCTTCTGGTATTTTTACCATTTTTTATTTACTCCTTTTTGTTAAAGATTTTTTTGAAATTATTATCTACTAGTATATAGTTTATTCAATAAAAATCAAGCAAGACTAACAATCAAGCTTCCAGGCCCACCCTCACTACTCTTTGCTGATTTAAATGAATAATTATGCGATCGTAGCCAAATCTGCACATTTTCTTTAATAATCGCCTTCCCACCCGGAGAATTTAATCCCCTACCAGTGATAACTTTTACACTCTGCCAATGCAATCTTTCAGCTCGCACTAAGAATTCCTCTAATTCTTTAATTGCCTCTTCCCTAAATAATCCGTGTAAATCTATTTCACCATCAGGGCGATGTAAATATTGTTTAATTTTGTGTGATGAAATTCTTTTCATTGTCTAGCATTTTTTAGACTATTTTTGCTATGATTAAAGACATCCTAACATATATGACACATTCCCGCTATTCACTCTCCCACCTTTTTTTGAGCTTCATCTCCTTACTAGCTATTATTGGCTCAATCACCTACATAACAGTTGGCTTAACACCCGTATCAACTTTTATTGTTTTTGTAGTATCACTGCTCTTCTGCTTATTACTTAATCATAATTATTATAAAATTGATTTTAAGCATTTATCATCGCAAGAATTTTCTTGGAGTCGATATACCATTTTACTTACAATAGCTTACTGTATTTGTTTTTTAGCTGGAATATATTTTCTTTATAATAATCGAAGTAATTTGCCCCTCATTACGCCTTGGCAAGTTGTCCCACCAATTATGTTTTTATTCTATGGCATTGGGACCGCCTGTTTACTAGTTTTAACTTTTCGTATTAAACAATGGCTAGCTACTTTACTTCTTGGTTTTCACTTTCTATGGTCATTCTCCGTAGTATTGATTGTCTTTAGTATTGGTTATGGCTATGACCCATTTATCCACCAAGCAGCTGTTCAATCCATCAAACAATTAGGACAAATTTTTCCCATTACTTTTTACTATTTGGGTCAATATAGTTTAGTTAGTATTGGACATAGTATTTTTGGTGGCAGTATTCATTTTTGGGATAAAATTTTGGTACCGCTTCTTGGTTCTATAATCCTTGCTCTTAGCTTCCTTAAACTAAAACAAAATAATACTCTAACATACTATGGATCAGCTCTACTCTTATTGATTTTTTCTTTTTCTATCTGTATTGTCACTACCCCCCAAAACTTAGCTTATATCTTCTTGATTGCAACTATACTGTGGTCTATAAAATTAGAAAACCCCAAAGAACTAATTTTAATCTGGCTTATGGCCCTAGCGGCTTTTATTACCCAGCCTGTAGCAGGAATCCCAGCTATTATTTTTACTCTTTCAATAACCTCAACATTTAGTACCAACATATTAATTAAAAAAATCTTTACTATCATCACAAGCATTGGCTATATTTTTATTTTACCTTTAGCTTTTTATATTTTTAGTCAAACAAACTCCGGAACGATTGTTCAATGGCAGTGGCCACATTTAAAAGATATATTTTCATTTCTAATCTTAAAAAATCCAATTAAAGAAGTCTGGTGGCTAAACAGTATATATTTTCTCCAAAGCCTTCAAGGAATAATGTATCTACTAGTCGTAGCATCAGGTATTATAGTAGCTTGGAAAAAAAAGTTATGGACTTACTTTAAATATTTTGGTCTTCCAATGATTGGATTATTATTGTCAGCCATAATTTCTACTTCATTTAATTTCCATTTTCTCATTGATTATGAACGTTCCGATTATGCAGGAAGAATATTATTTGTTGCAGGTTTATTTTCTTTACCTTTTATACTTTTAACTTTAGATAACTTTATTAAACATTTACAGCAAAAAACAGTTTATATTCAACTTACCTGGTTAATACTTATTTCAATACTAATAACTACTTCTTTTTATTTTTCTTATCCTCGATTTGACCACTATTATAATAGTCATGGCTTTGCCACATCAGGAGCTGATATTGAAGCTGTCCATTGGATTAATAATGACGCTCTAAACCAAGATTATATTGTCTTAGCAAATCAGCAAGTTAGTGCTGCCGCCCTACGTGAATTTGGCTTTAGCAAATACTACAAAGATCTTTTCTACTACCCAATCCCCACTGGAGGCCCCCTGTATCAATATTATTTACAAATGGTAGGAAAACCTGAACTAGCCACTATTGAAGCAGCTATGAAGCTTACAGGCGTTACAAAGGCCTATTTTGTCTTAAATGACTACTGGTGGGCAGCTGATAAATTAGGTCCGGAAGCAGCTGCTATTGCTGACGAAAGCATCACTCTCGGTAACGGGCAAATAATGATTTTTGAATATAACCTTAAGTAAAAAATCGTCCTAAAGTTTCAGCTTTTGACAATACTTTGAAAGGGAGATTTTTTGAATATTAGTATTAGTAGAAAAAAATAAATCGGCTAATTTTTCTCTGAGGTTAAATGCCCAGATAAGTTTCTCAGTTAATTCTTCAACTGTTGGCTCGCACAAAAAATCCCTATTAAAAATTAATTCTCTGATACCCCCAAAGTTTGATCCAACTACAGGAAGGCGGGCACTAATAGCTTCTACGATAACCGTTGGAAAATTTTCATAGCATAGAGAAGGCACAACTAAGCAATCAGCCCTTTCCATAATTTCAGCAACAGCTTGGGGAGTTTGTTGACCTGTAAATGTAATTCGGTTATCAGAATTTTTAACTTGTACATATTGTAATAAACTTCCGGTACCAACAACAGTCAAGCGTAAGTCTTGGTTAGTAATTTTTATAAACGCATCAATTAAAAGTTTGATTCCTTTATGTTGTTCAATTTGCCCCACATATAAAAAAGTAAAAGATAGCTTGGTATTATCAAATTGTGCTTGCCGAGCATTACTGTTATAAGAAAACGGGTTTGGTAAAATTTGGCATTGATTGTTTTTAAAAAAACCTTTTTGCTTATGAATGTCTAATAACCACTTTGAGGGCGAAATGATTTCTGAAAATGATGAGAGATAGGCTCTTTGGATCGCTTGATACAAAGAGGCTATGAAACTATCAATTAATTTCTCTTGACCACGCATTAGTAAGCCCGATGGATGAAGCAATTGAATATCATGGAGATTATGAAGATGTCGAATATTTTTTTTATAAAAAAGACGTAAAATTATTGTCCCAATACCAACTAAATTATGTGTCCAAACAATTTCTGGATTTTCAGATTTAATAATATGTTGAACTTTAAAATAGGCTTTTATATTAAAACTACCAATGATATGGAAGACTAACCTTCTCCATTGGCTTAATTTTGTGAGCGATAGATAGTTGCTTGATAATGCATAGACCTTTAAACCATCGCTATTTGAAAAAATAGTTTTTTTTGATGTTGCCTGGGTGGTAATAATAACCACCTGATGTCCGATTGATTGTAGATGCTGTACTAGTATTTTGAGTACCGATTCAGCTCCACCACGTGCATCACGACCCCATAGATTATGAATTATACAAATTTTCATATTCTAATCATCCTCCTCAGGTACCAAAGATCCCTTTGATAATTTTCTTGGTACATACAAAACTCGACAATAGGCAGCTTCAAGACGCTGGCTAAATTCTTTCCAGTTATACTGTTTTTCAACCCATTTTCGTCCAGCATTTCCCAAGGTTACTGTCCTCTCTTTACTACTAACAATTTTTTCTAATTTTTGAGCTAAATCACTAACATCACCAGGTCGGACTAAATATCCTTGTTCATTGTTTCTAAATACATTACGGACTCCGGCTAAGTTTGAAGCAATAACCGCCGTGCCGGAAGCCAGAGATTCAAGTAATACTAAACCAAAAGCCTCAGCCCGATTAGTTGATGGCAAAACTGTTACCCAGGCCGAATTAAACAGGACTGCTAACTCTGTATCAGAAACCGAATTCAAAATTTTTGCCTTTTCTCCAAGTTGGTGAGAGGCAATTCTACCTCGATAATAATCTTCTAAATCACCACGACCAACAATACACAAACAGGCTGATGGATAATTTTTAGAAATTAGGGCAAAGGCATCAATTAGTTGTTCAACTCCTTTAAAATTATGTTGCCGATCAAGACCTCCAACAAATAAGATAATTGGTGTGGCTGATTTTTCTCCTGGTGTAAATTGATTCGTATCTACTCCAAAAGGAATCTGGACAAATCTTGAGGAATGAGAGTTATAATAATCTTTTATTTCTGAATGTTTAACATAGTCTAAAGAAGCGCAAGTAATAATCTTGGCAAATCGCACAATAATAGGCAATACAAAAAAAGCATACATTCTAAAAATTAAACCCTTTAAACCTTTACCAACTGTATCCATATGATAATGGATCATAAATTTAGCTTTTGAAAACAACAGTCCAATTAAAACCATTTCACCACTACCGTAAAATGGATAATGTAAATGGATAATATCAAAATCTCTTAATTTCCAAATTAATGATGGCAAAACGGCAGCATTACCTAAACTAAAAAAAGAACTTAATCTATGCACCTCTAAATTATCCTCCAGCTTTTCATGACCAGAAAGTTTTTTATCATAGGCTGGTGTAAAAATAACATTTTGATGTCCAAGTCGTGCCATTTCTCTTGCCGAGTAATACACAACATTACCCATTCCACCCTTGTAAGGAGGAAAGGTTGAAATGATGTGAGCAATCTTCATAATAATTTATTTATTTATCGTGTCTGAATCAGAATCAAGTTTTGAAGTATCAAAATGTTTATTCTGCTGAGGTGATTGCAGAGCTAATAATCGTGTAATAATTGTTAGATCACTTTCAATTTTTTCCATTTTTAATCTCATCCGAAAAATAAAATAAAAAATTATAGCCACGGCAATATAGAATAAAATTTGAATTCCTGAACTGGAAAAACCTAGTTGAGCGACAAAGGTATCAATCTCCTTTATATAAATAATCAGCACTCCCCCAGTTAACCAAAAAATTAACCAAAAAATAAACTGACCACGAGGAATTTGTTGTTTATACAATTGCCAGCCAAGCCGACCCAAAAAAAGAAAGATGACAATTAAGGCTAATAATTCTTGAATCATAGAAATTAGTTATTTATTAAGATGGGCAAAAAATAGATCACGTAAAATTTTTATACCCCCAGAAAAACGTTGACCAAAATGTTTGTATAATACAGTAATTGGAACCTCAACAATTCGTAATGGTTTCTTGTGGGCCAAGATTAATATTTCATTACAATGAGCCATTCGATCCTGCTGCCAATTTATTAACAAAGCAGCCTTTTTATTCATAGCTCGAAAACCACTTTGAGGGTCGGTTAATGTAATATTAAAAAAAAGCCAATTAATAAAACGGGCCAAAGGCATTATAATATATCGTTTTAAAAAAGGTAAATCAGTGGTTTTATTCAAAAAACGAGAACCAAACACTATGTCAGCTTCATCACTACGCAACGGTGAAAGAACAATCGGAATATCTTCTGAGCGAAATTGTCCATCACCATCAAAGTGAATAATTACATCCGCTCCTTTCTCTAATGCGTACTGCGTTCCGGTTTTTAAGGCTGCACCTTGGCCTCGATTGATTGAATGGTGTAAGAGGTTAACTGGCAATGTCGTCGCTAATTCACCTGTGCCATCAGTAGAACAATCATTAACAACAACAATCTCATCTACCAAATTTTGCAGCTCGGCCACAACTGTTGGTAGATGTTCTTTAACATTATATGCTGGAATGACGCAAGCAACTTTCATATATATAGTAATATGAGCTTGCTCATATTATGAATTACTTATTCTGGACTATACCCAATACGCTTCACATTTTTATCAGCTCGTAAGTTGCTGATTGTTTTTTCAAGCCCAGCATCAATCTTAACCAAAGGCATCCAACCTAATAAATCACGAGCTCGAGAAATATCAGGTAATCGGAGAGGAGTCATAAACAATAAATTCTCGGCATAGGTAATTTTTGATTTTGAATCCAACATAGAAACAATTTTTTCTGCTATTTCTGTAATATTTATGTCTTGGTCAGAACCAATATTCACTGGACCAAACAAATCAGAGTTCATTAACTTTAAAACGCCATCTATACAGTCAGTAATATAACAAAAAGATGAAGAAAATTCTTTTGTACCATAAATTAATAGATCAGAATTATCTAGAGCTTGACTGATAAAATCTGGTAACATATTTCCTCGATCAAGGGCCATACGAGGACCATAGATTCTAAAGACACGAACTATCTTGGTATCAACACCATACACATCTTTATAGGTTTTAACCATACTTTCAGCAAAACGCTTGCCCTCATCATAGGAACAACGTTCAGATAACATATCAACGGTTCCTAAATAGTCTTCGTTAACTAAAGAATTGTCAGAATCACGAGAACCATAGACAACAGATGAAGAAAAATGAAGGAATTTTGCTTGATATTTAATGGCCAAATCCAAAGCATTTTTCACAGCATAGGAATTTGATAATAAGTTAGCCACACGATTTTTCTGAAAATGGATTGGCGTGGTTGGACAAGCTAAATTGTAAATTTCTTGAATACCTTGAAACTCAATTTTAAAACTATCAAGTTCAAAAAATTCTTTGAAGTTGATTGGTTCACACATGTCATGACGAATAAATCGGAAATTTGGATCAGCTAATAAATGATCGATATTTTTTTCATCGCCTGAAGAAAAATTATCAATACAAATTACTTTTGCATCCTTGATTAATTCATCACATAAGTGAGAGCCAATAAAACCAGCTCCACCAATGACTAGCACATTTTTCTTATCAAAAATAGTTTTGTTGTTCATATTGTTAACGCTTTATATAAAAAACCGCCATATTAACTCCACCATTAAAATCAGGTGAGTAGGCATAAAATGAATTTATTAAATTTCCTAAATGATTAAAAAATCTAAGATGTGGACCGCCACCAGAACCAGGTGAAGCAATAATTTCCTTTAATCCATCGGCATTAATATCAGCCGTTAAAACTTTGACATCACCGCGAAATGAAGATCCATATACCGGCCATTGACGTCGCACATTGCCTTTGTAATCTGTAACTACCGCAAGAGCAGAATTACTTTGTCTAGTAATGACAATTTCCGATTGTCGACGACGAGCATTTCCGTCAATATCTAGTAAGGCAATTCGTAGGCCAGTGGCAGCCGATCGCTTATCCGCCAAAAAGCTACTTAATACTTTTCCCGTATCAGAAAATATTTTAACTTGTGGAATTCCGGTTTTGCCGGTTCCAACCACAATTTCCTGACTTGAATTACCCATAACATCTCCAACGGCAATACTGGCTCCGCCCTTGAATGATGCTGGATAAGCCAAAAATGATCGAACCAGTTTACCCTCCCCAGTGAAGACTTTTATTTCAGATTTATACCCACTGGCTGGTGCGGTAATAATCTCATATTTTCCGTCACTATTCAAATCAGCAGTAGCTATATTCACACCTCCCTTAAAAAAAGCTGGATAAGCTAGAAAATGTCGTATAAAATTTCCCTCCTTATCAAAAATTTTAATATCACTCTCTAATCCGCTAGCCGGACCGGTAATAATTTCATCTTCACCATCATTATTAATATCACCACTGGCTAACACTACACCACCTTTGAAAGATCGATCATAGGCTAAAAATTCATCTATCACAAACCCGGTACGATCAGTAATTTTTACAAAAGGTTCAACCTTTAAGGCTGGGGCAATTACCAACCGAACTTCACGAGTTTTTAAAGATGCAGTAGCCGAAGATATAGCCGTATAGAGATTTAATCTTCCTTTACCAAGCTGCCCTGAATAGTCAGGATTAATCGCATTGATATTATCGGTTGTATCTAATAATATTTTCAAACTTTGAGAAGATGATAATTGTGGATTTGCACCTTGAATTAAAGCCAAAGCACCGCTCACTAACGGGACCGCAACAGACGTCCCCGACCAATACCCATCATAATATTGATTAAAAGGTTTTCCTGGAAGATTTTGAGTGGGTGCGAAAACAGAAGTTGAATAAAAACTAATACCTGGAGCTGCTAAAGCCACACAGTCATTTCCATAACCAGAAAAAACTGCTTTTTGATCAATAGCATCTGTGGCAGCCACACCAACTACTAATGGTTTTTTGGCATCGTCTTTATAACAAGCGGGGTAAATTGGTTTAGTATTTAAATTTACTCCATGTCCAACTGACTCTTCATTTCCGGCTGGTGCTACCACAATAACATCAGCTTTTACAGCTCGTTCAATGGCTTCTTTTAAACTGCGACTATATGAGAATCCAACAAAACTTAAATTTATAATATTTGCTCCTTTAGCAACGGCATAATCTACAGCTTTGGCAACACTAGCCGTATCACCATTACCAGCATCATCTAAAGCTTTTAAGCTCATTATTTTTGCCTTCCAAGTCACACCCGTTACACCTTCCTTATTATTTCCTGAAGCCGCCGCAATGCCGGCCACAATTGTCCCATGCAGAACACCAGCTTCTGTAAAACCTTGTTTAAATTTTGGCCTTGGATCAGCAAGATTATTTATAAAATCCCATCCATAATAATCATCCACTAAACCATTACCGTCATCATCTTTTTTATTATTATTTATTTCAGAAGCATTTATCCAAAGATTTGGCGAAATATCTGGATGATCAATTTGTACACCTGAATCAATAATAGCAATTACTACGGCTGGACTTGTTGATGCATAACTCCATGCATCAGGAGCTTTAATCCGACGTAAATACCATTGGTTTGTATAATGAGTATCATCTGGCACTAAACTTGCTTGAAAAATATAATTTGGCTCAGCATATTCAACCCGAGGGTTTTTATTAAATCGCGCAATGGCTTTTTCTACAGTATCAGTAGAGGTTAAAATAATTTTACGAGCAGAAATTTCTCCTTTATATTTTACTATAATTGAGTCTGTTCTTTTTGTTTCGTGTAAACTCTTTTCTGGCTGCGCACCAAAAACCAAAGCTTGGGTTTGCGTCCCGCACAAAAAAAGTAACATAACTAAAACTATTTTTTTTCGTATAGACATAGCATCAATTCAGATTAAAAAATCATTTTGTTTTGAGTTTATTAAAAATTTCTAATGTTTCATGAGCTGTATTTTGCCAACTAAATTGTTTAACTCTTTGCTTGCCGTGCTCAATTAATTTTTTACGAAGCGTCTCATCAAACAGAACTCGAGCCAGAGCTTCGGCAATATCTTGGCTATCTTTTGGATCAAACAAAATGGCAGCCTCTTGGACAATTTCTGGAATGGAAGCAATATTCGAAGCAGCAATCGGAGTACCCGTAGCCATCGCCTGAAGCAAAGGAATTCCAAACCCTTCATAATTTGATGGAAATACAAAAGCCTCGGCTCGAGCAAAAATATATGGTAAATCTTTTTCAGCAATCCAGCCAGTAACAATAACATCATTTACCAAACCATATTCATGAATTGTATATTTGATTTCATCAAAACCATAACTGGCGTCCCCTACTAGGCAGAGTTTATGTTTAAAATTTTCTCCTTGTTTACTTTTAAGTAAAGCAAAAGCTTCAATCAAGGTAGCAGTATTTTTCTTTTTTTCAAGACGACCAACATAAAAAAAATAAGGTCGGCTAATTCCATATCGTTGCAAAACTTCGTCACTTGTTCTGTCATCTGGGAGAGGATGATATAAATCTTCTGAATATCCATTATAGACAACGGAAATTTTTTCTGGCTTTGGTTTATAAGCTGATAATAATTCCGATTTTGTAAACTGTGAAATAGCAATAATAGTGGCAGCTTGATGTAAGGCAAACTTAGTTGACCATTCAAGATAATCAAAACTAGTAGCACCATATTTGCCAAAGGTTATAAGACGAATACAAAAATTTATTAGACTCCGACGTCGACGACTATCAGCCCCAATTTGATTATGCTCATATAGAGAAGCATTATTTCGAAAGCCAATATCATGAATAGTCACAACTGATTTTTTTGGATGAAATATTGGCAACGCATGAGCTGGAACAAATAATATATCTGGACGATGAAAAATCATTTCTAAAGACAGCCTTCCTTGAGTCCAGAAAAATTTCCATGGCCAGCGTAGCACTTTGGCTTTGACATTATTATGTGGACTACGAACCGGCTGCATACCATTTTCTCTAACCGAAGTAACAAAAGTTTTATGTTGCGAATTTGTAGTTAAATCAGCCAAACCTTCAGTTAATGGAGCATCAGTATAAAGAATATAGGTATTTTTGGAGTCAATCTGAGCCAAGGCCCTAATCAAATAATATGAATACCATTCAGTACCACTTTTATGAAGTCGATTAGCGCGAGAAGCATCAATTCCAATAAGCATAGAAATCAAAATTACAAAAAAATAAAAAAACTAAAACTGCAAAACTCCAAAATTTACTTGGTGGCAAAGATACTTCTCTTATATGAATCTAGATTCTCCAAAGCAATACCGGTTCCTTTGGCCACACAAAGTTGTGCTTCATCAGCGACGTAGGCGGGCACATCAGTTGTTCGATATAATAACTGATCAAGATTACGAAGTTGTGAACTACCACCAGACAAGACCATACCTTTGTCCATAATATCTGAAGACAATTCTGGAGGAGTTTCTCGTAAGACATTTTTTACAGCTGCAATGATTGCTTCCAATTCATTTTGGATTGCTTCTGTGACGTCATCTGAAGTCACAATAATATTACGTGGTAAACCAGTAATAATATCTCGACCACGAATTTCCATAGTTAATTTATCTTCGAGATACAGAGCACTGCCAATGGTAATTTTTATTTCTTCAGCGGTTCGTTCACCAATGACTAAATTATATTTACGACGAATGTAATCAGTAATAGAACTATCAAAACGATTTCCACCAACCCGAACAGATGTTGATGTTACAACACCGCCCAAAGAAATAACTGCCATTTCCGAAGTTCCTCCACCAATATCAACAATCATATGTCCTGAAGCAGAACCGATTGGAATATCAGCTCCAATCGCCGCCGCAATTGGTTCTTTAATAATATAGGCCGCTCTGGCACCGGCAGCAATTGTGGCATCAATAACCGCTCGACGTTCAGTTGAAGTAATTCCGGCAGGTACAGCTACCATAACTTCCGGACGAAACAAACGAACACCTGACAAAGCTTTATTTATAAAATATCGTAACATAGCTTCGGTGGTATGATAGTCCGCAATAACTCCATCCTTAAGTGGTTTGATCGCCATAATATTTCCTGGCGTTCTGCCAAGCATGTCTTTAGCTTCATTACCAACAGCCAAGATTTTTTTATCACTCATTGAGATAGCAACCACTGATGGCTCATTAATAACAATTCCTCGTCGAGGAACATGAACAAGAGTATAGGTTGTGCCAAGGTCAATACCAATTCTTTTACTAAACATAATTAAAAATTAAAGACAAAATTACGATCAATGTTTAAATCACCATCACTAAAAAATGAATGGTCGTCTGGAGTGTCTGACAAGAGGTTCACTGGCTCATAGGATTTTATCTGATTATTGAAGGTAGCGTCAACTGACAAACCAACAAGGCCAGATCCTGGCTGTTTTTGAACTAGAAGTCCATAGTTATTATATTTCTTCATATTTTCAACCATCCGACGTGGTAATTTATATTGAAAAGTTAGCTGAGCATTTTCACGAGGTGAAACTTTGAAATAACCACCAAAATAAGTACGTCCAAATTCATCACCCGAAACAACTGAACCAGATTCTAAGCCAGAAGTTTTGAGCAAGGTGCTCCCCTCAGGAACATATATTCTTGTAAAACTTTGGTAACGACTAATTTTCCAACTTGGAGCGCCTTGATGAGAATAACTGAGTGTCACGTTTGCCATCAAATCTCCATTCTTATCTTGAGTAAGATTATAGTCAATCTGTCTTTTCATTACTGAGTCAGTTTTTAAAGCTGCCATGTTGGCATCAACTACCATTAAATAATCCCCCCAATATTTTTTTACTTCACCATTCCAGCCTTCACTTTCTACAACTGCTTTTACTTCTGGATTTTTTGAGTACAGCAAGACATTTTTTCGAGCCATATTATCACCTACTAATCTAATTAATTCTGGCCAACGATCTAATGGCAAATCTAGTAATCGTTGCTTAAGAATAGTCGCAATCTGTCCAACGGTTTCTTTGCGATGCCAAGAAGGCACACCTAATCTAACAAAATCTTTTTCAACTTTATACTGCAGTAAATCAACAAAATTATCAGGCGTATAGATTTCTCCATCAACAGTTATTGGTCCCGTCAATTTCATTAACTCAATAATTACCTCCGGCGTTATTCCAACTACACCATCAAAATCTTTAATCGGGTCTGGTTTAGGCTGAGCTTGATTTTCCAAATTATAGAACCAAAGAATTTTCTCGGCCGCGGTTGGCCAGTCCGGTGCCCAATTAGCATCTCGGAAATACCATTTATCAACTAAATATTTTTTGATTGGTTCAGGCGGGGTGACGTTAACTTTATCTTTAACTGGCATATCAAGATGATAGACATCATGAGTATCAAAACGTGTAATGTCTCCATCTTTGGTTTGAATGATTCCATAGGTGCCAATAAATCCACCGGTTGGACGCAACTCATCACTATTTTGAAGAATAAATAAATAGTTAGCTGGCTTTGGGTAACCAAGTATTGAAGGCAAAAGCCGAGTTAAGGGTGAAGCCGAGGCCATTGTTTTTTGTCCAACAGTTACTTTTTCTGTTAGCTCTTTAATACGTACTGTCAAAGGGCCAATCCAAGTAAATGATTTGACACTTTGAATTTCCACTAAACTTATTTCCAAAAGTTGTTCAATTTCAGCCAGAGTCGGACCTGCAGTATAGATTGTTGAAAGAATACGACGTTTCTCTTCGGTTGGTAACTTAGAAAAACCTAGACTACTATTTTTCCCTAAAATTCCTTCCAAGCTATAGGCATATTTAACCCCCTTGCTCATTGCCTCTGCTAAGTGCATGCCACCACTTGCCAAATTTTTGGCGTCTGTTTTATATGCCTTAACTTCAGGAATTAAGGTTAATGGTCCTAGATTTATTTTTTCTAATTCCGTAGCAGCAGATTTAAAATTTTGAACCGCAGAATCAGCTTTACTATCAGCAATCACAAAATCTCTTTTTTGAGCAAAAACTAATGATTCTTCTAGATTGCTCTTACCTTCAAAAACTCCACGATAGATTGTAGAAATACTACGTAAGTTAATGGCAATTGAGAGAATGATTAAACATAAAACCGTTAAGACGGTAAAGAAAATTGTCTTAACAATAAATAATATAATTGAACGTTTTTTCTTTGGTTGTTCACGAAAACCACCTGTCAGAGGGGGCTTTTGAGCTACATCCTCCTGATATTTCTGGTATTGGTTCAAGAGATTAGGAGTGCTATTTGAGTCATTAAGCATATAGTCCAGTATACCAGCCATTACCCGTTTTTACAAATAAACCCCCTATTTTAAGGGCTATTTTGAAGAGGACTTGACAAATATATGATAATATGATATAATAGGCTCATAAGAGTTCATTGACAATCAAGTACTCATATCTCCTACTTAGTTATTTTGATTAAGAATATACTGGTCTTCTGGTAATAGAGGACCTAAAGGTCAGTAGATTCTTAATCAAAAAACATAACTTAAACGCCTAAAAGGCAGAAGGAGAATTAAAATGAAAAACTTAATCATTGCTATTGCTTTATTCATTTGTTTTATTTATTCATCAGCGTATGCGCAAGAAACTATGCGATTCACTGACGGTGGGTATTTGTATGCCGATGATCTGAAAGAAATAATCGGATCAAAGAAGATCAAAGAATGGAAGCAAAAAAATGATACACTAGTTACTATAGAAGAGTTCAAAAGAACCTTGGCATTAAAGGGTGTATATGTAATGCCTAATTATGTTCAAGAAACAGTTGAGGGATTTCTTGTCGAAGAATTTGGATCAAGATTATTTCTCATAATGAACGAAAATGTTTCATATTTTCCATACTTGCTTTACAAATCTTCTGATGAATACGGGTATTCTAGCTGGAACCGAATGGTTTTAAACGACGGGATTCCCGTAAACCTCCTAAGCCGGATAGTAGTTGCCGGAAGAGCAAGATAAAGTTTCAAAAACAAACAAGCCACTGCAGGATATCGCAGTGGCTTCTTTATTTTTAAAATATATATAACGACCCAACTTTCCCCTGTCATACCTATATTTTTACATGTCATCCCCGCCTGCCGGCAGGCAGGCGTAAGCTGGGATCTGTGTAAAATCTATTACACATAGTATTCACGAGATCCCCGACCAAGTCGGGGATGACATATACATTATAGAATTAAGACTAGATCCCCGCCTTCGCGGGGATGACATATACATTATAGAATCAAGACCAGATCCCCGACCAAGTCGGGGATGACAGTATATAAGCAGGATTGACGTATAAAAAATAACAGGGATGACAGAAAACCTACTCCGTCCTTAACGCCTCAATCGGATCAAGCTTGGCGGCCGAACGAGCAGGTGTAACTCCAAAAATAATTCCAAAAACTAAACTAAAACTAATGGCAATAAGATAAGCCTGAACAGGAATAGCAAAACGCCAATCAAAACCTAAGCCATTAGCTATTAGTGATATGAGAAAAGAAATAATTGTTCCCAGGATACTGCCCACCACACCACCGGTTAAAGTAATTAAAATTGCTTCAACTAAGAACTGCTGCAATATATCTTTGTAGGAAGCACCAACTGCCTTACGCAAACCAATTTCCATGGTGCGTTCTGTAACCGACACATACATAATATTCATAATCCCAACTCCACCAACAACAAGAGAGATTGCGACAATGGCTAATAATAAAAAGGTTAAAGCGCTCGTAATTGTATCAAGGGTTTCAAGTGATTCAACCATTGTTGAAACTCGAAAATCATCCTTTACTGGATCTGTAATATCATGACGTTGTCGCATCGTGTAACGAATATCCTCAGCCGTTGCCTCGCTAGCACGCACATCCTCAAGTTGATGAACCATGTAGGAAGCATAATCAGTGCCCATTAACTTTTTTTGTAAGGTACGAAGTGGAACATAAACATAGTCATCAAAATTCATAAACATCACTGCTCCTCGTGGCGCCATGATGCCAATTACTGTAAATCGTTCATTACGTAATTTAATTGTTTTGCCGATCGCGTCACTTTCACCAAATAATTTTTCTTTCATCCCCTGCCCGATAACCGCGACAGTCGCTAAACTCTTATCATCAGCTTCAGTAAAAAATCTTCCAAATTTAACGGTTGATCCAGCATCAATTTCAATATAGTTAGCATTTACTCCCATTATAGAAGCACGTCGTAATTCATTGCCGAAACTTACTTGCTCTTGTGATAAAACAGCCGCATAGCCTTTATTAATATTTGGTAATTTCTCAACTGCTTCCATGTCTTCAACTGTTAAGGTTGTAACCTGGACCCCAGAGGCTTGAGCATTTCCCGATTCACTTTCACCGGCGGAGCCTGATTTTGTGCTTGGAACTTTTATTTCAGTGATAATTGTATCCGTCCCGAATGATTCAATTTGACCTAAGACTAAACCACGAATTCCTTCTCCAGCAGCAAAAACAATAATGACCGTCATGATACCAATCACTAAACCAAGCAACGTCAATGACGTGCGTGCTTTATTAGCGCGCATTAATTTTAGTGAATTTTTTATGGAAGAAATAATTGTCATAACGGGAAACTGTTATAAAGTTTATAAAGTTGTGATGTTATAAAGTTTAAATTTGAATTTTTTATAAACCTTATTACTTACTTTATTACTCTTATTCATATCGCAAAGCTTCAATCGGATCTAATTTACTCGCCTTAGCGGCTGGATATAAACCGAAAATTAAACCAACGGCCACTGATACAGACACAGCAAGCAATATAGCTGAAAGTGAAAAACTAAACGGCCAATCATAACCTAACTGACGTGCCACAAAAGCAATAACAAACGACAAAACCTCGCCAACAACAATTCCAATCAATCCACCAGAAAATGTAATAGCCACTGACTCCACTAAAAATTGTGCCATAATATCAAAACGTCTGGCGCCAACTGCTTGACGTAATCCAATTTCACGAGTTCGCTCAACCACCCGAATTAACATAATATTCATAATACCAATACCACCAACCAACAATGATAAAGCAGCCATCGCAGCAAGAAAGAAACGAAGACCATCAGTAATTGAAGTTAAAATATTCAAAGCATCACGAGCACTACGAACAGAAAAGTCATCACTGTCCCCTGACTTATCGGTAATATTATGTCGTTCTCGTAAAGTAGCTTCAATATCCGCAACTGTCTGATCAACATATTCTTCCGAATCAACTTTAGCACGTAATAATCCAAGATGACGAACACCGGCAACTTCTCGTTGCATAGTTGTGATTGGAAGAAAAACTTGGTCATCATAATTTTGAAAAGCGACAGTACCACGTTCTGCCATCACGCCAATCACCGTATACCCAGAATTTTTTAAACGTACAGTTTGACCAATGGCTTCACTTTGACCAAACAACTCTTCTTTAACAGTACTACCAAGCACTAAGACTCGTGCCACCCCAGCTTCTTCTTCAACCCCAAAAAATCTACCTTCTGCAACCTCTCCACCTTCAACGTTTAAATATTCTGCACTCGTTCCACTTAAGCTGGTATCATATTTTTGATCCTTCCACGTAAGTGTTCCAACACCACGAGTAAACGGTGCTACTGCTGAAATATGAGGAAGCATTACTTTTATCAGCCAAGGCTTTTGCATCATCCAAAGTTAAGGTGGTAATTGTAACACCCATCACTGAAGCAGGGGGCCCATTTTTTTCTGATTTACCAGGCAAGACTCCAACTAAATTTGCACCAAAGGTTGATACTTGAGACAAAATTAATGATTGAGCACCGGCACCAATAGCGATAATAATAATAACGGCAGCCACACCAATAATAATTCCAAGCATCGTTAAAAGACTACGACGACGTGCCGCATTTAGAGCTCGAAAAGCACTCTTAATTAATTGTGCAAAATAATTAAAGGTCATGTGTAATATTTATAGTTTCTGCTTTTCCCATAATTCATAAAATCTTCCATGATCTGCATACAACTTTTCAAAATTCCCAGATTCAATAATTTTACCATCTTCAATAACTAAAATTTTATCCATTTGTTTAATGGTTGTTAACCTATGTGCAATAACAATAGCGGTAACGGTTTCAAAAAACTTATTTAATGAATCGCGAATTTTTTCTTCTGATTCAAGGTCTAGATGAGAAGTAGCTTCATCAAGCAACAAAATTTGAGGTTCTTTAAAAATAGCTCGAGCGATTCCCAATCTTTGTCTTTCACCTCCAGATAACTTTACACCCTTTTCTCCGATCAATGTATTCAAACCATCAGGAAGCTTAGCCACTAAATCAGTAATATGCGCTGTTGATAGGGCTTTCTTTAGTAACTTTTCATTTTTTTCTTCTTCAACATTAGTAATAGTAATATTATCTTTCAAAGAAAAATTAAACACCTCTGTATCCTGGAGAACGACTGAAGCGACTTTAAAGTAATCATTACTTTTAATTTTTTTAATAGACGTGGAGTCAAAAAGAATATCTCCAGCAAACTCTTCTCGTTCTTTTAATAATAATTTAAAAAGGGTTGACTTCCCTGCTCCTGAAAGCCCAACAATACCTATTTTTTCACCCCGTCGCACTTCAAACGAAACATTGTCAAGGACTTTATTATCTCCATAAGAAAAGGATACATTCTGTACGGTGATTTTTTTCCAGTCTCGAGATAATAATTTTTTTCCTTTTTCATCATCAATAGTAATTGGTTGATCTAAAATTGCTTTCATTCTAGAGACACTTAATTTTGCAGCAACAAAATCTACACTCACAAAAGCTAACTCATCAATTGAATGGCTTAAGTTTCCATAGTACATATTGAACAAAATTAAGAAACCAATTGCATACTGGCCATCCAAGATACCCTTTATTATCAAAATCATTATCGCTATTTTAAAAGCTCCTCCCCAAAAAGATAAAAAAGCGTTACGTGATTGGTATAAAAAAATTCTTTCTTTAAGCTTACGGAATAGAATATCAGTTCGGGAGGTAAGCATTTTATATAATGTACCAATCATTGACATTACTTTTACGGTTCTAATATTATTAACTGCTTCAAATAATAGTCCATGCACATTTTCCTCTTCAATGTTCACTTTATATGAAGCTTGGCTGGCTTTTCTTGTCATTATCCCTGAGATAATAAAATATGAAACCAAAAAGACTATAATCATTAACAATACTGTTTTATCAAACTGTGCAATTATAATATTAATTGCAATTAAATTTACAGAAATTTCAATAATATTGTTAAACCACATTCTAACTATCTTATTTAGTCCGTCTCCAGCATTTTGAATTCTTTTAATTTTATTACCTGAATTCTCACGCTCATGCCAAGACATATCCAGTCGAAACATGTGTTTAACAGTATTCAAAGTTGAGTCAATGGCTATTCTTTCTCCAACCGCATAGCCAAAATGTTTAGATAGAAAAAGACCTACTGTTCTAATAACGATTGCAACAAAGAATAAAGCAACTACTAACCACAATTTGTTAAGTGGGTCGCCAGCTTTATACTCTGTTAAAAAAGTAATAATAAAAGCAAGGGCATAGGCCGGGTACAACCAAGCTAAATCTCCCAAGAGCCTAAGTAATGATGCAAAAAAGAATCGCCATTTATATGGCTTGAGTAATTTCAATATATCTTTAACAAGTTGAAACGAAGAATAGGTTACAATTTGTTTATTGTGGTTAGAAAAAAATTGCATGAAATAATAAATCAATATTCAACGTTATTTCAAAATCTCACCTTCTTTAGCAAAACGACGGTTATGGACTGGTTCATCTTTAACAATTTCTCCATCTCGGACACTAATAATGCGCTTGGCATGTTCTGAGGTATAGGTTTCATGAGTCACTAAAATAATTGTATTTCCAGCTTCATTTAAATCTTGTAAAATTTTCATAACCTGAGTTCCTGACTTTGAATCAAGGTTACCAGTTGGCTCATCAGCAAAAATAACTGAAGGCTTATTAATTAAAGCTCGAGCAATCGCAACTCGCTGTTTTTCTCCACCAGAAATTTGGTTGGTGAAGTAGTTAAGACGATGACCTAAACCCACCATTTCCAATACTTCAGTTGCTCGTTTGGTAACATTAATACTTTTATCCTTAGCATAAAGCAAAGGTAATTTAACATTTTCCAAAACCGAGGTTCGGGGTAATAAATTAAATGATTGAAAGACAAAGCCAATTTTTTCATTTCTAAAACGAGCCAAATCATCATCTGATAGTGACGTTACATCCTGACCCTCAAATTCAAAAACACCTGAAGTCGCTCGATCAAGAAATCCCAAAATATGCATCAAGGTTGATTTTCCAGAACCAGAAGGACCCATGATTGAAACAAACTCGCCTTTAGCAATAGTAAAGGAAAGGCCGTGAAGCACTTTGGTCACGACCTCACCGGTAGTATATTCTTTTTTGAGATCCTTAATATTCATTAACATAGAATCATTTATCTCAAGGTTATTTTCTTTGACAAGTTATTTCTTACTTGGATCTTTAACAAAGGTCACAACATTATCACCTACCTTAACACCACTTGTAACTTCTACCATTCCATCATCACCACTTAATCCAATGGTAACAGCAACTTCGCGTGGTGTTTCATTTTCCAGAATTCTTACAAATTTTTGATTATCTTTTTCAACAATAGCTCGTGATGGCATCATTAAAACATTATCTAATTCAGCTGTAGTAATAACTGCACTTGCTGTCATGCCAGGTTTGACAGGTTGTGTGCCTGGGTCAAAACTAATCTTTACTTTATAATACGTCACACCTTGAATAATAGTGGCTGCCGGTTCAATAAAATAGACGGTTCCAGAAAAGGTGTTAGCTTCACCAAATGAATCAAGCGTAATTAAAGCTTGGTTATTTTGTTTAACTTTATTAATATCAGTTTCAGCTATATCAATTTCCAGCTGAAAATTATTTTCCGTGAGAACTGATAAAAATGATTTTTGTGGACTAACCTGTTCACCAACCTGGTAATTAACTTTTGTAACAATTCCCTTAATTGGTGATTTTAGGATTGTGTCGTTTAATTGATTTCTCGCTAAATCAACACTTGATTGAGCTTGAGCAATCTGAGCTGTTATCACCGAAAGGCTAGCCTCCGCACTATCAACTCGCGCTTGAGCTGAAGCTAATTGTTGATCACGATTTGTTCGAGCAGTGGCTACAGAATTTCGTGCGGTTCGCAAAGCATTATCATAACTGGCACGGGCCTGACTAATACTCTGTTCAGCCGACAACACACTTGTTTCGTATTGTAATTTTGCATCCTCAAGAGCTTGCTTAGCTGCTTGCAAAGATGAGATAGAAGCAGAAGTTATAGAAATTTGGCTATCAATACTGGTTTTATACGCATCAAGTTCAGCTTGAGTAAAGGCAGATGAAGAAATACTACTCGTTAGAGCATTATACATATGTGACAAGGCTTCAAAAACTTTACTTAAAGCTGTCTGTGTAGAAGTGTATGAACTGTCTAGAAAATTCTTGTTAGTTTTATAAGCTGCAAGAACACTCGCTGCTTGAGATAGCAAGCCATCTGCATTGGCATGGCTTGAAGTTGCTAAAGTAAGATATGAAGAATTCTGAATACTAAGAGTTGGTCGAGCATCAGAATCATTCAAGATTCGATCAATAGCATCTAATGACGTGGTTCCTGCAGCAAGTTTATTTTCTATATTTAATCCAAGAGCATCAGCTTTATTATTAATTCCACGTTGAAGAGTTGCTTTAGTTGAGACAAGTCCTGACTCTGCCGTTGTTACAGCTTGTTCATAAGTTGTTATCGTTCCACTTGACGTATCTTCAAGATCACGCTGACTTTTTTCAGCTTGATTAAGGGCTTCTTGTAAACTAGCTTTTTGTCTATCATAATCACGACGAGCAGAATCAAGATTTGATTGTGATTGAGCGACATTTGCCAAAGTTACATTCAGACTTGCCAAAGCTTCTCTTTCTCTAATAGCTAAATTTGATGAATCTATTTGACCCAAGGCCTGGTCAGGCATAACTTGATCACCAACCTTAACGTTTATCTGTGATAATTGCCCGGAGTTTAAAAAGTTTAATTCAATTTCTTTAGCCGGAGTGATTGTTCCTGTTTCATTAACAGTCTGCACGAGTTTACCTTTTGTAACTGCTACTGTCGTATATTCAATTTTAGACTTATTTTTAGATGATACAAAAATACCACCACCAATCAATATAACTAATAGTGCAATTACAATCAACCAATTTCTTCTTTTTTTCGTCATAAGAAATATATATTAAAATTTAATAACTTACGTTTAAAATTGCCTTCCGAAATGCAAAATAAATGGCACGCAGAGCCATCTGTATAAAAAAATTATAGCATTTTTTGTCTATAAATGCAAGGCACACCTAATGAGTAAAATTTCAATAAAACTAGGGCTTTTCTCGCATAATTGGCAACTCACCATTAAGAGAAAGCTTATGTTTTTTTCCAATATATTGACCAAGTTTTATAAGTAAATGAGCCTTTTTCTGCCAATTATTCTGTTTATTAATAGCTTCTATATACTGATACATTTTCTTATGGTTAACCTTTAAATCGTATAAACACTTTTTTGGCCTTGGAATCCATGCATTATTCAAACGATAATAATATCGGATAAAATCGTTATAGGCTTGATTGAATACTGTATGAGCGGGATTATTTTTTGATATACAATCTTCAATATTCTGTAGATAGGTGCTGATATCAAAGTTAATCCAATTCAATTCTGATTGTGTAAGTTTATTAGGACCCTTGTTCCAATTTTTTTTCGCTATTTGGGTTAAATTAAACAGCGTCTTTCGAGGCGAGTCTAAAACTATGAAACCAGTCGCGAGCATAGACGTTATTAGTCCCCTGCCTTCAATTAGATCTTTTGCAAAATCATTTTTCATTGTCTTGCTATCAACACAAAATATTTCTATCCAGGTATTTTTATATTTCCAGGCTTTTCGCCATGACTTGGACCCATCTTTTAAAATTATATAAAAGTCCCAATCAGAATTTTTATTTTCCTTTCCTTGCGCTCGAGATCCCATAAGTAAAATTGCTTGGCAATTCTTAATTTTTTTTAACTGATCTATAATGTCTGAAGGAATAAATGGTTTCATATAATCTATAATTAAAATCCTAAATATTGAATTTCATTTTCTAATTCTATATTATAATTCTTTTTAATTTGTGCTCTGACATATTCCATAATTTCAGCCACATCTTTGGCTTGTGCCTGATTATTATTTACAACAAAATTAGCATGAATCTCACTGATCTTGGCACCACCAACACTATACCCCATTAATCCCAATTTCTGAATCAAATATCCAACACCAATTTTTCCTCCTTTAATCCTTCCTTCCTGACTTGCCATTTCTATAACTGCGGGACTACTTTTCTCAATCTCACTTACTAATAAATTTTTAAAAACACAACCTGCACTAGGCTCTTTGGGTTGAGATTGAAGACGATAATTTTTATATTCTTGAATCTGCTGTTTCATAATTTCTGGATCCCCTGCTGATAATTGAAGTGTCACTTCCCAAACAACCCAATCAGATTTTTCTTTAAAAATACTGTGACGATAGGCAAAATGGCAGTCCGTTGGTTTTACTTTAAAAAATTCTAATTTCTGTATATCAAACGCAACAACATCAGAGACCACGGTATCAAATGATCCACCATGAGCCCCGGCATTACCACGAATTGCGCCACCCATTGACCCAGGAATTCCAATTGACCATTCAATTCCAGATAATTTTTTTTCCCAAGCAGTTTCTGCAACTGTCCAGACATTAGAACTAGCACCGACTATCATAGTTGTGTCACTCGTTATAATCGTATTATTATCTAGTTTTATAACCAAACCTTTAATCCCCTGGTCATGAATTAAAATATTACTACCACCGCCTAAAATAGTTATTGGCTGTGAGTGTTCTTTGGCCCAAGCAATCGCTCCTTTAAGCTCTTCCTGTGAAGAAACAGCCATAAAAAATTCGGCTGGCCCTCCAATCTTATATGTACTCAAAGGAGCTAAAGGATAGTCTTTTTGTATTAATTCTTCAATTATCATAAAGTTATTGAGATTCTTTAAGTAAGTTTTCACCAACTCTAAACACATCTCCTGCCCCCATTAAAACAATAACATCACCTTCAGAAATAGTTTCTCGTAAATATGCTTCTACTTCAGATAGTGAATTAATGTTATGTACATTATCAAGACCGTTCTTTTTAATTTCCTCCGCAACTTCTTGACTGTTTATTCCTCCCTGAACTTCTCGAGCTGAACCATAAATTCCCAAAACCACAACTTCATTGGCACCTGAAAAACTTTTTCCAAAGTCAGTTAAAAAGGCTTTTGTTCGAGTAAAAGTATGAGGATGAAAAATTACTCTAATTTTTTTACCAGCATACCGTTGTTGAAGTGCTTGCAGGGTGGCCTGTATTTCCGTTGGATGATGTGCATAGTCATCAATAATAGTAGCTCCCTTATATTCACCTAATAATTCTAAACGACGAGCAGTACCCGAAAACTCAGAAAGATAACGACGAACCAAAAGAAGGTCTGCTCCTAGCTCAAGAGATGCGACTATTATTGCTAGAGCATTATAAATATTATGTTGTCCAACTAATGATATTGAAAAAATACCCAACTCATTTGTTTCATCTTCTTCTACCTCCTCAGATTTTTTTAAAGAAACATTAAAATATTGTTTACCATTTTGGTAGTGTATAGAAGTAGCTTTGTAGTCAGCATCATCATTCAAACCATAGGTAATAACTTTACAGTTTAAGTTTTGTGAAATTATTTTTTTTACAATTTCATCATCACTATTTGCAATCAGACAGCCAGATTTAGGTAGCTTTTGTATAAAATCAGTAAACACTTGTTCGTAACTTTCTTTAGATGGAAAAAAATCTGGGTGATCATAGTCAATATTATTTAACAAAATCATTTTTGGATTAAAATATTGTAATTTATTTTGATATTCATCAGCCTCCACAACAAGTATATTAGAATTCCCTGTTAATCCCGCACCATTAAATTGAGGAACACGTGCTCCAACCATAACATTAGGTTGTAGTCCCGCTTTGGCTAAGACAAACCCAAGCCAAGCGGTAGTAGTTGTTTTCCCATGAGAACCACAAACAGCCACACCAAAATGAGTATTAAAGATGTCTCCTAAGGCTTGAGCAAAAGTTACTATCTTATAATTTTTTTCTATAGCCTCTTTAACTTCGACATTGGTCTGCTCATTATAGGCAGTTGAATAAATAACAAGATCAGGTTTTGATTGTAGATGCTCACCTGAGAATCCAGAATACACTGTGATACCGGCTTTAGCTAAGACAGCATCAGTCATAAACACTTCACCCGTATCACTACCAGAAATACTATATTTTTGCTGAGCTAAAAATTCTGCGAGCATGGTCATACCAACTCCCTTGATCCCAATCATGTAAATTGTTTTTATTTTAGAAAAATCCATACTAACGTCTAATTAAATCATGGACAATAGTAAAAATTTGTTTTTCGGCTTCGGGTTTTATTAATCTATTAATTGATAGAGATAATTTCTCCAAAAGCGCAGCATCTTCTGTCATAGAAATGATTGTTTGAATAAATTTTTCAACACTACAATCAGTTTGGGATAAAACAATAGCTGCCTCATTTTTTTGAAAATATGCTGCATTATCAACCTGATGTGAGTGAGGTAGTGGCATAATAATTGTTGGCTTAGACAAAAATGATAATTCGGTTAAAGTACCTAACCCAGCTCGGGTAATAACTAATGTTGATTGTCTCATTGTTTCTGCTATCTTCTCGGCTGGTAAAAAAGAATGGGGTTCATAGTTATATATACTTGAAAAATCTTTTTCGGAAATCTTGTTACCAGTTATATGAATAACATAAAATTGTTTTGTTAGTGTCGGTAAACTAGCTAAAACCAATTCATTAAGAGCCTCTGATCCTGTTCCTCCACCAAGAATTAATAGCCATGGCAAAGCTGTTTGTTTTCTTAATCCACTCTCCAAAGCTTTAATAAATTCTGGGCGAACAGGGTTTCCGACCCAGACTGCTTTTTGTTTATAATCTTGTAAGCTTTTTTCAAAAGTTACTGTGATAACTGATGCACAAACTGACATTAATCGATTAGCCAATCCTGGTCTAATATCTTGTTGATGAATTGTAATTGGAATTCGTAAACACCAGGCTGCCCAAACAACGGGAACAGAGACAAAGCCACCAGCACTCATTACTACATCAGCACGTAATTTTAATAATAAAAATAAAGATTGAAAAAAACCAATTATTATAAGAATTGGATCTGTAAAGTTTTTTATGGAAAAATAACGACGAAACTTTCCAGAAGCTATCGCATAAAAAGGTAATTTTGCATCACTGACAATTTTTTTTTCAACTCCCGTACGAGTACCAATCCATATCACTTCCCAACCTTCCGTCTGAAAATAAGGTACAAGTGCTAATAAAGGCGTTACCGATCCACCCGTTCCGCCTCCGGTTAAAATAATTTTTTTTGACTTCATATTCTAGGAATTATTTCCATTAAACTCATAATATTTTTTTAAAAAGAGTTCATACTGTTTTTTGTGCACACGACTGCTCTGTCGCAATAACTCACTTACCTTTACCCAGCGATAAGCTTTATGCTCATATGGATTAGTACGAACAGCTCTGGTTGGCCCATTATAGGAAATAATACATAATGTTTGTCGTTGGCCTTTGTAACCACTATGGGTATAGGGTTTGCTCCATGAATACTTATAAATATCTTTGTATATGGCCTTAACTGAAATATCAGTTAAGCTTGTCTCTTCAGCAACCTCACGAGAAACAGCTGTTTCAATACTCTCTCCTCGTTCAGTGCCACCTTGTGGTAGTCCCCAATAATCCCCTTTTCCACGCGCATTAAGAATTAAAACTTCCCCAAATTGGTTAACAATAAATGCTACCACGTTTGGACGAAAACGAAAACGGCGTAATTCCCAGCGAATTACTAATAACGGAAAGGCAACTACAGCCCTCCAAATTCGGCGCCAACGAGTACTTGGTTTTAATATCAAGCGCCAAAGCCATTCAAAGCCCAAGACTTGAAACAAGCGAGGCGCTCGTGGCATTTTTTTTGTAATATAATCAAAGCTACCACCAACACCCATAGCTAACCGAACCGTTCGAAGCTCTCGCATTCGACGAGCTATAAAAATATCTTGCTCCGGTGCTCCTAAACCGACAAACAATATATCGGGACGAAAATTTTTAATTAACCCTGTATTATAATTAATGTGATCCTTTTCCAAAGAATCAACTATAAATAATAGTCTTGGATATTTTTTGTGAAGTGCCTCTTTAATATCATCATTACTGGAAAGTCCCTGGCTCCAATTTAAAATAGCAATACGTAAATTTTTTGTTTCTGCATACCCAAGTAAACCAGTAACAATACTAGCACCTGTAAAACGATGTAAATTAACACCTTTGAGCCATCCGGCAAATTTTAATCCAATACCATCAGGAACAGCTAAAGAAGCGCTACGTAAAACAGATAAAAATTCACTATTACGCTGAGCTTCTAATAAGAACTCTGGGTTTGGTGTTATAATTTGTTGCCCATGTCGATATGACAATATATCAAGTAACCGTTGCTTTAGCTGGGTTCTTGAAATAATATCTACTGGCACACCTAAAATTGAAAGTCGGTTTCTGACCATATGAAAGATAAGACAAACATACGTGTTTGCCTATATACTATTAGTATATGCTAGGTATAATCACTTCGCAACGCTTGACACTATATATATACTATATTATAGTTCAATTAGCAGTCTCAGTCAATGAGTGCTAATAGGTGGTCAATAATTATAATATTTTTGGCCAATAACTACTAAATTACTTTATAACATTTAACATCCAACTTTTAACTAATCTTATATGTTAGATAAATTTACAAACAAAGCTCAAGAAGCAATTATCAATGCTCAAGTTGTTGCCCAAGAATATGGACAACAATATATAAACGCCCTTCATATGCTACTGGCTCTCCTAGAGCAAAATGAAGGCTTAGTTCGCCCAATCCTCGATACCCTTAAAATTAATTCCGAACGACTTAGAGAAAAAGTTGAAACTGAACTTGAAAAAATCCCTAAAGTTGAAGTACATGCCACAGTTGGCATGGTCCAAGGAACAACGGAGATGGCCATGATTGTTGAAACAGCCTCACGAGAAGCAAATAAAATGGAAGATGAATATGTTTCCACTGAACATTTATTTTTAGCAGTCCTTGAAATCAAATCAGATGCTCAGCGACTTCTCCACACTGCTGGACTAACTCAAGATAAATTAGTTTCTTCAATAAAAGAACTCCGTGGTGGAAAAAAAATTGATAGCCCGGAGCCTGAAACTCGTTTTCGAGTTTTAGAAAAATACACAAATAATTTAACCGACTTGGTCAGACAAAATAAAATTGACCCTGTGATTGGACGTGATGATGAAATTAAGCGAGTTATGCAAATTTTATCTCGTCGTCTAAAAAACAACCCTGTTTTAATTGGCGAAGCTGGTACTGGAAAAACAGCAATTATTGAAGGCCTTGCCCAGCGCATTGTTGCCGGAGATGTTCCGGAAAGTTTAAAGAATAAAGAATTAATTACTCTTGATCTTGGATCATTAATTGCTGGTGCAAAATTTCGAGGTGAATTTGAAGATAGACTCAAAGCCTTGATCAGAGAAATTGAATCTAACGAAGGACGAATAATTTTATTTATTGATGAACTTCATACCATTGTTGGCATGGGCGCAGCTGATGGCTCGGCTGATGCTGCCAATATGTTAAAACCAGCACTGGCCCGAGGTTCAATGAGAGCTATTGGCGCTACAACAATTAAGGAATACCAAAAGTATATTGAAAAAGACACTGCCTTAGAACGTCGCTTTCAACCAGTATATGTCAGTGAACCAACCGAAGATGATGCAATCAGTATTCTTAGAGGGATTAAAGATAAATATGAATTACATCATGGTGTTCGTATAACAGACGAGGCTGTTGTAGCGGCTGTAAAATTATCTTCACGTTATATCAGCGATCGATTTCTACCTGACAAAGCTATTGATTTAATGGATGAAGCAACCTCTTCTTTGCGCATGGAAATTGATTCTTCTCCAGAAGAGTTAGATATGTTAAAAAAAGAAATTCGTAGACTAGAAATCACAAAGGCAGGTGGCGCTAAAAACAGAAAAGCGGAAACTAAATTAAAAGATATTAATAAAGAATTGTCAGATTTACAAGAAAAAGCCCGTCAAATAGAAACTCGCTGGCATAATGAGAAAAATATTATTGGAAATATTAGAACCTATAAAAAACAAATTGATGATTTAAAAGCCGAAGCTGATACAATTCAACGTCGGGGGGATGACTTAACAAAAGTTGCTCAAATTCGCTATTCAGAAATACCTGAGTTAGAAAAGAAGATTAAAAAAGAAGAAGCTGAATTACTTCGTCTTGAAACTTCTGGTCAAAAAATTCTAAAAGAAGAGATTGATGCCGAAGATATTGCTCGGGTTGTCGCCCGCTGGACTGGAATCCAAATTTCTAAGATGCTTGAATCAGAAGTTAAAAAATTATCACGAGCCGAAGCAGAACTATCAAATCGGGTTGTTGGTCAAGATGATGCTATCGCAAGCGTTGCTAATGCAATTAGACGTTCACGCGTTGGTATTAGTGAAGAAAAAAAACCAATGGGATCCTTCTTATTTGTTGGTCCAACTGGTGTTGGAAAAACCGAACTAGCTAAAAGTTTAGCTGAGTTTATGTTTAATGACGAAAACTCACTTATTCGTTTGGATATGAGTGAATATATGGAAAAACACAGTATTTCTAAAATGATTGGCTCCCCTCCTGGCTATGTTGGCTATGAAGAAGGTGGTCAATTAACTGACCGTGTACGTCGAAAACCATATAGTGTTATTCTCTTTGATGAAATTGAAAAAGCCCACCCAGAAGTATTTAATATACTGTTACAAATTCTTGATGATGGTCGACTAACAGATGCCAAAGGACGAACAGTTAATTTCAAAAATACCATCGTCATAATGACTTCAAACTTAGGTAACGAAGTTATTCGTGAATATTCAATTGGATTTTCCGATAGCTCAGATGAAACCAGTGCCAACAAAATTCAACAAGAAGAAATGAAAGAAAAAATAGATAAAATTTTGCGTCAGCATTTTAAACTTGAATTTTTAAATCGTATTGATGAAATTGTTATCTTTAAGAGCTTGAGCAAAGAAGACTTAGTTAAAATTATTGATCTTGAATTGGCAAAAGTTGAAGAGCGCTTGCGTAATAAAGATATTAGACTCAAGATTGGTAAAGAGGTTAAACATCTTTTGGCAGAGAAAAGTTTTGATAAAACGTTTGGTGCCCGTCCTTTGAAACGAGTCATTCAAACAATTATTCTTAATGAGTTAGCTTCTGAGATTGTGGCTGGAAAAATTAAGACTGGTGACAAGGTTTCTATTACGCTTGATTTAAAGAATGAAATATTGATGAAGGTGAAGTAATATTCTTTCATAAAAAAAATCGCCCTTGATTGGGCGGTTTTTTTTATTGGTTATATCATCCCCGACCTTCCTCTGTCATCCCTGTTATTTTTCTACGTCATCCCGGTCCCGGGTCAAGCCCGGGATAAACTTCGGCAGGGATCTAGCCCTGATTACTCAATAAAGTTTATTCCTACCCTCATCAATATTATTCCTCTCTAATATAACTATGCCACCTTTTAAAAAAAGGTGGCACCAAAATAACAAGCCTAGAGAAAATGTACTACAGGTATCGTTCATTCAAGAAGCCTCGCTTAAACTCCTCGTCCTCACTATAATGAGGACTCGTCAAACAGTAAGCTCGGCCACATTCTTGAATTCACTCACCTGTTACGTACATTTTCTAAGGCTTGTTACATACAATACAAGTACCCTCTGAAATCCTCGACTCTCCACTGTCATCCCCGACTTGGTCGGGGATCTCGTGAATGATATAAGATAATAATTTTAGCCAGATCCCCGCATACACCTGCCTGCCGGCAGGCAAGCGGGGATGACAGAGAAGATTCAGGGATAACATACAAAAATAATTAAAATGACAGACTAAATTAGAAATCACAAAAATAAAATAAAAAACCCGCCTCACGATGAATTGCGAGGGGGTTTGAGCAAAGCTAGAATCTAAAAGAACTTATGGTCTTATTTGATAAGCACCATTTTTTTTGTATCAGTGAATCCCTGCGAATTGAGTGTGTAGTAATACACTCCACTCGGAAGATTACTTGCATTCAATACTGCTGAATGATGGCCGGCTAGCTTGTATTCATTAACAGCCGTCATCACTTCTTTACCTGATAGGTCAAAGATTTTTATCTTGACTATTCCGGGGCTTGGAATTGAGTAGCTAATGGTAGTTGAGGGATTGAAAGGATTCGGATAGTTTTGAGAGAGAATAAACTTATCCGGAACTCCGATGATTACTTCATTGCTGAGATCGAAGTATTCGTAGTTACCATTGTAGTCAATTTGTTTGAGTCTGTATGAATATTTCCCGGTAGCAAGATTCTTATCAGTGTATGAATACTCAACCGATAAATTGATGGTACCCTTCCCTGTTACATTTCCTATCTTTAACCATTGTCCGGGAGCTGATGATCTCTCAATGTTAAAGCCTGAATTATTGATCTCCGAAGACGTTGTCCAGTTTAGTTGAACATTATTTCCATTCACCATTGAGGTGAAAGAAGAGAGTTCAACGGGCAGCGGAATGTCAATTTTTCCTACTATTAATCCATTATCCCCAACCATTACAATATGGTGGTTGGATATCTGGACCATACTCCTCAAAGGAGCAAGCCCCTGATACTCAATGGAACTATATCCCGAGTCCGGACTAAACCTTATTATATTTTGGCTATTTCCTATACCAATGAAATTTTGAATTTTACCAATTTGTGTTAAGTAGCACTTAACACCTTCCGTGTATGCGTAACCGCACATCCCACGATGGTAATACTCTTTTGAAAAATCGGAAAGAATGATTATGCTATCTAATCCGTTTAACCTCACTACTCTTTGAGATTCACCACAAGGTGTTCTCAAATTTAGCACCAAGTACTGATCACTTCCTTGCTTTGGCGCAGAAACGATCTCATAGTCTTGCCAAGAGTTTTCGAGAGAGTATCTAACACTTGTTTCTACATTCATAAGAAACCCTCTTCCATTCGTAAATGGATTGCTCATGTCCCTGCCGGCTATTATTATTTCTCCATTCCAATCAAACATTGATGTTGCTGTTTGATTAGGGATAACAGTCTCAGTATATGAACCATCTACATTGTTCATAATGTATAGATGAACAGTAGATTGCTCAAAGCCATGAAATTGGCTATTTACGTTCCCGTAAATATAAAGCTTGGCTGAGGTTGTGAAGATACCAACCAAATTCAGACTATCGCTCATCTGTATCTCTGAGAGTACAGACCAGTTTTCGCCATTAGTTGATTTCAAAACCACTCCTTTGCTTGATAAAGCGAATATCGGGAGAGTATTTTGAAAAGAACCCAAGCCAATAAGATTTTGATTTGTTGGCGACGGCAATGACCTCCAGTTAAATCCAAGAGGATGATCACTCTTCATTATTGTGCCCGAGTCACCTACAGTATATAAAGAGGGCACAATTGCGTTGATAAAATTTATTGATTTCAAGTTTTTACTAACTGGGCTTGGAATAGTCCCCCAACTAGCATGAATTTCTTTACTAACTATCAGAATCAAAAACCAAACTATAAAAAATACTACTTTCTTCATTACTTTATTGCTCCTTTCTCCCTTATTTAAAGGGTTTTTAATTAAACAAATTGTTAAAGAAATAACCCAAAATGCTACCACAATTTCTTGCCATTGTCAACCCAAAGAAATGATAAAATATTAGTTTGTTCAACGCGTAAAATTATAGTATAATTAAGCTTTTAAGATACAAAATAATTACCATGAAAATAAAACAAATAATAACTGCAAGTATTAGCGTAATTATCGGCCTAGTGATTGCTTTCCCTAGTCTTGCCCAAGATAGCAATTTTAATCCTGCCTATATTATTAGTGATCAAGAGATTCTTGACTCAAGTGGAATGACGTTAGCGGATATACAGGCTTTACTTCAAGCAAAGAATAGTTTTCTGGCTACCTACCAGGTTGTTGATGCCACAGGTAATAGCATGTCAGCTGCGCAAGCTATTTATGAAAGAGCAATAAATAATCGCGTAAATCCAAAGTTTATTATTGTTTTATTACAGAAAGAACAGGGCTTAATTGAAGATGCTTCACCAAGCCAAGGACGATTAGATTGGGCTACAGGCTATGGTTGTCCAGATGGTGGTGGGTGTAATGATCGCTGGCGTGGTTTTTGGAAACAAATTAATAGTGCTTCTTTGCAATTCCGTGATTACATGGACAACCCCCATTTATATAGATTTAAAGCTGGTCAAACCTATACGTTTACTAACCCATACTCAACAACTTTTAAAGGCGACATTACCGTTACTTTAATGAATCAAGCCACAGCTGCTCTCTATAATTACACTCCTCATGTTTATAATGGAAATTATAATTTTTGGAAAATTTGGCAACGATACTTTACCAGAAACTATCTGAATGGTTCCCTCCTTCAAGTAGGCGGAGAAACAGGAGTTTGGCTAATTGAAAACGGAATGAAAAGAGCCTTTTTAACCCGCGGAGCTCTAACTTCACGTTACGACATCTCTCGTGTCCAAATTGTTTCAAAAGCTGATCTTGATAAATATCCAGTTGGTCAACCAATTCGTTTTTCACAATACTCAATTGTTCGCATTCCAACCGGGCAAATCTATTTATTAGTTGATAATACTAAGCGACGTTTTTCTAATATGGAAGCATTTAGAAAACTTGGCTTTAACCCTGAAGAAATCATTACTGCTGGTCAAACAGACGTTGATGGTTATCAGGAGGGTGAAGTAATTTCTGTAACCTCTGCCTACCCCACCGGTGCTCTACTTCAAGACAAAAAAACAGGTGGTGTTTATTGGCTTAATGCCGGAGTTAAAGCACCAATCTGGGACAGTATGTTTTTAAAAACAAGATTTAAAAATAAAAAAATTACTCCTGTTATTCAAAGTGAGTTAGAGAAATATCCAACTGTTGATCCAATCCGATTTAACGATGGAGATTTAGTTAAATCAACAACCTCACCAGCAGTCTATGTTATTGAAAATGGAATTAAGCGACCTTTTGATTCAGGTGAAACTTTTATAAAACTTGGCTATAAATGGCAAAACGTAATGACTTTTTCTCAAAAAATGTTAGATCTACATAATAATGGTCCAATAGTATCAGTAAGTCTATAAATTTCTATGTCATTAGTTTTTGCTGCCATTGTTCCTCATAGCCCTCTTCTGGTTCCAAATATTGGCAAAAAAAACCAAGATCTTTTTCCTGCTACTCTTGAAGCTTGTAAAACTATAGCTTCACAACTTCAAACATCACAACCTGATGTGGTCATGATTATTAGTAATGACGAGACAAAGCCGATACATACATTTGCAATCAATGTATCCCCTAAATTTAATTCTGATTTAAGTGCTTTTGGAGATTTAGTTACTCGTTGGCAATTTAAAGGTGAACTACAATTAGCTGCTCAATTTCGAGAAAAACTCGAGAGTGAAGAAACAATCAAGCTTATATCCAATGATGAGCTACATTATACAGCTTCAATTTCTTTATCTTTGGCTGGGGTGACAGAGACTACACCAATATTGCCACTAATAACTACTAATTCAAATTTAAAATCCCACTTCATACTTGGTCACCATTTACAAAAATGTATTTTAGATTCAGAAAAAAAAATTGCCGTAATTATTTCAGCTGATCTCTCACATCGTTTAAGCAAAAAATCTCCAATTGGGTACCTGGCCAAAGCAAAAAAATTAGATCAAAAAATTATTACTAGTTTAATTTCTGGTAAGACCAAAGAACTGCTTAGTCTCCCAGCGAGCACTCTAGAAGAAGCAGCTGTTGAAGATCTTGGTCAGATCGCTGTTCTACTAGGAATAGTTAAAGATTTTGACTGGCCAGCAAGATTATTATCATATGAAAGTCCGTTTGGGGTTGGCCATGCTGTGATTGGATATAACTTTTAACTTTTCTTTTGCGCGTCAATTACTTTAAAAAAATAACGCCATTGATCACTTCCTGAGGTAAGTTCTTTGGTATCTGATAAAGCACGGAGAATTTTTTCCTTAGGTAAGTCTCGGCAAACTTTGAAGACTGAATTTCTTTTAAAGCCAGGAATTCCTAATTCTTGTATGACTCGCAAAGCTAAATCCTGCCATTCATAGGCAGGTGGCTTAGGAGTCTTTTTTTTATTTTCTAGAATCTCTTTAAATGAGGCAATGGCTTGGTCTGTCATAGTGATTATACAATAAAGAGTATATGCTATTCATAGTGGTATATTGTGCTAAAGTTTGCAAGAGCGCAATAGTTACACCCATTGATTTATCTTAATTTTTCGGCTATATTAAGGATGTTTATGTCTAAAATTCTACCCTTAGTTTTTCATCCTGATCAACGTCTCCGAGAACTCTCAGTAGAAATTGATCAAAACAACATTCCTGACTTGGTCAGCTTAGCTTCTGATATGTCCGAAACTATGATTGTTGATAAAGGAATTGGTCTGGCTGCTCCACAAATTGGTCAAAATATTAGATTAATTATAGTTAGCACAAAATCCGGACCACAAGTGATGTTTAACCCAAAAATAGTAAAAAAATCTATCCGCCAGGAATGGGGTGAAGAGGGTTGTTTATCAATCCCCGGTGTGTTTGGAAATGTAAAACGATATCGCACTGTTGAATGCTCATTTTTTGATACAAAAGGGCAAAGACAAGTTGCAGAGGCTGAGGGTCTATTGGCTCGAGTAATTCAACATGAGATTGATCATTTAGATGGAATATTATTCATTGATAAAGCTAAAGATATACGTCAAGAATAAATTATGAAAAAACAACGCCTCATATTTGTTGGGACACCAAAATTTTCTGTCCCCTCTCTTAAAGCACTGATCGAAGATGCTCGTTTTGAGGTTGTAGCCGTTATATCACAACCAGATATGCCCTCTGGACGCTCAATGGAATTAACTCCACCACCAGTTAAAGTTGTGGCTAGTAGTTATGGACTAAAAATTTTTCAACCACCAAAAATTTCTCATATTATTGATGATCTTCGCGAGCTGGCACCAGATGTTATGGTAGTAGTTGCCTATGCCCAAATTATTCCAGAATCAATTCTAAGTCTCCCCGCCTTTGGTTGTGTAAATGTTCATGGATCGTTATTACCAAAATATCGGGGCGCTTCAGTTTTACAAGCTCCCTTGATTAATGGTGATTCAACAACTGGAGTAACAATAATGCTTATGGATAAAACCTTGGATACTGGTCCAATGCTCCGTCAAGCAGAATATCGAATTAAACCTGAAGAAACAGCAGACTCTTTAGCTGTGGCTTTATCTGATCTTGGGGCACGCACCCTTCCAGATACACTCGCTGATTATCTCGCTGGAGCAATTACTCCCCAAGTGCAAGACAACACCCTGGCAAATTATGTTGGTCGTCTTGAAAAAAAAGATGGTATAATTGATTGGCTATCTTCGGCAAAAAATATTGAACGATTTATTAGAGCCATGACTTCTTGGCCTTCGGCCTGGACATGGATCCAAGGCAAACAACTAAAAATATTAGAAGTTGACGCACAAGTTGTGGAAATAAATAGCCAAAAACCAGGAAAAACTTTTTTATATAATAGTTGTTTAGCTGTTCAGTGTGGCACAGATTCACTGCTTGTTCGTCGATTGCAACTTGAGGGTAAAAAACCAATGACTAGTGAAGAATTCATTCGTGGACATAAAGAATTTATTGGGAGTGTTTTGGGGTAATTATGAATAGTGACACCAGACAAACTTTATAACTTTATATTTCAGATTACAGCTTTCCTGAAAAGAAGCTTTAAAACTTTAAGAACTTTTAAACTTTTTTCTCATTTTTTGGTCCCATCGTCTAACGGTTAGGACGCCAGGTTCTCATCCTGGTAATAGGGGTTCGATTCCCCTTGGGACTACCATAAATTAAAACAATATATTTTTTTCCTTTATTGATTTTAAAATTATATTTTCATTTCAAATATATCTTATCAATCCTTGCAGCTAATTCACGATCTTTCTCAGTAACAATATCCCCTGCGTCATGAGTACATAATGAAATACTCACTTTATTGTATACATTTGACCATTCTGGATGATGATCCATCTCATTAACAACTTCAGCCACAGCTGTCATAAAAGCAAAGGCCTCTTTGAAATCTTTGAAGGTAAACTCACGCACTAGTTTATTATTTTCTTCTTTCCACATATGAGAGTAAATTAAAAATTACAAATTATAAAAATTTCAAAACTATTTATTAATTCCATTCAATACCTTGCCTAACTAATAATTCAGAAGCTTGATTGGGATTTTGCATAAGCTTTTTAACAATTTTTTCCATACGTACTGCCTGAGATCCCTTAATTAATATAAGATCTCTATCAGAAATATTATTCACTAGAAATTCTGCAGCTGTCATAGAATCAGTAAAATGATGGATATGTTTAACTTTCATTCCTGCCTCCCGAGCACTTTTACTAATATAGCCTGCTTCTTCGCCAACTGTTACTAAATAATCAATTTTCTTTTCTGCACAAAGAATACCAATTTGTTTATGAGCCGATTGGCTTTCTTTTCCTAACTCTCTCATATCCCCAAGAATGGCCCAGGAATGGTTATACTGATCTTGAGGTAAATCTAAAACAGTCATAATGCTTTCACTCGCAGCTTCAGGTGATGAATTATAGGAATCATCAATAATCAAAGTATTTTGTATACCAGCAATTAAATTCATTCTGCCGGGCGGAATCTGAAAATTATGTAAAGCATCTGAAACTTCAATACCATTAAAACCATAGGAAAAACCAACCGCTGCTGCCGCCAATCCGGCTAACAAACTAGGACGACTTATGAGCCCAGGAATAAAAACGGGAACAACTGATCCATCATATTCAAGTTTAAACGTCATACCAACTTCTGCTTTATCTTTAGAAATATGTAAGGAGACATTAGTTGCTCTAACATCAGCTCCAATGGTTAATCCATAACTAATAGTCTTGACTTTAAAATCTGAACAAGCTGAACGGACATTTTCATCATCATAATTATAAATTAAAATACCATCAAGAGATAAGGCTTTTGCTAATTTCAGTTTTTCTTGATGCAACTCATTAACTGAAGAAAAAAACTCTACGTGAGCACGACCAAGACGCGTGATAATAGCACGAGAAGGTTTAGCTATAGAAATTAAATAATCCATGTCACCTGGATGGTCCACTCCCATTTCTAACACTAACATTTCTGGATAGGCTACTTTTGGATCAGAAATTATTTTTTCTGCTTGTTTAAAAACTGACATCCATCCTTTCAATGACCGGCCTGGAGACTCGGCACCGATTATAGTTAATGGTAAACCTATTTCATTATTATAATTTTTATATGAAGCGCGAGTTGTAAATCGTGATTGCAAAACTTTAGCCACTGCTTCTTTGGTTGTTGTTTTTCCCACACTGCCAGTAATACCAATAATTTCAGGCTTATGAGCCCTGATTATTTGAGAAGAAAGTGTCTTTAATTTTTTCTGTAGTATTTTTTTGAGCATCTGATCTGTATTATTCTAAATATTGAATTACTTTTTTATATTATCAGTTCGATCTTTTTTGATCTGCCAATGATTTAATAAAAATTGAGAAATATCTCGTGCCAAAGGCACAGCTGTTGATTCTGCATACTTTGCTCCTTTTGGGTTATTAATTTTAGTTAAAATAACAAAACTTGAACTCTGTGCCGGTGCATAACCTATAAAAGTATGAATATAGGCCCCACTATACCCTTTTGAGACAGAAGAAGCAACCTGGGCCGTTCCTGTCTTTCCAGCAACATAATAGCCAGGGGCTTGCATAAGCTTAGAATGTCCCTTTTCAACAACATTAATCAACATACCAGTTAGTAAAGAGGCGGTTCGCTCGGAAATAACTCGTCGGGCTGGCGCAGGTGTGGTTACAGATCGTTCACCATTTGGTTTTATTATTTCTTTAACAATGTATGGTTTCAACAGTTCTCCCCCATTAGCAATAGCAGCATATGACATTACCATTTGCAATGGCGTGGTGGTAATTCCTTGGCCAAAAGAAGCAGTAGCTGCTTCCACTTCTTTAACATTACCCCCAACAATATTAGAAATATTTCCAGCAGCCTCACCCTCCAATTCAATGCCCGTTTTTTCACCAAAACCAAAAGCTCTAACATATTCACTAAATTTCTTGACTCCAATCGATTCCATAGCAAAAATTGCCCCTGTATTTAAAGAATTTTCTAATACTTGAACCATATTAGTTGTCCCGTGACCTCCAAATGATTCAAAGTCAGAATTTCGAATTGGTTTTGGCCAACCTTTAATCATTACTTGGCCTTTATCAACATAGGTTGTTTCTGGAGTTACTTTGCCTTGATCCAAAGCGGCCGCCATGGTAATAGCTTTGAAAACCGAGCCTGGTTCATATTGATCAAAAATTGCTGGATTATTATAAACACTAATATCATCAACTAAATTATAATTATTGGGATCAAAATCAGGCATTGAACACATAGCAAGAATGGCTCCAGTCTTTGGATCAACAATAATTACACTACCACCATCAGCCCCATGTTTTTTCACTGACTCTTCAAGCTTGCTACAGGCAGTAAATTGAGCAGCCCGATCGATCGTTAATACTAAACTGTCACCATTTACCTTGTCATTAGATTGCCGATTATTAACAATAACTAAACCGCCGGCACCACGTTCCGACCGAACTGAGCCAACGCTTCCAAATAAATCTTGATCAAAAAACCCCTCAAGGCCATACTTCCCGTGCTGATATTGATCTTCATAACTCGTAAAGCCCAACAGATTAGCACCAATATTTTTTTCAGGGTAGAATCGAAAATTAGTTAAGGCATAACTAAAACCAGGAACTTTAATTTCTAAATTGTCGCTTAATAGAATTACTGATCCATTTTTTACTTCTAAATCATTCGGAGTAATATCAGTTTTATCAAGCATAAACAAATAAAACTTCTTCAAGGCATCTTCTTCAATTTTCTTTTCTATTAGCTCATAGGTGTCATCACTTTTACTAAAATCTTCAGTGAACTTTTTAATTAACATCTCACGTTGCTCTTTAATTAACTCTTCTCTTTTTTGATTTTCAAAATCCAAAAAAACAGGATCACGTAGTAAGGCTTCATGATCTGATTTTGCTTTAGCTTCGGCAGCTGGTCTCTCCACCTCCGACAAATTCTTAACTTCTTCAAAAGCTTTAATTAAACGATCTTTTCGTTCACGTTCAAGACGTTTTTCAACTTCATGTTTAACTTTTTCTTCATGAAAAAATAAATAGATTTTTTCAGCATTAACTTCTGGTTCTGTAATGTCCTCGGGAATAGCAAAAACAGAAAAGAAATCTTTATTAATTGCAATTGGATAAAGCTCAGTTGAAGTTAAATAATTTTCTTGAATATATATTTTCCCCCGCTCTGGGCTTAGATTATAGGTTACATCATGTTGATCTGAGGCTGCTTCAACATAGTGGCCATGTCGAACTATTTGCAAATAGCATAATTTCCCCACAAGCCCCACAAGCAATAATAAAATAACCGCCAAGATTAATATCGCGCGGTTTTTCATACTATGATGCGGTGGTTTCCTTAGATCATGACGTCTTGTATTCCGTACCATCATATTTTTTTGTTAGATTACAGCTACTTTCGAGCTACGATAAAACTATCCCAAGAAATATAAGAAACATCACGTGAAACTACCATTTGCATAGTTTGGATA
The DNA here is from genome assembly GCA_016699775.1 of Candidatus Falkowbacteria bacterium. Taxonomy (NCBI): domain Bacteria; kingdom Bacillati; phylum Minisyncoccota; class Patescibacteriia (SeqCode); order Patescibacteriales (SeqCode); family Patescibacteriaceae (SeqCode); genus Patescibacterium (SeqCode); species Patescibacterium danicum (SeqCode). The sequence goes on along the minus strand of CP065010.1, from coordinate 403,549 downwards.
CGAGGATTTAAATTTTGATATGAAGCTAAAGCCGTTACCTGACTTTCCATTTTCTGTTTATCCATATTTAAGGAAGCAACCTTCTCTTTCAATTCTTTAAAAACAAAACCTTTAGTTGACAAGCTATTGATTGTAAAAAAATAACCAACAGCAGCTAAGATCAAAGCACCAATCAAGATGATATTTATTTTTTGTAGATTTATAGAAACTGTTGATTGATGACGAGTCATATTATTTTAATATTTTAGCGGCACGTAATTTTGCACTTCGTGATCGAGGATTTTCAATTATTTCCTTTTCCGAAGCAGTTATAGCTTTTTTTGTTAAAATCTCGAGAGAGGGAATGTGACCACAACGACAGACTGGGAAATTTGGAGGGCAGATACAGCCTTTGCTTTCATTTTTAAAAAAATTTTTAACAATTCTATCTTCCAAACTATGAAACGAAACAACTACAATTCTTCCACCCGCTTTCATAATTCCCCGTAATGAGCGTAAAGCAGTTTCTAAATTCTCTAGTTCATCATTGGTGGCAATGCGTATAGCTTGAAAGGTTCTAGTAGCGAAATGAATACGAGATCCATGTCGATAGGCTGGTGGAACTCCGCGCTCAATGGCTGCTACTAACTGACTTGTGGTTTCAATTGGAGCAACTTCACGAGCTTTGATAATCGCGCGGGCAATCGGGCGGGCGAAACGTTCTTCACCAAAACGACCGATAATCAGTGCGAGTTCTTTTTCGGGAGTTGTATTTATAATTGTTGATGTTCTATTCTTGGAAATTACTGAACCAAACGCCATGTTTAACGGAGCATCCGTCTGAAAAGAAAATCCGCGATGTCGATCTTCGAGTTGAGCTGATGATAGCCCCAAATCAAAGACAACACCATCGACATCAGGTGACGAGCCGAATTCTTCTTGAGCGACGCTTGAAATTTCTTTAAAATTTGCATGGGATAAAGCGATATTGCCGATGTTGCCATCGGCAATTTTTAATTTGGCATTACTAAGTGCCAGTTCGTCCATATCAAGGGCAAGTACTTGACCCTTGTTACCAACTTGTTTAGCTATCGCAAAGGTATATCCTCCTCCCCCAAGCGTTGCATCAATAATTTTTTCGCCTGGCTTTGGGTTTAGATAGCTAAGTACTTCTTGTAATAGAACTGGTGTGTGTCGGTACATTACTTTAATTTCTAATTTTTAGTTTCTATCTATAGAAACTAAAAGTTAAGAATTAAATTAATTAATCTCACCTAACGCTTCCGCAATCTGATTGCTTTGCTTTTCCGTAGTCGCTTTAAAGGTATTCCAAGCTTCTTCATTCCAGATTTCTAAACGGTTATATAACCCAGCTACCACTGCCTTTTTTGTTAACTTGGCAAAATCTCGTAAATACTCAGGTAATGTTACTCTTCCCTGACCATCAAAATCAACTTCCATCGCCCCTGCCAAAATGAAACGTGACAGGCTTCGGTCATTGGCTTTGTTAAATGGCAAAGAGGCAATCTTTTCAGCAAGCTTCCCCCATTCTTTCTTGGTATAGACAACCAAACAATTATCCAATCCCCTAGTCACGACAGCACCTCCACGTAATAACTGGCGGAATTTTGAAGGAACTGCGATTCTCCCTTTCTCATCAATTGTATGATTATACTCACCAATAAACATAGAAAAACTCAGTTTATAAAGTAATAAGGTTTAAAAAGTTATAAAGAAAATAAGTATTTCATATACTTTATAACTTAATAGCTTATTGTTAGAGGAACAGTTAGACACAACTTATCCACAATTCCCCACTTTTCACCTCGTTAATGTAATTATACACCATTTTTTGCCTCAGGTCAATCCACGATCTGAATATTTATATATTTATCCTATGATTAGGCAAAAAAAATAGTAAAAATTAAAAAAACTACCAGTTATGCACAGGTAGTAAGGTTAGTAATTAAATTTTTGTTTGTTAATTAGAGACTTGTGGTTTTTTTACGGTAATATGAGGAGCACGGCTATATTCTGGCTGTACGACCATTATCCCTTTCTTTTTTAAGGCTTTTCCTTTTATTGGAGTAACTGAAATACCTAATGCAAAAGCCAAAGCGTTGGCGGTTGTGACTCCAATTCTCAGGTTAGTAAATCCCTCTCCTCTGTTTTCAACTTGAATACCTGTGATATCACTTAGTTTAAGATGAAATTTAGTTAGCTGTTCTTCTAGTAAAGGTAGTAATTTTTCGGACTGAGTATGGTGAGCTTTGATGTTAATATCAAAAACACTATCTTTCTTTGAAGTCAGACTGAGTCTTAAAGAATTAGATTGAGATGAGTCAATTAGAAGAATCATAGCCATAGTATACCCTGTTTTAGGTAAATAAAAAAACCCTGCATCAAATATCATGCAGGGTTTAGGCTATACTGAAAGAGCAATTATGAAAGATCTAACTCAGCAACAATCTCGCCAGTTTTCTTATCTATCATACGTAACACTGGCCTAGATTGAATACTGTTCCCAATTTCAATTACTACAACCTCTAGTAATCCGTTGTCGGGGTTATATAACATACAACCCTCATACGAAGCCAGACTAGAAAGAGGTCGTCCATATTTAAACTGGACTATGGAATTTAATAGTGCAAGAATTTGATTCTTATGCACAACCCCCATTTTCCATCCTGAAAAACCATGCACGTCAGATAGATTCTTAGCAACCGTGAGGCCAGTGATGTTATTTGCCCATTGGTAACTTCCGGATGAACCAAAACAATAGGCTCCATTCATATAAAATCTTACCGAATCCTGATTGGTTGGACTTCTTCCCAATCTAACAATGTTATCTCCAACTGGTCCAGGAACAGCAATGATTGAATCAAATGGAACTAAATTCCCATTATGAACTCTTGCCCACAAACCTCTGTTTGCAGGATTTGAATCATCATGCCAGAACCTACTGGTTTGAGGAGGGGTTAAAGAAGGAGCCATATTAGCATAACAGATTACTCCTCCCGAAAACCTTCCACCAAATCCCCATTTGAGTGTATCTCCATTCGCGACTCTTATTGTATCTATCATGTTGCCATTAAAAATGGTATCGCTGATATGACGGTGAGTCACCCAAGGCATATTTTTTCCGGTATTATAGATAGCTGCACGAGAAGTGTCCCATCCGCAAGTAGTATAATCAGTGCTTGATCTCTTGCGATACTCAAGCACAATCTTATATCTACCTCCAGAAACAGGAGTACTTGAAATTTGTGTTACTACTGGATTAGCATTTGAAGTGCTAATCACAACATTCATCTGATCACAAAAGGTGACATATGTCGAATCAGATCTCCATCCCGTGACACAGATATTAAATAAACCAATATCTGTATAAGAATGAAGTATGTCTCTTCCTTGTCCAGAATTTCCATCACCAAATGTCCATGTAAATGCAACTATCGATGGATCATTGGTTCGAGCTCTAGCATAAAATGTTTTACCCACCTCAATTGTGTGAGTTAAACCATTTGGCTCATACCCACCGCCACCATTATCATACATCAAGAAATCAACGATTCCCTGCAGTGGCGGTTCCGAACTTTGCTCAGTGGGACTTAATCCGTATTCTGAACAACTGGAAAAAGTGAGCATAAGTGACCAGCAAACCATTATTACGACTGCCCAGCTTCCAATAGATTTGAGAACTGGATTTTTTTGAATCTTTTTCAATGTTATTTCTCCTATGTTAAGTTTGAATTAATCACTATTTAATAAGTAACTTACCACGGCAGAGGTGGTTTAAATCCTGTTCGCTTTTCATTTAAGTAATGAGAATCATAGAAATGTATCGGATACGCTTCTGTCCCATCACTTTTGTATGCACCATACGCAATCTCAATAAACTTACTATTACTGCCACCTTCATAGTAAGTATTATTTTTTTTATCAATAATTACACTTCCCCAACCTGAAGCATCCGTTAGGGTCTGAGATATTTTATTTTTCCACCATTCATTCGGGGATGAGGCAGAGTGTATTACAAATGGATTACTGACATCAGCACCAATATCTGCATTATTACAAAAGTATGTCACAGTCCCGTTATGATTATCTGTCCATCTAATCAAATGATCTCCATTCTCTCCAGGAGAAATACTTTCTTGCTTTTCTGTATACACTTTGCCATCTTTAAGATAATAAAGAATGCACTGTGTTGTTGGATCATACCCTGGAAAATTAGGGTTTAGATATTTATTGGCTGTTGGTTCTTTATTGTTCCAATAAAATAATATCGGACCATTATACGCAGTAATTTCAAAATGGTAAAAACCGTTTTGCGCGTTATCAATAGATTCCATAGTCCAACACATCCAGTCTCCAGATATAATCGGATCACGCCACTCAGGAACTTCTGGAAGTGGAATTTTATACTTATTTTTTCCTTCAGACGGTAAGTACTGAGACTCCACGTCTTCAACTTCCTGTGCTTTTATCTGGCCACAGTATACCAGCGCCAATATAATGGCGAGTATTGCTGTTTTCATTTTTTCTCCTTGTCCCGTTTTTCGAGACTATTTATTTTTTAAAATGCTTTCCTTGATTTACAGGTATAGCTCTACTTTAAACTAAATAAAGCACTATCTGAAAACCAGATTAAAAAATTGGTAGCAAATCATTAATTCGCTTTACAAAACTAAAATGCTTTGCTAAAAAAGAAGCTTTTTTATCAGCCAAAGCATGAGTATACAACTTCATAATATCCTGAACAATATTTTCCCAGTTGTAATGCTTTTCAATAATTTTTCTTCCAGCAATTGCCATTACACGTGCTTGTTCTGGATCATCCAGAATAAATTGAAGTTTTTCTTTTAGATCAGTAATATTTTTGCTTTCAAAAATAAAACCAGCATCTTTAACAGCATCTGTGTTCTCAAGGATATCACTCACCAACACAGGAACCTGACGAGACATAGCTTCAAGTAAAGCCAAAGAAAGACCTTCTGATTCTGAGGGTTGAACAAATAATGTGGCATGAGAATATAGTTGTGCTAGTGATTCTCCAGATTGGTTGCCAGTAAAAATAATATTAGGATTATCGCCAGCTAGTTCCTTAAGTTCAGAAACATAATCATCAGTAAATGAACCACTACCAACAATTACTAACTTTTGATTAGTAGTCAGTTGCTTATAGGCATCAATTAAATAAGCCAAACCTTTATGCCGAACTAAACGTGAGATAGCTACAATATAGTTTTGCTTTTCTAGTCCTAAAGTTTTGATATGATCATCATTTTCAATCACATCATATAAATTAGAGCCATTAGGTACAACTGTGGCTGCAAAATTATATTCCGACTTAACATAATCTTTCATCTTTTCTGTAACAACAATCAACTCATCTGAAAAACGACACATAAAGCGTTCACCTAATTTCAACATTGCACAAGCAAAAGATCCCCATTTTAAATGTTCATAATCACGACTTTGTAGTGTTGAAACAATGATCATTTTTGGACGAAGTAGTTTTGGTAACCATGATAATAAAGCCGGACCAATACTCTGAAAATGAATAATATCAACCTTGGAAAAGCAAGCATGAACTACTGCTAAAAAGGTATGTGAAATAGCGTCAAGGTGTTTTGTACGGATGGATGGCAAGCTAACTAGGGAAACATTTTTATATGAAGTAATTTTTTTTGAAGTATAATATGGACGAGTATAAACAATCACTTCATGGTCTTGGGTAACCAAACGAGTCGCTATGTCTTCAACATAACGCTCTACGCCACCACCGATGGCTGGGATACCTTTTTGTCCAATAAATACTACTTTCATATTAATTAAATCTTTAAAAATATTATTCTATAAAGAAACCTAAATTATATTTAATACCTGAACTCTGACCAACAACTTTTATATCTGTACCCTTTGCCTCTGAGACTGGGACTGTAAGGGCAATTGAAAATGACCCTTGTTCATCCACCACTACAGTATTTCTAGTGTTCAAAAAATCAATGTTAATTATTTCACTTTTTCCAAAACCACCACCGCTCAATAAAATAATACTATTTGAGGCCGCTCTATTACGATCAACTGATAAATAGACTGGTTCAATAATTACTGGATACATTTCAATTTCAGTCGTTGTGGCTATAGCTAATTGATTATAATCATTCTTCATTGGTTGTAAATTCTGATCAAGAATAATAATACCTGATCCGTTGAATAGAACAATTTTATCGCCCTCTGGATCATCCAAAACTTTTATGCCTGTTGCCCAACCATTTCCACCGCCTAAACTTTGTGTATATAAATAATCAATAACAGCAAAATCACTCTTACGAAGTTTTACAATACCAATTCCATCAGTAAAGTAAATATATTTTCCATCAGATGAAGATGTTACGTCATAACCAAAAGGACCAGTGTGATCAAAACTTTTGGAAATCTCTCCATTAAAGTTAATTTTTTTAACCTCTGCATCATCAACAACATACACAGAGTCATCAATGTTATCATTATAAACAGATCGTTTATTTGATTCTCCTGCCCATGTGAAAGTCAGGGGGATTGTTTTTATCGTATTTCGTGTCTCACGGTCATATATTTTAATTTGCCCATCAGCAACAGTAAAAATAAATTTTTGACTTCCAGCTGATGTTGTATTAAAAGTATAATTTCCTGGTGTAGTAATTTTATATTGATCAAAAACATTTAAATTCGCTGTCCAAAGTTTTATACCATTAGTGCCAACAGTCGAAACATAACCATCTATTTTTTCTAAACCACCAAACCAATCCCAACTATTATCTTCAGTTCGAGAAACTACTCTCGCTTGACGTAAGTCAGAAATATCATACTTTACAAAAGACTTACCATCAACTGTATAAGCGTATAATGAACCGGTTTCAATGTTTAATAACACATCACGAAAATCAACCAATGTCCCGAAGCGTCGATCATAAGACTTTACTTCAGCAAAACGATCAATATTTCCATTTTGGCCCAATGTAAACAATTCCAATTTACCAGTATTAGTAGTCGCAATGACGGTCTGCCCTTGATAAGAAATAGCATCCCCAGAGTAATATGATTTAAGTCTACCCTTTGTACCTTGTATTGGAACAATTAAAAACACTAAAATTAACAGTCCAATCCCACAAAGAGAGATAATTAAGATTTTTTTCATAAAATAATGATAAACATAGTTAATATATATTATAGTTTATATGTAGCAGTCTACTATAGTTACAATTCTTAGAACCCCTTACCTTACCATATACCCAAAAAAAAGTCAAGACCGGTAAGCCGGCCTTTTCTTACCTAATTTTAGCTAAATTTACCCCATCACTATTAAAATAATTTACCTACAGCCGTAAAACAAATCATTAGATTATTCGCAATTTCTATAAGAAATTCAAGAATATGAACAAATTTTTTAGGAAATTTATATATCATTAAATAATTCAAAGTATCATCTATCACTTTAGCCTAACATCCAGCTCATTTTAATTCTGATAGGCTGAATTATTTTGATAACCATATCACACCAAAGCAAAAATCTCTCACTTCGTGATACCCCGAGCAATCATATAAATTTTCTCTCAAGAACCAAACTTATCCCTGGTATGGACTGACATTAAAATAGAATTAAAAACTTTGACAAAAAATTAAAAGTATTATGTAATACTCATATGAAACAAAGACTTCAAAATATACTCTACTGGTGGGCTGGATTACTAATACTTATCCTTAATAAACCACGTCACCAACTGCAAGGCTACACTCGTCCGCGCAAATTTCCAGTCACTAAATTTGATCTCGTTGTGGAATATGACTTAAAAGTCATAGGAAATTGGATGAAGTATGGAAAAAAATACCAGGGAAATAATTTTAGTTGGAAAAATTGTTCCATATTAGAATTAGGTCCTGGTGCTGATTTTGGAGTAGGCATAACACTACTTGCTACCGGTGCTAAATCTTATCATGCGTTAGATGTAAACCCCCTCGCTCTATCAACACCAAACAAATTGTACGAGATATTAGAGCATCAATTAATATTAAACGGCTTTGTCAGTAAGCAAAAATTAAATATTCAAACCCTCAAAAATAAAATTGATTATGTTTGCGATAAAAAATTTAATATTACCCACTTTAACAACCAGGGCATTAATCTTGTGTTAAGTAATGCTGCATTTGAACATTTTTCAGATATTCCAAGAACAATCGAACAGTTAAGTATAATTATGGAATCAGGTGGAATATTAATAGCAGAAGTTGACCTACAAACACACAGTCGCTGGATTCGTGAGACTGATCCTCTTAATATTTATCGCTACCCAGAATGGCTATATAAATTATTAAGTTTTTCTGGTAGTCCCAATCGTATTCGTCCTGAGACTTATAAAAATTTACTTGAAAAAAATGGGTGGGAGAATATTGTTATTTACCCAAAAATTATACTTCCCGAGAACGCAGTTGAAACTGTACGGCCAAGCATGTCTAAACGCTTCAAAAAAGAAAAAGATAGTCTTGGCTGGCTCTCTATAGTAATTTGCGCCACCAAGAAAAAATAATATTAATCATTGATTTATTGTAATAAGGCTTGCTCATATATTTTTTTAAGCAAAAGCCAATGCTGAGAAGCAGTAAAATGCTCTAACACAAACTTTCTCCCTTCTTTCCCTGCTAACATTACGTCAGCAGGATTTTCTATAGCTCTACTAAGTAAATCTGCTAAGGATCTAGCATCTCCAACTGTAAATAACCAAGCCGATTTACCCGCAACTACACTTTCCTTAATTCCACCAATGTCTGAGGCAATTACTAATTTACCCAGTGCGGCCGCTTCAACATTCACCAAACCAAAGACCTCATACCATACCGAAGGAGTAATAACAGCCATAGATCTTCTAATTTCATTTTTTAAATCTTCATTATATAATGCTTGGCTAAATTCAACTCTGTTCTGTAACCCTAATTTTATAGATAGTTTTTCCATGGATTTTTTTTCTTTACCGTCCCCAATAATTTTTACTCTAGCTTCAGGCACAAGCGAAATTGCCTCTAATAATATGTTAACTCCTTTTTCTTTCTCTAAGCGACCATAGAATACAAAATATTTTCCTATGTGGTAATCTGGTTCATCAACCTCAATTCCTTTAACAAAATAAGGAAGATACATAATTTTTGAAGCAGGGATACCTGAGCTGATCATTAAATTTTTTATAAATAAAGAAGGGGCACAATAATATAAAATATTCTTTTCATAAATCTTTAAAATACGATGATGAAAATACATTTCAATCATCACCAAAAAACTCTGGCTATACGAATTATTAAAGCTTTTCTTTAAAAAACACTTATAGTATTTCCCAGGCAAAGAGGAGGTATCTATTCCTTGATCATTAAATAGCAAATAATTTGGAGAAATCAACTTATAGTCATGGAGGTGCATAATAACCGGAATGCCCATTTTTTTTGCTACTGTTAAAATTGAAGGAGAAATTTGATGATAGATATTATGAATATGAATAATGTCCGGTTTCGTTTCCATTAATAAAGCTTTAAATTTTTTCTTTGCCTCAAAACTATATAACATCCTGCCAATATATCTTAATTTATTTATAAAACCCTTTTGAAGTTTATCAACATAACTAACAAAAAATTTTTCGTTTTTATCAGGTATATTTTTTTGATTATCCATACAAAACTTAATCACTTCGTGACCCTGACTTTTCAAAAGATCTGATAATTCCAAAAAATATTTATCTGCTCCCCCTTTAAGAAAATTAAATTTATTAACTAATACAACTTTCATAGTATTACTATTTATATATCTTTTCAAAAATAAAAATTTTGATCCGGGATAAAAAATTATAAATATATTTAAAAAATATTTTTGAACTAAAGTACTTCTGCAAAAAAAGATTCATGCTTATCTTTTCTTGTTTTAAGCTATAAGCAGAACCATGGCCCCCAGAAGAAAGACCATGATAATGGACAACTGAGACAGTTGGCAGATATGTAACCAAAAAATTATTTTGAAGCGACCGAAAGCAAAAATCAAGATCTTCAATACTAAAAAAATACCGAGAATCAAAAAAGCCAATTTTTTCAACTACCTGTTTTTTTATTAACATACAGCCACCACTCACCCAATCAACCTGTATCGGCTGAGAGAATTGTTTTTCTGTCTGTTTGTTTCTATACAACAAAGTTCCGCCGGAAATATATTTCCCTAATGTTGAAAAGCGTAAAATTTCTCTCCAAATTGTTGGAAAAAAACCGGCGCTAGCTTGAAAATCACCCTTTGGGAAAACCATCATCGGTCCAACAATCCCAACTGATGGATTATTTTCCAAATAATTAATCATAGAAATAATGGTTTTTTCGTCAATAAAAACATCTGAATTGAGTAATAATATATAATCTCCTGTGACTATCTTTAACCCCTGATTAACGCCAGCAGCAAAGCCTAGGTTATGTTGATTTTTAATAACAGTGACTCCTTCATTAAAAAATTCAGATAATATTTCCGTAGAGCCATTATCAATAACAATAATTTCATGAGGAAATTTTTCTGCCGCAGTAGTAAAACCAGCTACGACTTTATGGGTCATTTCTGAAGTATTATAATTAAGGATAATGCAACTTAATTTTTCCATACATTAGGACTACCTAAACTTAAATGTCTTGCTAAACCAACCACTAACCAAAATATAACTGCATATTGAAAAGCAAAAACAGTGACTTCAAAAAGACCATTTATTCCAGCAGCCAGTATTGCAGCAGTTATCCCCCATATCAGAGGTGATGATCGTTTTCGATTTAAACGAAAAATTAACACCAAGACTGAAATAATTATTAAAAGATAAAGAAACATCCCGATAATTCCCAAATCCATGCCTGCTTGAAGCATATAATTATTAGCTAACTGCCCATACTCAGGATGCAGAAGTCGACGATATTGATTGAGTTGTTCACCAACCCCAATACCAAATATTGGATTGTCAGTGATAATCTGTCTAGCCACTTTATATTCTTCAACACGAAAAGTTGTAGTTGCATCAACTGAGAACCGAGTTAATCGCTCCCAAAATCCTTGAACATACGGAGTAAGAGTTTGGGACCCCACTGTAATAAAAAATAAAAGAGAGAGCGTAATAATAATTCTCTGCTCTTTAAAACGCCAAAACAAAAATAGTAAACCAATCACTAAGCTCATTGCGGCTGCTTTTCCTAGAGAAACAAAAACTGCCATTGCTCCTATACCAAATATAAGTAAGGCCCAAAAAGCAATAGAACTTTTTTTATTAAATTCAAAATATAAACTAAAAATTAATGGCAATAAGAAGGCCAACATCGCCGCAACTAAAGCCAGAGGACCAAAAGGTAAAGTAATTGAACTTCGGTCAAAGAAAATGGCTGGAGAAAAGCCAGCTCTAAATAAAATAAAGACGATTTGCAAAGCTAGTAATGCTGAAAAAACAGATAGTGAGAGCAGTAAAGCTTTTACTTTATATCTAGTCTCTAATAAATTAACTGCTGAAACATAGGCCATGATACTTAAAACTAATACTTTAAGCCCAGCCACATATAATTCATAATCACGAACATAGGCAACTGAAGCTGTGGCAAAAAGCGAATAGATGATTAGAAACCAACCAGTTTTGGTGATTAGTAATTTCTTTTGTCGTATGTTAAATAATGTATCCAAGATTAAAGTTGCAAAGGCAGCCATAATACATATTTCTCCAAGACTAATTTCATAAATCCAATTAGGACGAATTTCAAGATTGATAATAGTTCCCAGTAATAATCCCAGTGGCGCAAACACCATCAAAAGCCAAGCATATTGATTAGCCAAAATATAAAATATTAAAAATAAAGCTAACCCAATAGCAATCTGCCAACCGATTAAGCTGAGAGCTGAAGCAAGAAAAATCATTGGTAACAAAAATAAGACATATTTCTTATTACCAAGTGGTTTTTGTAGTGAAATAAGTGAAGGAATATTTTCCATAACTAACATCTAAATTCGTAAATTTCTGCTAAAATATAACATATTTAAAGGCAAATGTCAAATTTTTTGGTAAGAAAAAAGAGCATCCGATGTTTTGAATGCTCTTTGAAGTTTTTTCCCTATTATTCCTTATTTTCCAGCGACTTTTGTCAACTGGAGATCCGGGGTTGGAAACTTTCCATCTGTAGTGACGAGCGGCACTTCCTTGCCGCCTATGGTTTCAGGTTGATAGCCTTCTGCGCAAAATGCTATGCGCTTATTTTTTCCAGGTCTATTGTCATACACATAGCCGGAGGATTCATACCTCTCGAGCTGTAGCCAAATAATCCTAGTAGCACCGTTTGGAGACTCAATTACTTGACACAGAGTAAACATCAAAGGTTTTTTGTCTTTATCTGGCTGATCAAGAATCCATACTTGCTTTGCTTCGTCAAAGTTCAATTTATATTTATTCCATTCACTTTTTGCTGACGAATTCATATATCCATTTCCTCGTCCTGCGTCTCCTGCTGCTGCATAAACCGGTAAATCGGGACGATACTTCAAGGAAGTGTCAGTCGGACTTTCCATGTCCATGACAACATCTTTTCCAAACATAGCAATATGACCGTTTAAGAAAACGCCATGTGAACCGAGTTGTGTTTCATTTGTACGTGAAGTCGCTGGTGGCTTTGTTTCTTTCTTTGTTTCTGGCACGCTTTGCTGGAAAAGGTCACATGATGAAAAATATATCATTCCTGTGAAAAGAACTACGGTTAATATTGACCACTTTTTAACATTTAACATTTTTTTACTCCTTTTTATTTTAAGTTTTTTTGAAAAATTTTTTTTACTTTGTGAAAAATTTCAGAACAACCCTTTGCACAGATTCAGAATATCAACTGCGCAGCTGATTGTTTTTGTCGGTTTGCCGTCTGTTTTCTTGAGGTTAAATGACACCCCATAAACTACCCTGACGATGTCAGACCAGTAGTTATAGAACGAGGCGATAGCTTTAACCTCTCCAGTTTCTTCCTGATGGATATACCTGTGGTACTTTCCACCCAAAGAAAATGTCAGAGCAGTATTCCTGCCTAACACCTGGGAGAACGAAAGCAAACCAATTTCTGCCGACATTCCGAAATTAGATCGGTCAATCGGCTTAAAATCATTTTTGACTCCACTCACGGATCTTTCTCCGCTGGCTTGAACTTGAAGTTCATACCATGCGTCGATTGTAATCCGACTAAAGTGCATTTGATCTTTGTGCATATCAGATCTCATGCGTGCGTAGAGCCTTGTATCTTGCTCAACCTCTTGCAGTTGCTGACCTTGGTTGAGCTTTCTTGATGAGAAGATTCCTCCACCCGAGAACCTGATGGTGTTGAGTCGATTAGAAGTCGACCTCCATCTTTCCCAGGTGATTCCGGTACTAAGATCTTTTCCTTCACCGGAACCGGAAAACTTTACAGAGTCGATACCCTTATAAGTATATTTTGAAGCCGAGGCCTCAATACCTAGAAGTTTCTTTATTTCTTTGTCTGATGTCTGGCGAATTGCTCCTGTTACTCCGTAGAAATTTATATCTACGGTTTTATCAGAAGCGTTTCCAATAAATACCCAGCACTCTCCGAATGTGTTTCTTCCGAAAAACTTGCCTGGACTTTTGTTTTGAGCTTTGCTTTCGCTCATACCGCATGATAACAAAAAAGCAGTTGCAGTTATCAATAGTATCATTTTCTTAAACAAATTTCCTCCTGTTTTTATTTATATTAATTAAACTTGTGATTTAAATTTTTAAAAAACGCTTTGTGACTGAATTTCACTAATTCTTTGAGATTTCCTCTCCAGATTATTAGTTAATTCTGTAACTCACAATTCTACCCTAAAGATTCTTTGCTGTCAAGCTTTGTTTTCAAAATCTTTAGAGGAGTATCTAAGTTAGAATTATTGTAATATATTACGCATATCACCTTTTTGAACAATAGCTTCTGGATTGATTAATTCTTCAGGGTCAATATACTCACCAAATTCTTCATATTCTTGGAATTCAAATTGAGATTCAGGAAGTGTAACTGATTCACGATGACCATAGGGAGTTACATCTGCGCGTTGATTATTCTGAACCGGTTGCTCTTTACGTTCATGACGAGCACTAGCAAAAACCTCTTCCGGTAAATTTGGATGAGCTGGTGCAAAATATTGTTTATGTTGATAAACTGATTGTTTAGGTTGTTCAACTACTGGTGATTGTGAAATAAAATTCTGTAATGGTGAATAATTTTGCTTAGGCATGTTAGCATCTGCAAACAAATATACATATATTAAACTAGTGATTAAGCCTAAAATTAAGGCTAAGCTTCCAATTAATACAACGTTTGGCTGCACTGGATATTTTGAGGTAACTGGTTGGTCAATTAAACGAACCTTAACAGTATCGCCTCCTCCATCATAGGCAGAATGCTGAGTCATCAATACATAATTAACTGCAGCTGCAATTTTTTCAGCTTCAGTTTGATTTGGGTGGTACACGGTAATAGCAATAATACCAGTATCATTAACGTGTTTTGCAGAAACCGTTTTACCCCATTCTTTAATCTGATCTTTTGGCGTGCTTCCAAAATAGTCAGTACTAATACTTGGACTGGTTGTAATTACTTTTGTAAAAAATGAGTTAGAAGTAACAACACTAGCTAAGACACGTGATAAATGTTCGCTTGATTTAGAAGCAGTATAAGCATCTACAACCATTCCTTGTCGCTCCTGTATAACTAACAGTTGAGACTGTGAACTATATTTAAAAGGCTGAAAAGCTACTGCCACCGCCGCCACAATTAAAAATAAAGCTACAATTCCAAAAATTATCTTGCGCTTTCGTCTAACTAATTGTAGAAAATTTTGTAATTCCATATAAAATGCCTATATTTGGCCTGTTTTGACTAATTGCAGATTATAGCACAACCGATAATAATTGTCAAGGTAAAAAGATTTTAATAGATAAAAACTAGTCTTTGCTCAATAGACTAGCTTATTTCTTGCTTAAATCAGTAATTAACTTATACTTGAATCTACGTCAAATTTAGATACCCACTCTCATCAATTACCACAATTTTTTTGCCACCAAGGACACTATACAAGAAAACATCAGTCACTTGACGACGATACTGGAAGTCTTCTTCTGACAAAACAGCGTAATTTACTTCATTGACCAATTCTTCTTCCAAATTTTTTACAAGCTTAGCCACCTTATTAGTATCAAAGTTACCAACAATTAACATATCAACAGGTGCTTGCTTGTCATTTATAAACAAACCAGAAAGAATTAACATTTTAATGGTGCCAAGTTTTTTGAGTTTATCAGTAAAGTCACGTTCACAAAGTACCTGCGCTTTGATAATTAACTCACGAATTTCATTAAATAAAATAAATTCTCGATTAGCCTGAAAATACTTACGATCATTTTTATTACCTTTTTCATCTTTCATCCCCTCTTCATGTTCTTCACCTTGACGACTTTCAAGTAAACCAAGTGTTTCTAAATTTTCTAACTCACGACGAACAGCACTTAACTGAAGGTTAAGATGACGAGAAATCTGACGCATGTAATATGACGTGTCAGGATTAAGTAAAAAAAGTTTAAGTATTTTTACACGCGCTGTAGAACCAAATAATTTAGCTAACATATATTATTCTTTAACAAAAACTAAACAAACATTGCCAAGTAGCCACTTAAAGCCAAGTGCTTTTATAACTGCATCATACCATGTGCTTAGTGTTCGTAATATAGGGAAACGATATAAATATGTAAACGTGGCAGGAAAATAAACAGATTTTTTCAATGTAAACCCATGCTGTTCAAACATTGAAATCAATTGAGGAATTGAGTTATAGGCATAGACGGTTTCAAAAGCTCGGTGTTCTTCTTTTGAACCCCTGATTAATTGATGAACTGCCAACGGAGTTATACGAGAAAATAAAAATTCAGGTGCAGCAGGATTTGGCGTTGAAACTATATAACTACCGCCTGATTTTAAAATTCGTTTAATTTCTTTAACCGACGCTTCTAAATCAGGGACATGCTCTAATACATAATTTGAGAAAGCAAGCTGATATTCATTACTTGCCACCATCTTCATATCAGATAACGAAGCTTGAAAGCAATTTCGAATATATGGTGCCTTTTTGGTGCAATCCTCAACATCTAGACGATCACTTATAAAATACAGACCTCGTTCTTGTAAATATGATTCAATAACTGTGCTTTTACCAGCTCCAAGATTAATAATAACCGGTGGAGTATCAGAAGATGGTTGGTATTTTATTATCTCACCAACATAGTCAATAAGGGCACGCTCGGCAGGGGTTTGCATACATTAAGAAACCATTGATTTTTATCGATTTTTATCGTATAGTATTATAGAGCAGTCGTCAAATCAACAAATTCCTCTATGAGTTATAAAGTGGCGCCTTTGACCGTCAATCCCAAGCAAAAATCAAGCTTTATGAGCAAGGCTTTTGTTAGCCAGCCATCAGCGGAAGAAGAACTTCTAGTTGGTCGGCTTTTTGTTTTAATGGAAATTGATCAAAGCCGAAATGATGATTTTGCCTTAGCAGATTTTATCGTTAAAGAAATCTACCGACATTATTATGAAAATGAACAATTTTTTTTACGTGATAAAATTGCTAACTTAAAAATTGATTATATTTTTGAAGCAGCCTTAACAAAATTAAACCGCGGTATTGCTGAATTCCTGGAAACTCAAAAAATTAGCTTTTTGCCCGGTGGTTTAACAATAGTTATTGGAGTGTTACATCAAAATCGGCTCCTGTTTACGGAAACAGGCTCTAGTAAAGCCTTCCTTCTCTACCAACCAAAAGTAAAAACCGGGCAAATTCTCGGTGATTTTAATTTAATGGATATTTCTGAGAAAACCGAAGACCCCACTCAAGAAATAACTAATAGTAATAAATTATTTGCCAATGTAATTAATGGAGCCATTCCGAGTG
Source organism: Candidatus Falkowbacteria bacterium (assembly GCA_016699775.1). Taxonomy (NCBI): domain Bacteria; kingdom Bacillati; phylum Minisyncoccota; class Patescibacteriia (SeqCode); order Patescibacteriales (SeqCode); family Patescibacteriaceae (SeqCode); genus Patescibacterium (SeqCode); species Patescibacterium danicum (SeqCode). The sequence goes on along the minus strand of CP065010.1, from coordinate 386,562 downwards.
GTGGCTATTTTTTATTTGCCAATCAAGCAGTATTAGAGTATTTATCAAAAAAACAGCTGACTGATATTATCACCACCCTACCTCCGGCCAGCGCTGTTGAACAAATGAAAAATTTACTTGAACAAACTAATGCCTTTGTTCCTTTCTTTGCTCTAATTGTAAAAAATACTCTGGGTGAAGAAAAAATTACTGATTTTGCAAATCCTATCTCTCCCCTTCCTTCTTCCACAGCTTCTATGGGTGGTGGACGAACATCCGTTGATCAATTTAATACCACTCAAGAACGAACCGAAGAATTACTAAGTCCTTCTGGAGTTTTAACTGTAAAAAAATGGTTAGCTAAATTACAACCTGCTTCTACAACTTTAAAAAATTACGCGCAAGATACAGCCCGGACTATTAATTTATCAGCCGGAAAATTAAAATCTAACCATAGCGTTATTGCCATTGGACAAAAAATTGTTGATTTCTTCAAAATTATTTTCTCACTTATTATTGACTCAGGCAAAACAATTTTCCAACTAGCCACAAATCAAACCTCACGTCAAAACTTCGTAGGTGAAATTAAAAACTGGTTCAAAAATATTGCCTACAGTAGCAGAAACCTTGCCGATCGAGTTCGTCACCTTACCCCAAAACAAAAAATAATGCTCAGTCTAATTGCCGTCTGCTTATTTATTTTTATTGGCAATCTAGCTTATTCCTCTATAACCTCTAAGCAAAAAGCTGAAGCGGCACGCGTTGCCGAGGCCCAATCAACCTTTCAACAAAAAGAAAGTCAACTTGAGGCAAGTCTACTCTATAACAACACCGACGGAGCAAAGCAAATATTAATAGAAATGAATTCAATCATTGAAAGCTTACCAACTAAAACCGAAAAAGATCAGGCCATTGTTAAAGCGTTAACCGATCGATATCACGTCCGTTCTGATAGTATTTTTGCTGTTACTAGATTATCGTCACCAACAGTTTTTGTCGACTTACCAGCCGATAGTGAAGATCTGACTCTAACTGGAACTGATCTCTATGCTAGTAATGGAGGGGCTAAAACTATCTACCAAGTTTCTAGTGATAAAAAAACTATTTCTATTACCTCAGAAGAGTTTTCCGGACAATCAATTATTTCTTTGACTGATGATCCAGACACCTATTTCTGGGACTCCGTAAATCTATTTAGTTTTTCGCCTCTTGATACTTCTGCAAAAAAAATGACAATTGAAAATAAGCCAGAAACCCTACAGTCTGTAGCTGTCTACAATACACGTCTATATGGTGTTTCACTGGGTGATAAAACTATTTTTCGCTATAACCAAGATAAAAGGAGTTTAGTTTTTTCCGGCCGCCAAGAATGGCTCAAATCAATACTTGAAGCACAGCAAATATCTGCAATGGCTGTTAATGGAAAGATATTTACCATTTCAGACCAAAAAATTAATCGTTATACTACAGGTAGTGATGATCAAATTGTTTTTGAAACTGCAACGCCATTATTAGAAAATCCAACTAAACTCGTTGTTAGCCAGGATCAAAAATTCCTGTATGTTCTTGAACCAAAGCATAACCGAGTGGTTGTCTATACAACTGATGGATCATACAAAGCTCAATTTACTTCAGATTCATTTAACAATCTAAAAGGTTTATCTATTACTGAAGATAATAAAACTTTATACCTCTTAAATGGAAAAACAATCTATCAAGTCCCTGTTTCCTTATAATTAGCAACAAAAAAATCACCCAGGTCATTAGACTTGGGTGATTTTTTATTAGCTGATTTATTTCAAAGTTACTTTTCCACCAGCTTCTTCAAGCTTAGCTTTCATTTTTTCAGCGTCTTCTTTCTTCACACCTTCCTTCACAATCTTTGGAGCTCCGTCAGCAACATCCTTGGCTTCTTTTAAGCCAAGCTCTGGCATTACTTCACGCAAGGCCTTAATAACGGAGATTTTATTTGCACCAGAATCTGTTAACTCAACATCAAAGCTTTCTTTTTCTGGAGCAGCTTCAGCAACAGGACCGGCTGCCATCATCATGGCTGGAGCAGCGGCTGAAACACCAAACTTCTTTTCTAAAATTTTCACTAATTCAGCTAAGTCAAGAACGGACATTTTTTCAATACCGGAGACTAATGACTGAAACTTTTCAGGAACGACAACTTCTGCGTCGTCATTTTTTACTTCTTCGGACATATAATTTATGTTATAAGGTTTATAAGGTTATAATGTTATAAAGTTCGATTTGTTATTAAAGTTTTACTATAAAAACTTTATAACTTTACGAACTTTGAAACTTACTTGGTTTCTTGGATAGCGGAAAGAACGCGAACTAATGAACGCAAATTTCCTGCCAGAACATTAACAAATCCGGAAACCGGGGCATTAATAGATCCAACAATTTTTGCATACAACTCCTCTTTTGAAGGTAGGGTTGATAAAGCAGTTACTGCACTAGCATCGATGTAGCGATTTTCAAGAATACCTCCTAAAAACTCTACTTTACCTTCATTATTTTTTCTAAAATCAGCAATGACTTTAGCGGGAGCGACTTCATCTCCGTAACCAAAGGTAACAGCTACTTGACCATCCAGTTGAGCAGCTTCTGCTCCTTCAACTTTCATTTCTTCTAAAGCACGCTTTAAAAGAGTCTTTTTTGCAGCATAGTATTCACTATTTTTTGCTACCAAAGCACTACGAAGTAATTCGTTATCCTTCACACCCAAACCGTTAAAACTGGTAAAAACTACAGAAGTAGCTTTACCAAAACGCACAGCTAAATCTCGGGAAATTTCCTGTTTCTGTTGTTTTGATTTAGGCATAATACAAGCTTTAATTCAATATTAAATAAAAAAAACTGCGACCTTTACGTCCCAGATACTAATATTCAAGCTAAAGCTTGGATTATCTGTCTCGGCAGGGCTTATTGATTGCCTGCTGTCTAGGACAAAGTTACTTTAACATTCAATAAAAAAAATGTCAAACTATTTAACGCATTCTCATAGATTGATACTCCTGTAACGCATTAGCTTTATTGTTTACCAAGTTTGCTGCTGAACTTACTGAACCAAGGGCTGAATTAATGGATCGACTAAATTCTTTTCTTTCTTCTTCAGACTTAATTCCACTTGATAATTCACTAAGACTTTCTTCTAACCTCCGTAAAGCAGAGACTACATCAAACAGACTGTCTGGATCATCCTTAACCGAATGAGAAGAAGCTTTTTCAAAAAGGTTTTCAAAATTATTTATTGTGCTTTTCAAATCCTCCTTATCAGAAAAATTTTCTAGCTTAGATGCCATATTACTAAAACCATCCAAATCAGAAAAAATAGGCTCGTACCCTCTTGATTGTCTATACTTAAATATATCACTAAGTTTTTTCAAATCTAATGAGACTTGTGATAAACCATATTCTAAATTATTTTTCTCACTTTTTTCTAATTCCTTAGTCTCTTCTTGATTGAATTCAATTCTTTTCTTCTCAAAAGCTATCTGAGACTCTAAATTATTTTTTATATCCATTAATTTCTGTAATTGAATTTTATCACTTACAAGTGAAGGAATATCATCAGATTCTGGTAAATTTAATTCTTTGCGTAACGCACTCAACTCAACAGTTAAACTTTTTATATTAAAATTTAATTTAATTATTTCCTTGTCAATTCTTTGTTTTTCATCTTCTAGCTTTTGAAGATTAGAAATATCATCTATGTTAAAATTATTCTCTGTTTCTTGCGGTGTGGCTAATTTTCTATACTCATCTATTCGATATACATTTTTGCCCAGAATTGCCATTTCTTTTTGATATTTATCTGCTTCTGGATTATTGGTTTCCTGTTTGTCATAATTCCATTCTTTGTCATCTTCAGTCATGTCGTTATAAACCTTAAAAATTTCATTATGTTTTATAACAGCCTCATCTCTTTCAAGGGCAAGATTCCTCTCTTGTTCAGGATTTAGAGTGGGTTCAAAATTTTCTTTCATACTATTTACTTCAAATACTTTGCCTTAGCTTCATTGTGCTGTTCAAGCGTCTCACTAAAGACTGTTTCGCCAGTATCTGGACGACTTAAAAAGTAATTATAGTTTGTCTCGGTTGGATACAAGGCAGCTTGAATCGCCCGTAAACCTGGATTGCCGATTGGTGACGGAGTCAAACCTGGGTTCTGATAGGTATTATACGGAGATTTGATTTGTGTATCTTCGTAACTATATTGGACTTTATTAACGCCTAAAATATATGCCAAGCTAGCGCAAGACTGTAAGGCTTGCCCCACTTCAATCCGATCCCAAAAGATTCCGGATACTATCTTCATATCCTTTTCAGTTCGAACTTCTTTCTCAAGTAGTGAAGCCATGGTTATAATTTCTTTCAACGAACGCTTGCTCTTGATAATTTCAGCTCGTAAGTCGGGGTTTAACTTGGCATCAAAATTTGTAAGCATTTTCACAACCAAATCTTCAGCTGTGAAGTCTTTATAGAGACGATAGGTATCGGGAAACAGATAGCCTTCTAAATCAGCATTTTGTGGTAAGTCCTTAACAATCGGAATTTTCTTAATGCTCTCTGGCAAATCTTTGACCTGTGTTTGTGCTAACTCTAAAAAGCTATTATCAATTAAATAACGATTCCTTGTCAGTTCAACCTGCATTTCTTTATTAGTTAACCCCTCACGAAATAAAATACTGACTTCATTTGATAGTGATTTTCCAGTTGTTAAATGTGCAATTAATTGACGTGTTGAAGTATTAGGCGTGAACTCATACTCCCCGGCTAAAATTTTCAAATCTTTATGGCGAAACAAATAAATCTTTACGGCCAAAGTTGAATCAATTAACTTTCTACTCTTTAAATTTTCTAAAATATCAGATGTACTCGTTCCAGAAGCTATGGAAACAACCTCATTATTTGTATTTCGAGATCGATGCCCCAAAACAGTCTGATACCAGACAATATAGGCAAGAACAACTGTACCGATAATTATTAAAAATAATAATAGAACTCTTTTAAACATAGTATATAGTATTGTATATTTAGGTGGTTATTTCAATAAACCTTTTATCTTTTAGCTTTATATTCTATACTACAAGTAGTATAACATATCTTTTAACACTATGCCTTTTATCTATATTATAGCCCCGCTTACAGCGGTAATTATTGCTCAAATCAGCAAATTCTTGATACCAAGAAACCATCTTAAACCAACCATAAAAAATCTACTAGCTTACTCGGGAATGCCCTCTAGCCATGCAGCGGTGACTATTTCGTTAATGACAATTATTGGCCTTATTCAAGGCATAGAATCGCCACTCTTTGCCCTAGCCACCCTTATGACCTTTTTAGCCTTACGAGACGCTATGGGAATTCGTCAATATATTGGCAAACAAGGCAAAGTAATTAATGAGTTGGTTGAAGACCTTAATGAGGACCGCTATCTTGATGATCGGTATCCACAACTAATTGAAAAAGTCGGGCATACCCCAATGCAAATTATTGCTGGCGCCATGATTGGTTTTTTTGTTGCTATTGCTTGTTTTATAACACTATATAATTAATTGAGTTCTAAAAAATCCCCACCTTAACCAAGGCAGGGATTTTTATGTATAGAAATATTTTAATTCTCAGTTTGAATAATTGAACCGGTACGTCGACATTGATATTTATAACAAACCTGATCCTCTGCACAGGTCCCACAGCTTACACCACAACCATTTGTGCCACATTGCTTGCCCGTACAGGATGTACAGGCATTAATTTTACAAATCGGAGAACCAATTGGCTGTCCTTGATAAAAACCTGATTCCGAAATGCCACAAAGCCTAAAAGTATTTTCAGCTGACCCATATTGATAATAGTAGGCAAAACTATTATTTGGCAAACCTAAAGGATCAGCTGTAGCAGAATATTTTTTGGCTATTTCATCCCAACAGGTTCTTGGATCATAATTTTCCAGCCTTCCACCACCACAAAGACCTAACTTATTAATTGGATCTGATGGCAAGTCCACTCCAAGAGCAGGCTTAAAAGTTTCTTCCCAGCTTGGCCAGGTGGAGATTGTCCGATTAGATAAATATGTTCCCCTTGATAATGTTGGATATGATAATGTGACATTATTTAATTTATCTAACTTGTCTTTAGTGCTTCTGAGATCAGATAAACGTTTTACATCCCGAATAATAGCCGATTTTTTACTATTACAATACTCTGTAACTCCACAGTCGCTATCAAGCAAACACGCTTTGGAAGTTGCGCCACTACAAAAACCAGTTGGCTGACAAACTGCACCACCAGTACACTCACTATCTCCGGCACATAATTTAGTAGTATCATTACTGCAATTTTTTACATCAGGATTAAATTTCCAATACTGCAATAATTGACCAAAAATATCCGTTGTGGCTGATTCTGGCTGTTGATTATAGGAAATAATATATATATTGGTGTACAACTCCGGAACTGATGAAGGCACGCAAATTTCCCGGCCACAATCAGCATCTCCTCTACAAACCGTATTTCTACCTGAGCAGCGACTTACTTGAGCTATTTTTGCTCCATTAACATATACGGTACGACCATCCCGAACTGCTTCATAACCATCAACAATCAACGACTGAGGAGCACCTTTAATTTTAATATTTGCGTTATACCATTCTAAAGGAGAAAAATTCTCGGGATTTGGTGAAACTCGTAATCCAATAGCATCTCGACTAATTTGATTATTACCTAATATTCCTTGAGCGCTAACAAGCATCGGACCACAAGTTCCGATTATACCGAAAATAACTAGAAAAAAAGCTTTTTTCATAACACCTATATTATACAATGAAACTGCTAAATTGTTAAATGTGAAAATTAATAAATAACCACGATTACTTCTGACAATACAAACACCAATGAGTTCCTCGTCCAGCAATACGAGATTTCTGTAATAAACGACCACAAACTAAACAAGGTTTATTCCCCCTTCCATACACTTTTAGAAAATTCATAAAATTTCCCTTTAAGCCAGATGGCGCCAAGTAATTCCTAAAAGTTGTACCACGCTGTTTAATTGAATTTCGTAGAATCACTGGTATAGATTGCCACAATTTTTTTATTTCCAGTTCAGTTAAACTTTCCGTTCTTCGACTTGGTTTAACCTTACTCCGGAATAGCACTTCATCAACATAGATATTTCCAAGACCGACCAAATAGGTTTGATCAAGTAAGACTGCTTTGATTGGTGAACGACCACGCCGAGCAAGCATTTTTTTAAAAAAAGCTAACGAAAAATCGCCTTCCAAGGGTTCAAGACCAAGTTTTTTTTCAAGTTGTAGATACTCGTCCTTTGAAAATAATTTTACCCACCCAAATTTTCGTAGATCATTAAAATACAGTACTCCGCCATTATTAAAATTAATAACTAACCTTGTATACTTATTCGGGACCGTAACTCCTGTAGAAACAATAGGATGTCCACCAGCTAAGAAAGACTTTTTGAAAGTATAAATTAGCTGCCCGGTCATTTTTAGATGAAATATAATAAGCTGTGAACCACAGTCAATTACCAACATCTTTGCCCGTCGAAAAATCCGCTTAACTTTATTTTTTACTATCGCTCGTTGTACCTCTGATATAGGGCTATGCAGGAAACTATCTGAACCAATAATGGTTATATTTTTAACTTTCTGTCCTTTAAGATGAGTATGGAGATCTCTGGCAATTGTTTCTACTTCTGGAAGCTCGGGCATACTAGAAATATAATAACCCCTGTTGAGCACCTTTTCTACCAACAACTGCTGCTGAATTTTTTGCCCCTAACAATAATGACTTGGCGATATCTCCTTGATACAATTTCATTCCTGCAGCAAATGAAGAGCCAAAAGCATCACCAACTCCGGTTGTATTCACTATCTTTTTTACTTTAACTATTTTTTGTTCATAGACTTTTTTGCCATCAAACGCCATTGAACCTCGTTCTCCATTTGTAATAACAACATATCCAGGCACTAGTTTCTTTAATTCTTTTAATAAAAATCTTATATTATTCAATGATGTACTTGGTATAGTATTATTCTGAGAAGCTACTAACTCAGTTGCTTCATCTTTATTACAAATTAATATATTAGTTTTTCGTAAAAATGGCGATAAGACTTTCATGCCAGCAGAAATTTGCTGACGACCAGGGTTCCAGGCGACAGACTTAGCATTATTAAAAATTGCCTCAAGATTTTTTTTCCAGTTTCCCGACAGTGACGTTACATAAACTAAAGAAACTTTTTTAATTTCTTTGCACTGCTTTTGATTCAAGACTAAATTGTCATTGGCTCCACGGTGGGTAAAGACAATATGATCATCACCACTATTTTCAAGGATAAAAGAAACCCCTGAATGAGCATTGCTAATAGTTTCAACCATTAAACTATTAACCTTGTGTTTTGCTAAATTACGAATAATTGCCAGTCCCCGACCGTCATGACCAACAGCCCCAATCATAGCTGTTCTTAACCCTAAACGAGAAAATGATACGGCTGCATTAGTAGCTCCACCCCCAAAAGCAACTGATATTTCTGGAACTCCAATTTTTGAACCATATTCAAAAGCCATTAACTTTCTATGTAATACATCATTAGCATTATCAATCAATATAAAGTCATCAACAGTATAGAAAATATCCTCTGTAGCACCTCCGATAGTAATAACATCAAACTTTGGTTTCATATTATTTAATTTCCTCTAATGTTACAATTTTATTAAAAATAGACTTACCTCGTTGAACTTTAAAGCCAAGTTTTTTGCCAGGTTTAAACTGATTAATAATTGCTGATATAGGCAATCGTTCATCTAAGACTCGACCATCAATTTCAAAAATAATATCCCCTTCTTGCAAGCCAGCTTTGTCAGCTGGACCACCAGGAATAATTGCCACTTCTCCCTCTTCAAGCCCAGGCATAATTAAAGCTCCTGTAGTTCTCAGTAATTTCTTTTCATCAGCTAACTCAGGGGTGATCATATAAAAACGAAGACCAACATAAGCTCGGCTAATCCGTTCACTAGTTCGAGCACTCTCAATAATTGGTTTCACTTCGTTTATTGGGATAGAAAAACCAATACTCTGTCCACCGTTATCTTTGGCAACGTTAACTCCAACAACTTTTCCTTCCAAATTAATTAATGGCCCGCCAGAATTTCCCAAATTAATCTCGGCATCAGTTTGAATTAAGTTTCTTAAATCACCAGATTCAACCCCAAAGATAGAAAGATTTCTGGCTAAGCCAGAAACAATACCTTTGGTTGCAGAATTGTCATAGCGACCCAAGGCATTTCCGATCGCAATAACTGTCATCCCGATCGTTAACTTATTACTATCCCCTATTTCTAGATAAGGTAAATTTTTGTCATAGATTTTTAATATTGCCAAATCATTCAAGGGATCTTTGCCAATTAATTGCGCAAAGTATTGTTTTCCAGAATAGAGCGTGACTTTATACTCACTCTTTTCATCTCCACTTTCCACGACATGTTTGTTAGTGAGAATTAAACCATCAGCTGAAATTAAAAAGCCACTGCCACTGCCCTTTTTTACCTTCTTTGGGTCAGCAGGATTATCTGATGGCTGTTGAATAGAAATGCTAACCACTCCGGGAATAGCTCTTTTAATCGCTCGAATCGTTGCCTCTTGTTCATCAAATTGCAAAACATCTGCATGAACATTTTGATGTGAAATAACTTGAGAAACACCAAAACCAACAAAAACTGTAGTGATTGCGATGACAGACCACGCTAACGCAGTACGGATTATTTCCATAATAATATATATAAGTATAATTCTTTAATTATAGCAGACTTTGACAAGACTATGAAAAATCTATATGATAACTTTGTTTTAAAGTAATAAAAACCTTCCTCAGCCTTAGCCTTGGAAGGGTCAATTTTATAGATTTTATTCGAGGATCGTCTAATGGTAGGACTCCAGGTTTTGGTCCTGGCTATCGGGGTTCGAATCCCTGTCCTCGAGCATTGAAATAAATAATCGTCCAGCGGACGGTTATTTATTTTAACTTCGGGAGGGATTCGAACAGGTCAGAAGTGAGCTAGCTCGAGCACTATCGTGCGAGAGCACAGCGAGCGATCACAAATGTTTCAGAGAAACATTTGGGCTGACCCAGGACAAGCGAGTTTTGCGAGCGCCCTCGCGAGCAAAACGAGGGCGAAAATCCCTGTCCTCGAGCATCGTTTCAACTACATAAAGGATCTAAACGACAGCACGCATTTTTATTTAATTTTGAAAATAAAAAATCCCCAACAAAACTTCATTGGGGATTATCATATTTTCGAAGAGTTTTTTTACTCTTTAATTTTCTTCGTTATCATTTTCTTTATTTTCCTCATCCGGATCTTTTTTTCTTTCTTCTTTTTTACTTCATTGCCAGATGATCTGATTGAATAATTTTATTCTCTTCTGAGTTATTAATTGGCTTATCAATAGCTACATTGGCTGCAATTATTCCTTCAGAAATTTGAGAAGTGAGATCTTTGAGTCCTGCCGGAGAAGTGGATGTAAAAATTACATTTGACTTTGAAGATGCTGCCATTTCTTTCAATGTGTCATAATATTGAACAGTTAATAACAGTTCCATTACCGTTTTAGAATCAACCCCGGTCTTTTCCGAGAGGTCTTCCACGGATTCTTCTAATCCTTTAGCAATCTCTCTTCGCTGATCTGCAATTCCTTTCCCTTGTAACTTTTTGCTTTCGGCTTCTCCTTCTGCTTCTTTAACTTGCAGAATCTTTTTTGCTTCACCTTGCTCAATGGCTGCCAGCTTTAATCGCTGCGCTGAATTGATCTCATTCATTGCATCCTTCACTTTTTGATCCGGATCAATGTTGGTCACCAAAGCTTTATGTATCTTGTAACCATAATCTTCCATTGTATCTTTTAACTCTTTTTCAATCGCTTCTGCAATTGAATCCTTTTTTTCGAAAACTTCATCCAAAACTGTTTTTGGAACTTCGGCTCTTACAACGTCAAAAACATAAGATTCAATTTGTTCTTTTGGAGAAGTTAGTTCGTAGAAAGCTTCTTTTTCTCTGCCGGGAATTACAGAATACTGAACAGAAACGTTCATATCAACAAAAACATTGTCTTTTGTCTTTGTTTCAACTTCCACGTCCAGTTCTTCAATTTTCAAACTGAGAACCTCGGCAACCTGATCAATAAATGGAACTTTAAAATTGAGTCCGGCATTTGCAATACGTAAGAATTTTCCAAATCTTTGGACAATCCCAACGTGTTTCTGCTCAATTGTGAAAAAAGATGAAACTAATAAAGAAATTATACCAAGTAGGCTAACACCATAAATGATATAGGTTACTAGAGAAGTTCCACTTGCTTGTGACATTTTACTCCTTTTGATTTTAGTTTATTACTTAGTTAATTGGTTTTTATAGGGCAAATTCAATATATTTCATTGAATCATATAATATAGCATATAATCTATATTTTGTCAATAATCTAATCCCTTGACAAAAATATAATTATATGATATATTTTTTGTGTTTAATTTAGTACTTTAAAATAAACGATTTATTGAATTCTTCTAGTTTCTATTTGGAGATTGGGATAATTCAATATATTAAACTTAATCAAAAGAAAGGGAATGGAAATGAAAAAAATAATGCTTGTATTAGTTGCAATTTTTTTCGGTTCAGGTTCTTTAATGAGCCAATCAAACACAGAGCAATTCTGGATTTTTAACAGTAAAATTAATACCACCGAAAAAACCATAAATATTTCTGGATGTATGGCTGAGGCTATAAATCCTTACGGATATTTGGTAAATACAGAATCGTTCCAAGCCGAAGTTATGATTATTGATACTTCGAATAAAACAAACGTAATTTTCCTTGATTTTATCAATCAAGAGTTTACGTATAAATATTTAGAAAAAAGTTTTAGTCATGAAAAATTAGATCCAGCCTGGCTCTACGAACTACGCTTTTATATAAATTGGGAATACAAGAATACAGGTAAAATTCTTTCCGTAAGTATTCCAGCGGTGGCAAATGTCAAAACAATCTCCATAAAAGATGATGAGTATGGATTTGTCCCCCAAAAAAATGAAAAAAGAATAGAAACAATACTTAAAGTTACAGCGGGAGAACCGATTGAAATCTCCTACAAATTAATTATTGAATGAATTAAAGATTCAGCCGAAAATTACAAATCTTGTAATGAGTAGGCTTTTTTTATTGTTCTAAAAAAGTAATAATTGTAATTCTAAGTCTATTTGTTCCCAACCCATAGTTCAAAACTTACCCACTAAAGAAAGCACCCCTTCAATTGTATTAGACAATATATACTCAACGTGCTTGCCACACTTCATAACCATCAATAAAATAAATCTTCTCAAAATATTTATCAGAAATTAAATCTAGAGGAATTGTAAGACTTATTTCCTCAAAGCCTGTCATTATTTTATCTACATGGAAAAATAGCGGATAACCACTCTCATTACGATATAAAATTAGACGACTGATTGGTCCAAAGGGAGAATATTTGGTTAGCTCAAAGAACTCTTCGGCATTTCTAGCCTCAGCTAATGTTTTGATATAAGTTAAGCGATTAGAGAAATGAGAGGCAGGATGACTATTGTGCTGATTAAAGTAAATTACTGAATTTATTGGCACCCAAGCTGAAAGAGATGGCACAGCATTTAAGGTTAATTCATCACTTGAATGATCATTAAGAAAAGAGGACAGTGATTTTAAATTAGCTGGAGCGACCTTTGAAGCTATTAGCCGTTGATGAACAATTGGCTCATCAATAAAAGTTCCAAGAATACTCAATTGAACAAATAATACTAAACCCGCCAAGGCCATAACAATTTTTATCGTCTGGCCATTTTTATATTTATCTAGATATTCCCAGCCCTGAGCTATTCCGAAGGATAGACCAACTCCCAAAATAGTTGGAAAGAAAAAGTAGAAACCTCGGAATTCTTGCATCGGTACTGCAAATAACAAAAGAGTGATTAAACCCATCCCCCACCAAATATACACTGTTGTCATAGCCGCCAGGAGTGGTTTATTTTTTTCCAACCGATAGTTATAGATAATTGCGATAAAACCACTCAACATCAGCAATGACTTCCAGCTTAACGTGTCAAAAAATAATGTTCGCCAATTTATGTTAGCTATTGTAAAAAGAGCCGCTTGCCAATTTTCAGACCCTGTCGTGGCATATACTTTAATAAGGGGGAATAAAAAGGGTAAACTAGCTAGAAACGTCAGCGCAAATACTAGAGCCAGGCGCCTAAAAAATTTAAACTGATTCTCTTTGCTAATACCTAAACTAAGAAGAGACAGAGCAATGGCTGCAAAAATTAACCATAAATAATAGGTCATAAAAATAAGCCCACCAGTGACTCCAAAAATTAGAGCTTTTTTATACGTCCAGTTATTTTTTTTAAGTTCTAAATATAAAAAAAGCAACCAATAGACAGCTCCGACAGCTGCAAATAGTTCATAGGGCTTCCCAATAACTTCATCAACATTAACAAAGGTCAAAATTAATAAAGGAGCAGATAGGAATGCTACTTCGGCCTGAGCAAACTTATTTTTACCTCGCCAGTATAATTTCTGGATACCATAGACAATAATTGGGAAAAAGATAAAGGTAAGAGTTGCTCCTAGTTTTGCCGTAGCAATTCCATTCAAATCTAATAACTTACCACCCAGTGCTATAACTATAAAAAATAAGGGCGGATAAAAGGGCGGTAAGTGGTGATAAGCAAAATCAGAAAAAATACTGTGATGAGTAAAGGTCGTATACATCGCTGAGATAGTAATTTCATCACCAACCAAACCCCATAACGGTAGCTCTAAATTATGAACAAGCGAGTAATACGCCAATCCCATACATAGCCCAATGCCTACTAAAAATACCCAAGCCTTTATTTTTTTGGTAAATATTCCCGTTATTCCCAAGCTCATGGCCACCACTAAGCAAATTTTAGCAACCATAATATTTTGAGCCAATTCAAAAGAAAGTGTTTCAAGCATAGATCCAGTATTTATAAATAAAGTAATTCCATAAAGTCATAATAACGATAGTGCCTCCTCGCACTACTAAGTAATCATAACCCAATCTATCACTAAAAAAATGCATAGTTATAACAGAAAAAATATAGTTTAGACCAGCCAGAAAGGAATAACGTAGAAATTGAGCATATGGAAGCGCTTTATTTTTAAAGGTAAAGTGTTTATTCAGAGTAAAATTAAACATCCAGACAAATAGTTGATTAAGCGCCACCGCCACTGTAGCGCTTAAAAATAAAAGATGTTTAAAGGCTATAAGAGATAAAAAATCAAGAGCAACCGTGCTTACTCCAATTGCCAAATATTTTAAAAATGAAGGGGAAAAAATCTTTTGCATTAATTCTATTGTATCACTGTCCCTACACTATGACAAAATTAAAGGGCATTACTAAAATCCTTAAAATTAAGAAACCTCACTGCTGTGAAGTTTTTTTATTAAACAATGACTATGTATACTAAAAAGAATTTTTCCACAACTACCATTTTCCACCCACTGGTAATAATGAAAGGTTAAAATTATTAATCCCAAGAGCAAAACGAGAAGCCAAAGAAATAAGGTTTTCAATATTTAATTTATGACGAAAGCCCAATTGATCAACATACCACGTCTGTCCTTTCTCTTGAACATTAAGCAGAATATTTCCTTTTAGTCTCTTGCCTAAAGCTGTTGATCCCTGTTCAGAGGTATCTTCAGTAATCTTATTTAAATTATCTTCCGTAATACCCAGCGAGGCATATTCAAACAAACAAAGTGCCACTGGCTTCGCTACCTCATAACGATATTTTGTCTCTGGATCAACATACCATAATTTTCCTCGATCTTCCGTTGCCAATAGAAATCGACCAATGGTGTTAGATAACAATCTTTGATTAATTATATTTGTAGGAAGAAGACGTGACCAGCCTTTACATAGAAAATGATTTACCATATTACCGATTTGTTCTGTAGGCGTGGTAGTATTGTCAGGTGCAGATGAATCAGGTCCAGACGGATCAACGGTATGAGAAGAACCTATACAATTATTATTTGTGCAGATATTTATTCCTCCTCCGCCAGCAGTCACAAAGGTATATTCAGACGAATAACGAACAGTGCCAAGTGCATCAGTAACAGCTATACGAAAACGATACAAACGACCTCCAGAAAGATTAGAAAGGACTACAGAATGATTTGTTGTTAGAGTTGGTGAAGTAACGCTATTATTATGTATAGAGCCAATTCCATAATCAATTCTTGATGAAGCAGATGTATCAGTTGTCCAATTAATAGTAACACTATCTGTAGTTATATTACTGGTAGTCATATTAGATATGATCGGAGGTGCAGGACGTAATGTATCTGTAGTGGAGTTTAAAATTGACACAGAGCCATCCTGAAAACGAGTTAGATATATATCAGTACCGTCAAATATTATTCCTGTTGGAGAATGTCCGGAAGAAATAGTTTCAAGAACGGTATTTGTGTTTGTATTGATAATTGAAATCGTGCCATCTTCAAAATTTTCAATATATAGCTTGGTTCCAGAACCAGCCACACCCCGCGGACCACGACCAACAGCGATCGTATCGGTAATAGTATTACTAGCTGTATCAATCACGGAAACATTATTTGAACGAAAATTAGTTACATAAACTTTTGTTCCCAAAACATTCAATCCCCGGGGACCATCACTACCTCTTGGTGAAATAATAGTCTCACTAACAGTATACGTAGCTGGATTAATAACAGATATAGAATTTCCGCCACTGTAATTTAAATCTCCGTAATTAGCAACGTAAATGAATCCAGCGGCTGCTTTAATTCCACGTGGATATGAGCCCACAGGAACAGTGGCAATAACTGTTTTTGTTTCCGCATTGATTACTGAAACATCATTGGTTAAACTATTAGTTACATATATATTATTTCCATAGGCTGCTGCGTAATATGGACGAACACCAACCGGTATTGTAGCAATGACTGTATTAGTTATAGGATTAATCACCGAAACAGTATCTGAGCCAGTATTAGTTACATACACAAAGGTTGTTCCACTTAGTGTTATATTTGCAAAACCATAAGGCTCAAGTCCCACTGGGATAGTCGCTACTACAGTTTGATCACTAAGACGAAGAACTGAAACAGTTGCCTCTCCTTGGTTAGCAATATACATATATTTAATTCCATCTATTGTCACGGGTGATGAAATTTGATATGGATTATCCCCTGTGGCCACCGAGAAATATGAGCCAACGACAATATTAGAATTGTCTCCAAGATCACGTGTTATAAAAGAATTTTCAGCAATTAAATTTGGATTATCAGGCTGATATGAAGGGATAGTATAATTTGTTCTTGTTTGGGCTAAAGTATTGGTAACTGAAGCGCTTGTAATGGCAGAAACTGCTAAGTCTGGGGAAGTTTCTCCCGCACCAACTGTATAAAGCCCATAGAGCTGAGAACCGGCTACTGAATTTAGCACTACCGATCCACCTGAATTTAGTTGAACCGTCATGGTTGAACCAGCTAATAAAGTCTGGCCAAAATTTGCCTGAATTTCAATCGTATCGTTTTCATTATACATTCCATCAGCCGAATCAGTTGTGAATGAAACTAAATTAGGTAGCTCAGTGGAAATAGTAGTTGTGTCTATAACAGTAAAATCATCACTCCAGTTATTACTTGTGTATAATTTATTACCAGCAATAGTGCCATAAAACGGTTTATAACCAGTAGTGACATGTTGCACAACCGTATCAGTTAGTCCATCAATCACGGTAATTGAATTATTTGGATTACGATCTTGCATAACATATATTCGCGAACCAAAAACTACACATGATGACGGACCATCATTGGCAGTTGCCAAGGTCCCCACAACAGTATCCGAACTACTATTTATAACCGACACAGTACCCGAAGCACGATTTGGTACATATAGTTTTCCACCATACGCACAGGTAAAATAAGGAGTAGTACCTACAGGAATGGTGCTAGTAATTGTATCTGTTAAAGTATTAATCGTCACAATATTATTACCACTTCCAACATACATTTTTGAGCCAATCGGGTAAGCTCGGGTACCAACTGAACTGGCTGTTGTCGCAATACTTGCCACAACCGTATCGGTCGTAGTATCAATTACAGAAATATAATTTGATAATCTATTAGGAACATATAATTTTGTGCCAATAACTCCACTATTCCAGGGACTTCCACCAACAGTAATTGTGGCAGTGACAGTATCCGTAAAAGTATCTATAACAGAGACAGTATTACTATTAGTATTACTAACATAAATCTTACGTCCGACAACAGTGGCAAAATAAGGTCCATCTCCCACCCTGATTACACCGAGGGAGGTATCTGTTGTAGTATCAATAACACTTACCGTATCACTTTGAAGATTATTAACATACAACTTTTTTCCAACAATATAATTAAACTCCGGATAAGATTCAACGGGAATTGACTTAACAATTGTGTCTGTCTTTGTATTGATTACTGAAACAGTCGCACTATGATTATTACTAATATATAATTTTGTTCCTAAGGCAGTTCCGTAGACCGGAGCATCATTAGTAAGTGTTAGAGTAAAAGCGGTTTGACTAGAAATGCTGACATTTAAACCATTTGGATCCAGAACAACAGCATTACTACCAATAGTTGAGTAACTAACAAGCACAGTATCTCCTGGAGTAACTGCTGTTCCAAGTGTCAAAACCACTTTATTAAAATGAACAGTCACCTGATTAACCGCAACCGAGCTACCATTAATTGTCACCGTAAAATCAGAAGGCGTAATGTTTGTTCCGGGAATTAAATCATAAAGATAGAATAAAGAAACAGACTGGTTAGCTGCCAAAACATTATTAGGGCTAATTCCAGCCTCAAAATAACCACCGTTCTCTCTTTGAAAAACAGTATCAAAATCCCAGCTGGTATCTTCTATATTAATTCCCGTAGCTGCTGCTACTACAGTCCAGGGTCCATCTGAAACATAATCCCGCCCTGCCGCAAAATCGGTTATTGTATATTTACGGATTTTAGTACCACCTATCGTACCAAGATTCTCAGTACCATCTTCATAAAATGTACCATCACCATCAACAGTTCCTTGATTTGAAGCTGTATCATAAAAAAGAGCATTACCGGAAATAGTCCCTTCATTAACGGCACTACCCCGGAGAGTCACATTTCCGTTATACGTCACGCCAGCTACAATATTAACTATGTCTTCACTTAAATCAGGGAGCTCAGAAGCAGGCACAGTTAAACCTGCATTAAGCCAATAGTTACCTAAAGTTGCCGGGCTAGTATTAACTGCATTATTAAACCAATAATTTGTTGGCGAAGCCTTAACAATATTGGTTGTATAATATAAACCAACTAAAAATATACCTATGGCAAAGGAGATTAAAAGTGATCTAGAGCTAGTAAAATGACCCATTTTTTTGATGTAAAACATTATTTTTTAAACAGAAAAATATCGGACAAACACAATTATTTAAAAAAATTTCAGATCATTCGCAAAATTGAACTGTAGCCAAAAAGCTAATAAATTAATCTAAAATTATATATAAGATAATACCACATTATTATAACTAATACAATGCTAAATTATAGACTTTTAGACTTTCTATATGTAGTAATTTTCCAATTTATTTGATCATTACAAAGTATTGACTTTTTTCAAAAAGTATACTAAGGTGGGCAATACATACATCAGCGTTCTTTGATTTCAAATCTCGTAAGCACTCTCTTTAGCTTACTATCCCCTTTAGTATAATTAATAAAATCCTTCGCGCCATATTCTTGTGAATTGGTCTCTCGTGAAGGAGCTTTATTCAATTATACTGGAGGGGTGTTTTTTATTAAAAAATTACTCTTACCCATATATTCCATATTTAAATACTATTGGGATCATTATAAATACCCTTGGCAAAAATTTTCACTTAGGGGTACCATATATGTATAGATAAAAAATATGGAAAAAATTAATCAATTCCCTTCTCTTGATAATCAAGAAATCAGTTTAGAGGCCATAACCAAACCCCCAAAGTTGTCTGGTAAATTAGGAAAACTCGATTGGCCACTAGAATTTCGAGGAGGAGGAAAAACCACTAGTGAAGAAAATATGCGATTTGAAGTTAAATTTCCAGTTGGCGATATATTTTTATCATATATTTCAACCATCCATGAATTAGGTCATTTACGACAAGAGAGCTTAAACCCCAAATTAAAAAATACATCAAAAACACATCAAGTACTCTATGCACAAGAGGTGGATGCTTGGGAACGTGGCTGGGAGAGATTTAAAAGAGCCAATCCAAGTCTAATGGCAACCTTGGAAGAAAAATTTAAAACCTACAAGAAGCAAAAAAAATTTACATATAATTCCTTTGAAGATCTGTATAATTGGATTAAGAAGAATGCATTAATTATAATAGAAGCACAAAAAATTCTTTTTGATGAATCTTCAAAAACTAAAGAAGAAAAAATGGATGACATAGCCGACGAACTAGAAAAAAATGGGATTAAACAATTTTTTGCTGAATACAAAGCCTCAAGAGTGGGTGAAAATGTACAAGAATCAGAAATTAGACAAGCAATAAAAAATACTATTGAATTAATAAAGAAAGAATAAAAGCTATCTTTAAATAAATAAATCACAATCTTCAATCCATTCTCAATTTATAATTCTGAATAAAAACTATATGGCATTTGAGGGCACTCATCTACGTTTTGCAGTAGATGTTCAAGAAAGATTTCAAATCCAAGATCTTAATAAATATCTAAGTGGGACTATCTATCCTGATAGTCGTTATATGACCAAGATTGAAAGAAACCTTACTCATGGTAATCAGTTTTTTGATAAAAACTTTTATCAACATAATGATTTTAAAAAAGGCTGGGTAGCTCATCTTATATATGACAAAATTCAATTCGAGCTTATAGGAGAAATTTTTTCTGACATAGTCCCCCAATCAGAAATTTTCTATGGAGATGAAAATTGGATAACCAGAACGGCTATAAAAATGCTTCAAGATATGAATGATATTAGTAATTTTGAAATACAAATAATTCTGCCATTACTCAATTATGTAGAAACTCCAAATGGAGAGAATTTACAGACTCTTGAACGCTACAATCAACTTATCATTGATCTGTATCATTCTGCTCCATCTATTCATATTAACGATTACAAAAAAATGCAGCTGGAATATTCAGGTGACGAAACCACCTTTGATAAAGTTGCAATAAAGGTAAGTCAATTTAGAGATGACACGTCTATTAAGGAAAGAGTCCCCTTATTATACCCTAAAACAGTAGATATTTTTTCTAAGCAGATATTATAATAAGTACAGTCTAAAATTATAATCCCTTTCCAGGTCTATTATGATGGAAAGGATTGCTTAAGAATAAAGTAAATATAAAAAAACACCCAGTCGAATGACTGGATGTTTTTTTAAGACAAATGTCTTAGATGCGTTGAACGTTGACGGCGTTCAAACCTTTTTCAGATTGTTCTGTTTCGTAAGAAACAGCATCGCCTTCGCGAAGATCGCTGAATTGGACGCCTACCAAGTTGTTACTATGGAAGAACAAATCCTTTTCCTGACCTTCAGAAGAAATGAATCCGAAACCCTTTTCCGTCAAATTTTTTAATTGTACCGTTCATGGATTTTATTGAGTGAATAAAAGCGTAAGATAGATAGATGTTTTTTTGAATCGACTACGTCACAAACCTCTTATATATTACAAATTAATTATATCATAAATAATTATTTGTGTCAAGGTTTCATTAGAAATACCTTGATTTTTGCTTATTATAGATAAAAAATGAAACAAATAGCCTACTGTGGTGTATTATATACATAACAACACCTATGGTTACACAAACTGATGAGGCAATCGTCCTGCTTGTCCAAAGCGGTGATGTCTATGCCTTTAAAGAACTTGTTAATCGCTATGAACCAAAAATGATGCGCTATGCGAGGCGATTTTTGTTTGGTTATGATGATGCTCAAGACGCCATTCAAGAAGTTTTCATTAAAGCCTATCGAAACATCAAAAGTTTTGACCCAACACGTCGTTTTTCACCCTGGCTCTACCGCATTGCCCACAATGAATTTATTAATATAATAAAAAAACGTGGTCGAGAGCCCGTCGCTTTTTTTGATCCCGATACAATTTTTCCTCATCCTGTTTCCGCTCATCCACCTGACAAAGAAATTAATGAGCAAGATCTAAAAGATGCCCTGGAAACCTGCCTTGAAACACTAGATGTAAAATATCGTGAACCACTTATTCTTTACTACTTTGAAGACATGGACTATATACAAATTTCTTCAATCATGCATATACCGGTTGCAACAGTCGGAATACGGTTACGAAGAGGTAAAAAATTATTGCAAAAACTGTATTTAAAAAATCACCCATCCATATGAATTCCGAATCCACATCAAAAAATATAAAAAAACAATCGCCTTTAGCTGAAAACATCTTAGAAACTATTCAAAAAGATGATGTGCGCATGCGACCAAAATGGCATTTTATTCTTAATATCTCTTTATTAGTTGTTGGGACAATTTTAGCCGCTCTAAGTTTACTCTATCTTGTTAGCTTTATTGTCTTTACCCTTCGTCAAAATGGAAGTTGGTTTATGCCAAGTTTTGGAGTACAAGGCTGGGGTGCTTTATTCATTTCACTCCCCTGGCTCCTTATTTTCTTAGCTTTATTGTTTGTTATCATTGTTGGCTTCTTAGTTAAAAAATATTCCTTTGCCTATGGTCGTCCACTCCTATATTCAGCACTGGGAATTATCATTTTTGCTTCAGTTGGTGGTTTTCTAATTGCTCTTACTCCCCTGCACTCTGGATTACTCCTGCAAGCTGAAGAAAAAAACCTTCCCGTAGCTGGTGGAATGTATAATAGATTTTGTAATAAACATCCAAATAATATAACGATGGGTAAAGTTATAGAAAAAATTCCTTCTGGCTTTAGTTTACGAAATCAAGAATTTGAAATTCTCATGGTTGAAGTCTCTCCACGAACTATCTTTCCTCGACAAGGCATCCGAGTTGAAGAAGTAGTGGTTGTCTTAGGAGATAGACAGGGTAATATTATTAAAGCCTATGGGGTACAACCGGTTGGCACACCGTATGGAGTTCGCACAGCTCCATATCGTCGTGATTCAAAAGAAAAAAATCACGAAAAAAATAATGAAATAAAACTGAAATAGATTTGTATTAATAAGTAGGAGAACGGATCCATCTCCAACCCTTGCCATTATCCTTTCTTGGATATGGTGATCAAAGGTCGACTTACTAATAATTAATTTAATTTACGCTCATGAATAAAAAAATTATCCCCTATGTCATTCTACCGGTGTTGGGATTGGCAATATTAGGGGTAAGTACAGCCTTTGCTGCCTCAAAATCTGAAGGGCAAACCCCAAGCGATGCACTTGTCAGCGCACTAGCTACAAAATTTAATCTTAATCCAACTGAAGTACAAACTGTAGTTGATCAAGTTAAAACCGAGCGACGTGCAAGCATGGAAGCTCTGCATCTCACAGCTTTCACTAATCGTCTTAACCAGGCGGTAGCTGATAAGAAATTGACTCAGAAACAAGCTGATACAATCATTGCCAAATCAAATGAAATTAAATCATTTATGGCAAGCTTGGACAGTAAAACTGAGGCCGAGCGTCGAACTGCTATGAAAGAACAAATGGATTCTCTCAAGCAGTGGGCACAAGACAATAATATTCCTAAAGAATATTTAATGTTTGGTATGGTTGGCAAAGGTATTGGTCATCACAAAACCCATGGTATGGGCTTTGGACCAAAGGAATTTCGTTCTACAATTAAATAAACAAAAAACTCATAGCAAACAAAACGGCCGGTTAATACCGGCTTTTTTGTTGATTAATGATATACTACTATTATATATTTACTTAACATTCTGTAATGAAAGACTCTCACCAACGAACCCTGGTAAAAACTATTATTTGGCGAATCATTGGGTCTTCAATCACCTGGTTTGTCGCTTGGCTCTATACTGGTGATATTGGCCAGTCATCCCAAATCACTATTATCTCTGCCCTTGTTATTATGGCAACCTACTATCTTTATGAACGAATCTGGAATAATATTCACTGGGCAAAACGAAACTAATTGTATATGAACTCAAAATTCTTAATCTGGCTAGGCCTACTTATTGGTTCAACCGTCGGAAGTTTTATTCCTCTCCTCTGGGGAGGAAATACATTTTCATTTTTAGGAGTAATCCTTAGTGCGGTCGGTGGAGGCCTAGGAATCTGGGCTGGTTATAAACTTTCGCAGGGTATTTAAATCTATTAAACATCAGAGTATGTCAATTCATCCTGAAACAAGGATCGGTCATGTGCATCTAACTGTCTCAAACTTAGAAAAATCACTTACCTTTTATCGTGATATTCTGGGTTTTGAAGTTGTTACTTACTATGGTGATTCTGCGGTTTTTTTATCAGCAGGGGGCTACCATCACCACATTGGATTAAATACCTGGTCAGGTCCAGGGATTGGACCAGCAAATTCACAACAAGCTGGTTTATATCATTTTGCTATTTTATTACCAAGTCGTCTTGAATTAGCAAAAGTTGTGCAAAACATACAACAAGCAAACTACCCACTTGAAGGTGCTTCTGATCATGGGGTTTCTGAAGCAATTTATTTAAAAGATCCTGATAACATTGGCGTTGAACTATATATCGATAGACCAAATAATCAATGGCCAAAAAATGCTCAAGGAAAAATAGAAATGATTTCACAACCACTTGATCTTAATAATCTACTAGCAGAATTAACTAATTCCTGATACTATATTTTTATAAAATTTATTAATAAACATATATCTATGAATAAAGTACAACATTTTGAAATTCCGGTTGATGATACTGGCCGCGCTCGAGCTTTTTATGAAAATATTTTTGGCTGGAAAACAATGGATTGGCCAATGCCAGATGGCGCTCCCTATATTGGACTTTATACTGGCCCCATGGATGAACAAAACAAAATGCTAGAAACAGGTTTTATCAATGGTGGAATGTTTCAACGTGGTCAAGATTTTCCTATTACTACCCCAACTATTGCAGTAGTTGTGGATGACCTTGATACTATTATTGAAAAAATCAAAGCTTCAGGTGGATCAGTTGTCATGGAAAAAAAGGTCGTTGGTGGAATGGGCTGGTATGCCTATATCAAAGATACAGAAGGTAATACAATTGGCGTCTGGCAAGACATAAAAAAATAAGTCCTATAATGACCTCCTCCCCGCACTCAAAAAGTCACCCTTCGGGATGACTTTTTTCATACGGGGTTTCCTTTGGGGTTCATGAGAATTCAAAGCCTGCTGGCTTGGGAAGATCCTCTTTTCCCTGGTACTCAATATATTTCCTAATCTGTTGTTCATTCAGGCCAATGGTGGATGAGAAATACCCAACGCTCAGACTGCCGTCTAAATACATGTTTTGATAAATTTATATTTCTTCTTGAGATGAGCACTCGCAAGTGACTTGAGTTGTTGCACGACGGTAGACACTGTTATATCTGGGGTTTCAATTTGCATAGATGGTCATGATCAGTGTTATAGCTATCATATGGAGCTCTGGGTTTTTCTGGCATGATGAAGATAGTCTCGAGCTCTGGTTTAACTGCTTTTGGGAAACTTGCGTCGGTACTTAGTTCCCCACATATGATACTGGTGCTGATATGACGAATGGTTAAGGCTTCGAATTCTCATGCCTATAGCGTACCCCTCCCTCGCTCACTCGGGAGTGGTAAGTGGGCATTCATCCTGCACTCACGATCTCGTGATGTTGTACAGGTTCCTTAAAAATCCCCCCAGTCGAATGACCGGGGGGATTTTTTTTCTCAAAATTTTTACGATAGTAAAGTAAATTAACTTAGGGCATGTGTTACAACATATTCCAAATTTGGAATCTGTTGACGAATAAAAATTTTTACTTTTTCCTCATCCCCTTCTTCAAGAATTTGTTCAAATTCCGGTAACTTCTCATCGGGGATATTGCGCAAAATACTATCATTTATACGATCAACTATTTCTTCAGTAAAAGAAACACGATTTTCATCATTAATTTCCTGATTTTTTTATGTATTAATTGTGTTATTAGTTGATCTAAAGCTTGGGGATCTATCATATAAAAATATTTTTTATATACGCTAATTAGCTTTAATTATAGCTTATTTTTAATGATTTGGCAAGTATCATCTTTAGTCTTAAAATGCTAAACTAGCATTAAGAAGAGGTGCGATATTTTGAACTTTTGCAGTCAGATCTATGTCACAAATACGGATTAATAATCAAGGAATTATTCTTGAATCAACAGAACTACCATTTGAAAATCAAGGTGTCTTTAATCCTGGTTGCATAGAAATTGATGGCATAGTTCATATGTTCTACCGAGCAGTTCAAGAAGGAACTTTTTCTTGTATTGGATATTGTCAAATAAAAGATCATACAGTAATCAAACGACTTGATCATCCTGTCTTAGTTCCGGAATTTGAATATGAAAAGCACGGAATGGAAGATCCACGAATTATTTTCTTAGAAGGAACTTATTATTTATTTTATACTGCCTTTGATGGAAAAAATGCACTTGGAGCCTATGCCACAAGCCCAGACTTAGTACATTTTACAAAGCAAGGTATTATTTCCCCACAAATTCCCTATCGTGAAGCATTAGCCTTGATAGAGGAAAATGCTCATACTCCACGTCTTTATTTTGAATATGCTCGCCAAGTAATGATATATAACGGACTAGATGTTCGTGTCTGGGATAAAGATATATTTATTTTCCCTAAAAAAATTAATGGACTTTTTTGGATGGCACATCGAATAATGCCAAGCATTCAAGTTGTTACCTTTAAAGATTTTTCCGATTTAAGTCCAGCTTTCTGGCACCACTATTTTGAACATTTTAATAACACAAGTTTGCTTAAACCAGAGTTTCCTTTTGAAAATAGGTATATTGGTGGTGGTTGCCCCCCACTTGAGACTCCTGACGGCTGGCTTCTCATTTATCATGCCGTGGAAGAAAATGATCATATTGTTCGTTACTCTGCCGGAGCTGCTCTCCTTGATTTAGAAAATCCCAAAAAAATTATTGGCCGTCTACCTTACCCACTTTTTTCTCCAGAAGAAACATGGGAAAAAGAAGGCAATGTTAATAATGTTGTCTTTCCAACCAGCGCCATCATTCATGACGATACATTAGATATTTACTATGGAGCGGCTGATACCCGTATTGGCCTAAAATCTACTTCCCTTTCCAATTTACTTACTGAACTTAAAAAATACCCACCAACTCTTTAACATTCTATTGCGCTGAATATATGTTTACTAAACAACCACATAAATCTTGGATTGTGTCTCTTTCAACGTTTCCACCTCAGAAATGTGGTATTGCGACGTTTACCAGTGATTTATCAACCGCTTTTAATCAATTATATGCTCCGGCCATTGAATCAAAAATTATTGCTATTAATAGCGACCCGGCAATTATAGATCAATATCCAAGTAATGTCGTTGCCTATCTTAGAAAAAATTACCTTGAAGACTATGTAAAAATAGCTGAAAAAATTAACACTGCACCACAAATTAAAGTCGTGTCCATTCAACACGAATTTGGAATTTATGGTGGGAATTATGGTGATTACTTACTTCATTTTACTTCAGCCTTAGAAAAACCCTTGATCATAACTTTTCATACCGTTCTCCCTGATCCCCCACCGGAAATGAAACAAGTTGTTCAAGCCTTGGCCAAACGAGCACAGCAAATCACCACCATGACTCATACTTCAAAGAAAATTCTGGAGTCAATCTATGCCATCCCTTCCGAGCAAATTACTGTTATCCCACATGGAATTCATCCAACTCTTTTTGCCCCAAGCATTCAATCAAAAAAAATTCTTGGACTACCGACTGACAAAACAATAATTTCAACATTTGGTTTATTAAGTCGAGGCAAAGGTATTGAATATGTTATTGAAGCGTTACCCGAAGTTATTAAACAGTATCCACATATTCTCTATCTTATTATTGGAGCTACTCACCCGGTAATTATTCAAGAAGAGGGCGAAGCGTACCGAGATTCTCTACAACAACGTATTGCAGAACTAGGTCTAAACGAGAACATACGTTTTATTAATTCATATATTAAAACCAGCCAACTCTTAACCTATTTAAGTGCTACAGATATTTATCTGGCCACACCGCTTGACCCCAATCAAGCCGTTTCTGGAACATTATCCTATGCAATGGGCGCTGGTCGACCGGTTATTTCTACTGCTTTTGCTCAAGCCAAAGAAGATGTAACTTCTGAGTCTGGGATTCTGGTAGATTTTAGAAATTCTAAACAGATAAGCCAAGCCCTTATCAACTTACTTAGTAGTCCTGAACGTCAAAATTCCTTAGGAAAATTAGCCTATTTCAAAACCCGTAATATGACGTGGGCCAATGTTTGTATTGCTTATATGAGAACTTTTGTCCGCAATGTACCAGAATTAAAAGAAAGTGAAAAAAGAGCTCCAAAAATAAGTTTACGGCATTTAAAAAAATTAACTACTGATTTTGGAATTATTCAATTTGCATTATTAACTGAGCCTGATCTTACTTCAGGCTATACCTTAGATGACAACGCTAGAGCCTTACAATTCACGGTTCTCTACTATCAACATAAAAAATCAAAGACAATTTTACGTCTAATTGAAATCTATTTACATTTTTTAGCCTTTGTTCATCACGAAAACGGGGTCTTTGAAAACTATGTTACAGCTGAACGTATTCATAGTAGTATCCAAAATAATCATGAAAATCTAGAAGATGCCAATGGTCGAGCTCTTTACGCGTTATCAATAACAGCCACAGCTCATTTTTTACCCAAAGAAATAAAAAATAAAGCTCGTCAAATGTATGAAAAAAGTATTGAAAATGCAAAAAAATTTACATCACCCCGAGCCATTGCCTCATATATTAAAAGTTTAGCCATTTTTCTTAAAGAAGAAGCAAATCCTAAATATTTAGATAACCTTATTGCCGGATGCGATCTCTTGGTTAGCCATTACCGAGCTAATAATGCAAAAGACTGGGAATGGTTTGAGCAAATTTTATCCTATTCAAACGGAGCTATTCCCGAAGCTTTGATAATCAGTTCAAAAATTACTGGAAACCAAGAATATTATACAATTGGCAAAAAAACTTTGGACTTTTTAATCTCCCATACATTTGAAGATGGAATCTATATTCCAATCGGTCAAGATGGATGGTTTAAACGTGGAGGTCATCGTCATAAATTTGATCAACAGCCCGAAGATGTGGCCACGACAATTACGGCTTTAAAAAGCATGTATGAAATTAGCCAAGATAGATATTATCAAAAATGTGCTTATAAAACCTTTGATTGGTTCCTGGGTGGAAATGTTTTGGGTCGAATTATGTATGATCAAAGCTCAGGTGGATGCTATGATGGTTTACGAGAAAATGAAATCAATCTAAACCAAGGAGCTGAATCAACCCTTTCATATTTATTAAGCAGGTTAATTTTATAATTTACATTATCTCGTAAAACAAAAATCGCCCAGTCAGATGACCTGGCGATTTTTTAAACTATTTGTTTAGAGAACTGCATCCTTAGCTGCTTTTGAAAGACGGAACTTAACAACTGTCTTAGCTGGGATCTGGATTGTTGCACCAGTAGCTGGGTTACGTCCTTGACGAGCTGCCCGCTTCATTTTTACTAACTTTCCGAAACCAGGCAAAACAAATTCGCCATTACGCTTAACTTCGCTATAAGCCATATCGGCTAAAACGGTCATTAGGTTGACGACATCTTTCTTCGCCATACCTGATTTGGAAGACAAGGCTTCCATGAACTGTGACTTTGTCATATGAGACTAAGTTAAATTATTAAGAGGCAAAAAGCCTTTATCTATTAATAATTATACCCTATCTTTAAAAAAACTACAATAAATACAAGGCTTTTCTCAAGAGCTAGAAAACAAAGGTTTGCTACAAATTATTTTTCAAGTTTAGATAGTAATATTTTATTTAATATTAGCTATTTTTTACTATAGTTCACCTAGACTAGCTTCTTCAGCTACTTGTTGATTAGTAAGAGCTCCTTCCCATATTTTTAGATCATCAAGTATATAAGAATACTGTTGTTCACCGATTACAAGAGAATTAAAGCTATCCCAAAGCCAAACTTGTTCACGTGTTATTTGTAATATCCCATCAATATAATACCGTAATTGATACAAATATGAATCATAGACCAGAGCAATATGATGCCAATTATTATCAGCCGGAATATAGCACCCTAAACCATCAACACTCTCATTAAAATAATAGTATGATTCCCCATAGCCGCCTCCCATTCCAAAATGACGTCCAGTTTGTTGGTTAGAAATTGCTACAGCTCCCCCGCCATTTCCCGTTAAACCACGTTTACGCCAGTATGAGAGAGAAACATCTTTGTTTGTAATTGTAGAAATGGAAGTATTCGCCAGTTGTCGTTGCCAGGTGATATGCAAACCATTTCCCAAGCGACCAGGAATTATTTCGGGATTAACTATTTCTCTTCCTCCAATCAAATCAATAGCATTCCCCTGATTATCAAAATTCCAATAGTGAACAGTTTGAGCTGATGTTTGCGCTGGCCTAAGCATATGAGGTGAAAGTTGCCTACCCAAAGAAGCAATAATCTCTTCACTACTCAATGCCCGATTCCAAACTGCAATTTCATCAAACTTATAGGGTTGATTATCTTCATCAATAGCGACATTGGTTAAAATTTGATTTAAACTATAATCTCCAAGGATTTTCTTCTTTAAGATACCGTCAATATAAATTGCTAAGTAATTATTACTATAAACAATTGAATAATGATGCCAGGTGCCTACAGGTAGTGGTGAAATTCCGGAAAGAATTTCTTGGTTGTTAAATAATGGATTAATGCCATGAGGAGAAAGTTTTGTGCCAATACCAGCTGTTCGCTGGCTATTTAAGAACCACATAGTGCTAGCAGAGGCATTAAATATTTCTTTTCTATAAAATGATAGTGTTAGCTCGCCTGAAGTAATTGAAGTTGGTAGATTCCAATTAATTTCTTGATCCGTCTGCCAACTTTGGTACATCCCACAACCATACTTTCCCACTGACCAAGAAGAGGTTTGATATGTGGTTGAGAGATTAAGACTATCATAGGTTGCCCCATTGCACTCATCAAAATGCCAAAGATATAGTAACCCTGCTTCCACATTTCCTGACACC
This sequence comes from Candidatus Falkowbacteria bacterium, assembly GCA_016699775.1. NCBI lineage: Bacteria > Bacillati > Minisyncoccota > Patescibacteriia (SeqCode) > Patescibacteriales (SeqCode) > Patescibacteriaceae (SeqCode) > Patescibacterium (SeqCode) > Patescibacterium danicum (SeqCode). The sequence continues at coordinate 356,171 of CP065010.1, read as the reverse complement.
AGCGCTTGATTATGTGAAGCTCTTGGGATCACAATATTCTGCAGAACAAAATCAAATAAATTATAATCAGAATCATATCCATTACCTTCAAGCGGGTTAGTCTGAAGACTATGGGCTGTTGATGAATAATATGCTTTTCGTTGTAAGGAAATTGATTGATTTGGGGACGGGGCTGCTAAGCCTTCTGGGTTAGTTGCTGAGCCATAGCCCAAACGATCAATCTCTTCACCAGCTGAATTAATAATTCTAATATGTCCATTTTCATCAAACGCTAGCTCATTAGTTATGCGTAGGTCAGAAATTGTTTGGTAACTATAGTCTCTCCCAGAAACTAAGATATACCCATAAGGTGGAATAGTTATACCATCAAAAGAATGTGTGGCCGTACTATCAAGCCAAGAAATTCCAATCTGAGATTTTTTTTGTAAGATATAGCCTTGCAGATTAACATGCGCCGAACTTGGATTATATAACTCAATAAATTCATCTAAACTACCTTGTGGACCATTAGTTATAACTTGGCTAATAACGACATGGCTAATTGGATTAAAAGAATAACTTGTTGTAGCTATTTCTGACCAGTCACTAATATTACCAGCTTGATCACGAGCTCTAACTCTAAAAGATATTGGTGGACCAAGATATGGTGTTATGAATTCAGCTTGCAATTCAGTTGTCATGTCTTGCCAGACTTGCCAATCAGCCTCAGCCAACCGAGACTGGACATCAAACCGTAGATTATCACTATTAGAATCAAAGCCACGCCATTGCACAGTAAATTGTAATTGATCATAACTCTCAGACAAATTTTCAATAATCGCTGAGGGTGTTATTGCATCTTTAATTACGGTAATAGTATTAGCATCACTGATCTCTTCATATATATTTTGACTAGTTAATGTAAAAACGTTGTCATTATTAGATAATGACTGTTCACTCACCCAGACATTGTCCTGTTTCTCAATATTTTCTTCACTACCATTAATTAATAGTTTTGTATTTTCTTCAGTCGTGGCTTTAATTTCTATAATAGAACTATTTGTATAGAAAGGTGATGATGATGGAAAAACAATAATTGGTGCATCTGGCTTATCAATAACAATTTGCCAGGTATGGCCTGAAGCAATTACTTCTTTGTTACCAACTTTATCACTTGCCCTTACTTGAAAAAAATGATTCCCAGCAGACAAATCTGTATATTGTTTCGGTGATAGACACTCTGCCCAGGCAGAATCATCAAGCTTACACTCAAAATGGGCACCAATTTCGGAGTAAAAACGAAACGTAGCTGATCGCTTATTATATCCAACATCTGAGATAAGAGCTGTTATAGGCGGAGTTGTATCAACTGTCCAGCTATAATGAATTGGCGTTTGATCAGAGCCAATCTGGGTTATGGCACGAACATAAATATCATGTTTGCCTTCAGATAAATTTGTTATCTGGTGATTTGATGAACAACTTTGCCAATTTCGGCCATTACCACTACATTCAAAACTAGCTTCCGGAATATCAGAAGAAAAAATAAAAGTAGCTGTAGTCTGATTAGTGCTTGAGGCTGGACGAGTTAAAATATACGTATCCGGGACTTTTGAAGAATTTTGAACTGGTGGTTGATTTGGTAAACTAGGTGTTTGGCTAGGAATAACTGGCACAGGAATTGGTACAATTTGTTTTTTTGGACTTTCAACAGAAACTTTAGGAATCACAGGAACTGATGGTGTTCGTGGAGTATTTGCCTTTGCATTTGATGAAGTTGTTACCTGCAAGGGAACTCCTGATTGATTTACTTGAGGGATGACCTCGCTTGATGGTATTGGTAAAGGATTATTTTTTTCAATGACTGTATTTTGTTTAAGCACACCAACTTCTCTATAAAAAATTTCCAGTAAACGTAAACCATAGGCAATAATTTTTGGTGAAATTTCTTGCCAATACTCATATTGAATTTCCTGGGAAAGATAATATGATTTGTTCTTTGGATTATAGGCTGCTAATTTACGTGAACTATCCATTAAATATAAGTCTTCACGAATAGCCCTATTCATTGGAGAAGGGAAATTTTTACTATTGATTGTGTCCTTACTGAGAAAATTACTATTTACCCACGTCGCCAGCTCAATAATACAATCATCTGCCTTCTTACAGTTTGAGACAAAACCATTAGACTCGGTAATAACTGCTGGATTGCTATATTTCCCCCATTCTTCAAAGGGGTCTCCAAAGGCATGTTGATCATTTCTAGTATGCGCCGGCACACCAACATCTTCTAATAAATGAAGGGTGTGGCCTAAACATCGTATGCCCTTGGCGATATCATTATTTTTATAAGCATTGATGGCTGTTTGCCAAGAACAATCCCCTCCTTCGGTTGATCTTTGCTTGGCTGTGTTAAATGTCCACTCCGGCGACGGTAAACCCATTTGTATTCCAGCAATTTTTAAACCTTGTCTATTTAAGGGATTATAAAAATGATTGAAAGCTCTGGTTATTGGTTCATCTTCCTCAATTGTACCTTGGGCCAGCCAGTCTATTTCATTTTCTTTTAATGCATACTCAGGATATTGTTCATTAAATAATGAAGCAATAACCCCGGCTAATTTTGGATGAATAACATAGGTATCAAAAGCTTGTATTTGATTTAGAGGGAATAAAAAGAACAGAAGCAATAAAAACCAGACCCTCCTTTGTTTTTTCATAGTTTTTATTTAAAATTCATTAATTTGCCAATACCCTTTCTTCACTTCAACAAAACGTATTTCCAACTTTTGCGTACCGGAAGGGACTAAAAAACGTTCTCCCGAAACTTCCTCCCAATATGGCTCATTACTTACATAGTCATAGGAATATACTGCGATCCGTTCGCAGGTTAAACTATTCTCACAATCAATAATATATTCCTCACGAACATTAGTGAGTGGCTCAAGATACCGGTCTTTAATTTCAGTATCAGAAAACATTTTTTTATATCCATCTCTCTTGTCTTTAGTTATATATGAAAGATAATTATCATTATTTTCTGACAGAGCCCGCTGAAACTTTTCAAAGGTTTCCAATGGAGTAGTGCTTGGTTCTGCATATATTTTTTCCCAAATAAAAGGTAGGTATACCCCATATCTCCAAAATTTCAGACCAATAGTCAGGCATGCACCAAGAAAAATAATAATCAGGAAGGAGTAGACATACTTTTTTTGAAAAATCATACATTTTTTTTAATCTATAATCGGACAATCTCAGTGCTTTACAATAGTCCACCCCTCCAAATGAACCATCACAAAGTAACTTGAGATTGTCTGATCATAGGTCAAAATGTATTCACATCTTGACTCATATACATTACCAAAATTACATTCAAGAAAAGTTCAAGAAAAAGTAAAAAAATATTCAAGTTGACTTTCATAGCAAATACTGTTAAAGTTTTCAGAATACAAAATAAAAAAATAAAATGTTCTATGAAAAAAAATCAGCAATACGAAAAAGATTTTGAAAAATTTCTGAGTCATACGAGTGAAAAATTACTCTTACTCAAAGCTATAAAAGAAAAAATTTGTGATCACAACATTTCTTCCTTACTTGATGTTGGTCCTGGAGATGGAAGATTAAGTATTCCTCTGTCTTTAGAAGTAGACAACTACGTGGGAGTTGAATCAAATTCACTGTATGTAAATAAACTCAGAGCAGCTAATCTTAGGATAGTGCATGGAGATTTCCCGTTGGATATCGATGAGTCATTTGACATGGTTCTTATGTCACATTCGCTCACGTACAAACCTAATCTCATAATTGATTTCATTAATAAAGGCTGGGAACTTTTAAAGACTTCCGCGATATTATTGATTATTACATTTAGAGCAAAGGATGATGACTGGACCTCGCTTCTATCAAAGATTGGAGAAAATCCTCTGAAAAAATACCAAGATTGCTATACAATTATTGAGGAAACCTTAAAAAGTTTCGGCAATCTCCAAATAAATAAAGTTGTCACTGAAGTAACAACTGATACATTAGACGATATGATTGAAGCGTTATCATTCGTCGCGAGTGACGGTAATCTTGAACGAAAAAATTTATTTCTTTCACATTCAGAAGAACTGAAAGAAATTTTAAATGAATATACAAAAAATGGTTCATACTTTTTCCCATTCCAGCATTTTTGCTTAATGGTGAAAAAATAACCATAACAAAACACCCCGACTCAGAGCCGGGGTGTTATTTTATTATCCTAAATTATTGTTTACTATAACTCTTAGTCCAATACTCAACACTGCGCATTGCTTTATAGGCATCTCCAGGATGTCCCAGGAAGTAACGTTTACCATCACCAGGGTTAACATACCACGCTTCTTTGTTTCCTTCTACGGCAATGATTATTCTTCCTTTCTGTTGATTACTATAATTAATATCAATCGGCATTGAAGCATTAGCTTTTAATGGATCAAAACTACGTAATAATTCATCTCGGTCAGTATATGTATCTCCATCGGTATCAGCTTTCTCTTTATCAGTTCCAACGGCGATCTCAACATCATCAGATAAGCCATCTTGATCTGTATCAAGACCAGTACTGATATTAGCTTCAGCGATAGGGATTCTGGCTAAATCTTTTTTAGAAATTCCAGTCCCTAAGGTTAAGATTAGATTATAAATATTTGCGTCTGATGCTGTTAATTCAATTTTGCATTGCTCCAAATCTTTAACAGCCCCGGCCTGAACTTCAATATCTTTTTTATATTGATCAGCTTTAACATTTAATTCATCCTGAGTCTTCTTTAACGCTTCTTCGGCCTGCATAACCAACCTATTCTTTTCCTCAATCTCCGCCTTTGATTTCTCTAAATCTTTAGAAAAAGTGTCCCTAGAGGCCAATAATGTGATAGTGTCATTATTCATCTTTACAATAAGCCCAATCAAGCCAACAAAGATTACAATAATTAATCCATACAAAAACCATCTCTGCCAATGACGTTTTTTAATTTCCGTCTGAACGGCTTCATGGTGTTCAGCTAATGGAACGGCTCCCTTACTTGGAACATTCCCCATGGGGTTTACTGGATTTTCAAACATATCAGTAATATTTGTTTTCTTGGTTGTGTCATGTCCACAATATGGACACTTCTTAATATTATCTAGGATTGTTTTTTGGCAGTTCGGACATCGCATAATACTTTTCTATAGTATACCACAAAATTAAAATGTTGCCAAAATCTGTACTCAACCAATAATCCCAAGAATATTATTGTGTGTCTTTTTCAGCTATAATCTCGGCAATGCGTTTCATCCATATTTCATTACATCGCATCCGTGTTTCCAATGACGCGAAATGATCATCAATCCGTCTCTCCAGGTGATCAAAAGACTCAGTAATAATTATCAATAACTCTAAATACTCTTTTTCTGATATCATATCCCTTTTTTAATAATAAAAGGAGGGATATTTGCTGTACTACAAGTATATAATACTACACTGAATCAGTTTGTTTAATATGAGCAACCTCATAAGAATTAATCACTTCTTTATCTTTTAAAATAATAGCGAGGCTGTTTAACTGACCCTTAGTCGCCATATTACCTTCTATCCGTTCAAGCCAGGTTTGATGATAATTAAGGCGTTCGTCTACCTTATCAAGTCTTTCATCGACTTTATCAAATCTTTCGTCCATCCTTTGTTCTAATCTAGAAAATGTTTCTTTTAATATGTCCATATATTGCATAAATTCTTTTTCAGTAATATATTTCATACTCCTTAAAAATTAATAGTTAAGGAGGGTTATTTGCACGCAAAAACTGTAACTAAAAATTAATCTAATCTATCAGTATTCTTAAACAGAACATGACTTTTATCAAAAGATGAGATTACTTCTTTTTTCTCTAAAATAATCAGCAGGCTATTGAACTGAGACTTGTGAACCATATATTTCTCAATTCTACCAACTCTTGTGTTTAAATACTTGATTTCATCTCTTAATTCAGCAAACTGCTCTTCAACCCTATCAAATCTTTCGTCCATCCTTTTTTCTATTCTAGAAAATGTTTCTTTTAATATGTCCATGTATTGCATAAATTCTTCTTCAGTAATAAATTTTATACTCCTTAAAAATTAATAGTTAAGGAGGGGTAAAATTAGTTTTTTAGCATGTCATTTTGACTCTCCACTGTCATCCCGGTCTTTCCTCTGTCATCCCCGTGCAAACGGGGATCTGGTTGTAATTAACGCAATGACCTTTACTTCACTCACTAGGCCTATACAAAACATGACTAGCATCAAAGTTGGTGATAACTTTCTTACGCTCAAGAATACCGACCAGGCTGTTGAATTGGTACTTATGTACCATATTCTCTTCTATATACTTAAGCCGAGAGCTGTGATAATTCAGTTCTTGGAAGACTTTTTCAAAATTTCTGTCAATCACTGCAAACTTCTGATCAATAGAAGCAAATTTTTCATCAATCCTATCAAATCTATCATCTATCTTTTGTTCTAATCTAGAAAAAGATTCTAATAGTACATCCATATATTCCATAAATTCTTCTTCAGTGATAAATTTCATACTCCAAAATTTAAAAATTATGGAGGGAATATTCCCAGTCTAACAAAAAGAAAAAGTGGTGGCAAATAATAGAAAAAATAAAAAAATAAACTTTTATCTTAGCCATTTATTAAGTAGAACAAATTTTACAAGGAAAATTATGCATAACAAAAAACAACCCCCTCCGTGAGGAGAGGGTTGAATATTTTAAAACAATTGATTAAAACTATTTCTGTATCTTTGCTTCAAGCTTTGCTATTTCTTCTTTATATAACTCATTTTCCGGGAATCGATCAAGAAGAATTTTATAATATTCTAAAGCCTTTTCATTTTCTCCAATATCACGCAAAAAACCAGAATACCTTACAACTATATTTCCATTTTCAACTAATGTTGATAAGGCCTCTTCATAAATCTTAATTACATCCTCATTAGATTTTTTCAAATAATATTGATATAAATCAATCTTTTGCAAATAGACTGTTTCACTTCCATACTTTGAAATTTCTAAAGCTTTATTATATGCTTCTTCAGCTTTATCATACTCCCCCATTTTTTTATAAATATTACCAATATTTAAAAATGGTATCCAAACATTATTATTGCCAATAGCGGCCGCTTTTTCATATAACTCAATAGCCTTTAAATATGACTCTTTATTCCCATTATCGCCAGCTAATATTAATGGCGAGGCATCTTTTAGATACTGTTCATACTGTTTAACTTCTTCATCAGTAAACTTTATTTCTTCATCAGGATTTTTTTGATCTTGATTTGTTACATTACCTGTCTCTTTTTGCCAATAGTTAAAATACCCCTTTGAATAGGTAATATATCCTGCCCCAATTAATACTAATAGACAAATTATTATAACAAAAATTGATTTATTTTTTTGTATATTCATACAAAAAGTATAGCATTTTTACCAAAAATATCAAGCAAAAAAGCAAAGAAAATACCCCTCCTGTCAAATGACAGAAGGGGTATAAAAGAATTGCTTCTTTTAGATTTGAGCTACTAAATGATTAGTAAGTCAAAGTACTTCCAATGATTGGTAAGCTATTAACAGAAGTAAGAGCTGAAGTAACACCGTCACTCCAGATAATACCGTCAGAAGCAATACCAGCAGAGAAGTTCTTACCAGTTGCAGCGTCATCAGTATCAGCTACAACGATAATTGTCTTGGTAGCACCAGAAGCAATTGTAACGTCCGTAAATGCGGCGTCAAGAATTGCTGTGTTGGTGAACTTAGTTACAGGACTAGCAGTTACACAAGTCAATTGGGCAGCTGTTGTACAAGGGTTAGTTGCGTTGTCAACATCTTCAACACCAATTGAAGCTAATGCATTACCAGAACCTACACCAGAGTTACCTTGATTAGGTGCAGTACCAGAAACTGAGTCTTTGTAGAATGTTACGTACTTAAGACTGTCAGCAGTGTTAGCAATAGTTGAAGCCATATTAACAGTCAAAGACTTTAATGTAGCGTCATATGTACCGACGTTAGCTGAGTTTGTAACATTGAACTTAGCAACAGTTTGAGCCAAAGATCCAGTTGAAGCTCCAGAAGGAGTATCACTAGCCTTTGTAACTGAAAGCTTAGTCTTAACTACAGTTTGAGCTGTACCAGTAGCAGATGTAACGGTTTCAGTAATAGCGGTACCAGAAGCAGCGCCAATACTGTCAACGTCAGCGTTTGAACTGATTGCTAAAGTAACAGAATCATTAGAAGTTGCATTTGGGAAAGGATTAACAGAAGCTCCAACCACCAATGTTCTATTTGTACCCTTAGCAATTACCCAAGGAGTAGCTAAGTTAAAGGTAGCATTATGACTTGCGTCAAAAGCAGCAATAGTTCCACCTACTGGGACAGGAGTTCCTGAAGTAACATCCCAAAGATAAATGTTATTCAAGTTCTCGCTGTTAGTTGAGCTGTCTGAAATTTCAATTCTGTTAACATTAACGTCTTCAGAAGTTCCAGCAGCAAACTTATAACGAGCAAATTCCTGATCTGTTGAACCCATAACCATCTGAGTAGCAATAGGAGTATTGGAATCAGTAGTTATAGTCAACGAACCACCAGCTACAATTACGTTTTCTTGCAAATTAGCAATGGTAGCAGTTGGGTAAGCGTCTGTGCTTGTTACCAAGCTTGTTGCGCTTAAGTTAACGAATTCTAGACCTGGTTCACCAGTAGTTGTAAATCCAGTGGCACCAGTTAAGATATCCGCATAGACATCAACTACATATTGTGCACCTGCAGCAACAGTAATAGCTGGGCTTAGACTGAATGTAAAGTCAGCACCTGTTGCTGTTGACAAAGTACCTTGAGTAGTAGCCAAAGCTACACCAGCAGCACTCTTCAAAGTCAGGTTCTGGAAGTTGGCACCAAATTCAGAATCAGTTTGATCACCATCATCACCAACAACAATCTGAGTGACTGTTGCACCTTCGGCAGAGCCGGCGGTAATGATCATGGAAGCAACCTTTGTATTTGTAGCACCTACAACGCCAGTTGGCTGGGCTACTGTGAAGTTACCCAAAGAAAGATTCTTGGCAACAGTCAATAAGCCAGTTCTAACAGTCATAGTTCTTGCAGTAGCTGCAGAAGTTGCGATACTGGAAAGTGAAGACTGTCCAGTTGCATCAGTTGATCCTGCAATCAAGCTGACTACTAAAGTTTGACCAGAAGCCAAACCTGTATTATCAGCATTATTTACGATATCAGCACGATATTCAAAGACACCAGTTGTGCCAGCAGTAATGACCTGAGTCATTGTGAAGGCATTTTCAGTTGCATCAGTAACAACTGTGTCAGTTGATCCAACCTGTGAACCATTGAAATACAATTTACCATTCTTAATGTTTAAGTCGCTTGATTCTTCATTAACTGAAACTCTAACGGTTGTGACTTTTACATCTTCACCATTAGCTTTGTAGTCAAAACGAGCCAAAGGAATGTTTGTTCCAGCAGATGGAACATTTCCTGTTGGAGAATCTGAAGAAACAGACACAGTTATAGTACCGTTATTAATAGAAGTACCAGAACCGGTTGTTGGTTCAACTAATGAGAAGGCTGAGCCACTCTTCATTGGAGCAACATATACACCATAGCTATTATCTTTGACCATAACGTCAGCAGACTTTCGAATAGTGAACTTGAAAGTTCGGCCTGTTCCGTTCAAAACGTCACCCTTTAGGACAACAGTTTTGGTTTGACCACTAGTAATAACCCATGGAGTAGCAAAGGCAAATACAATTTCCTTTGAAGCATTCATAGTAGCAGCTGTTGTGCTTACTTGAACGCCACCAACTTCCAATTTGAAGTTAGCTAAGTCAGTTGTTGAAACAGTTCCAACACCTGTTAACTTAATCTGTTCAACAGCCATATCCTGATCGTTGGCAGTGATACCAAAGCGCCATAGTTCCTGGTTTAACAAACCTGGATCAATAGTTGCAGGGTAGGTTGTGAAAGAAGTAATGTTTGCATAACCAAGGTCAGCAACAGTGTTAACTGCCATCTGATTACCATTCATTGGGAATGAACCAGTTACAGTTGCACCTGAGGCTACGATATCAGAAGCAGCATTAACACCTAGGATAATTCCTGGGACATTAGCGTTTGCATTTGAAATATCAGCTTTGACCATTAAGTTACGAGTAGCACCCTTAGTAACAGTAAACAAACCATTACTATTGTTGAAAGTAATAACTTTATTTGAGATTGAAGTATGTTCTGCAATCATCGTATTACCGTCAAACAAATATACAGTACCTAGATCAGTATCTGTAGAGATACCACTGCGAGTTAATTTAACTGTATTAACAATGACATCGCCATCGTTAGCAGCAGTGAAATTTAAAGCAGTGAATGGAGCTAAAGCTTGAGAGTGAGCAGCGCCAGTGTCACGGATGTAAGTAGTAGAGGCTGGAGTGCTTGCTGACAAAGCAACAGTCAAACCAGAACCAGTACTAACAACACCACCTGCACCAGAAGCTGTGTCAATCAAAGAAGCTTCGACACCGGAAATCATAGATCCAACAGGAGAGAATGAAGTCCAGCTAGATGGAGCAGTTGCAACGTGAGCAAAGCTAAAGCGGTTTGCATTAAATGCAGATTCGCCTGAGAACTTGCGCCATGATGAACCGTCAAAATAGTTAACTTCAGAACTATTAGCTAATTTAGCTAACTGTCCAGTACCATACATACCAGCAGTCAAAGGAGTGCCGACATTGTAGTTGGTAAAGAATGCATCTGGAACGTCTTCAACCATAGAGGCCCAGTTTGAACCCCAAAGGCTGATAGCATTAGCTTCACTAACGATTGATCGCAAAGTACGGTTGCTGTCAACAGCATATACCTTTGGATCAGTTGTAATCTTAACAAGTTTTACACCTGGTCGGTATGTAACGTTACCACCCAATGGGTAGCTTTCAAGTTCTGACTGAGAAATAGTCATAACTGAACTAAAGTCACGGTACCAAGTCATGTAAGTTTTTGAATTTGGGAACACATATCGCTTACTTCCTTTGAGGTAATAAACGGTTGATAAACCGCTCATCTTGATTAAGCTCATGTCAGGAGCAGCAGCTTTAACGGAATTAACCGATAAAATACCACTGGTCGAAACAACAGTAGCTACTACAAGAGCGAAAGTAAAAATCTTTCGTAATGTATTATTCATACGTAATTTAATCCTTTAGAATTCTTGAAAACCGCGCACATCAATCGGAATCCCGCTTCCCCGCATCAACAAAAGCATAAGCTTTATTAACGCTAGAGAGCAAATTATGGGGGGAATTCACTACTCCACGATCATCACATAGTAGAAGGTTATAATGTTTATAAAGTTATGAAGAAAAACATATACTTTATAACTCCAGATCCCCGCCTTCGCGGGGATGACAAACTTTATAACTTTTAAACTTATGTTTTAGTTGACGCGGAGAAAAGCAAAATTGATGTATTCCACACTCAGTAATTGAATGTGCTCATCGCTACTTTGTACAAAGTTTTGATGAGAGCTTTTCAAAAATATATAAGGTTTATAAGGCAATATTTTACACTGTAAAATATTGAGTACAACAATTCGTTATAAAAACGAACTTCGACCTTTCGGGCCATACTGCTGAATTCAGTCAAAGACCAAATCCAGTCTTTCTCTATACTGCCACTCTTCGAAAAGAGCGTTACTATAGATATATCAATTCACTACCTAACTGCAATGAACTACTATATATATAGTAAAAAACCAAACTTTTAAATAACAAAATACAAAATGATTATTTTTGTTTTAATGTTTTGTGTTTTTTTTTCTTGAACTAAAATCTTTTGCTCACCTGACCCAGAAATCACACTAGCTAGACCATTCTTTTGTTCAAGAACAGTGACAAAACTAAAATGATTTTGTAATTCTTCTATAAATTCTTTTTTTGTAAATTCTTTTATATGAAACGGATTCTTCTGGCCAAAGACGTCACGATTTGGGGTGGAAATAAATGTGACACCTTCAGCCGTTAGCACCCGTGCCAATTCTTGTAAAAAACCTTTATAGTCCTTAATATGTTCGATAGTTTCAAAACAGGCAATAACTTCAATACTATTATCAGTTATATCTAACTTCTCAACGCCTTCTATTGTTTTACCGACCTTAAATTCAATCTGATTGGAGCCATAGCGTTTCTGGGCTTCGGCAACCGCCTGCTCATCAATATCAATACCAATCACCTTTTTAGCTCCGGCTTGAGCAAGTATATCAGCCCCATAACCAGACCCAGAGGCAATATCCAAAACAATTTTATTACTGACAAATGGCCTTACTAATTCATAACGAATTATATGTTCATCATATAAAAGTGTTTGTTTCTCCTCTTCACTTACTACGAGACGTTCTACATAAGACATATCAGGCGAATTGTTAATGTTCTATTACTAACGTTATTTAATTATTATTTCTCCTAATTTACTGACAGCTTCATTATAATTTTTTTCATTAAACAGCTTTTCTGCTTCTTCTAATACTTTTTGACTGGATACTGGCATTGAAATCTCAATTCCCTTTTCATCTTTACTGGAATCAGCACTAAAGACTTCACTTTCTCCGGTAGCATCTTCAGGGGTTTTTGTATCAGCCGGATCGGTAGTTTCTGTATTTTTCTTGGTAGTAATATTCATTTTTTGTCTTGACTGAGATTGAGCGTCAATGGTTGCCTGTCTAGCTTCTTCTTCTTGTAGTCGAGTAAGTCGTTCACGGACAGAGGCAATTTCCTTCTTAAAACTATCTGACAATTCTTGTACTCGTGGATCAGTAGAATTAGTTTCTGTAGAGTTACCAACAATCATACTTAATTCAGCTGCTCGGTTTTTTGCAAATTGGACATTTAATTGAGCCTTAGCCTTTTCATCAAAGGTTGCTGCATATTCAGTCTTCTCACTAATTATTTTAGCAATATATAAAACATCATTTGGCGTAGTCTTCTGTGAGGCACGGATACTAACAAAACCACTTCCTACAAAAAATAAAAGAATTAAGGCAGCAATTGGTGTAGGTTGCAATAAACGGTGGGTTAATAAATTTAAACGACTGAAAAATCCAAGCTCAGTTGCGACTGATTCTTGGCCATTAAAAATTTGATATGACAAAACCTCGCGATTTTGGCGGACCCAATCGGCACGAGGAGACATATCTTTAAGACTTGAGAGATGGCGAACTAAGTCTTTTTCATTCATATAATAAATTTATTAAATTGTTACAGGATTATATAGAAATATAAACCTATAATAATGTAACAATTTTATTAATCTTGATTATCTTCTTTGACTAATTGCTGAAGTGATTCTAAAGCTCGGTGAATAATAACTCTAATATTTCCATTTGTCTTACCAAGCACAGCAGCAATTTCTGTGATTGAAAGTTCGTTGATAAAACGTAGAATGATTACTTCACGGTATTCTTCTTTTAAGAGCGGTAACTTTTCTTCTATAACTTTTTGAAAGTCAAAAGCCACGGCTGCCTTTTCTTCTGGACTTGAATCAGTATCAATCGCTGCAGAAGTTTGAGCAATATCATCCAAAGATACACTCTTACGATTTTGATTCTTTCGATAATGATCAATAATCGTATTGCGAGCAATCTTATATAATAATGATTTTAAAGTATGGTAATCACCTAAATTGCCTTCATAGACATAATTCCAGCACTTTAAAAAAACCATTGAGGCAATATCCTCAGCTTCCTCTCGGTTCCCAACTTTAAAGTATATGAAGCGGCATATCTGCTCAATATACAGATCATACGCTTCAATAAAAGCCTGTTTATCTTTATGTTTTTTTAGCCTTAAGAAGAGTTCTGCTTCCCCTCCAAATAAGGTCTCTTTTAGACTTACCATTAGATTACGAAAAAAAAATAAAAGTGTTACAGTAACCCTTTTAGTGCTAAACAAGGGGTAAAAAATACTATCAATATTCCCCTATTAATCCTCACAATATACCATAAGAGAGATAAAATGACAAGGAAGTGTCATCAGTAGAGCAATTACTAAAATAGGTAAAAACAGGCAAATACAAAATTAAAAACAACAAAATAGATAAATATATAAAATCAAACTAAACCACTGACTTGTTCAAATAACATCTGATTACATATTTGAAAAATTTAAATTCATAGTCATAATAACGACAGGATCCCCGTCTACACCTACCTACCGGCAGGCAGGCGGGGATGACAAGCAATTCCACTTGCAATATTATAGAAAAGCTGTAAAATAGAAGTTAAGTCCATTCTAATCTAGACTTAAAGTCTAAAGAATGATTAGAATCAAGAGATAAGTCTACGAATTTATAGACTTAAAAATAATATATTTTACTATATAAATCATCATTAGTCTACAATTATGTAGACTTAAATCCTGAATATGGAGTCTGAAAATAATAAAGTAAAAAATAAAAAAAATAATAAATTACCTATTATTTCAAATCCCCCGGCAGAGGCTATAAGCCCAATATGGTTATCTGTTTCTGAGTCTGCGAAATTAGGTGGTGTTCAATCAAAAACCATCAGAAGAGGTTTGGATTCTGGAATTTTAAAATTTAAAGTAGTTCGTAATCGTTATCTTATTAATTTCGCTACTTTAGCTATCTGGATGTTAAAAAATACTAAACTTAGAAATAAATTTAATAACTTTGGAATTGGTCAGTATGTGGATAAGTGGAAAGAATAAACTTATAAAAAAATCCTCTCGGCATTTAACCGGGAGGATTTTTTTATAACGGGTTTATCGCTTAGCAGTAATGGCTTGTAAGTCGTATACTTTACCAGCTTTATCCCATTTCTTTAATGTCTTTAAAGCAGTAGTACTTAAGGTTAATTTAACTGTTCGTCCAGTCTTTGGATTAACCACTTTTTTTTCTTGCAAATTTGGACGGAATTTACGCTTAGTGCGACGATTTGAATGGCTTTTATTAAAACCACTCGCAGCTTTTTTGCCCGTCAGTTGGCATCGTGTACTCATAAATATATTTTCTAAAAATTAAGCAATAGGCTCATTATCTCTTAAAATAAGGAGTCTGTCAAGCCCTAGGACAAAGGGTCTTCAATTGGAGGAAAAAGGATATGAGCCTTTTCAAACGAGGTAATAACCTGCTTCTTTTCCAAAATAATTAATAGACTATTAAACTGGGCTTTATGAACCATATTCTTTTCAATTCGTTCAAGTCTAGTCTCAAGATAATTAAGTCGTTGATCTATTCGTATAAATCCTTCTTCCATACGCGAAGCTAGATCTTCCAGGCGGGCAGATAATTGATCCATACGTATAGAAAAATCATCCATTCGTGCCGATAGTTCTTCTATACACGTAGCCATTTTATTAACTGATTCGAGAAGGAGGTCCATATCTTCTTGTGTTGCATACATACTCCAAGTAAATTAATAATCTTGGAGGGATTACATCCAGTCTAACAAAAAATAATTACCCAAGCAAATGGATAATTATCTAAATTTTTTTAATCATTTTCACCTTACTTTAAGTACCATTTCTTTTGCACTAGGCCTTTAGTTGTGATCTGATAGCAAAGTGGTTTTCCAGTAGGAATTTCAAGCTGAGTAATCTTGGTATCACTAATCTTATCTAAATGCTTCACTAAGGCACGTAAGC
Organism: Candidatus Falkowbacteria bacterium; assembly: GCA_016699775.1. Taxonomy (NCBI): domain Bacteria; kingdom Bacillati; phylum Minisyncoccota; class Patescibacteriia (SeqCode); order Patescibacteriales (SeqCode); family Patescibacteriaceae (SeqCode); genus Patescibacterium (SeqCode); species Patescibacterium danicum (SeqCode). The sequence continues at coordinate 340,488 of CP065010.1, read as the reverse complement.
TGTTACCATGAGCCGATATAATAATTTTTTCACCACGTTTAAGGGCTGGAAAATCTCTTGGTTCCAAAAAGGCATTACCCGTTTATATGTATCCTTCAAAGACTCAGCTTGTGGAAATTCACTGAGCTTTAGACCACACTGAGCTGGCGTGCATTGACCTTTCATTGGCCTAGACAATAATGGCGGACGAACAGCGTAACTTCGACGCCAGAGTAAAATTGCTTGGTGCCAAATTCCTTTTCAATGGTTTGTTTATTCTTTCCTTGTAAAGCACCATAATGACGTTCATTAAGGCGCCACGACTGCTTGGTTGGAATCTTTGGACTATGGGCTGCTTTCAGTGTTAAAGATAAAGTTTTGATGGCTCGCTTTAAAACAGAGGTGTAGGCCAAATCAAAAGAATATCCACGACGATGTAATAATCGCCCTGCCTCTTTAGCTTCTGCTTCGCCTTTTTTTGATAAACCAACATCTACCCAACCAGTAAAAACATTCTTCTTATTCCAGACACTTTGTCCATGTCGTAATAAAACTAGATTTGCTTGTTTCATATTACTATCATATCATATATTTATGGATGTTGTTTCTCATGGACTATGGGGAGGATTAGCGTTTGGAAGAACAAAGCGCCAAGACTATTGGTTGGCTTTTTTGTTTGGTGTACTTCCTGATGTTTTATCTTTCGGTATTTTCACTATTGCACAACTTGTTGGTATAGAGCCTCGCATTGACTGGGCAAATAACCCAACTAACGCTGATATTCCCGCTTACGTTCACGTCTTATATAACTATACTCATAGTTTTATAATTTTTGCTGTGGTTTTTCTTGGGCTATGGCTTATTCTTAAACGACCATATATCCCCTTACTGGCCTGGGGCATACATATTATTCTTGATATATTTACCCATTCTGATTCATTTTTTGCTACACCTTTTCTCTGGCCACTATCAGATTTTAAAATAGATGGCACACCCTGGTCACATCCCTTAATATTTTTTCCAAACTGGATCTTAATTATTATTGGTTATACACTTTGGTTTATACAAAAAAGGCGAAAACAAAAAAAGACTCTGTAGCATACAAAGTCTTTTTTACTTTCTTGTTTATTTTGCCAATGCCTTATCAATCTCAGATTTAATAGCTTCAAAGCTTGGTTGACCAATCAAAACGTTATTTACAAAAAATGAAGGGGTAGCATTAACTCCAGAAGCACTTCCAGCCGACATATCTTGATTAATGACGTCAGCATAAGAATTATTTTCTATAGCTTGCACAAAAGCGACTTGATCAAGTCCAAGTTGCTCGGCATACCCTTTAAACAAATCTAGGGCCTGTTGACGACTTAAGGGATTAACAGTATCACCCCACTCAGCTTGTTTTTCATATAAAATATCATGCATTTCCCAAAACTTTCCTTGAGCACCGGCCGCCTCAACAGCTTGAGCAGAAATCATAGCATTCAAATGACCTGACAAAGGAAAATGTCTAAATACAAATTTTACATCATTAGGATAGGCTGCCAAAATTTTATTTGAAAGATCATTAGCAACTCGACAAGCTGGACATTGAAAATCTGCAAACTCGGTAACAGTTACTCGAGCTGTTGCAGAGCCTTTAATATATAGTCCTGTTCGTTCCACTAAAGGCGCTTTGGTTGCTGGTTGCCCAGTAAACTTAAATAAAACTACCGCCAAGATAACGGCTCCTAAGCCAATGCTTAATAAAATTTTGTATTCTTTTGACATATAATATTTATACGTATTTACGATACGCAATTAGAATAACTGTAATAATTAAAGCTTCAAGAAAGGCTAGCAAGGGAATCGTAATAAAGCCAAATAATGACCAGGTAATCGCCACACAGGAAACACCAACAGAACAAGCTGAAGAGGCCGTAATCACTCCATAGACGAGTAATAGCTGATACACACCAATCCCGAGGCTAATAACCGATAACGGTAAGGCATATCGCCAAACTCCCGTATCACGAGTAGCTATACCGATAGAAAAAATAAGAACTAAAGGATATAAGGCGATTCTTTGATACCAACAAAGCACGCAGGGAATAAAATTTTTAACTTCGCTAAAATAAAGGCTTCCTAATAAACCAGCAATAGACAGGACCAGAGCTACGGGTATACTATAATCTTGAATTAATTTTTTCATATGATAAATTGAATACTCTCAATAATATAATAATACTGATTTTTAGGCAAATAATGAATAAAAATTGAAAAAATCTTATTTCAAACATATACTAGTATTATGTGGTTCAAAAAACATCATCACTGGCGCTATAAAAACTTAAGCCTACTGGCTATAAGTATTATTGTTTTCTTCTTCGTAGCCGAAACACCCTCAGTAAAAACAGTTATTGCCAATTTTGGTGACTGGGGGTATGCCGGAGCAATCATTATAGGAATTTTTTCCGTCATGACATTTACAGCAGCCCCAGCTTTGGCAGTTCTCTATACCTTCTCGGAAAATTTAAATTTAATTGAATTATCTCTATTAGCTGGTCTTGGTTCTGTTATCGGTGATTTTATTATTTTCAGCTTTTTTAAAGAAACCATCTTTACTGAGCTTGAACCAATCATTGAAAAACTAAGTCACTCACCAATTGCTCATATTTTACACAGTCGTTATTTTGTGTGGTTGACTCCGGTGATTGGAGCAATTATTATCGCTTCACCACTACCAGATGAACTTGGAGTGTCATTACTGTCAGCTAATAAAATGAAAAAATGGCATTTTATTCTTTTGACCTTTTTTCTCAACTCTCTAGGTATTTATTTATTGCTAACAGGCGTAAAATTACTGTTTAATTAAAATGTCTTTTTTGCATAAACTTCCCAAGCCTTTTTTTATTATGGCACCAATGGCTAATGTCACTGATGCTGCTTTTCGTAGAATAATTGCAAAATACGGAAAACCAGATGTTATGTACACTGAATTTGTTTCAGCTAATGGCTTATTATCCCCGGGTCGAGAAGTGTTGTTAAAAGATTTATTATTTTCAGAAGTTGAACGACCAATTATTGCCCAACTTTTTACGGCTGATCCGGAAAAAATGTATGGGGCAGCTAAATTAATTCAAGAACTAGGGTTTGATGGCCTTGATATTAATATGGGTTGCCCTGATAAAAATGTCATGAAGCAAGGAGCGGGAGCCTGTTTAATGAAAAATCCAAGCCTAGCTCGGGAATTAATGAAAGCCGCCAAAGCCGGCGCACCAAATATTCCCCTATCGATTAAAACAAGAATTGGTGATACAAAAAATACACTTCAAGATTGGCTCCCAGAGTTATTAGCTGAAAAACCAGAAATGATTATTGTTCACGGTAGAACCAGGAAAGAAATGTCCAAAGTTCCTGCTCGTTGGGATACGATTGCTGAAGCGGTTGAAATTGCTCGTGGTTCAGGAACCTTAATTGTTGGTAATGGAGATGCTATGGATATTGCCGATGCTCGTGCCAAAGCAGAGCAAACAGGTTGTGATGGCGTAATGCTTGGACGAGCAATTTTTGGAAATCCTTGGTTATTTAATACAGAAAAAAATATTTCTGATATTTCAATTTCTGAACGACTAAGCGTAATGATTGAACACAGTACATTATTTATGGAGCTACTTGGTGATATCAAATCTTTTCATATTATGCGTAAACATTATAAGGCCTATGCTAATGGCTTTGACGGAGCCAAGGAATTACGGATAGAATTAATGAAAACAGAAAATATACAAGAGGTTGAAGAAATAGTAAAAAAATTTTTACAAAAAAAATAATTATTTCTATCCCTCTTTATAACCTTACAACATTATAACTTTTTAACTTTATAAACCTCTCTCTATGACTATTTTTGAAAAAATCATTGCTCACGAAATCCCAGCCTATATTGTCTGGGAAGATGAAAAACATATTGCTTTTCTAGATATTAAACCAATTAATCCTGGACATCTTTTGATAGTTCCAAAAAAAGTTGTTGGTGATGTCCTAGATATGAATAATCAAGAATATACTGATTTATTTTTAAACGCCAAAGATCTAGCAATATCGCTTCGTAAAGCTACAAACGCAAAAAGAATCGGCTATGTTGTTGAAGGCTTTGGTGTTGAACATGTTCATATTCACCTCATACCGATCAATGCTATATATGAACTGGATCATCGTCGGGCGTATAATACTTCAAAAGAAGAACTTGAAGAGATGGCTGAAAACATCAAAAACGCTATAAAATAAGCCTAAACGTAACAATACCCGCTGTTCAACGTATTATTAATTAAGAGTCCACTTATTAATTAATTTTACGTCTATGTTGTATACGATCGCCGTGGTTTTATTAATACTGTGGTTATTAGGCCTCGTAACTAAATTCACCCTGGGTGGATTTATTCACATTCTTCTAATAGTCGCTATTGTCGTTGTTTTAATTAAGGTTATTAAGGGTGAAAAGATATTGTAATAAGTTAGTTGTCAGTATCTCCACTAATCATGCAACGTGTCATTATCCGATTTAATGATTGTGTTTGTCATATATCGGATTATCGCACTAACTATGTCATTAATTGATGTGTGCATAGATACAATGTCATTGCCAGTCTTTCTGCTCAAAAAACGTGTCATTATCCGAATTACCGAAGTAACTGAATGTTTAACTGAACTTTATATACAAACATGTCATTATCCGAATTGCCGAAGGCAATATCGGATAATCTGCGTATAACCTAGATTTCTTCTGAGGCTTGAAAATATAAATCCCGCCATTCGGGATTATTTTTTTTAATCAATTCTATCTTCCAATCTCTATTCCATTTTTTCAATCGTTTTTCACGCTGCAAAGCCATACCTATATTTCCATAGATCTCAAAGTAAACTAACTTATTTACTTTATACTTTGAAGTAAACGAATGTTCATTAACCCGAAGAATATGATGACCAAGCCTTCTTTCTAAACTATTGGTTACACCAATATATAACACCGAATTATGTCGGTTTGTGAGAATATAAACATAGTAATGCTTTTCACTCTTCATATTTATTAATTTAGAAGAGGGCAAAACATTAATACTCAGATCCTCCGGTTAAACCGGAGGATGACAGAGACTGTGATATGTAAATTTACTCAAGTCGCCCAGTATAGCCTTCGGCAATTCAGAGGATGACATATAAAAAAATACGATAGCAATCTACAAAACCTCATCAATCACACCACCACCAACTAACTCATCTTTAATATAAAAAACTGCCGCTTGACCTGGGGTGATTGCTCGTTGCGGTTCATTAAAAATTAATTTTATACGATTTTTTGATAAAACTTGTACAGTTGCGACTGAAGTTGAGTGTCGATACCGAATTGTTACATCCAACTGCCTTGGAATAACCATATCTCGAGTCCATGTAACATCCATTAATATACACTCTTTACGCCATAGCATCGAATCATCAGGATTATCACTGACTACAATTTGATTTTTCTTTTTATCTTTTGCAACTACGTAATATGGGCCCTTTCCCCCAATATCAAGACCACCTCGCTGACCAAGCGTATAAAAAGGAAATCCATCATGTTTACCAAGTTTCTCCCCTTTCACATTAACGATTATCCCTGGTTTTGGTTTAATTTGCTGTTGTAATAACTCTTTAATATCAACTTCACCAATAAAACAAATTCCTTGTGAATCTTTTTTTGCAAATGTAGGCAGTTTATATTTCTCTGCTAATTTCCTAATATCAGGCTTTTTATAATCACCGACAGGAAAAAGGCTATGCTGTAATTCATTCTGAGTCAAAGTATATAAAAAATAGGTTTGATCTTTATTCCCATCTTTGCCTTTTAATAATGAATAAACCTCGCCAACCTTTTTTACTCGTGCGTAATGCCCTGTGGCAATATAATCTGCACCAAAACGAAGGGCTTTTTCTAAAAATAATTTGAATTTTATTTCTCTATTACATAATACATCTGGATTTGGTGTGCGTCCGGCTCGATATTCATTAAAAAAATAGCCAATCACCTGCTCCTTATATTCTTTTTCAAAATTCCAGACATAAAAGCGAATACCTAAGGTTTGAGCAACCCGACGAGCGTCTTCTAAATCTTCAGTCCAACTACAACAAAAATCCCCAACATTTTCACTCCAATTCTTCATAAAAACACCAATGACTTCATAGCCTTTTTTAATAAGCAAAGCAGCCGCCACTGACGAATCAACGCCCCCAGATAATCCAACAATCACTCTTTTTTTATTTTTTACTTTCATATCGGCAAGCATATCATAGTTCAAAAATCAGTCAAATCTTAGCTAAATTATGTTCAAAAGTATTAACAGAAATTTTAGACTTTTAAGCAAAATTGTAGTATTATATAGATAATCAGAATCATTGTGATTCTTATCTTAATAATTGGTTTTTATTTATTAATTTAATAAGTATGAAAAATAATATTTTTCAAAGACTAAGTAGCCTCATCTTAGTTTTAGTAATTGGTTTTTCGTTAACTGGAATTGCTTCAGCGGCCGATCCATTTCCTTGGACAACAAGCCCAAAGTTTATTGGCTATTTACCAAATGAAGTAACTTCTGGTGTTAAAGTAAAATCAAATATTCAAGTCTCTGCCATTAGTGGACCAACTTATAAAGTGGCAGTTACCCTGAGTCTGGAAAATTTGCCAGCAAACTCAGCTGATAAATCATACGTCTATCAAGCCTGGTTACTTGATTCTGAAACAGGTTATCGTTTAAGTATTGGTTCAACAATTAGAAAAAATAATGGAACTGGATATATGAGCTTTACTCAATATGTATCCTATCCAAAGATCTTTGATAAGTTAGAAGTTAGTAAAGAACAGATTTTTGATCTAAACCCTAATCCAACTGAAAACCCTGTCTATCGAACAGACCTTAATATTCCAGCCTTTACAGAACTTGCCTATAAAACAACTCTTTCTTCAAAAAACGTAGTAGACCCTATTGCTAACACTAATAAAGGTGGTACTGCAAGATTTACAATCAATACCAAAAATAATACATTAAAATATGAGTTTAAATTAAAAAATATTTCAGCCACTGGAAGAGTAATAAAAATTCATGGGCCAGCTCGACCGGGCACCATCGGTCCCGTAGTTAAAATATTAGACACAAATACAAATAATACTTTCACTGGCGAGTGGAAATATAATGATTCTATAGATGAAGAAAAGTTAATAAATGGTGAGTACTATGTTCAGGTTTACATGAGTGGCGCAGTAAGTGAAATTGATCTATCCAGAGGTCAAATCGTATTCTAAATATTAAAACAAAAAGACCCTGATTTCAGGGTCTTTTTTTTAATTTAAGACAATAGAAAAAATAAGGTATACTATAAAGACTTATTCACGTATATAAATATATTATTATGCATACTTTGCCAGTTCTCCAATATAACTTTAATGCTCTTGAGCCATATATTGATGCCGAAACAATGCGTATTCACCACGATAAACATCATCAAGCGTATGTTGATAAATTAAATGCCGCTTTAGATAAACACCCAGAACTATATAATCAAAGTCTGATTTCATTATTACAAAACCTAGAGTCAGTTCCAGAAGATATTAGAACGGCTGTCCGAAATCATGGTGGCGGACATTTTAATCATTCATTCTTTTGGCAAATATTAAAAATAAATAATAACGAAGAACCAGGAGAAGAATTAATGAAGGCGATCACCCGGGATTTCATAAGTTTTGATAATTTTAAAAAGCAATTTACAGAAACGGCTAGTACTCAATTTGGCAGTGGTTGGACATGGTTAAGCTTAAATGGTGAGGGAAAATTGGAAATTCAATCTACTCCCCTTCAAGATAACCCAATTATGAATGGTGGCAAGCCAATCCTAGGTCTTGATGTTTGGGAGCATGCCTATTATTTAAAATACCAAAATCGACGTGCCGAGTATGTAGAAGCATTCTGGAGTATCATTAATTGGGAAGAGGTAAATAGCAATTTTCAAAGCTTATAAGCATCTTGACTTGCTAACCCTTTTCTGATATCCTGGAATTACTTGTAAGTGTTTCTTACGAAAGTTTGCGAGCCTCGATAAGGTCTCTTAAAACAAAGTATGAACAGGTCCGCCACAGGCGGAACAAGTCGACTTACAATTTATTCTTTAAGAGACAGATAAGTATGGCAAAGAAACTTTATGTCGGCGGAATCTCCTATGGTTCTAACGACGATGCCTTGCGTGAATATTTTTCCCAGGCAGGTAATGTTGTTTCAGCTACTATCATCATGGATCGCATGACCGGACGCTCAAAAGGCTTTGGTTTTGTTGAAATGTCTACTGATGAAGAGGCAGCTAACGCGATTGCAATGCTCAACGGCAAAGAACTTGACGGCCGAGCACTTTCAATCAGCGAAGCTCGCCCAATGACTGAACGTCCTCCTCGCCGTGAAGGCAATGGAGGCGGTTACAACCGCGGTGGAGACCGTGGTGGCAACAGCCGTTGGTAATTGATTACCAATAATAAACCCCCGGTCGAAAGACTGGGGGTTTTGTTATTGAAAAAACCTTAAAATTCAAATTTAAAGATCAAAAATCTTTTTATTATTATAAATCTACGATTTGAATTGAATTTCTATTTTCCTTGATGCGCAGCTTTTAAAAAACTCAAATGCAAAATTAGCACTAAATTTTTTATTAATTTTTATGCCACACGCATAAGCAAAAAGGTTCTCTTAATTATTTTTAAAATCAGCTTTGAAAAATTAATAATATGAACATCAAATTTAATTTCATATAAATAACATTTTCCCGGAGATTTTAGTTTTGAAATACACTCCTCATTGTCACAACACATAAACATCCTATTAATTGACGTTAGGCCATCAGAAAATCTAACAGAGAAATATTTAACGCAATTTAAACATCCATCAATACCACAACTCCGTACTGGACAAATATTTCTACCTTTCTCAAAAAGCCAATTAATATTTCGACGGAATGAACTTTCTTCAAGGGAGTATCTTAGAAGCCATTTTTTAAATCATAAACTGTTTTGTAGTCACTAAACATTAATTGCTCCAAACTCTTTTTTATTTTCCCTCTATAACCTCCATCCCTTAAATATAATGGCCCTCGAGGACAATAATTTTCCAAAATTTCCTCCTTTTAATTTTTAAACAACGTTTTTATCAATATTAAAATACCACGATTGACAAAAAAAGTCAATATCGATTATATAGTCTTGATAAAACTATCGCGACCGCATTAGCCACATTTAATGACTCCAATTTTGAACTATGTTTAATATACAAAGAAGTGCCAGCAATACCAAGCTTAATCCCCTGTCCTTCAGATCCGGCAATTAACAATAATTTTTCAGCTAAAGTCTTTACATTTTTTTGATTCAAAATAATATTATTATCCGTCTTACTAACTTCTAAACGATAGACTTCTCGGCCAAATGAATATAACTCTTCTTCAGCACCTGGTCGTTCAATTTCAAGCCACGGAACATTAAAAAATGCTCCAGCAGAAGAACGAATCACTTTTGTATTAGAAGGATCAGCTGACTCAATAAGCAACAATGAGGCATCGAAACCTAAGCAGAGACGGAGAATTGCTCCTACGTTGCCGGGATCTTGAACACCATCCAAAACAACAATACTATCACATCGTAAAATGTCATCTTTAGTGTAAACTGGAATACGGGCCACGGCAGCTGTTGGTTGAGGCGTAACTGTTTCTACTAAACTAGCAAAATCTTTTGAATCATCTGGAGTAAAAGTAAACTCAACTGAATCTCCGGCCTCTACAATATTTTTTTCACCCTCCACTAAACAAAAGCCGGATTCATTCCGACCCTTTTTTGTAGCAAGAGAGCGAATTAATTTTTCTTGTTTAACGGTTAACATTTAAATATTTGAATATTTTCTAACCGCCACTAAACTAGCAACCATATTAATCACCGCAGCTCCCAAAAATTCTAGAATAAATAATCGCACAAAATTAGCGCTAAAATAAGAAACAATATTAAAGTTATAATTTAGGAAAAATGTCTCTAAGTATGGTTGTAATAATGTCAGGAAAAAGTAGAAAAGAATTGTAGTAATAATCATCCCAATCAAGGTATACAAAATACTAGAAATCAAAAATGGCGAGCGAATAAACCAACTTGAGCCCCCAACTAATCGCATAATGGCAATCTCTTGACGATGCGTATATATCGCCACCCGAATTGTGTTATAAAGCACAAGTAGGGTAATAAAAATAAATAATAAACTAACTAAAAATCCCGCTTCGCTTACTCGATCCGTAATACCATTTATCTTCTCAAGCATTAATTTATGATCATCAAAATTTCTGGTTTCAATAATCGGATCACTAATCTTATTTAATTCAGTAATTAAATCATCATAACGGTTCAAATCTTTGGGATGAATAATCAAACTTGGCGATAAGGGATTTTCATCCAATTCACGCAAAGCACTAATTACATCAAGATTATTCTGATGCTTGTTTTGAAAAGCCTCCAGGGCAGCTTGTTTAGACGTATAGTTAACTTCTCGAACATTCTCTAAGGCACTAATTTTAGCTCGTAGGGCTAAAATATCACTTTCTGAAGCTTCCGTTCGTAAATATAGACTAATATCAATTTTATCTCTAACTGTCTCTACAGCAGCCCCAGAAATCACCTGAACTGCTAATAGTAAATTAACTGAAAACAAAGCCAACACTAAAATAACAATGGTTACAATAGAAAGCCAAACATTTCTCCAGATATCCTGAAGACTAAATTTTAAGGCTCTGGCAAAAGATATAAACATAAATTAAATAATGTATTTACCAACTGCTTGATCAGAAATAATCTTTCCATCATGTAAGGTAACCACGCGACGTTTTAAACGATTAACAATATCTTTGTTATGCGTCACTAACAAAACCGTAGTACCAAATTCATTAATTTTCAATAATAAATCAATAATCTCTTGAGCATTAATTGAATCAAGATTTCCGGTTGGTTCATCAGCTAATAAAACTTTGGGCTGATAAACTAACGCACGAGCAATAGCAGCTCGTTGCTGTTCTCCACCAGAAACTTCATTAGGATATCGTTTCATTTTTTGACCCAAACCCACAATCCCCATAACCTTTGGAACGAGTTCTTTTATCTTTTTGTTACTCTTACCAGCCACTTCTAAAGCAAAAGCCACATTTTCTGCAAGAGTTTTTTTTGGCAATAATTTAAAATCTTGAAAAATAACAGCAATCTGTCGACGTAAGTATGGGATCTCTCGTTTTCCGATTGTCGTAATATCCCAATCACCAATCTGTATACTACCTTCTGTTGGTTGTTCTTCACCAATTAAACAACGAACTAAGGTTGTTTTACCAGTTCCTGATTGTCCAACTAGCGAAACAAATTCACCTGGCTTAATAGACAAGTTTATATGATCAAGAGCTTTAATATTGGGTTTGTAAATTTTAGATACATTATCAAGTCGAATCATATACAAATTCCAAATATAAACCTATACTTATTTAATATTTTTTTCAGCAAAAGCCACAAGTTTTTTTGTATCCTCTACACTGGCACTATGACTTGGAGCTCCAAATAATATCACTATAATATTTTTATCTTTACTGGTTGGCCACTTTGTTGCCAAACAATATCCAGCTTCGTCAGTATACCCTGTTTTTGAGCCAAGGATTGGTGAATCTTTTTCTCGAGCTAAGGTATTTGTGTTTTTGAATGTAAAACTCTTTTTGGTGTTAACAGTTGTAAGACTATAGCTTGGTCTTACTGAAGCATCGGCAATTTCATTATCAAGAAATACCTGTCTCGCTATTATAGCATAATCCTTTGGAGTCGTAATATTTTTTGCTGACAAACCTGTTGGTTCAACAAAACGTGTTTGAGTGGCTCCCCATTCAATTACCTTATCATTCATTCGTTTAATAAACTTTTCCCGAGAAATACCGGAAATTCGCACTAATGTTTCCACTGTGTTGTTAGTTGAACCAATTAAAGAAGCGTAGACCAAATCTTTAATAACAATTTGGTCTTTATCCAAAAGTCTCAAGCGAGCTGATTCGTTTGGTAAGGCATACAAAGCATTCTTTCCCTCGTCATCAACGGAGTAGGTCACAACTTTTTTCATATCCGGATTGGTATCCAAAAAAACTTTAATCGCTACTAATTTTGTTAAACTAGCCATGGGAACTTTAGTTTTTTCTCCTTTGCTCCATAGGACTTTTTTATCAACACTATTAAGAACCAAGGCGGCTTTTGATTTGATTGTTAGAGTATTATCACCCGATTTAGGTGCTGGTTTTAAAATTGGTGTTTCTGAAACTGTAGAGGGAATTTTTTCAATAGCCACTTGCATTGTCCCCTGACCAAGTTTCCCAAGTTTTGCAAAGGCGACTGCATCGAGGTCGATAGACCTGTTTGGGTGTACCGAACGATCAGGACCAAAATCATTAACAATAATATCAACAAATTTTTTGGTGGCTAAATTAATAACCCGCAATTTTGTTCCTGCTGGAAAGTCTGGCGAAGCGGCAAACAATCCGTTTTTATGACGATACCAACTGGCCTCACCTTTAACTAAGATTTTAGGATTTTCAAATACGGCAATTCTTAAAAATGGCAAAGTAGCACTAGTACTAATCAAGCCTTTACCAAAATTTTCATTAGTAGACAGTGGACGCCAACCTTGGTTTTTATCAAAAAAATAAATTTGCTTATAAGCATTTGAGCCACTACTCTTTAAACTAATATAATATGTACCAGAGCTAAATGAGGCAGCTGGAATATCGATTTGATACATTGAACCACTGGCTGTTAAACCGGCCGGTGGAGTGATTGGCTCAGATATTTTGGTTAAGGTCACTAAAGCTGGTTTTATTATCCGTCCAACTGGAATACCAACCTGTAATTCTTCATCAAAAACCTGCCAAGAAAGATCTTTGCCAAGACCTTTCTCACTTATGTTAGCTGAAAAATTTTGATTTGATACAATTTGTCCTCCCGGCTCATCCGCTTTAGTAATTAAAGCCAATGGAGAAACATAGAAAAAGCTAACTAATAAAAAAGTAATGACTGTTAATTTTTGCATGGAGTAATATTTAAAAACAAAACGTCAACGTATGTTGACGAAGATAGACTGTAACAATATAATTATACCACGATTCCATCTCCTTTCAAACCCTATTTATTACAACGAATATTAGGTAAATAAACAAACTTCGCGGGATTAGTATAATGGTAGTACGTGGCCTTCCCAAGGCTAAAGCGCCGGTTCGATTCCGGTATTCCGCTCCTTGCTACTACGAAAAAACAAACTAATGCAGATTACCAGACTGCATTAGAAATTCTGAAAATCTGATCAGATAAATCAATATACTATTGCTCTATTTTTGGCTGAGATCGAGCTGTTAAAAATAATAAAACAATAATCATAACTCCAGCCAGACTGATCCCAACCCATGGTAACCAAGGGTATTGTTCAGTGAGACGACTTTCTTTTTTATCACAAGTATTACCCTGGCCATCACCATCAGTATCATCTTGATCTAAGTTCGGATTATTAATACAGTTATCTTCACTATTAATAATTCCATCTTGATCAAAATCATCACAGGCATCGCCACGACCATTACTATTAACATCAAGTTGATCAGTATTAGATATTGAAACACAATTATCATTAATATCAGGAATACCGTCTGTATCTGAATCAGCTATTTGATAATATTCATTTGGCTGAGTTTGCCCACTATCAAAATCAACAATATCACTAGCACCGATTAAATTGCCGGCTTCTGTTGTGGGTGTATTAACAGCTCGATCAGGCTTAAAATAGATTCTATAATCATTACCCGGTTGAGCTAAAAATCTAATTGAACGAGAGGTTGATTGAGTAGTATTACTCTGATTAAAGTCAAGTTCTCTGATCCGTAGTGGCTGACCAAACGTCAAAGTGACTTTCCATAAAGCTGAGGTTGTCTCCAAAAAGTTAATTATTGGATCAGTCATTTTCTGACGCGCTACGACAATTCTTTCTTCCTGGCCAACTACAGCTCTAATTTCTATAAAATTAGGTAATGCCACATAATCATCCAATAATAAACTTAAACCAGAAGAAGTAATCGGACGAGCGCTACTAATTGTTAGAATAGCAGTTCCTTGAGAATCAAGCGGTAAAGGTAAATCAGCATACGATACTGAATTGCCGTCACTCATCATTGGCACACTACTATTACTCGGCTCAGCAGTAATCATTAAATTAGTTTTCTGTAAAGAAATATCCTCTTTGAGAAAATAAGGTTCAAATGTATTAGTGGTACGATTCAAAATAGCTATACCTGATCGTTCAACAAAATCGCTTGGAAGCTGAATCTCAGCCACAGTCGGAACTGCCAAGGTGGCAGTAGTCACCTCTTTATATAATTGAAAAGGACTTATTGCTGATTGAATTTCTGGTGGGAGTATTATTTGTTGAGCTGATACTATTGTACCCAGGCTCAACAAAATACCAAAAAAGAAAATTTTAATTTTTATCATAGATCTTAATTAGAGGGAGGATTATTATTAATTTTATTTTTTCTTAAAAATGCTGTGCTCATCAACAAAATACCAATCAAAAAGAAGGTAATAATCCTACCAGTAAGATCCATATCCCACACATCAATCAACACTAATCGTGCAATCGTCAAAGCCAATAAAGTTGTTCCATACATCCGGAGAACCCGATGTTGATTAAATAAACCGTAAAAATAACATGCTAATCCAACAATAATATAAATAATCAGACAAATCATTGTAGCTATATCACTCCCTAGTAATACCTCATGTTGCCATAACCAAATTAATCGAAAAATATAAGCCGATCCGGAAATCAATAAAATAGTATTATATTTATGAAAACTTTTATCGGTATTCTCTTGGCCAATATATCGGAAATAAAAACCAAGGCCGAATAAAGTAAGAGCTAAAATCAACAAAACTGAGAGATTGCCACTTGTAGAACGGTAATAACTATCATAATATTCGTAGCCAAACATCAGGTTATCAAGTGACAACAAAATTGGCACAGCCAACAAATAACTCAAGTGTTCAGCAATTTTATAATCTTTAAGAAGGATATAGCCAATAACGACAATAGCAGCACTTTCCAATGTATAAGCGATTGTTAAAGCAGAGCCAGTCAATTCAGCCGAAGTGGCTGCTCCAAGCATGACAATACTGACTCCGGCATAAACATACAAAGGACGTTTTTGACCAGTTGATCGATAAACCAAAAAGGCTCCAATAGCAAAAACCAACATCCAAGCAGAAATAATAAAACTTTTCCATTCATCAGGGGCAACCATCATTATCCAAAGAATTAATAACAACCCATTACCACCAGCTGCTATTAAATCAGCTGGAGCCTTATCTCTATTTTTAATAATTCCAAAAGTGCTGGAAAGAAAGAAGACAATAGTGAAACCATACATCAATAGCAAGAGAGCAGCACCGTCAGAGGAAGTAAAACCAAATAAATGAGGAAGGCTATAACAAACAACTACTATCAAACCAGCTACCGTTAACTCTCGATATCCAGTTAAAGCCACCACCCAAATCGTTCCTAAAATAACGAACAAAAGATAGGTAAACAAACTAACATAATCAGCGACCGCAGCACTTGTAAACAAAGGAGCAATTGTGGCGAGTATTAAACTACTAAAAGCTAAAATCCTATTACGATACTTAACACTGGCAAGAGCCACTAAAACCGTACTCAAAAACATAATAATCAGAGCTGAAAATGGCGTAAAGAAGTCATAAATTTCCCGGGCTGCAAATACAGTCAATAAAATAATAGTTGAGCCAAGAACTAAGAATATTCCCCCTTGATGGATAAATTTTTGAATTCGCCAGTAACCGAGTAAAATGAAGACAGCTCCAGCCATAATGCCAAGAGTGATTCTTCCCATCGGACCAATCCAGTTGTTAGCAAAAGCGTAACTAACTAACCAACCAAAACCAATTAGTAGCAATAAAGCTCCCAATTTAAGTAGCCAATCTTCTTTTACCCAACTAATTAATTGATTGGAAAAATTATTAGAAGGCTCCGATGGCTTATTATCAGAAACTGGAACGGGTTGATCTGGTAATGACACTATTTTCTGCGAATCACTTAATAATAAGAGTGCCTGATCAACCTCTGTAGCCTCCCAACCTTTAGCTAGTAAGGCCGTCTTAATTGAATCAGAATTTTCCCCCAAATGTAGCTGAGTTTCAACATAAGTTAACAATGCTTGAGGTAAAGAATAAGTAGAGGGCGAACTCTGTGGTTCCTGTGCAACGGTAGATTTCTGATTAACTCCCTGAGCTTCCAAAACCTTTAATCGACGACGTACATCTAAAACTAAAAATAGTAAAATAGTAAAACCCGCAGTAAGAAGGAAGGTCATATAATAATATTATGTTTAATATCTATTAGTATATCATAAAATTCAGTACATAACTTCAATTTTATTACAACCATACTCCCTAACTATAGTTTAATTAACTAAAATTAATATCAATGATATGCCTACTTTTCTATGCTCTTAATTAAAAATAATATTCACACTTACATAATATATCACCTTGACTATCTCCTCCTCCTTGATATCATCAATAACTACGCCGACCTAGCTCAACTGGTAGAGCAATAGTATCGTAAACTATAGGTTGCGGGTTCAAGTCCCGCGGTCGGCTCATAATACTTACTTCTCCACTGCAAAAAAGTAATCTAACCACTTATTAAAGTTAATTGTAGCTGGTAATTCTGGAATCTTGGGAGGCTCTGGTGGAATTTCAAAAGGTGATGTTACTGTTATCGGAATCTCACCTGGTCGACCTTCAATCACAACCACTGATTCCCCGGCTTTTTTATAGTTTAACTTTGTCCGAGCTTCTTTCTCTACAAACTGATCAGACTGCATATAATCCAAAACATTTTTGAGATTATTATTTTTTCCCTCTAATTCTTTGGCTTGAAGTTCAAGACCTTTAATTTCTTGATCAATTGATCTTTTCTGACGCCAATTTTTGCTTAACGGAAATGAAATAAGTACCAAGAGTCCAATTAAGACCAAGGTTAATAGAAATTGTTTTGAAAATAATGATTTTAACAATGACATGAAATTACGTAGGCGTGTAGGCCACTAAATGGGATGTGTATAAGTTAGAAATTATATATAATCTTTAATAGTATTAAAGAATTTGGGGATTTTTGAGGATTGACATGGAATTAATGACACCCATCTCAACTCGAAAAGTATACCATGTTTCATGTTAATTTGATAAGGTTTTAAAAAAGAATATTGCAGACTATACAAGCATAATTAAAACCTAGTGTTACTACTCGTTCGTTATTTCTAACACTCTACATTTGCAAAAAAATATTTAGTATCCACTAAATAAAAATCACAATATAAAATGTTCTATCCATGCTATAATGTTACCAATAAAAAAATTAATACCATATGAATTTGCAAGAATTAAAAAGTCAGTTTGTGAAAGAAGAGCTTGGGATTACTGAGGACTTTGGCACAATAATGACATTTATCGATTTCGGCAATGTCAACTATTGGTTTGAGTCAGATAGGCAAGATGCCTCAAATGTTGCCCTTGGAAAAAATCAGAAACTTGAGATAAGTCTTGAAGGTCTAAAAAGTTTTACTGAAATCTTTTCAAATCATGTTCGCTTTTATTATGGACATGATGCACAACATTACTCATCTCTGGGATTTATTAGAAAAGTTCGTGATATATTTGGAAAGTCGAGAGTGTATACTAAGCAAATTCAAAAAGTAAGGCACCACTTAACCTCTCAAGAATTACCTTCTAATACCCGGACAATACTTATTGATAATGAAGGAATATATATTCAAATACCAAAATGTAATTTTGATGTGGAGATTACTGTTGATGTAATTCGAATGATTCAAAAATATGATACGATTTGTTTATTTTCAGGAGATGCTGATTTTGTTTCTCTACTGCGATATGTAAAAGCTCACAGAAAAAAAGTTATTATCATTAAAGGTGGGAATATAGTTCATCAACTTAAAGAGCTAGCTGATTTAGTTGTGAACGCTCAAAATATTAAAAAATATATAGCTTTAATAAAGCAAAAACCTGACATTACATCAGGTCTTGCGGATCGCACACCCGTATCCACGGGCAGGTAAATCCATTATAAACTTTCTCCAAAAACTTGTCAAATTCTAAGTTAAAAAACATCCTTATAAAGTGCACCCCATGCACGCGTACTACCATTATACTACAGCCCGGCGTTCTTTATTTTCCTGGCATCACCAGAGCCTGAAACAAGTATTGGCCGATTTCCAGTGGGGTTTTATTACACAGTTACGTGAAACAAAACACTGTTAGTCCGCGGTCTCAGACGAATCCGATAAACGAAGCTAACAGGTATTCACCCCCTAGCCTTCTTCTAGGCACCAAAGTCCCTAGAATTGAAGATGCCAATGTAGTTAGTCTGTTCCAAAACTTGCTGCAGGTGTAATGAAGCCAAGAAAAGAAAGAACTGCCTTAGAAGGCTAGTATAGCATGGCAAGGGATGAGAATAAAGATAGAAATTATGGACAGAAAAATAATAGTCGTTATAATAAAAGTCAATTATTATAATAATATTGAATATGAGATTACTTGTTATTGATGACAATACAGAAATCATCGATTTTCTTGTTCCTGCGCTTGAACGAGAATCTTTTGCCGTTGACAGTGCTTTGGATGGAGAAAAAGGTTTGTTTCTAGCAGAGACTAATCCGTATGATCTAATAATTCTTGATAATGTTCTACCTCGTAAAAGCGGAATAGAGATTTGCACAGTATTACGAGAAAAAGGTCATCGCGTCCCGATTCTATTATTATCGGTGAAATCAGAGACAGATGATAAAATTAATTTTTTAAACGCTGGTGCCGATGACTATCTTACAAAACCATTTTCGTATTCCGAATTACTTTCACGTGTTAAAGCAATTCTACGTCGACCCCAAACCATACAAGAAACTTGTCTATCAGTTGGTGATATCACGCTCAATACTACTACCTACGAAGTTAGACGTGGTAAAAAACTCATTCATTTAACTCGCAAAGAATTTGCTCTCCTTGAGCTACTCTTAAGACACAGAGGCTCCGTTGTCTCGCGCGGTATGATTATTGAGCATGTCTGGGATATTGAAGGAGACTTATTTTCCAAAACCATTGAAACTCATATATTAAACCTAAGAAAAAAGATTAATACTCCACGTACTAATTACATTATTAGTGTGCCAGGTAGAGGCTATAAAATCGCTTAAAAAAACTTTACTAAATCTTTACTTTTTCTTGAATACCTATCTAGTATAGTATTCATATATCTCTAGTCGAAGGATATATAGAACATTCATTAGCTTCATACTCACTCATAATTTTATATTCTATAAGCACGTCTATGGTGCCTATCTTTGGGGCAATATCTTGCCGGCAATCATTCTCAGTTTCGCTCTGTTAATTACTATGCCCTCAATCTTGAATAGTAGTGAGGTCGGAGTCATAGTAGCTACAATTTCAATTATCATTTTTATTATTTTTGATTATGAAGAATCTGTTGATAATATAATTCCAGACTGGTGTAGTGAGACCATCCCTACTCTTAATTTAATTGAATATTCAATAATTATATTTGTTATTACGTTATTTTCCTGGATCTCAACCAGAAATATTAAAAAACTTTTATTGCGAACACAAACATCTGAGAAAGAATTTCGAACTGGGAAAGATTCCGTAGAGATCACAATCGCGGAACGAACCAAGGAACTTGAAATGGCTCAAGCGAAAAAAATTTTACAACTATATCGTTTTGCAGAATTTGGCAGATTATCTTTAGGTTTGTTTCATGATCTCGTTAATCCCCTCACATCGATTGTTTTAAACTTAAATAATATTCAAGAATCTGTTCATCCTGATATGCCACTTGTCAAAGAAGATTTAGCCCGTGCCGTCAAAGCTAGTCAAAGAATGGATACATTAATTTCCACAATCAGCAAACAGATTAATACTGAAGCGCCTGCTACTGCCTTTTTAATTCAAGGTGCCGTTCAAGAAGTCTTCACACTCTTTTCCCATAGAGCTACATTGCTCAATATACACCTACAATGCGTTGGTGGAGAACAAGTATTTTTATTTGGCAATGCTTTAAAATTCCACCAAATTATTACCAACCTTGTTTCTAATGCTTTTGATAGCTATGAAGCAGTTGATCGATTACAAAACCAGCGTTCAATTACTGTTTACATTAGAGCCACAGAAAGTCATATCATAGTGACGATTAAAGACTTTGGTCGTGGTATTGATGAAAAAATACTTCCGCAAATTTTTAATCCATTTTTCTCAACTAAGCCATCATCAAAAGGCATGGGATTAGGGTTGTCTATGGTGCAATCAATAATCACCGATGAATTTAATGGAACAATTACCGTTGAAAGCGAAAAAGAAATTGGAACTATTTTTACCTTAACATTTCCTAATAAAACCGATGCATGAAAATAGATTTCTATATCAATAGCATCCTCACCTTCATCAAATCTGAGCAGCAAGCACAAGGAAACTTCCAATCATTTTCTTTTTCAGCACACTCACCAACACCAAAACCTTTTAAAAATACTTTTTGCACCTCATTAATCTTCGACTGTCCACAACACATAAACAAGAGTTCTGAAGTAAATCAAATCCTTGACCTTACAGTCAATTTTTTATTATCAAAAAGAAATTGGGTCTTTTTTAACCTCGTTTCAGTCTTGACTTTTCTCTAATTTTTTTTTACTATTTCTGTATCAATATACAGAAAATCACCCTATTACCTCAGTATTGCCAACCACCCTCCTGGTTGTCGATGCTGGGACTATGGGGTGATTTTTTATGTCTACGTATATTTATTAAGAATTGATTTTAGTAATTCCACTAGATAGGGTTCAAAAATATTAGGGTGGTTTCTCAAAGCTCGAAGCGCTATATACCGAGCGAATAACTTTTCATCCTTCTTAATAAAATCCATTCCATAGCCTGTAATAAAAGCTAACAATAATTTTGCTGTTTCCTCGTTCTCTTTCTCGGAATTTAATCCCACTTGAAATGAAATTCCAGTTTGTGCCAAATCATATAACGGATCTCCGTACATAATATTAGAACCCTTATCAAATAGAATTGATCCTCGTTCTGTAATCAAAACATTATTAGAATGTAAATCACTATGAACAAGGGAAAAGCTATCATGCTTTATATTTACTACTGGTCGAATAAATTGTACAACCTCATCAATAAATCTTGAATCTAAATTAGTATTTCGCTCTTGCTGGCGTAAAACAGCTGCCTTTATTTCTTCTTCAATAAACTCTGGCCACTTAACCTCTACTAGCTTCCCTTCTTCATTAACCTTATACGGCTTTGGAGAAATAATACTATGCATTTTTTTTGTCACTTCACCCCAACTAATATAATTTTCCACCGTGCGGTGCTTCTCAAGTTCTGGTGAACCTTCAATATACTCCATTAATATCTGGTTTTTTAATAGACTAGTATTTTTTATTATTTTTAAAGCAGGTAAACCATTATCACTTATTGTTTTATTAAAAAATATCTCATTGGAAATCTCTTCCAAATCAGCAGTTTTCAAAACGTACTGTTGGCTATCTATCTCCACCAACTCAACTTTAGAGCTATAAGCTCCTGGTAATTCTTTAATAATTTTCATATAGAAATTCTAGCAGATTATAGTGTATTTCCATATCTATACTAGTTTCTAAGTAAAAATAGGTCTATAATAATAATATGAAAAATAATCAAGTACTTGCCTTTTGCATAAAAGCTTTTTTTTGGATATTTGCACTATACATACTCGGAATAATATTGATATTCTCTTATTTTTTTCCTACATTCCTGAGAGAAATAGGCAATAACACCGCAAACCTCGTAGGTATAATTTTATATATTGTCTCCTCTGTTGCAATTTTAATACTATTATATTTTTATATCTATCGACACACCTTTTTGGGCAATAAAACTGATTTAAAACTTCGTATTTTCTTTCTTATATTATTTATCATACCCGAACTAATAATCACCATTTCTTCCTTGGATTTTCGTCAAGGTTTATCAATAGACAATCTATTATCTTTTCTCTTTCTATTGACTTTTGTGATAATTTTTCTTTTACTTCTTTTCGCGCAAAAAGTTATCTTTCTTTTTAAAAGAAACACAATAAAGTTTACACATAGAATAAATGGACCGAGATTGCTTAGACTTTTTATTTTAGGCTCCTGCTATTCTATTTTACTTATATGCTTAAGTATCTTCATAGGACTCATAATTAATCCAACATTTGATAAAGATTATTTATTTGACCATGGAATAGTTTCTATGTTTGCATTACCTACTCTTTACCCACTTTTATATAAAAAACCATGGGCAACAACTATAGCTAAGTTTGCTTTACCGCTTATATTACTAAGTATCATTATTTTTAATATATACGTTGAAGCTAGTTTGATCACTTTGATTCCTTTTCTTTTCATTATTCTTTCTTTACTGCATATTTATAAAGATAAAGTTCGATCTCTGTTGCCTGTTCAGTAGCAGTAAGTTTTTCTAGTCCTCAAAACTAATCGTCTTCCTAAACCCAATTCGATCATGGGCTAACTCTTTCGTACCAAACATAGCCCCTTTAACAACTGTATACTCACCATACTTATCATTAATAACATCAAGGGCTTCGGTCACCGAACGTCCTTTTGTGTTTGTAGTAAATAACGACAATTGGCCGGTTACAGGCGACAATCTCGATACCGAAATGGCTATCATCCGCACTGAAGCTGATAGCTCCATGGCTTGAAAATGTTTCATGGCAACAGCAAAAATTTCTTCGGTAGTAAACAAACGCTCTGCCACTGTTTCACTTTGCTGAAAAGACTCACCTGATCGCAGAAGAATCTGCAATGATAATCGTTGTGCCTCTAATTGTTTTTCTCGTAATCGTCGTCCTGTTTTCTCACATAATTTATATAATATTTTATCAAGATATTCATGATCAGTTGTTTGCTTTGGTAGACAATAGGAATGCCCAATTGATTTTGGTGGTGTAGCACCTTTAGTAACAACCGAAATTTCTTGTCCATTAACATTAGCCCACAAATAATAACCAACCATGCCT
This sequence comes from Candidatus Falkowbacteria bacterium, assembly GCA_016699775.1. NCBI lineage: Bacteria > Bacillati > Minisyncoccota > Patescibacteriia (SeqCode) > Patescibacteriales (SeqCode) > Patescibacteriaceae (SeqCode) > Patescibacterium (SeqCode) > Patescibacterium danicum (SeqCode). The sequence continues at coordinate 317,260 of CP065010.1, read as the reverse complement.
AAATTTTTCTTTAAATTAATGGCATCAGCTAACCGCAACTCATTTAAGGTGGTGATCCCTAGCATTCGCAAACGACGTTCTAAACCTTTGGCAATCCCCCAGGCTTCTGTGACTCCGCAATCTAGACTCTTAGCTAAATTATCTGGACTAATAATTTTTGTTCCGCCTTTGGGTGCAGTATCACCGGCAAACTTGGCAAGAAATTTTGTCCAAGAAATTCCAATTGAACATTTTAACCACTCACCGACTTCAGAAAAAATCCGTTGCCTAATTTCTTCACCAATCATGTCAGCAGCGGAAAAACTATTCACTGCATTGGTGACGTCAATAAAAGCCTCATCAATACTATATGGTTCAAAATTATCTGTGTACTCTCTTAAAATAGAAAAAATTCTTGTTGTTACAGCTCGATATTTTGCTGGTTCATTTTCTACTAAAATAATATTAGGATCAAGTACTCTAGCATCAACTACCCGAAAAGCAGTTCTAATACCTTTAGCCTTAGCTTCAACTGAAGAAGCGATAATAGCTCCGTTCGGTGACAAATAGGCGCAAACACCAACCGATTTTCCACGCAAAAACGGATTGGCTTGTTGCTCGACTGAAGCAAAGTAAGAATTCATGTCTACGTGGAGAATAAAACGTTGCATACATATAGTTAGTATTTAGCCTTCAAAATATAATTCCTCAAGTCTCCAACCTAAATCTTTGGTAGAAAAAGCTAAGCGAAAAAAATTCGCATTATCAGAAACACTAAAATAATAAATTTTATCATCACCACGTCCTTCATGATGAACTAAATTTACTTTTTCTACACGATAGGTTTTCTCACGCCAACGGAAAAAAGTTGGGCAAACTTTACGACGATAAAATTTAACCATTACTTCAACTGGCTCATTTACTTTTTCAAACATATAATTAAAAAATAAGGAGTTAAAAATCTCTTAAAACGGCGGTAATTACTACTCCAAACTGACTTATCCACACCTCTTTTTTGAACATAGTTTTGTCTCATATGTTTATTTTTAGCTAATATTAAATAAATTTAAGGTCTTGCCTTTATATTTTTACTTTTGTATAATTACTGTATTATGAAATATACCAAAAATTTAACATTAAAGCAAAAGCGCGTTTTAGACTACATTAATTGTTATCTAAAACAACACTCAATTGCTCCAACAATTGAGGAAATTCAAGAGAGTTTAGGCTTTCGTTCCACTCGTTCTGTCAGTCAGTATCTTGAAGCCTTACGAGCCAAAGGTTATATCACAAAAAATCATAATGCTCGTAGCATTGAGTTACTTGATCCAACGGAATCAATCAGCGCCTCAACAAGTCTTATTCCCCTACTTGGTATGGCGTCGTGCGGTACACCAGAATTTTTTGCTGATAATAATATTGAAGAATATTTACCAGTTGCCAGCTTATTAATAAAAAACGCACCAGAAGATTATTATCTGTTAAAAACGTCCGGAACTTCAATGAATCAGGCCGGAATCAATGATAATTCGCTGGTCTTAATCCGTAAGCAAGATGGCTATGAACAAGGTGATCGCGTTGTCGCAGTGATTGACGACAAGGCGACAATAAAAAAATTATACAAAGGCGATGGGGCAATTATGTTAGCACCGGAATCAAGTGATAATTCTCATAAACCAATTATTGCTACTGAAGGTGCAATATGTGGACGAGTCATTTGTGTAGTGCCTGAAGGAAAATAAAAAAGATCTCTTCGTATATTCAACAGAAGGATCTATATAATTATGCCCCACAGTCAATAGTAAAAGCTATTGAATTCCCCTCCATAAAGCAGAGAGCTGTGGGAGCAAAAACCAACTATTTTTTTGTATTACCAGATGTACTATATAAATAGTATACCTCAGAATCAAAATATACAAAAATTGCCTTTATACCCCACTACCCCTATACTAAATAGGTAACTTTAGACAAATAACTATATTCTATGAACCAGCCCTCTAACGGGTTTGCCGGTCTCGGCATTGCTCCAAAACTCCTTGATGTTTTAATAAAAAATAAATTTACAGCCCCAACCCCAATCCAACAGCAATCAATCCCCTTTGGTATTGAAGGTAAGGATATAATTGGTATTGCCCAAACTGGCACAGGCAAAACCTTAGCCTTTGGTATTCCTATGCTACAAAGATTAGCCCGTGATGGTGGGCAAGGTTTAGTGGTGGTTCCAACTCGTGAACTTGCAGTTCAGGTTGACGAATCACTACAAAAAATTGGACGTTCCTTTGGTTTAAAAACCGCTGTTTTAATTGGTGGAGAAAACTTTGATCGCCAACTTCGACGTCTAAAAGCCAAAGCACATATTATCATCGCCACTCCAGGCAGACTCATTGACCACATGGAACGCCGAACAGTAAAACTAGAAACCACAGCGATTCTAGTCTTAGATGAAGCTGATCGTATGCTTGATATGGGTTTTATGCCTCAAATTAAAATAATTTTAGAAAAACTACCAAAGAAACGTCAAACAATGCTTTTCTCCGCCACAATGCCAACACGTATTGTTGCCCTCGCCGCCTCGCATATGCAACTACCAATTAGAGTTGAAGTTGCGCCGGCTGGCAGTGCTAGCAAAAATGTTACTCAAGAATTATTTTTTGTTGAAAAAGCAAATAAAATATCAGTCCTGGAAACTGTTTTGGCTGAATATCGTGGCAGTGTCTTGGTCTTTACTCGAACAAAACATGAGGCCAAAAAAATTGCCAAATTTCTGAAAACCGCTGGCCATAAATCAGCCGAAATTCACTCTAATAGATCTCTTGGTCAACGTCGTGAAGCTTTGGAAGGTTTTAAAGTTGGTCGCTATCGTGTATTAGTTGCCACTGATATTGCGGCCAGAGGTATTGATGTCAAAGGCATTGAACTGGTTATTAACTATGACTTACCAGAAAATGCCGAAGACTATGTTCATCGCATTGGCCGAACGGGACGCGCTGAATCAGCCGGTCATGCAATTTCTTTTGCAATGCCTCATCAACAAAATGACGTAAAAAATATTGAACGACTTATAAAAAAATCATTACCTGTTCGTAAAGGAACCAAGGGCACGATTGACGCACCGGCCCCCCGTCCTTCATCCCCTAGTCATTCACGATCAAACTTTTCCAGAAATCGTCGTCCGGCACCAAGAAATTCCAAACCTAATCCAGGTGGTAATTTCCGCTCTACTAGAGCACCATACTCTTCTCAACCATCAACTTCACCTTCATCCCTTGCGGTATCAAAGAAATTCCATTCAAATTCTCGTTCAAGCGCTTCAGGTAATTCATTTCAAAAAAATCGATCTACTAATAAACCTACTCAAGGAAAATTCCATTCAAAACGTAGATCATTCTAAAATATGCCTCATCTAGAAAAAACCACTGACACTATTACATTAGCTGGCGGTTGTTTTTGGTGTCTGGAGGCAATTTTTAAAAGAATCAAGGGAGTAATTTCTGTCATTTCTGGGTATACCGGTGGAACAACAACCCACCCAACCTATGATGCAGTGTGTAGTGGAAAAACAGGGCATGCTGAGGCCATTCAGATAACCTATGACACAACAATTATCACCTTACAGGAATTATTAGATATCTTTTGGAAACTTCATGATCCAACAACTGTAAATCAACAAGGCGCAGACATTGGCACCCAATATCGTTCAGCGGTTTTTTATAACAGTGATGAAGAAAAAAGCATCATCCTTGAAACAAAAAGTCTGCTAGAAAAATCAGGAATCTATCCGCATCCTTTTGTGACAGAGGTTTCAAAACTCTCTACTTTCTACCCAGCCGAAACCTATCATCAAGACTATTATAATCAAAATCAGAATCAAGGTTATTGTCGCCTTGTCATAGATCCAAAAATCAAAAAATTATATAAAGATTATACAGATAAAATTAAACCCGATTTTAATTCTTTTTGATACCAAAAAGGACTATGTTATACTATATATACTATGAATTCATTCCTAAAAAATAAAAAAATATTTACCTTCAAAAATATTTACGCTTTTACTCTAGTTGAGATAATGGTTGTCGTTTTGATTATTGTAATTATTGCTTCTTTGGCTATGGTTAGCTATACCAGCATTCGAGTAAAATCCCGAGATGTTAGGCGTATATCAAATATTAATACTTTGCAGACGGCCTTAAATGCGTATTATAAAGATCATGGAGTTTTCCCAACCAGTATTACTCCCGGCCAACCGTTACGAAATAGTTCAAATAACATCGTTTATCTTGATGAAGTCCCCTCAAACCCACAGCCAAGAACCGATCATAATTGCCCAGATTCAGAATTTATATATAAAGTAGCTACTGACCAACAATCATACTCACTCTCCGGCTGTGTTGGCGCTGATGGTGATCCTAATAAAGGAAAACTAATTTATAGCACCAAAGAAGGTATTTTCCACTGCGGTGACAAAATTACGGACAGAGATGGTTTTGAATATAAGACTGTTAGCATTGGTAATCAATGTTGGATGGCGGAGAATTTGAGGACGAGAACATTACCAAATGGCACTTGTATTAATACGCAAAAGCGCTGTGCTGGAACCCCAAGAATCTGTGAAAAAGATGCAAATTGCAATATAGGGAGTGGTGGCCCTGAAGTATGTATTAATTATAACCAAACAATGACAACATCAGATTGCACCTGGTTATTCAACGGGGTTAAATATGCATCTTCATCAAGGGCTGATGGGCTTGATTGTATTAGTACCTCAGGTACAGGCACACAAGGCGCTAAAGCAGACTGTGATGCTGGAAGAACCTTATATTCTCCTTATGAAGCTCTTCAATGTCAAAATAACACTCAAAGTTACGCTCTTGGTGGCTGTCCAGTAACTACTGAGACAGATGTAATGTGTTGTGCAAAGAAACCCGGCAGTGGACCTTATTTGAGTCCTACAGGTGAATGGAAAAGTAATCAAAATGTCCAAGGATTATGCCCAGATGGCTGGCATATTCCAACTGATCAAGAATTTTCAATTTTAGAAACCTATCTAGCTAATTCACTTCCTTGTGATCCACAACGCAATGAAAGTTATCAATGCCAAGGAGCTGGAAAAAAATTAAAAGTTAATGAATCATCAGGCTTTAATGCGGAATTGACTGGAAGAAGATTAGGAATCAATGACGGCGCATCATGCCTACTCCTTGTGCTACCTCCAAGCTACTATGAATTCCCTGTTCTTACAGCATGCTCATCACATCCACCTTTTCCAACAAATACAAAATTTAACAATTATGGCAGCTACGCTTCTTTTATTACTTCTAATTTAGTGAGCAGAGTAGATGGTGGTACTGCTTATCCAGATTCAATAATTGTTAGAGAAATTAGTTCATCCAGTGATGGGATCTCCCGAGGTTCAAAAAATATTTCAGGTGGCAGAGCTTACTCCGTCCGTTGCATCAAAGACTAAATTTAATAAAATAAAATAAAGCCGACTCTACTTAAACGAATCGGCTTTTGTTATATAAACTTGGGAACTTAAAATTACTTTCTTGCTGGTAGGCAACTTGCAATTCATGATCAATTTCTTCGTAAAAATTTCTGCAATTAGAATTTTTTTCAAGAAATTTAAGCTCCCGATCATTGATATCAAAATATACTGCATCAACTCCTCCTTGATATGAGACAATTTTTTTAGCTAACGAGCTAAAATTTCCCATACTTTTAATCATAGAAAAGTTAACACCGAGAATCGAAAACTTTGAATATTTCTCTTTAATTAACTCAAATCGACGGGGGCTTAACCATGGATCGGCCCAAGCTGTCTTGAACAAAATTCCATCGCAATCTGGAACACCTTTATAAATATTTCCTGCATACGAAGGAAAATTTTGCTGTAATCTTTTTATATTCCTAATTTTCCCTGGTTTTAACTCAAGGCAAATTATATTATCTTCCTTCCTAATACATTTCGAGAAAACAAGATTTATCTCATCCTTAGTTAGCCTGCTTTGCGATTTCAAAAGATCCACTTTGAAATTATTGCGCTTTAGTTCGAAAATACCAGGAGTGGTTGAAAGGATGTTAACTGAAAACAGTTTTGCGTCAACTCCCTCTCTGGTAAAAACAAATAACGGTATTTTTCCCATTTCAATTTTTTTTTAATTTACTGGAAATTTTTTGTATATCTTAATAGAAAAAACTAATTCTGTCAATTTGGTAAAAAAATACTGTGGCCAAATTAGAGACCACAGCATATATCCTTGTTTGTTTGATTTATTTATTTCTTTTTTGGTTATTTTCCCTTTTTGGGGGATTCTTCTTTCCGCTATCAGATCCAAACCTACTGATTGTAGATCCCATCGCACGGATTTCGTTGTGATTTCTTGGCCCTTTCCAACAATTGTTTCCTAATCCATTCCCATTTCCTTTAGTTTTAGGAATTAGATCATTAAATTTTCCTTTGACACGATCACGATTAGAGGAACCCATCACTACTCCTTAATTTTTATTTTATGAATATTTCTTAAGATTCCACAATACCACAGAATAATAAAAAGCACAAGTGGTATTTCTTAATATATGCTGTAATATAAATAAATATGAGAACGGTTATTCAACGTGTTACAAATGCCTCTGTCAGAAGTGAGGGGGAAAAAATTGGATCAATTAAGTCCGGTCTTGTGGTTTTTTTAGCTATTCATAAAAATGACACCGAAGAAATGATTGATAAATTAGCTGATAAGATCTCTAGGCTTAGAATTTTTGAGGATAATAACAGAAAGCTTAATCTTTCAATTATTGATACTGGCGGGGAAATCCTGGTTGTCTCGCAATTTACGTTATATGCTGATTGTAACCAAGGAAACCGCCCAAGTTTTACTGATGCAGCTGACCCAGCAAAAGCTGAGAAATATTATGAAAAATTTATTCAAGCCTTACAAGCAAAAAATATTTCTGTGGTGACTGGAAAATTCAAAACCAACATGCAAATTTCATTAATTAATGACGGTCCAGTTACTATTATTCTTGATTTATAAAACATAAAACCCGGAGAATAAACCGGGCTTTATATTTTTTTTACTAATATTTTATTCTTTCACTCCATCAAAATCTATGTCATATAAAATTTGCTCTTGAGCTAGTTTATATGACAGAAGCTCTTCTGGCTTAAACCATATCTCAATTTCCTGATTAGCTTCTTCAACTGTACCAGAAGCATGCATTAAATTACGTATGCTTCGGCTATCAGTATCAGCTGCTGAGTATGAGTCCAATGTGTAATCACCACGAATTGTACCAACGTCTGATGTCAAAGGTTCGGTACCGCCAACTATTTTCCTTACCAAGGGAACAGAGTGGCTTCCCTCCAACACCATTGCTACTACAGGCCCCGCGGATAAATAACGAGAGTTAGCTTTCAAGACTGCTTCACCATTATCCCGATTAGTTGCATATGGGGAAACCTGTCCATTCTTTTCATACGCTGCTCGTGCTTTTGCGCCAACCGCTTCAAGCCAAGCTTCGCCACCAATCTTATAATAATGATCTGTGGCCATTTCTTTTGTAGGCTTTAAGAATTTCATTGCTACCATTTTTAAACCTACTCTTTCAAAACGTGAAATAATTTCACCAATCAATGAGCGTTGGACTCCATCTGGTTTAATAATAACTAAGGTTCGTTCGTGTTTAAGATGAGACATAATAAAAAGTTAAAAAGTAATAAAGCTATAAAGTTCGTAAAGTAAATATATTGATACATAAAAACCTTATGAACTTTATTACTTTATAACTTTATACTAATTTAGGCAAGTCTACTGATATATAGTCTGGCCATCAGTATTAATATGGATTGTACCTTCAAGGTCAGTTCTTCGTACTGTAATACCTAGTCTTTCAAAACGCTTTAGGGTTCTTGGAGAAGGATGACCATAACTATTTTCTACTCCATTACTTACCAAAACCAGCTCGGGGTCTACAGCCTTAACAAAGGGCTCGCTGGAGCTTGTATCGGACCCATGGTGACCGGCTTTTAATATATCTGCCTCTAAGTTCAAGCCTGAAGCTAGTAACTCTTTTTCCTCGGCTTCTTCAGCATCTCCGGTTAATAACAATTTAACTTCTTTATAAACCATTTTCATAACTATTGAACTATTATTAATATTGCTCATTCGTCGAGCTTTAAAACTACTTTGTGGATATAGTATTTCTAATCGAACATCATCAAAGGCAATAGTTTCGGTTTGCTCAACAAGAATCAAGGGAATCTGTTTATTAGAAATTATTTCTAAAAAATGTTTATAGCTATTACTTGATGCCATAACACCGGTTATCATCACGGCACCAACTTGATAACGATCAAGGACGGAAATCAAACCAGCCAAGTGATCTTCGTGCGGATGAGTTAAAACAATTACATCAATAGTTCTCTCCCAAAAAGGTAGCTCTTCACCAAGTCGTCGTAAAACCTTTTTATCAGGTCCACCATCTACCAAAATAACTTGGCCATTCGGGGCTTCAAGTAAAATTGCATCACCTTGGCCAATATCCAAAACACTAATTTCTAATAATCTAGTATCTGGATACAGTCGCCAAGCCGCTAGCAATGTAGCGGTTATAATAATACAAAAAACGGCGGTCGCTACGACCGCTCGTTTCGCCCTCCTTGATTGCGTCATAGACAAATATTAGACATGTTTAGTCAAACTCTGGACTAATGTTTCTTTTTCCTGAACCCCAGTAAATCTTTCAGTAGGTTGTCCATTACGGAAAATAATAATTGTTGGGATACTCATAATTCCAAATTGACTAGCAATTTCCATAGCATTTTCTGTGTTCAACTTACCAATAACAGCCTTTTCCGCAACTTCTTCCGAGACTTCATCAACAATTGGTCCTTGAATCTGACAAGGTCCACACCAACTGGCAAAAAAATCTACTAAAACTGGCTTATTTTTTGAAGCTTCAATTACCTCGGAGTTAAAATTTTCTTGAGTAAATTCTTGAGTCATATTTTTTTCTATCATCCCGAATAAGCCAAACAAATAAGCACGATCCAGGATTAATTAGTTAATAAAAATTTAAGGTCCCTAGATTATATCATTCTCTAGAAATTATGCCAAGAACTGTTTGCTTCTAATTTTTCGATGATATGTAATGGCAAAGCGATGAGCTTCATCTCGGACACGCTTAATTAAATGAAGAGCAGCTGAGGCTAATGGCAATTTCAAGGGCTGAGATTCGCCTGGAAAATATAGCTTATCCGGCGCTTTCGCACTACGAAGTCCTTCACCCTTGGTTATCCCTACTAAACTAATTTGTAATTTATGACGTTTAAGAATTTTAACAGCCACATTTAATTGCGCTTTCCCACCGTCAATAATAATTAAATCTGGTAAGGGCCAATCATTATTAAAGCGTCGCTCAAGCATTTCTTCAAGCATCCAGACATCACCCTTTTTTCTACTGACTTTTGTCTGGCTCACCATCTCGAAAAACTACCATTGAACCAACTGCTGCTGAGCCAAAAATATTAGAAATATCATAGCCTTCAATGCGATCCGGTACTTTTGGTAATCCCATTACTTTTGCAAGTTCAACTGTATCTGAAGCATATTTTTCCGCTACACTTAATACTTTAGTGTTTTCTAATACTTTTTCCATGTGTTTAATATAATAATCACGCTTTATGGCTTCTTCTACTTTCCCCTTTTTTTCTAAGGCTAATTTTTCTTTTTTCCATTGTCTAATAACACTTTGCTTTTTACCTTCAAAAAATAAAATTAAGGGCTTAATGACGAAGTCCATATATTCTTTGTGACTCACCTTTCCAGCACAAGGCCCAAGACAACGATTAATTTGATAATAAAAACAAGGTTTTTTTTGAATACGTCGCATACTGCAATATGGCCAAATATGTCGCAAAGCTTTAATAGTTTCTCTAACGGCCAAAGAATTAACAAAGGGGCCAAAGTAGCGACCTGATTTACCAATCGTGCGAGTTAAAAATACTCCTGGAATTTCATCTTCCAAAGAAATATGAACGTAATAAAATCGTTTGTCATCACGTAAATCAACGTTATAATAGGGCTGGTATTTTTTAACTAAATTAGCTTCAAGTAATAAAGCTTCAATTTCACTATCAGTCTCAATCCATTCAATTCGAGCAATTTCCTTAACCATCTTGGCTTTGGCAGGTGTATGATTTGTACCAAGACGCCAATATGATAAAACACGACTACGTAAATCAACCGCCTTGCCAATATAAATCAACTTCCCTTCTTTATTATAATATTGATAGGAACCACTTTGTTTGGGAATATTTAATTGTTTGATGTCGTTGAGGGTCATTTTTTTGCCATTCCCGCTGCCTGCCTGCCGGCAGGCAGGCGTGGACGGGAACCTAGGTTAATATCCTATATAATACCTAATAGTCTTTAATATCTAGAATACTAACATAGAAAATCAACCTTGCCACTTGCTCAAAACCAAATCTTTGGATACACTATTTTTATACTAATTTATACATATTATGCCTACCATCTACGAAACACCACATCTAAAACGTCACAACTATACCACCTCTCTTGATGAACAAACTCAATTAATAGAGAATCTGAAAAAACGAGGTGATAAGGAAAGTGAACGTTTATTGCGTTATTTAGAGCTACCTGATTTAACTCGCTTAGAAGGTAACCCGGTAAAAGCCATTACTGAGCGAGTGCTAAACCTACCAAGTCTAAAAAATCTTGATATTATAGAAACCCCAGAAATTATTACCTCTGAGCTAGTATTTGATTTATTTAATTTTCCAAAAGATCATCCAGCCCGAAGTCGTAGCGACACATATTATGTTGATGAAACGCATATCTTGCGACCACATACTAGTTTAATGTGGAAATACTATTTGGAAATTCCTGAAGTTCTTAAGCAACTTGAAGAACATGGTTCAATTGGTACGCTCTGCTATGGAAAGGTATATCGCAAAGATGAAATTGACTGGCAACACACAAACGTTTTGCATCACATTGATGGTCTGTTTATTATTCGTCGTGATATTAAAAATCTAGAACAGCCTGATTTAGAAGCAATTCTAACTGAAGTCGCGAAATCTCTATTTGGTAACGACGTTGTTGGTCGTTTTAATGTTGAGCATTATCCTTACACTGACCCAAGTTTAGAAATGGAAATTGCCTGGAATGAAAAATGGGTAGAAATTCTTGGAGCCGGAATTGTTCATAATCAAGTGATGAGCAATCTTGGACTTGATCCTGAAAAATATGTTGGTTGGGCCTTTGGTTTTGGCGCTGATCGACTAGCCATGATTAAAATGAAAATTCCCGATATTCGCTTACTTCGTTCAACTGATGAGCGAGTACTCAAACAATTATCTAATCTCGATAACGAATACCAAGCAGTAAGTAAATACCCTTCAATTATTCGAGATATTTCCTTTATTGTTGATAAAAATAGCTTTAATCTTAACCGATATTATGAAGTAGTGAGAGAAATTGCTGGCGAAGATTTTGTTGAAGAGGTAAAGCTTTTGGATGAATTTGAGAATGAAGCCAAGTTTGGTAAAGATAAAAAAAGCTATACCTTCCGAACAGTGTATAGACATTTAGATAGAACCCTAACCAACGAAGAAGTTGATGCCAGACACAAAAAACTCGAGCAAGTTACTTTGGAGACGTTTGGTGGAACCATTCGATAACTAAAACTTTAACGACCACAAAATATACATCCTTGGAGGGTTTGTTTTTTATTATGATACGGGAATTAAAAAATGATCCGCTTCATGTTCATTAATGACCTTACCAGCTTTTAGAACAGAAACTAATGTCCTAAAATCTTTAGTATCAACTTTTGCGGAAAGTTGTTTTTCTATATCGTTAAACCTGCCATCGTGATAGGACAAAGAATTCTCTATTCTTTTAAACCCTTCGTTCATTTGACTAAGTAACTGTTCAAAACGCTGGTCCATTTTATCGAATCGCTCTTCAATCTTATCAAAGCGCCCCCCCCCCCCCCCCCCCCCCCCCCCCCCCCCCCCCCCCGGGCCGCCCCCCCTTTTCCGAACCCCCCCCCCCCCCCCCCCGGGCCCCCCCCCCAAAAAACCACCCCCCCCCCCCCCCCCCCCCGGGGGACAAATTTTACACCCACCCCCCCCCCCCCCCCCCCAAGGCGGACCAAATTTTAACCAAACCCCCCCCCACCCCCCCCAACCGGGGAACCAAGAATTCAAAACGCTCATCAACCTTCTCGAAACGTTGATGCATTGTTTCAAAACGTTGATTAATCTTAACAAATTGATCATCAATGATATCAAAACGTTGATGAACAGTATCAAACTGATCATCCAGTCTATTGAGTTCTACTTTTATATCGTCAACCAGCGCCATATGCTCTTCTTTCGTAACAAATGTATTTTTCATATCTCAGCTCTTAATTTAGTAAGCGGAGAGTGATGATATTTTATCAAAAATAATAACCTCAATCAAGGGGTAAATTTCCTAAGTTTTTTAAATAATTTTCATTCCTTTAAATAATAATTCTTTAAACATTTCTAGTAGTTCCATATATCGTTGTTCAATTATTACTTTCATGCTCTCACAAATTAAGAATTAATATGGAGAGATTTAGATATTATAAAATACAAAAAAATATTACTATCAAGATCAGAATTTTCTAGAAAATAAAAATCCCAGATGTATTTACAATACACTGGGATAAATAAAATGGAGCAAATTTGAAAGAACGAATGAAAGAACGAATGGATCTGGATCTGAAACAAAATCAGAAGCGGCAGTGCTAAAAAAACGATGGGCGAGAAAGAATTTTGTAGAAAATCTTATCTTCTACTTCATCAAAATCAATGATGTCAATAACAATATCATGATCATCATTAATAAGTAGCTCACCCTTCCATATAACCGAAAAAATATAGCTATCCCTCTTCATCAAGTCTATATTACATGCAGAAAAAACTGCTGTCCCAAACAAGTTACTCTTGGGTGTTTTTTCTTCATACCAAGCATTTTGTGTTATTACTGTATTCCCACATAGAACCTTATCTTCAAAATATTTGATCGCTTCTCGGGGATCTCTATATATTCTTTTTACTTTCTCAGCTATTTCCTTGCCTGGTAGGACTACCAGAACATTTGAGAGACATCGTAAAATAAACTGAGTTAGAAAAAAAAATTCTTTTTGTTTTCAATCTTTCTCCTTTCTTTAGATTTTATAGAACAATAAAAAATTAATATTTAACCTTAAAATACTATATAAAATACAAAATGTCAAATTTTTTCCTAAAAAACTAAGAATTTATTGCTTTTCAATAAATTCTTACATTTCATCCACTGTTTCAACCCCAAGTAAACCTAAGCCTCTTTTAATAACTAGCCCCACTGTTTCGGATAGATCTAGACGTGCTTTAGCTAAACCAAGAGCAATCGTTGCATCATTCAAAATCGGAACTTCGTGATAATATTCATTAAATAATTGTGCTAACTCATATAAATAACGAGCAACTTCTGAAGGTTGATATGAAACTCCGGCTGTCATAACAATTTCTGAGAAATGTCCAAGTTTCAAAACCAGATCTTTTTCCTTTTTCGCCTGCAACCCCGATAAATCACTTTTTGCAGAACCCACTTCTGGACTAACTTTTTTTTGCAAGCTCTTAATACGAGCATACGTATATTGTAGGTACGCCGCAGTATAACCATCAAAACGCAGAGCTTTTTCCATGTCAAAAGTAATAACTTTTTCACCACTAACTTTTACCATCTCAAATTTCAGAGCCCCAAAAGCCAAGACTCTAGATACTGCTTCAATCTTTTCTTTATTCCAATCAGCATGACGTTGGACAATTTCCTCAGTAGTTTTACGCAATGCCTCTTCTTTCAAGTCTTCATACGAAATAATATTACCACTTCGTGAGGACATCATTCCCGAAGGTAATTTCACAAATTCATACGGCAAGTGAGCAAGTTTCGCTTTTAAACAAGCTAATTCCAGAACTTTAAACATTTGATGCAAATATTGACCCTGACGAATATCAACCACCCACAATGATGTATCAAGTTTATATTTTTTTACTTTATGAATTGTTAAAGCAAAATCTGCCACTGGGTACAGTGCTGTTCCATCAGAACGAATCACAACTAATACTCCTAAATTATATTTTTCCAAGTCAGCAATGATTGCCCCTTGGCTTTCAATTAAAATTCCCTCGTTCTTAAATTTTTCTACCATTTTCAAGCCATCGGCAATATAATCATTTTCATAAAAAGTAGTTTCAAAATTAACCCCGAGTTCTTTATTAATAGCTACAAATTGATCAAGACTCCACTGACGAGTTTTTTTCCATAATTCATAGGTCTCTCCTGTTCGACTTTCAATTGCTTTCATGACCTTACCTACCTCAACCTTAGCTTCGGCATTACTTTCCATTGCTTTAACTGCATCGGCATATATTTGTCCCAAAAAATAACCTTTATTTCCTATTGGCTCTTCTGGATGAGTATTCAAATAATACCACAACGTCTTAGCCACATGAATTCCAAAATCATTAATATATGAAACCGGAATTGAGGTATAGCCATTAGCGGCTAAAATCCGATTAACTGCATCACCAAAAGCAATATTTCGTAAGTGTCCAACATGATATTCTTTATGAGTATTACCATTCGCATATTCAAGCATTACGCGCTTTTTTTTGCCCAAGGTATTACTACCATATTGTAAACCTTGTTTTTGAATTTCTTTGATAATATCGCCTATCACTGAAATTGCTAGGGTAATATTTACATAAGGGCCAGCAACACTACTATTCTCAATAAGTTTATCAGCCACAAGACCTTCAACAATCTTCTGTGCCATCATCACTGGGTTTTGATTAAATTCTTTGCCAATGGCAAAACAAGGTAAGCTTAAATCACCTAATTTTGAATCTGGTGGCACAACAAAAGAAGAAGATATCACAATCTTCTTTTTAAGGATCTTGTTAACCCTCTCAGCTAATTCCTCTTTTATATGATCAAGAACGTACATTCGTCTTAGCTCTTAATAATTTTTCTAAATTCTCTTTTACCTTTTTGAATTACTGTTCCTTCCTTATTAACAGACACAGTATAATTTGCATCTTTTATAACGTCACCATTTACTTTAATCCCCCCTTGTTCAATTAAACGTCTGGCATCACCTTTTGAAGATGATAATTTTGTTTCTATAAGAATCTCAACAATATTACTTGCCTTTACAATAATTATTGGCATTTCTTCTGGTGTCTCACCTTTTTGAAACATTTTCACAAAAGCAGCTTCTGCTATGATAGCTTTTTTCTTCCCATGATAAATACTGGTTATTTCTCTTGCCAAACGCATCTTAAAATCACGTGGATTAAGGCTAGTATTTTCTAGCCGTTTTTGAATCTCTTTAACTTCCTCCCAGCTTAACTTTGTACATAGTTCAAAAGCTGACGACAAAACACCATCTGGCCAGGTCATTATTTTCCCATACATATCTTCTGGACTAGCATCAAGATTAACTACATTTCCTTCAGTCTTACCCATTTTTTTACCTTGAGCATCAACGAGTAATTTATTAGTAACAACAAATTTTTCTTTGCCTTGTATAGACTTCATTAAGTCACGCCCTGCCAACATGTTAAAGGTCTGGTCATTTCCACCAACCTCACCATCAACTTCAAGAGCCACACTGTCATAACCTTGAACCAAAGGATACAAAAACTCATGTAAATAAATTGGTTTCTCTTCCTTTAATCTTTCTTGAAACATATCACGCACCATCATCTGCTGAACCGTGAAATTAGCCGCTAGGCGAATAAAAGCTTCGACCGACATCTTATCATAGATCTTACTATTAGCAGTCACCACGGCAGTGTTACGGCCACTAAACGATAACCAAGCAGCAGCTTGCTTCTTATACACTTTTGCATTGGCTGTGACAGTCAGACGATCAAGTTGTTGCCGTGCAGACTTTTTTTCCGTTGGGTCACCAATCATTCCTGTAAAGTCACCAATTAAAAATATAATTTTATGTCCCAAAGCTTGAAGTTGGGCTAACTTTGCTAACTGAATAGCGTTCCCAATATGCAACGAAGAAGCTGAGGCATCAAAGCCACCATAAAAAGTAAGTTGTTTACCAGAACGCAACGCTTTTTCCAAAGCCTCACGACTTGGATAAATGCGCTCAACGCCACGGTTTAAAAATTCTTCAATTAATTTTGAGTCTAAAGTCATACAATCTAAAACTAACAATTAAATTTATTCGGTAATTTTGTCAACTCTTGTCTAAACAAGTGATTTTTCAGTCAAATTAAGTATAAACTTTGAACTAAAAAATGTCTAGCTAAAACTTAAAAATTGCCAGCTGTGTATAAGTTAATTTTTTTTCTAAACTCAGCGGAAATTTCCGGTTCTTGTTTGGGTATACTATATATAGTATACTAGAGAACACTGCGACACAATATGTTGAGGTCGCCTAATCCCTTTGCTTATGAGTCTAACAATCACCCACCGCGACGGAAGTCGCGAACCCTTTGATGCGGATCGAATTAACCGCGCCATTGAACAAGCCTGTTATGGCCTTACCAATCCAACGGCAAAAATTACCCAAATCGCCTCGGAAACTCAATTAACACTTTATGATGGCATTACAACAACTGAACTAGATCAAGCGGTCATTAATACAACGGTTCAAAACATCCAAGAAGATATAGAATTTGACCGCGTAGCCGTTCGCTTACGTTTAAAAACTGTTTATAAAAAAATTCTTGGAGATTATGAAACTCCTGATGAGGTTAGAGACCTTCACCGACAAGGTTTTATTCACTATATTACATCAGGAATTGAACTTGGACTATTAAACCCAGAGTTAAAAGAACTTTTTGATTTAGAATTACTATCTCAAGCCCTTGATCTGGATAGAGATGAACTTTTGACCTACACCGGACTAGGTACAATGTCAAAACGTTATCTTTTACGAGATCGTGAGCATAATTTAATTGAAACGCCACAATATTTTTGGATGCGAATTGCCATGGGGCTTGCCTTAACAGAAAAAAATCCAACCGAAATTGCTCTTCGTTTCTACGCTAAGATGTCCGCTTTAGAATATATCCCAGGCGGATCAACTAACATTGCTGCTGGTACTAAAATTCCAAGACTATCCAACTGCTATTTAATGGATATGGAAGATGATATAGATCATATTGGTAAAACTGTAGCCGATGTTATGCGTCTTTCCAAGGCAACAGGTGGAATTGGTTTATCAGTCACAAAATTACGAGCCAGCGGATCTCCCATCTCAACCAATAACACTTTCTCATCCGGACCAATCCCCTTTCTTCATATTATTGACTCAACTATCCGAGCGATTTCTCGTGCTGGGAAAAAAATGGGTGCCTTATGTTTCTATATGGAGAACTGGCACATTGATTTTAGTGAATTTTTAGACCTAAAACAAAATGCTGGTGATGAATATCGTCGCACCCGAACTGCCAATACAGCCGTCTATATCTCTGACGAATTTATGAAACGAGTCAAAAATAGAGATTGGTGGTATTTATTTGATCCAAAAGACACTCCGTTATTAATTGAAAGCTATGGCGCTGAGTTTAGTAAAAACTATAGTGATTATATTGCCATGGCTGAGCGAGGTGAAATAAAACGCTTTAAGAAAATGCGTGCTGATGAACAATTTCGCGCAATTATTGTTTCCCTGCAAACTACCTCTCACCCTTGGTTAACCTGGAAAGATACAATTAATGTTCGAGCTCTGAATAATAACACCGGTATTATTCATTGTTCAAACCTCTGCACCGAGATTACCTTGCCTCAAGATCGAGATAATGTCTCTGTCTGTAATCTCCTCTCAATTAACCTGGCACGACATCTTAAAGAAGGCCGTGTTGATTGGAAAAAACTGGCTGAAAGCACCCGCTTGGGAATCAGACAACTTGATAATTTAGTAGATATAAATCAACCACCAATTCCCGAAGCAAAAAACTTTGATACGCATAATCGCGCTCTTGGTATGGGCTATATGGGCTTTGCGGATATGATTGAACAACTTGGCTTGCCATATGGCAGTCAAGAAGCCTTTGAATTAGCAGATCGAGTATCAGAATTTATCAGCTATCATGCGATTGATGAAAGTGCCAATTTGGCTCAAGAAAAAGGTAGCTATGCGAATTTCGCTGGCTCTGGTTGGTCAAAAGGCTATGTACCAGTTGATACTGTTAAACAATTAGAAGAAAACCGTCAAGAAACAATTACAGTTGAGCAAGGCATATTTTCTCTAGAACTTGATTGGAATAAACTACGAGAAAAGGTCAAGCAAGGCATGCGTAACGCCACACTCTTGGCTATTGCCCCAACAGCTAATATCGGTTTAGTAGCCGGAACTTCACCAGGCATTGATCCTCGTTTTGCTCAAATGTTTTCCCGTAATACATTATCCGGTAAATATTTAGAAATAAACTTTAATTTAGTAAGAGATCTAAAACGGATTGGACTTTGGGAAAAATGTAAAGAGCAAATCCTTGGGAACTACGGTGACATAACTTCTATTGAAGGAGTACCTGACCATCTAAAAGAAGTCTATAAAACATCATTCTCAATTGCACCGCAAGCCTTTATAGAAGTAGCAGCTCGCGCCCAAAAATGGGTTGATCAAGCTATTAGCCGAAATATGTATCTGGAAACTCGTGATACTGAAGAAATTATGAAAATTTATGTAACTGCTTGGGAGAAAGGACTAAAAACGACTTACTATTTACACATGAAACCACGTCATAACGCTGAGCAAAGCACGGTTAAAGTTAATAAAGCAAATACTATTGGAAAAAGAGGTTTTGGGGCTCTATTTAATCAAATGACTACGAATGAACCAGCCGCTGTTCAAATCCCCCTTCAATCACCAGTTGAAATACCAATAATTAATAATTTCTCTGTCACAACTCCAGAAACAATTACCGTTGCCAATAATGAACCAAGTGATGAACGTATTTCAGATAAAAAAATACTCAGTAATTCAACTTCCTTTCCGACCGACGAACCACAGCAATCCACGTCTAATTCCACTTCGTCAATCAATCAATCCCAAATTGGTAAAGCCTGTCCGGTTGACCCAATGGAACGATTGATGTGCGATAGTTGCCAATAATAGTAAAATGGTTTATAAAGTTATAAGGTTCATAAAGTATATTGTTATGAACTTCATACCTCATGAACCTCTTTAACTTTTTAACTTTATAACTTTAAGAACTTTATAACTAATTCTATTTCTATGTTGCTAGGAAAACCAATGAACGAAGACATGGTTCTTCACCCGATTAATTACCGCTGGGCCTATGATTTATATAATCAAGCAGTGGCCAATACCTGGTTCCCCCACGAAATCGCTTTAGGCGAAGATCTAGAAGATTGGAAAAAAATGACTGAAGACGAACGGCATGCCGTTAGTTTTTTGATGAGCTTCTTTAACCCAGCGGAATTAATTGTTAATCGATCTCTGGCTTTAGGCGTTTATCCCTATCTTCGTGCTCCAGAAACACACCTATATATCGCCAAACAAATGTGGGAGGAAGCAAACCATTGCTTAGCATTTGAATATGTTTTAGAAACTTTCCCGGTTGACCGAGAAAAGATCTTTAATCTTCACCTTGAAGTACCGTCAATGATCGCAAAAGAAAATTATATTACAAATTACTTGACTCGAATGACGGATGAACATCTTGATATTGAAAGTCCAGCTGGAAAAAAAGATTTTATCCGAAACCTGGTCGCTTTTAATATTGTAATGGAAGGAATTTGGTTTTATAGTGGCTTTATGGTGGCCTTAAGCTTTAGACAACGTAACCAACTGAAAAATTTTGGTTCAATGATTGATTGGGTTTTGCGTGATGAAAGTCTACATTTAAAATTTGGCATTAATCTTATCTTAACAATTCTGGAAGAAAATGCTGATTTGATTACCCCTGAATTTAGTCAAGAAATTCAAAATATTATTATTGAAGGTGTTAATTTGGAAACTGCTTATAATAAAGACCTATTCCCTAAAGGTATTCTTGGTCTGAATGCTGATTATGTTAATCAGTATGTACAATATGTGGCTGATCGTCGTTTAGAAGAGCTTGGTTTCCAACCATATTTCAAGGCTGATAATCCAGCAAAATGGATGGCTTCAGCAACCGATGTCTATGAATTGGTTAATTTCTTTGAAGCACAAAATACCAGCTATGAAGTTGATGCCAGGTCACATAGCCAAAAACCAAGAACATAAATAGATATTTTAGGCAACCTTATATATTCTCAAAAACCTCTAAATTTTTTTTGGGCTCCCCCCTTTTTTTTTTTTTTTTCGGGGGGATTCCCCCCCCGCGTTTTACAACAAATTTCCTCAGTATATTTATTAGTTTTGTATAACGCTTGCCCTCCTCCCCCCCCCCCCCCCCCCCTCGCTCGATCAACCAACATTTTAACTCTCCCTCTTCCCCCCCTTTTTTTACACCATTTTGTCATAGAAATTCCTCTTAGTCAAGTTAGGTCTAACGCAAAAAACCCTCCAATAGAGGGTTTTTTGTTTCCAAATTAAAAACTATTTACGCTTTGCAGCTTTACGCTTTGCAGGCTTGCGCTTTGGAGCAGCTTTCTTTTTAGGAGCAGCTTTACGCTTTGGAGCAGCCTTACGAGCTGGTCGCTTTGCAGCTTTCTTTTTCTTGATAGGCATAGTGTCACCCCCTTTCATAGAAATGTTGGTGCGAGTAACCTCGCCTCTTTTTTTTCATTTCTAAATTAATTATACCACAAATTGACACCTTAAACAATAACTTTTATAAAAAAATAATAAGTATTATAGAAAAAAATATTTTTGCATAAACTTCTGTTAACTAAATTCAAAAACGTAGAGAAAAAATTTTTACATCTTATTTAAAATTAACTATATATATTATTAATTACTCAAAAACTGCAAACAATGTTTTTTTGGCTATTATTAAAAGAAAAATAAGCATATTTTTTTTTGTATTCACAATCTATATTATCAAATCAAAATTTAAAAAAAGAAAATACTGTTACTTATGTTTTAAAAAAATAATTAATAATAAAAAAAATAATTTCTTCTGCAGAAATTATCAAAAAAATGTAATGTAAGTTAAAAAGTAAATAAAAAGTTATCAACAGGTAAATTTTATGTGCGTTATTTTTTACTAATCCAAAACTAATCGTTGATCAGACAATTTTTTTAAAATTATTTTATATTCAACTAACTTATTTTCTTCACTAGCAATAATTTCTGCTGGCGCTTTGTCTTTAAATTCAATGTTAGATAATTTTTTTTCTATAGATAGAATTCCATTTTTCACATACTCAATTTCTTTTTCTAAACGAATTTTTTCGGCAGCCGAATCAATTGGTGCTTCAATATATATTTCTATACCTTCCAGGGCAGCAAATAATGCATCCTGCGGAGCTTCTCCTTCGGCTCTAATTACAAGTTCACCCACACCTGTTTTAAGTGATGATATGAGATTTTCCGAATCTAATAATAGATTAGTATTAGATCCAGCATAGATTGTGGTTTTTAATTTAACTGCTGGTTCAAGACGATTCTCACTACGCAAGGTTCTAATCGCAGAAATCACTTTTTGAATTACTTCAAAATCTGTTTCAGCTTCTTGGTTTATGGGAAAAGTATCAGCTGTGGGCCATTCAGCTACCATTAACAACGATTCTCCAAAACTACCTTCTTTCCAAATTGTTTCCGTAACAAAAGGCATAAAGGGATGCCATAGTTTAAGAAGCGTTTCAAGAATCTTTGGTAGTAAATTTGCGGAGTTACCTTTTTTAAATTTTGTCACTTCCAAATACCAATCTGCTAAATCGGATAAGGTAAAAGATTGCAGGATTTCACCTGCCTCTGAAAACTCAAAATTTCTAATCTTTAATCCAACTTTCTCAATTGTTTTTTGTAGTCGAGACTGAATCCAACGATCAGCCAAGGTTTCATTTTTATTATTACTCTCAACTTCCTGACTTAAAATATACCGACTGATATTCCAAAGTTTATTTGTAAAATTTCTATAGCTACCAATCTTTTCTTTGCTTAATCGCACATCAACCCCAGGCGTATTACCAACCAACAAAGCCAAACGAACAGCATCTGTCCCATACTCATGACTAACTTCTAGAGGATCAATGCCATTACCTTTACTCTTGCTCATTTTTTTTCCCAAAGCATCCAAAACCATTCCATGTAAATAGACATTTTTAAAAGGAATCTCATCCAAAGCAAATAATGACATCATAATCATACGCGAGACCCAGAGCGTAATAATTTCATAACCTGTTTCAAGGACATCGGTTGGATGAAATTTAGCTAAGTCGCCTGTTTTATTCTCATCTTTAGAAACATGCCCTTGGCGCGCCGAAGCTTTAGCAGAGGTTGCCCAACCTAATGTGGAGAAAGTCCACATACCAGAAGAAAACCAGGTATCAAGAGTATCTGTGTCCTGTTTCCAATCATCTCCCTCTGGTGCTTGCAAGCCAACATATACTTCATCACCTCGATACCAAACTGGAATAGAGTGTCCAAACCAAATCTGACGACTAATACACCAATCACGTAAATTTTTCATCCAATCCTCATAACGCTTTTTAAAACGGTCAGGGGTAAAAGATATTTTTCCGGCCTCGGAAACTTCCAAAGCTTTGGCTTTTAATGACTTTCCGCCTAATTTTTCTAATGGTTTGCCAACTGCTACAAACCATTGTTTTGAAGGCAAGGGCTCAATTGGTGTTCCACAGCGATAACAAACAGAAAGATTATGTTCAGTCTCTTCTTCTTGACTAATGAGGTTCTGTTCACGTAAATGGGTAATAATTTTTTCTCGGGCTTCAATCACTGAAAGGTTAGAAAAATCCCCAAATTCCTTTTTTATTTTTCCAGTCTCGTCAATAACTTTAATAATCATTAGATTATTTTCCTCTGCCATCCGCCAATCAGTATGTGAATGAGCCGGAGTAACTCCCAAAGCACCAGTACCAAAACTCATATCAACTTCTCGATCCGCAATAATTTTTATAGTAAGAGCCTGACCACAAAAATCGCCAGAAAATTCTTGGCCAATATATTGCTTATAGCGATCATCGCTTGGATTAACTGCCACGGCTGTATCGCCTAATTTTGTTTCCGGACGAGTAGATGAGATTGCTATCGGAAAGTCAGGCCAATATTTAAAAGTATATAATACTGTCTTTTCAGTCTTATATTCAACTTCATCATCAGCCAAAGTTGATTGACAATGTGGGCACCAATTAACAATACGCTCACCACGATAGATTGCGCCTGCCTCATACATATCAACAAACATCTGACGAACAGCAGTTTGACGCTCTTCATCAAGCGTAAATGCTAAACGTGACCAATCAAGTGAAGCCCCAAAAGATTTAATCTGATTTATAATCGTGCTTTGGTTTTCCAGGGCAAAGGCTTTCACTCGTTTAAGAAATTCTTCGCGACCAAGGTCATGACGAGTTTTTCCTTCTTCTTTATAAATTTTTCGTTCCACCACAGTTTGGGTGGCAATGGCTGCATGATCTGTTCCCGGCACCCATAAAGTACGAAAACCCTGCATTCGGTGAAAACGAATTAATAAGTCTTGAATCGCCAACATTGAAGCATGTCCAAGGTGTAATCGATCAGTTACATTTGGTGGCGGTAAAATTATTGTATAGGCAGGCGCATTTTCAGGCAGGTCCAAATTATCTGGATTAAAAAAACCAGACTCTTGCCAGAGACGATTTATAGAGTCTTCATAATTTGCTGGATTATAGGCTTTTGGTAATTCAGGCATAGTCTTACCCTTACTTTACAGTAATTTTTAGGCTTTTGGCAAGCCTTAAAAATTGCGAAAATGTCTTATTTCAGATAAAATTAGACTATATGATTACACCAAAAACTCCACCTGGCTTTAATGAATTTTTACCAAAAGATCAATTAGCCTTTAACAAAATGCTGTCATTGATTGAAGGAGCCTATCAACGCTCTGGCTTTACTCCCTTGGAAACCTCAGCCTTAGAATTAGCGCCAGTCTTATTAGCCAAAGAAGGTGGCGAAACTGCCAAACAAGTCTATCGTTTTACTAAAGGCGAAACAGACTATGCCCTGCGTTTTGATTTAACTGTTCCTTTGGCTCGCTATGTGGCTGAGCATTATCATGAATTACCAATCCCATTTCGTCGCTATCAAATTCAAGAAGTGTGGCGAGCTGAAAAACCACAGGCCGGACGTTTCCGACAATTTTATCAATGTGATGTTGATATTGTCGGCAGTGATAGCGTGGCTGCCGACGCTGAAGTAATTATTGCTGCCGCTAATGCTTATAAAGCCTTGGGTTTAAAAAATATTGTATTTAAAATTAGTCATCGAGGTTTAATCGCTGGCTTTCTTGCTGACCGAAAATTAGATCGATTTACAACTGATGCTTTACGAACAATTGATAAAATGGATAAACTTTCTTCTGCTCAAATATCTGAAGAATTAAAAAACATTGGCTTGTCCACACAAGACAGTAAGGAGATACTTTCACTTGTTAACATCAAAGGAAGTGCTCAAGAGGTAGTAAAACAATTATCTGGTTTTTCTATTACTAATCTGGGCTTTACTCAAGGGCTAGAAAGACTTTCTGAACTTGCCAAGTTACTACAGGCTGGTGGTATGAAAACTTCTGAGTTTATATTTGATTTAAAAATTACTCGCGGTTTTGACTACTATACTGGTGTTGTCTTTGAGATGTTTCTGCCCAATGATAGACACAGTGTTGGCGGTGGCGGTCGATATGATAATCTAGTAGCAAACTACAGTAAAGAAAATTTATCTGGTGTTGGTACTTCAATTGGTGTTTCACGACTCTTTTCAGTGCTACAAGAAAAAAATGCTGGTCCTTCCACTCCCGCACAGGCTTTGATTGTAGTTTTCAGTGATGACCTCCTCCCCTATTGCTTCAAGGTAGCAAGTGAATTACGAAAGAATAATATTAATGTTGAAATCTATCCTGGTGCGACGAAAATGGCCAAGCAATTAAATTATGCAAATAAACTTGGCATTCCATTTGTTCTACTCTGCGGAGAAGATGAAGAAAAGAAGAATCAGGTGACGATTAAGGATATGAAAACCGGGAAGCAGAAAACAGTGGCACTGAGTAAAGTAGTCAAGGAACTATAAATATAAAAAGAAAAAAGGTGTATCTACAATCGTAAATACACCTTTTTGATTTCTGCTATTTTTTTCATTCTCTTTTAGAAAAACTTACATCATGAAAAACAATGATAACTTGTTCTTTCTGAAAACTTTTGAATATCCTTAGTGTTATATAACCACTGCTAATACACAGAAAATTTTCCTCTTCAACAGCGACTCCACTATTACATAAATTTGTTAAGTAACTGATATATACTTCATGATTTTTTATCAAGGTATCCTCTGCAAAAGAGAGGCTTTCTAAATATTTTTCCTTGATAAGAAATGGAGTATCCTTAAAAAAGATATACGTATGTCTATCATCGACAACGTATAATAATTTTTTTGGATTCATATTCAAGAAGATGATACGACCAGAAAGACTATCGTCAAAATGCCCATAGATAGTTTTATTTATTCCGACTCCGTCTTGTAAGAAGCCAAATTCTTGCGATTGTATCACTGTATCAACAATCACAATTTGGGTGTTTGCTTTCTGATTTAACATAAGCAACCCAAAAATTAAAATTACTGTTTTCAAGTTAAGCGGAATTCTTCTGCCGTTTATATCGAACAGCTCCACTATTTCACTCATTTTTTAATATGCTCCTTTCTTGGACTAAAAGTCCAAAAATATTGTAACTTCTGCCCGAAGTTATGGGAACTAACCAAAATGGTAGATTTATATCTATATCACAGTACTATCATAAAATCAATGCTTTTTAATTTATTAATCATATTTTATCCTCTATTACTCAATTTCCACCGCCGCCCAACTTAAACCACTCAACATCTGCACAATAAAAAATATATATTTCACCATAATCCAACAGGGCAAGAAAAAAAATAGGCCAAGGGAAGGAAATATAGCTGTTAAAGCCAAAGATGCCATCATAGTAACAGTTAATATAGGCACCACCCAAACAACCAAGAGGTTAGCGATTGGAGCAATAATTGAAAAATTACCAAAGTTATACAATATCACTGGTGCAGTTGCAATTTGAGCAGCAATAGTCGCGTTTAATGCTTCAAAAAATAATTTTCCTTTGTTGGCTGTTATTTTCATCATCATCTTTTGTAGCCATGGTTGAAGATAGATTAAACCAAGAATTGCTAGAAAAGATAATTGCCAACCAATATCATCACGTAGTAAACGGGGATTCACTAACAATGTCAAAACAGCTACTAATACAATAGAACGTGGTAAGCTAACAAGCCTACCAAGCGTCAAAGCTGCTAGTAAGAATAAACTCATCACACCCGCTCGCACCGCCGATGCAGGTGCACCAACCATAATTACATAAGCAGTAATTATTAAACTGGTAACATAAAAAACAATTCGACGCCGCAAACCTAAGGTGTTTAACCCTAGTCCAATTAAAACCGTCAACAAGCTAACATTAAAACCAGACACGGCCATAATATGAGTTAAACCAGTTCGTCGAAATTCTTCTGTAATATCATCATCAATTCCCTGTCCACCACCAAAGACAACGGGCAGTGCTAAAGAAGATTCTGGTTCAGGTAAATTTGCTTGAGCTATTTTATAGGCTCCTTGTTTAATTTTAATAATCTTCTCTATAACAACATTACCCTCTCCGCTATGTAATAACTTAATATGTGGTCTTGAACATAAAGAATATATATTATAACGAGCTAAATATCGATCATAGGGAAAATCGTTGTTCTCCGGTGCTTCAAGTTTGCAGGTAATTTCTAAAAAATCGCCATACCTATATTCTGGAAAGAGATCAGTAGTGACAAGTACTTTCCCTTGATTTGTCTGTATTGTTAATTGTCTTTTTTGATTTTTCTCAACTGGCTCCTTGATAACTATTCCTTCAAACGTTTTGATCTGGTTATTATAAAAACTAATATGATTAGAATCTATATTTGGATAACTCAAACTATATCTCCACCCAGCTAGAAAAAAACCTAGGGCGAGAATAGAAATTATAGAAATATATATTTTTTTTCTATAATTTGACCAAACAGCACACAGACAAAAAAATATAGCCAATCCAAAACACCACAATTCAGAAAATAGTTGCCCAAATGAAAAAATACCAATCCCGAAAATAAATCCAAGACAAGCAATTAACAATACCCTACCCTTGGGTAATGATCCCTCCATAGCAAATTAAAAGCTTAATACTCAAATATGTGCCTCCCACGAACTACCCATTGTCATCCCCGACTTGGTCGGGGATCTAGGTTAAGTTTTATCTCAGATCTTTCACTAGATCCCCGCCGGAGTTTATCCCCGCGAAGGCGGGGACGGGGATGACAGGATTATTAGGGGAATGACAGTGTATAAGCAGGGATGACAGAAAGGAATTACGTTTTCGACTTACTTCTCAAATATGCATCAATAAACCCTTCAATTTTGCCATTCAATACTGCTTCAACATCAGTTTCTTCATAACCAGTTCGATGATCTTTAACCAACTGATATGGCTGTAAAACATAAGAACGAATTTGCTTTCCCCAGGCTGCTTTTTCAACCTTGCCACGCAAAACAGCATTTTCTTCAGCTCGACTATCTAGGCTCAACTGATGTAACTTACCTCGTAATATTTTCATAGCTAATTCACGATTCTGATGCTGGGAACGTTCAGTTTGTGTGGCAACAACAATACCGGTTGGAATATGCACTAAACGAACAGCGCTTGAAGTTTTATTAACATTTTGTCCGCCAGGTCCTGAGGATCGAAAAAAATCAACAGAAATATCTTCGGGTTTTATTTCCACACCTTCGTTATCTGGTAATTCAGGTAATACTTCTACCAAAGCAAAAGAAGTATGGCGCATGCCCTCGGAATCAAAAGGAGAAATACGAACTAAACGATGAACACCAGCCTCAGATTTAAGATAACCATAGGCATAGCGACCGGTAACATTAAACGTTACACTTTTTAAACCAGCTTCATTACCAACCGTTCGATCAACAATTTCTGCTTTCCAATTATGACGCTCACAAAAACGCAAGAACATTCGTTCTAGCATTTCTGTCCAATCTTGTGCATCAACTCCCCCGGTTCCAGCATGTAAAGAGATAATCGCATTGCTCACATCATAGGCACCAGAAAAAAAGACAAAAAATTCCAACTCCTCAAATTTCTTTTTAAGAAGGAAAAATTGTTTGTCTGATTCTTCAGCTAAACTGGTATCACCTTGCTCTTGTGAAAGAGCAATTAATTCTTCAAGTTGTCGCACTTCGTCTAATAATTGTTGCCAGGCCAAAACTTCTTGATCTAAGGCTTCAGCAGTCTTACCAACTTCAACTGCTCGTTCTTGGTCATCCCAAAAACTAGGTTCATTCATTTCTAAGCGTAAACTATGTGCCTGACTTGATTTGCGATCAAGGTCAAAGTAACCTCCAGGTTTCTAGGATTTTCTCTCGTAAATCTTCAGTTTGTTTTAGTAAATTTTCCATTATAATTATGATTTCATTTCTTCAAGAGTAACCGTAATTGTTATTTCTTTGCCATCTCGCCAAATTTTTAACTCTAGCTTATCACCAGGTTTTGATTTGCTAACTGTATTAGCCAAAGGATTATCAACAGTAATCTTTTCACCATTGACTTCTAAAATAATATCACCATCTTTAATACCTGCTTTTTCAGCTGGCGAATCTTTTATAACTGCAGGTTGGTTTGGTCCATCACCATTTGTAACCCAAGCACCATTATCTTTTTCTAGTTTCTGCGCTTTGGCAATATCTTGGGTTATTAATAAATATCTAACTCCAATCCAGGCTTTTACTAAACGGCCATTCTCACGAACACTATCAATTGTACCTTTTACCTGGTCTATTGGAATTGCAAAGCCAATATTTTGAGCATTTTGAGCCACAGCCACATTAATCCCAATCACATTCCCAGACATATCCAACAATGGTCCACCAGAGTTTCCTGGATTAATTGACGCATCTGTCTGGATTAAACCAATCAACCTCTCACTGCCAACATTAGAGCCTCCAAAGGCATCAATAGAGCGAGATAGCCCGGAAATTACACCTGTAGAAACAGTATTAGTAAATTGACCAAGAGCATTGCCAATGGCGATAACACTTTGGCCCGGTTTGAGCTGACTGCTATCACCTAAGTTCAGTGTTGGAAAGTCGTTACCTTCAATTTTTAAAATTGCTAAATCATTTACTGGATCTCGTCCCAGAACTTTAGCCGTATATTTTTCACCTTTATTAGTCACAACTGTATATTCAGCCGCTTCATCAGCAACCACATGTCGATTGGTAACCACTAAACCATCTTTGGAAATTATGAAACCACTACCATTGCCTATCTCTTGCTTTTTATTCTCTTCACCTTCAGTTGAAGGTTGTTCACCAAAAAATCTCTCAAAATCCTCACCAAGGAATTGGCGGAAAAATTCAGAATTTCCCATTGGGCTATTAAACCTTGGTAAGTCTTTGGAAACTATAATACTAACGATGGCTGGAGAAACAGTATCTACAACTTGAACCACTGAATCATTATTAATTGCTTGCCTTGTTTGGTTACTGGCGACTTTGCCACTCACCATGCCCTCAAGTCTATTAATAAACGAAGAACTTTTAGCTAGCGAATCAGTAGCCATAAAGCCAGCTAATCCCCCAACCACTCCACTAACAATCACTGAAATAATTAATATTATAAAATAATTTCGTTTTTCTGTTGTTGTCATATAGGTAAAATTACTTTTATATTATATAAAACAAAACTAATATAATTTTTTCTTATTTATATAAACACATAAATCAGCTAAGCGATTACTATATCCCCATTCATTGTCATACCAAGAAACTACTTTTAATAATGTGTCACCAATGACATTGGTTAAAGCTAGATCAACAATGGCACTGGCTGGATTACCAACAATGTCAGCCGAAACAATTGGATCTTCAGTGACCGTCACAATACCTTTATATTCTTTAGACTGTGAAGCTTTTTGTAACAACGTATTAACCTGATCTTTGGTAGTTTTCTTTCTCAAGACATAGACTGCATCACAAAGAGAACCAACAGGGGTTGGAACCCGAACTGACAAACCATCAAATCGCCCTGCCAGAGATGGAATTGTTTTGGCAACTGCCAAGGCAGCACCAGTTGTGGTTGGAATCATACTTAGACTTGCAGCTCTGGCTCGACGTAAATCTTTATGTGGTCCATCAACCAAATTTTGATCAGCGGTATATGAATGAATTGTTGTCATAATCGCCTTATCAATACCAAAAGCTTTGCGAATAATATCAGTTACCGGTGCTAAACAATTAGTTGTGCAAGAAGCCATGGAAATAATCTTGTCATTTTTCTTGATTTTATTCTCATTAACACCAATCACATACGTCTGAATATCATCGCCTTTACCAGGCGCTGATAACAATACTTTTTTAGCACCAGCGGTGATATGAGCTTGTGCTTGATCTCTGTCGGTAAAACGGCCAGTTGATTCAATCACAATATCAACTTTTAAGGTTGACCATGGCAAAGCAGCTGGATCTTTTTCAGCCAATACTGGAAATGAGTGGCCATTAATAACTAACGTTTTAGCAGTATAGGAAATACGGTCATTGGAAACACCGTAAACACTGTCATATGTTAATAAATGAGCCAGAGTCTTTGTATCTGTTAAATCGTTAATCGCCACTACTTTAACCCCTGGTTTTTCAAGTAAGGCTTTAAAAACTGCTCGGCCAATGCGACCAAAACCATTAATTGCGATATTCATAAAGAGTTATAATGTATTAAAGTTATAAAGTTTTAAAGTCAAAAAACCCTACTTCCATCAAATAATCTAAATCTTATTGTTATATATAATACAAACTAAAACCTAAAATATTTCAGATTTATATAGTATATCATAGTGATCGCCCCTCTGCATCCTTTAATTTCGCCATCACAAAGCCAGAAACCTGCTCGTATACTTCTTCCTCTGTTAAATCGCTCGTGTCCAAAATCCAATCAAAGTTTTTCGGATTATAAACATCAATAGAAAAATATTTTTGATAGCGATAAGTATCACTTTCAGTTCGACGACGTAGACTGGCTATAACATCTTCAATTGACCTTAAATCTTTGGCTTCATTGCGTGTCGCTAAATCCTTAAATATTCTTTGTGCACCAACTTCTAAACGAGTCGTAAGAAAAATTTTTAATGAGTGAGGAATAAAATACCATGAAGTTCGACCAACAACTACAAAATTATCATTATTTTGACCAAGCGTTGTTTGATAATTATCAACCTCAAGATCAGTACTCGAATCGGTCTCACCAAGTTTATTATATTCTTCTAGAGTTAAACCTTTTTCAGCTGCCATTGTCCTTCGCATTCCACCAATATCATAGTACGGCCAACCAAGTGTAGCAGCTAATCGTTTAGCAATACCTGATTTTCCAGATCCTTCCGAACCACTAAAAGTAATAATCATAGATAATTTAGGTGAGTGTAGTTAAGAATTTTTGCAAATTAGATGGTATCTTAATTGAAAAATCTTGTCTCTTGCCTTTTAAATCAGTAAAAGATAAATTCGTAGCTACTAAAAATATTCTACCTAAAGCTAATTTTTTATTAAGAGCCCGGAGTTTAAAACCAGTATATAGGTCATCACCAACCACCGGATGATTATAGGCTGAAAAATGAGCTCTAATTTGATGAGTTCGACCGGTCTTTATGTGAACGGAAAGTAGCGTGTAATTATGAAATCTTTGTACAACTGTAAATGTAGTGCTTGCTGTTTTACCAGATTGGCTTAAAGGTTTGGCTGCCATTTTATAACCCTGAGTAGATCGTTCAATCAAAAAATTAATTTCCCCTTCATCAGGCATATCCGCTCCATGCACCAAAGCCGTATATTCTTTTTTAATTAAACGAGATTTAAATTGATGTTTTAAATCATCAAATGAATTTTGGTTTTTTGCCACCACAACCAAGCCACTCACTTCACGGTCAAGCCGATGCATAATACCTGGACGCAATGGGTCTTCACCCACCTGACGAATTTTTGGATACGTTTGTAAAAGCCAATCAACCAAAGAAGCAGCGTTAACATTTGAAGCCGGATGCATTAATAACCCAGCTGGTTTATTAAGAACCACATAATCATTTGTTTCAGCAATAACTTTTATTTTTGAAAATAATTTTTTTGACTCATCAGGCTTTTCTTTAGAAATTTCAACTACTGGATTTTCTTTTAGTTTAAAAGAAATACTATCACCGGCGCGGACAAGGTAATGACTAGAAACAACACGACCACGAATTAGCACATCATTTTTTTCTAAAAAATTTCTAATCTGATTACGAGGTTGTTGTAATTGTTCAGCCAACCAACTATCAATCCGTTTTCCAACAGAATCATCTTTGACTGAAAATATTTTTTTTATCATAGTAAGAATTAAATATCTTAATCTCTTTGTTCTTTACCAGAAAGAAGAGCTGAGAAATCCAGAATAAATTGTTCAAAGGTTAAATTACCGGCCGCTCGTTTTGCTTCTTTGCCAATACTTTTTCGTAAGTCCCCCGCCTGCTCTAGATGAATAATATGACGAGCTATGGTTTCACTATCAGTAATATCAACCAAAGCCCCTGTGCGAGAATTAATAACCTCGTCCAAACCAGCGCTCAAATGTCCTAGAACCGGAATACCTTGACCCATTACTAAAATAGTCTTAGCAATATCCTCAAGACTAGGGCTTTCATAAGGTAATACATACATATCAACATGCTCAAGCCAACGAATAAAATCTGTAGAGCTACCAACTAACCAGACATGATTACCTAGCCCCATTTTTCTAATCAACCATAGCAGTTGTTTACGATTTTGGCCATCTCCAATAATCATAAGCTCAAGAGTAGAACAAACAGTTAAACCAATAGCCAGAGCTGACAATAAACGTTCAATAACATTTTTATCTAAATTTTCGACTATAGCTCCTATCACAAATCGATGACGGGGGCGGTCTGCTAAAGCTTTAAATAAATCTTGTTGATGAAAAGGGGCATTTGGATAGGTTAATGGTCTAACTAAATTAAGAGCTTTATTTGTCCTAAAATGTTCACGAAATAATTTTTCTTGTTGACCACTAAAAACAATAATTTCTGAATAACCGGCTGAACGTTGATATAATTTCTTATATAAGAAAAAATCTGGTGGTTTACAGGCATCAGGTAATTCAATCCAGATCACTCGCCATTTAAAAAAATAAGCAATGGGAGAAAAAATTAGCTTTTCGGGCCAATGTAAACACATGACTGTTCGGGGCTTAAACATCAAGGTTCGAAAACCAAAAACAATAAAATATAATAAAAACCAAATTGGCAATAATGATAAAACTAAAAAGGAATTTACTGGAAGCAAAGGGGTGCCATTTTTTCTTGGATCATTATTGTTAGAAAAAATTGTAAAAATAAATTTTTGCTGTCGCAAACTCTCAATCACTTCAGAAAATAAAGGTTCGTTTTTTGTCAAAGTATTGTAAATCAATATTTGTTTCATAGATATTTATAAACGCCAGGTTGACATTAATTCAGTAATATCTTGCTTGGAAATTCCTCTGATTAAATATAGTGATACAAAATAAACAACCATTCCAATAACTATAGTTAATAATAATCCACCAATTGTTAGTGATAAAGACTTACAAAGCAACAACATAAAACCCATAATAAAAGCTGCTCCCAGGGCCTTAAAAAAACGATTAAATGAAATATGTAAATTGCTAGACCGACGCACAATCCACCGAGCCAAAATACTAATTAAAACTTCACTAAAAACTGTAATCCACGCCGCAGCATAATATGAAAATTTTGGAATTAAAATAAAATATAATAATAATGAAGCAATTGCCGTAATCAAATAGGCTGAGATTAACTTCCGCTGCTGATCAAAACTAATCATGGTGTAGCTAAAAAAACAACTAAAGAATATAAAACCAACAGCAATTATAAGTATCTTTAAAATTGAACCAGCCGGAGCAAAGCCAGGACCAGAAACTACATTCATAATTGGACCAGCTAACATAAATCCACCAACTACAAGTGGCCAGGCCATAATTGCTGAAACATCAAAGACTCGTTGCCACATTCGTTGATAGCTTTCCTTATCTTTTGATTGCCAACTAAAAGTAAAAATTGGCAATATTGTGCCTCCAATCATAAAAGGAATAGTTACCAGGACATCAATTACACGGTACGCAGCTCCATATAAACCAACATCTGCCTGACTCTTAAATAATGATAGAATTAATATATCGGCTTTTAGATAGACTAGATTTAAAACAATGGTTATGATCAATGGCCATGAACGTTGAATAATATCTTTCCAAACACTTGCATCAAAGATAAAACTAATACGAGCATATCGATGAGCATAAATAAAGTGCAACAAAAAACTAATGGCATTACCAATTGTGATAGTCCAGAGTAATCCAATAACGCCAAAGTCAGAAGCAATAGCCCAGATTGTCAAAGCTAAGACTATAATTCGACTAACAACTTCCGCAATGGCAATTTTATCAGTACGTAATTCTTTCTGAAATAAGCTAACAAATATTTGACTGAGTAAGACAAAGTAAAAAGCAATAGCCGCAATACCTACTCCTTGTTTTACTACCGGCTCATAGGGAGATAACAGAACAATCAAAGGAGCCAGACCAATGATACAAAATCCGGAAATGACACGAAACGTAAAAAGATTACTCATCACTCTGGAAATATTAGCTCCAGGTCGACTTATTAATTGAGTTGTTACAAGTGTTAAGCCTAAATCAGCTGCAATACTAAAGAAAGTTACAAATGTTATGGCGGTTGTATATTGTCCAAAACCATATCGACCCAAATAACGAGTGGTTAAAGCAATAACAATCAGGCTGAGGCCTGTTGTCACAACCTTAGTCACTACTTGGATTACTGTATTGACTGCAACCTTTCCTGCCAGGGCCATAGATAGACTTTTAGAAAACCATCTAATATAATGAGAATACCGATCATATATCAGGATCGGTAGCTTATTTAAAGTATACCATATATCTCTTATGACTCGAACAATCCTAAAATTAATGTTTTTTAGCTTATATCTCTTTGTTTTTAGCGGTATTTCACCACTTCAAGCCCAGGATAGTGTCTGGATTGATCGCGCAAAAGAAGGCGGATTAGAAGATATTGGTACTACTGCCTATGGAGAAACCGGAACTCCAAAGCCCCTTCAATCTATAGTGGGGAATGTTATTAAAATTGCCCTCGGGTTGTTTGGAGCAATTTTTGTCATTTTAATCATCATGGCAGGCTATAAATGGATGACAGCTGGAGGTAATGAAGAAAAAGTAAAGCAATCTGTAGCACAAATTCGTAATGCTGTTATTGGCTTACTAATAGTTCTGGCAGCTTATTCAATTACTATTTTTATTACAGACTCAGCTCTTGAGGCAACAAATAATTTCTAACAATGTTTCAACATCCTTTTAAACTCACAAAACGTATCGGCCTGGTCTTAATCATTATTTTTTGGCTATTTTTTATTTTTAGCTGGGCTCCTGTCTATGAACCTCATGAAATTGAGCATGGGGTAACATTTTCCAAAAAACAAAGCCAGGCCCTCGGCCTTGATTGGAAAGCAAATTATTTAGCTTTGTTTGATGAGATGGGAGTTAAAAAAATTCGTTTAGCAGCCTATTGGGACGACATACAACCAGAAGTAGGTATATATAATTGGGAAGATCTTGATTGGCAAATTGATGAAGCGGAAAAAAGAAATGCCGAAATAATTTTAGTAATGGGTAATCGTGTCCCCCGCTGGCCAGAGTGTCATATCCCTGATTGGGCTGATGCCATTTCTAAAGAGGACAGAGAAAAAGCTACTTTAGAATATATTACCGAAACTATTTCTCGCTATCGTCTACGACCAAGTATTACCTACTGGCAAATTGAAAATGAACCATTTTTAAAATATTTTGGTATTTGTCCTGAGTTTGATGTTGATTTTCTTGATACAGAAATAGCCTTAGCGAAATCACTTGATAGCCGACCAATCATTATTACAGACTCCGGAGAATTGTCAGCCTGGATACCAGCTGCCAAGCGAGGGGATATTTTTGGTAGCACCTTATACCTTAATACCTATTCTCGCACTTTAGATCATTATATCCGCTATCCAATCTCTCCAATTTTCTTTAGAGTTAAAAAAAATATATCAAATCTTTTCTCTCATCCCCATGACTGGATCTTAATTGAAGTCCAAGGTGAACCCTGGGGTAAAGACGCATTTCAAAATCTACCCCAAGCTGAGCGGGACCTCACAATGACACCAGAAAAATTTAAAGAAATTCAAGAATTCTCACGTCAAACTGGCTTTAGAACCTTTTACTGGTGGGGAGTTGAATACTGGTATTGGGAAAAGGCTCGAGGTAATAACTTTTATTGGGAAGAAGGCAAAAGAATGTTTAATCATCAGAAATAATATATGTCACGAAGTAAACACTATGAAATTGGGATTGATGTTGGAGGCACAAAAATTGCCGCAGTATTATTACATCATAAAAAAGTAATTGAAAGTTCAATTCTTGCAACACCAAAAGATAGTCTTGAGCATTTTTTAATTATGCTTAAAGCAAGTCTAGATCCCCTCTTAACAATTATAGAAACTAATCAAGGAATCTTGTCAGGTATTGGACTTGGTGTTCCTGGTGTTATTGACTATGAAAATGAAGAAGTTGTTATTGCAGCCAATCTGCCATTACTTAATAAAGTAAAATTAGTTGAGGCTGTTCGTAAGCAACTAGATAAACCTGATTTATTAATTAAGATGGATAATGATGTTAATTGTTTTGTCCGAGCCGAAGCAATGCTTGGTGCTGGTAAAAAGTCTACAAATGTTTACGGGATAGCCATTGGAACTGGGATTGGTAGCGGTTGGTATTATAAAGGAGAAATCTATAATGGTTTTCATGGCGGAGCAAATGAGGTTGGACATATGATCGTTGATTTTGATGAACAAATTACTCTTGAACAGGCATATCATAAGCTCACCCACCATAATCCAGCCCTACTAGCTGAAGAAGCCTATAAGGGTGATTTGTTGGCTGAAAAAACCTTTAGAGAACTTGGAGCCTACTTGGGCATTGGCTTAAGCACGATTGTGAATATTTTAGACCCAGAAATTATTATTTTAGGTGGAAGTGTTTTAAATTCCGGAAGTTTATTTCTTGATGCCGCCAAAGAAAATCTAAAAAAATATACGTTTTCTCCAAACGCTCAATCTGTCCGCTTAGTGAAAGGTAAACTTGGTCCCTTGGCTGGGGCAATTGGTGCTGGATTGATGGTGGGGAAATAATTACCCTCTCCACTCAGATTTAAATACTTCTAGAGACCTGGGATAAATTAATTTTACTTTATCCATTACTTCTTTATTTTTTTCTAATTCTAAAAACTTACTTTTAATGGCTTCGAC
The DNA here is from genome assembly GCA_016699775.1 of Candidatus Falkowbacteria bacterium. Lineage (NCBI taxonomy): Bacteria > Bacillati > Minisyncoccota > Patescibacteriia (SeqCode) > Patescibacteriales (SeqCode) > Patescibacteriaceae (SeqCode) > Patescibacterium (SeqCode) > Patescibacterium danicum (SeqCode). Next base: position 279,576 of record CP065010.1, on the reverse strand, counting down.
TACTTTTATTTCCATCCCCATCCCAGTCCATGTGAGTTTATAATCATCAATTCCTGAAGGTAACTCTTTATACAGGTTCACTAAAATATTATTGTAGTTTTGAATTATTTGTTCATTCTCTCCATTGGGCGTACCTATATAATCAAGGCAAAATAAATAAGAGATTATATCAAAATGCTTGATATCATCTAAGTCTTGTAATAATTTAATAGTAGTCCGGGTAATCCAATTACCATTACCATACATAATTTCTTGTCGTGAAAATAAGGTTGAAAAAATTTCGCTTATAATATCAAATTGAATATGGTCATAGAGTAAATGAACAGACCATCCTTTTTTAAAATCATCACCATTATAAAAACTCTTATCCTCAAACTGAGAGCTATGAGTTAGCTCTCTTTTTATTCTTGAAAAATAACGACTATCAGGGTAAACCGTACCTGAAATATATTTTATTAAGTCATTAACAGTAAAATAATCTTTAACATCCAAAGCAAACCGAATATGCGTGCCATATAAAGCCATATTTTAAAATCTAATAATAATTGGAATAATAAATTTTATGAAATAGATCCCCGCTTTCGCGGGGATGACAAAAAAAGCGGGGATAGCAGAAGAAAATATTTTTATTCTCTCTTCCTCATCTTCTCCACAACTTCATTAATAAACTTTTCCTTATCCCATTCATTAGCTTCTTTTTCTCCACGCTCTCGAACAAATAGTTTATCTGAATTCATCTCCTTGTCACCAATTACAAGTAGATATGGAATTTTCTCTTGCACTGATTTACGAATTTTATTACCAACAGTTTCATGAGATGTATCAACTTCTACACGAATATTTTGCTCTCTCATTTCACGAGCTAGGTTCTGACAAAAATCTGCGTGACTATCAGAAACCGATAATAGTTTTACCTGGACAGGCGATAACCACACTGGAAAAGCCCCGGCATAGTGCTCAATTAAAATAGCCAAATATCGTTCTATAGAACCCATAATCGCCGCGTGGATCATTACAACCTGCTCATCTTTTCCTTCATCTGAAGTATACGTTAAATCAAAACGCTGTGGTAAATTCATATCAAGCTGAATCGTCGCCACTTGCCACTCACGGCCCAAAGAATCATTAGCCATAAAATCAAGCTTTGGACCATAGAAAGCGGCTTCACCAACACCAATCTCTGGTTCTTGTCCTTGCTCTTTCACCATATCAGCTAATTCTCTTTCTGCTTGTTCCCATAGTGCAGGATCTCCTAAGTAAGCTGACATATTTTTTGGATCATGACACGACAAACGAAGTCGCAAACTAAAACCAACAGAACTATAGAAAGCAGTAATGATATGCCAAATTTTCAACATTTCTTCTTTAACCTGATCTGGTCGACAAAATACATGGGCATCATCTTGCGTAATACTCCGTACACGAGACAGACCTGAAAGTTCACCGGATTGCTCGTCACGATAGACCATGGTTGTATTGGCATAGCGTTGAGGTAATTCTCGATAGCTCCATTTCTTTCGTTTATAAATCTGCGTGTGGTGTGGGCAATTCATTGGTTTCATGGCAAAAAAATGTCCTTCTCTTGTTTGTATAGTAAACAAACCATCTTGGAATTTATCCCAGTGTCCACTTGTCTCATATAATTCTTTTCGTGTGATATGAGGAATCTCAACTTTTTCATAGCCGGCGGCTTGACGAAGCTCCCACACAAAATCGTCGAGCAACTGACGAAGAATCATTCCTTTTGGTGTCCAGAGTGGCAAACCAGCCCCAACTAAATCCGAAAAGGTAAATAAATCAAGTTGGACCCCAAGTTTACGATGATCTCTTTTTTCAGCTTCTTCGAGCATCTGAACATGCGCAAGTAGGGCATTTTTATTTTCAAAACCCAAACCATAGATACGAGTCAACATCTTATTTTTTTCATCACCTCGCCAATAGGCTCCGGCTAATTTATTTATCTTGAAACTGTCCGCATCAATTTGACCAGTATGTTCAACATGAGGACCTTTACATAAATCTTCAAAATCACCGACAGTATAAAAACTAACCATTGTTTCACCTTGTTTAGCCAAATCTTCTATAATTTCTATTTTATACACCTGGTTTATTTTTCTGGCCCAATCAAGAGCTTCAGTGATTGATCTTTCAATTCTTTGAAAAGGTAAATCTTTTTTAATTAACTCTTTGATGTAATTTTCAATTTTTTCAAAATCTGCCTCACTTGGTTTTTGATCAATAAAATCAATATCATAATACCAGCCATCATCAATTGATGGTCCAATCGCAAATTGAGCCTTGGGATACAGCTCTTGAATAGCATGTGCCATCAAGTGTGACAGAGAATGACGTTTAGTCGATAATGGAAGTTCCATAGAAAAAATTAATTATTAGAAAACCCCGCCCAGAGAATTATATGATAAACATCATATTTTTCTCAGGACGGGGTCTCTGGTTTGATATACAAACGGGGGCCTCGCGGTTCCACCTGAATTTCTTTCAGAAATCTGAAAGACACTTTAAGACTCAGCTTAGTCCATTAAAAATATTCTTAAAAATGGATATATTATTGAAATATACTATAGGTGGTAGCTATAGCTTCAGCTGAAATGTACTTATAACTATACTCTTTTACCCCCAAGAGTCAAGATTACTAGATTCTATTTTTTTAGAGAAACAGAAATCTTATTTGCAAAATATGGTGACCATTGCCAAAAAGCAGGATAAAATGTCAGCTCATAGCTCTCAACTTCTGGTTGATTCTGTATATAAGCTTCAAGCTGATTCCGTCTTAATCCAACAATTTTTTTAGGATTTATAATTTCTTCTCCAGTACTAGCAATTGAGGTACCAAGCATTTCAACTTGAATCTCCGCAACATTCTGCTTTACATCAGCTGATGTAACTGTGAACTTTGGGTTTGTGGTTTCAGACAAACCATCATCTGACGAACCAACTGCTGAAAGAGCTGTTCCCAAAACTCCAGAAATATTAGCTTTATTAAATGCCACAACTGTAATACTTCCCTTGAGTTTAACAGTCACATCTTTTTTAACTTCACCCACTTGTCCTTCAACCGTAACATCTAAAGATTCTTCATCAAGGATATATAGTTTTTGATCATACAAATCATACGTGGATTCAATATCAGTTTTGGCTTTTTCCAATAAGGCAACTTTTCCACTAGTAATTGCTTGATCAATATCGGTTTGAGTAATAGAAAATTCCGCTTTTTCTTTATAGCTCACAGAGCCTACTTTTGCCTCAGCGTAGATTTTATCTTGAAGTCCGGCCCATAAACCTGGAATAGTCAAACGAGTATTAGTTAAGGCAAAGGATGGATCAGCCGTTTCTGCATATACAGTGGCCGTAATGGTTCCACCAGCTGGCACAACGACGGTTTCAGTTAAACGTAACAATTGATTTCCTGGAGTTAATAATCTAGTGGTGGCAACCAAGGGTTGATCTTTGTTGTAATTATTAATTAAGACAACCGTGCCGCTAACTTCAGCTCCAGTAATTTTTTTACCTGATGATGGAGAAACTTGAGTATATTCTATATCCATCCCCCGCACTAAACCAAGGGTTGAGCCACCTGGTACTTCATAATCTTCAGGACGATCATAGACAGTAAAATTAGTTTTGGTTTCAACACTTTTAACTTTAGGAACAATCGTAATATCCAAACGTATAAATGTTACATAAATCACTAGACCTAAAAATAATAAACTTAAGACAACAAATGGCACAGAGATACGACGATATAAGCGAGATGTAAAACGTGATGGTGGAGCGATAACTTGTGGTTCCAATGGTTGTACTTCAGGTAAGACAAAGTCTTCAACTATTGGCGCTGAAAAAGGACTTGATAAATCCAAAATATTTTTATCTGAAACTGCCGAGACTTTACGTGAACGAGTTACCTTAACCGTACTTTTACTAGTTGTCTTAGTAGTTTTTTTTCGTGGGCGTCTAACTGTTGGTTTTTTCTTTTCTTCAGGCATAGAATAAATTTAATATTCTATTATTATACTTTAAAAGCATCAAAATGACAAATATAAAATTCAAACAATATTTTTTCTAACCATCTGTAACACGAGGTATTATAAAATTTGGACAACATCAGACAATTGTTCACGCAAACGTTCAATCAAAGATGGTTTTTTATCAACTGTATAATCAGTTTTTATTATTTTATCACCTTCCTTTGATGTAACTTTAACATATACCCGATGAGAGCCTGGGAATTCCTGAAAAATACCTTTTAAACGATTAAAAACATCAGGCAAAAGATGTGATTGAGGAATAATTAATTTTAAACCATCTGTTTGTTCGTTTTGTCTATATGAAAGCGCCACTGGTTTACCTTGTTGTCGTGGGGCTAACTTTGAAAACTCGCGAACAGCAATCGTCGCATTTTCTGGAGTTAATTCAACCGCACGATTTACAAGTAACTTAAGTTGACCATCTTTGTCTGACAGCGTACCCTGACACAAAACAATTTTTCCCTCCTGCCAGATTAAACTGGTTTCGGTTAAAATCTTTGGGAAGACGATCACTTCAATTGTTCCACCATCCTCAAGTTTCACAAATAACATTGTTTCATTTTTTCTAGTTAAAATCTTTTTGATTGTTGTGATAACACCAGCTACAACTATCTCTCTGTTCGCCAGTGCTTGGCTTAATTCAAGCATTGAAGTTGTACAACCTTTCACTACCTCCCGATATTCAGCAAAGGGATGTTCGGTAATATACAAACCAAGTAACTCCTTTTCCCAAGCCAAAATTTCTCGTTTATTAGCAACTGGGGCTGGGGATAATTTAATAGCTGGTGCTTCTTGGTTCACTAGGCCTGAGAACAAACTTGTCTGCCTGGAAGTTTTTCGTTGACTAATTTCTTTATGAAAATTAATCATAATATCAAGATTAGCTAATAATTGCCCACGCTCACCAAGCGTGTCCAGAGCCCCACTTTTTATTAAACTTTCCAATGACTTACGATTAAGATCTTTATCATCAATTCGTTCTAACACTTCTGTTAGAGTTTTATATGGACCATTTTTTTTACGTTCTTGAATGATAGCTTCAGCGATATGGTCACCAACATTTTTTATAGCCTTTAACCCAAAGCGAATTGTTTTGCTTTCTTCAGAAGCAATCATATTTTCAGCCGTCCCTGTTGTGACAACTGTAAAATTCTCAAATGATTCATTAATATCAGGTTGTTGAATTTCCAAACCCATATTACGGCACTCTTCAATTTCAATGGCAATTCGATCTGTATCTTGTTGATCAGAAGTTAATAAGGCGGCCATAAACTCCACTGGGAAGTTGGCTTTTAAGTAGGCAGTTTGATAACCGACCATAGCATAGCAGGCAGCATGCGAACGATTAAAACCATACCCAGCGAACGGTTCAATAAAAGAAAAAATTTCTTCACCAAGTTTAACTGATAGGCCGTTTTTAACACAACCTTCAATAAACTTTTCTTTTTGTTCAGCAAGTAATTTTACAATTTTCTTTCCAACGGCTTTACGCAAAACATCAGCTTCAGCCATAGTAAAGCCAGCCACGTCACGCGCAATCTGCATGACTTGTTCCTGATAAATTGCCACACCATAGGTAATATTTAAAATTGGTTCTAGTTTTGGATGTAGATATTTTAATTTTTTAATTCCCTGTTTTCCCGAAATATAGTTTGGAATCCATTCCATTGGTCCAGGACGGTATAAAGCTACCATAGCGATAATATCTTCAAACTGCGTAGGCTTTAATTCTTTTAAATATCGTTTCATGCCGCTTGATTCAAACTGAAAAACGCCGGTTGTTTCTCCACTTTGAAATAACTGAAAACTTTTTTCATCATTGAGCGGAATCGTATCGATATTAATATGAACGCCACGAGTATTTTTTATAATCTGGATGGCTGCTTCAATAATGGTTAAGTTACTTAAACCAAGAAAATCCATTTTTAATAATCCCAAGTCTTCAATAGGATGAAGCGAATATTGAGACACTAAACTTTTGTCAGACGTGGAAGCAAATTGAATCGGAACATGATCAGTCAATGGATTTTTGGTAATCAAAACACCACAAGCATGCACCGAGGAATGACGTGCTACACCTTCAAGTTTTAAGGCATAATCAATAATACGCTTGGCTTCTGGTTCTGCATACAACGCCTTTAGCTCTGGAGAACGTGATAAGGCGTCTTTGAGCTTCATTAAGGCTGGAATGGCCTTTGAGAGCTTATCGCAGTAGTCATAAGGGTAGTTAAGCACTCGACCAACGTCTCGTACAGCCGCCCTGGCAGCCATAGTTCCAAAAGTAATAATCTGTGCGACGTGGTCAGAGCCATATTTATTCTGTACATATTCCAAAACCTCATTACGACGTGAATCAGCAAAGTCCAAGTCAATATCAGGCATTGAGATACGATCAGGATTTAGAAATCGTTCAAAAATTAAATTATATTCAATTGGACAAAGGTTGGTAATTCCCAAAACATAACAAACTAGTGATCCAGCCGCTGACCCGCGACCAGGACCAACAATGATTCCTTGATCTTTGGCCCAGTTTACAAAATCAGCCACAATTAAAAAATATGACGGCCAACCCATCTTGGCTACAACTTCTAATTCATAATCAACACGATCACGATAAATCTGATCAATTTTTTCATAGCTTTTTCCATATCGTTTCACTAGACCTTCCAATGTCAATTTACGTAAATAGGTATTACCATCAAAACCAGTTGGCACTTCAAAGTGAGGCAATTGAACTTTACCTAACTCAATATCAAGTTGACACATCTCGGCAAGCTTAACTGTGTTTTCCAGAGCCTCAGGAACATGAGCAAAAGATTTCGCAATGTCTGCGGCTGGCTTCAAGGAATAATTAACACCAAGCATTGACATACGGTTAGTATCTTCTTTTTTACTTTTATTTTGTAAACATAATAAAATATCCTGAGCTTCATCATCTTCGGCTTTAAGGTAGTGAACATCATTGGTAACAATCAAGGGCAGGTTTAATTCTTTTGATAGTTCAACTAAGATATCGTTTAATTTCATTTGTTCAGGAATTTCTGGATGATCTTGTAGTTCAAGAAAAAAATTACCTTCACCAAATAATTTTCGGTAGGCATCAATTTTTTCTAAGGCCTTGTCACGCTTGCCTGCTAACAACAAACGTGGAATTTCACCTGCTAAACAAGAACTCGTTCCGATAACCCCTTCGCAGTATTGAGATAACACTTCCCAGTCAATACGTGGCTTATAGTAAAAACCTTCAACGTGAGCGATGGAGGTTAATTTAATTAAATTGTGGTAACCAATATTATTTTTAGCCAGGAGAACTAGGTGGTAATAATTTTTTTCATCAGGACGAATGGTGCGGTCGTGTCGTGAACCTGGAGTAAGGTAGGCTTCAACACCAATGATTGGCTTAATTCCCTCTTTTTACATTTTTCATAAAATTCAATTGCTCCATACATGACGCCATGATCAGTTAAGGCAACAGCCGGTGAGCCATCAGCTTTGGCTGACTCAACTAAATCATCAATTTTAGTTAAACCATCAAGCAAAGAATAGTGACTATGGACATGGAGGTGAACGAAGGACATAGAGGGAAATTTAACTTTTCTGGGAATGGCCAAACTATTTATGAGGCTCTAAAAGATACTCTATTTTAACATGTTAGCGGGGCTTGGGCAAACCCGAAAAATACACCAAAAAATAAAAGAATCCGATACTGTATACGTATCGGATTCAACAACTAAATCTATTTTTCTTGGCCTTCTCGGTTACACTTGAAGATAAGCCAAGCTAATAATAACGTGGGAATCATGAGAGCTCCTATTTCACAATGGAAATAGGCACAGATTCCCAAAGTGAGAAAACATATTAGAAGTATCATATTCCCTCCTTTCTGTCATCCCCGACTTTTTCTGTTATCCCTGACAGGGGATCTGAAATGACTTTTATTTTATTAAGATCATCTGTCTTGTCTCTCTAAATTCCCCGGCAGTAATACTGTAAAAATAAGTGCCACTAGAAAATGCGTTGCCGTTGAACTCAACCGAGTGGCTACCGATAGTTTTGACTTCATTAACCAATTGTTGAATTAACCGACCAGACATGTCATAGACTAAGATCTTAACTAATCCGGGTTGATGAATCGAGTAATTAATTTTTGTTACCGGATTGAAAGGATTTGGAAAATTTTGTTCGAGCTTAATTTGATCATTAGGTTTTTCTGATCCCTGTTCATCAAATTGATAATTGCGAAATTACCCAAAGAGTATTCAACAAAGAAAAGACCACTCTATGACCGGTTATAGCAATATCCCTAATCCCGAATTCCTGCGACTGAGTTTGATAGAATTTAAACCAATTCCTTCCGCCATTTACAGTTTTATAAATTACTCCTTTGAACTGCTGAGAAGAAGTATCTGATCTCCACACTCCGCAAGCATAACCAACAAATTGATCTTTAAACTCGATATCAGAAATATAACCAGCACCCGGAAGAAGGATCTTTCGCCAACTGTTGCCATTGTTAGTTGAAAAACAGATGGTGGCTTTCAAATTATCCATGTTAAAACCAGCGGCAAAGAGATTTCTCCCGTTATTGGCTAAAGTTTGGATCTCAATATTTGAAAGAGATGTGTCTCTAACCCAATCAACCCTATTATCACTTTTGTATAAATTACCAAGAGCAACAAATAATCTATCGCCTTTCCGCGCTACTTCACACGGAACAAAGTTCCAACCGTTATTAGCATAATACTGCTGCCAATTATTACCATTATCAGTACTCACTATTAATTCATTACCGCTACCGACGATCTCAATAATACTATCTTTTATTGATATAGCGTACAACGGACTACTTCCGGGTACTGAGATAGAATCCCAAGTTACACCGGCGTTGGTGGTTCTAATAACATACCGAACTAATGGTGTTTCCATGGTACTACCAACCGCATAAGCGGTTTGGTTATTCTGCTTGGCAGCATCATAGAGATGCATATTTGAATCTCCATAGACATGAGTCCAGTTAGCACCTGCATTACTTGTGACAAAAATTCCATTTTGTCCTGCTACAAATCCTCTATTTTGATTAAAGTATACTACTCTATCAATCAGGTTTATGCCTGGGACATTTTGAATAACTGGGTTTCTTGAAAGATGATCCTGAGCATTGATTTTGTTATAACTAAATAGAACTACCAACATTATGAATATTGCTTTTAACATTGTGTCCCTCCTCCTTGAGGGCTTTTTGTTTTACATTTTTAAAGAATATTTTAAAAAAATGCCATTTTTGACATTATAAAATTATAGCACTAACTCATATAATTGTCAATGAATTTACGGTTTTAGCTTGTTTTTGTGACAAAATAGGCATTTTTCCAGCAATATTGACTTTATTCCCCTCTTTCGCTATAGTTTAAAGGCCTTATCTCTTAGTTTGCTTGCGGAGCAACCTAAGAAATCAAGATTACCCCCGCTGATGGCCAAATCTGGCTTGGGAAGCGGTTTTACATTTAAATTCTATGGCACATAAAAAAGCCGGCGGGTCCACCGCCCTGGGCCGAGATAGTCAAAGTAAACGTCTCGGTGTTAAATTACAAGATGGACAAATTGCTAAAGCTGGTTCGATCTTAATCCGTCAACGCGGCACAAAGTATCAACCAGGAGTCAATGTTCGTCGAGGTAATGATGATACTCTCTACTCAGCAGCTGCAGGAATGGTTCGATTTTCATCTAAGAAGTTTCTTAAATATAATAATCGACTTAAATCCTCAACTGTTGTGAGCGTAGTGAGTGAGAAGAAATAAGAAGATATAAAAACATCCAGTCGAAAGACTGGGTGTTTTTTGTAGAAGCTTTATAAATTAAATCCTAAAACAATTTTAGCTCTTAGGCATTTTAAAGTTAGTCTCTAGACGTTCAGATAAAAATTCTTTAAAAGTAGATTTTTTTATTTTTTTAAAAGCACAAAATAATGATACCGAACCCAAGGGGAAAACTTTACTAAATATTTTAGATATAAAAGGGGGAAACGGATAAAAATTAGATCCCCCATAATCATATAACTTAAAACCTCCATATGTAGTCATGGTCTTTACTAAATCATTTTTCGTATAGCCTCTCACATGTGGTCCCAATATTCTGATTGGCGTAGGTTGTTGCCCAAATAAAAGCAACAATCGATTGTGCCAAGACGCTAAATTAGGCACACCTATAATTAGGAGTCCTCCATTTTTTAAAACACGATTAATTTCAGATACTATCCAAAAGAATTCTTTAACATGCTCAAGAACTTGATTAATTACTATAATATCAAAATATTCATCAAAATATGGAAATTCATCTGTTTCAAGGTTGAGTGATGCGACTGTTATTCCCTTTTCCTTTGAGATGTCTTTATATTCGTCAAAAATCTCAATACCATACAGGTCAGACTGAATGTCTCTTTCTGATAAAGTCTTATGTATATTTATTAGATCATAGCCCTTTCCACAGCCAACATCGAGAACTTTCAGATTCTGTGAATTATTAAAACTAAAACTTTGTACCCATTTTTTTATAATTGGGCGACCATAATTAAGGTGGTTATTTTTATCTTTTAATATAGCTATTTTATTAATTAAACTTTGCATATATACTTTAAAATAATTTCATTACTATATATGTAACATATTCTTAATCTTATAGGCAATTGAAAGTATGAATGAGTCTCTAAATATAACTCTAAAATATACTTTCAAAGAAAAGCGATCAATTTTAGAATTATGAAACTGTAATGCATCTAACTTTATATTCTGCATAATACCATTTGGTTCTATTAAAAAATTAGTATCTAATTTTTTTAAAGGTAAATTAAGAAAGTGGAAATGGTTTTTTTCCATAAAAGCACCCTCAAAACCAATATTAGAAATTAAATTTTGTGTCGGTGTTATTGTAAGTTGATCTGCACGTAATAATGAGTATATCCAGTAGTCCCAAGTATTATCAAACCTCTCGGACAACTTATCAAAAAACATAATATAAAAACGAACAACATTTTTATTACTAAAAATAGTATTAAGCCATGAACTTTTTCTTATTTCATTCCAATCACTTAAATCATCTGTATATAATTCCCACTTTTTTTTCCAGGTTGCCCATCCACATACTGAAAAATATTTTGAAAAAAAATAAGATTCTCGGTATACTCCATCAAGCAAAAAATTAGTACCACTAATCATCCCGATGTTAGGATAATTATTATACTTTTGAATCATTTTTTGACAAAATAGAAAAAAATCTTGGTTTGGAAGACAATCATCTTCTAAAATAATACCTGCTTCAACATGGCTAAAGAACCAAGAAATTCCTTGACTTACTGCTAATCCACAGCCTAGGTTTTTTTCCCTAAATAATGTTTTTAGCTCACAGGGCCAATCAACAAGTTTAAGTATTGCTTCACGAGTTTTTTGGCATAACAAAATATCTTCTTGATTATTTAAACGAGGCCCATCAGCTGCAATAAATAACTGCTCAGGCTTTACTTCGGCGATAACTTTAAAAACTTCTTGACTAATTTCTGGGCGATTGAAAATTAGAAAAAGGACTGGGGTTTTAAACATTTTTGTATTTTAAAATTTACTATGAATAATCATATATACTAGTAGAAAAATTATCTTTAGACTTTTTTATCAATCATGCAAAGATCTCTTTTCTTCATTGGCAATATAATAGAAATAAAATCTGAAATTGTTACCTTAAAACTAAATCTGGATATTTAAAATTTATAAAAGAAGCTTTTATAGGGGGCAAACTAGACTGTCTCATTTAATAGACTATTTCCTTAGAAATAGTTAATATCTAATACTAAAAAACTAATAAAAAAAGCTGTGCTAAGCTAGTTTGTAATATAACTTTCAAGTACTAAAAGCTACTTAATTATAGCCAAAATATAAGCAAAAGTAAAAAAGTGTAATTGTTCTAAAGTTGACTTTAAGTTCATTATATTTATAATTAACTTATCATAGATATGGAATCAACTACTATCAATATTATACTATCAGCTAATAACGCCTATGCTCAACATCTTGGCGTTATTTTTGTTTCAATCTTAGAGAATTCTTCAGATATTAATAAATTTGTTTTTCATATTCTTGATAATAATATTAGTCCAGAGAATAAAGAAAAATTACGATTTATAGAAAATAAATACGGAACTAAAATCATTATTTACAAAATTGATGATGCATTATTATCGAGTTTTCCAGAAGTTCGTCATGTATTAAAAGCTTCATACTCACGCCTATTAATTGCCGATTTATTGCCAACTAATATTGATAAAGTGCTGTATTTAGATACCGATATGGTTATCTTAAAAGACATTGTACCACTATATAATACTGATTTAAATAACTTCGGTTTAGCAGCTGTCCAAGATATAATGTCAAACGAAATAACTAGGATTCATTTCTGTCCTAATCTAAATAGTTATTTTAATGCTGGTGTAATGCTAATTAATCTAAAAAAATGGAGAACATTAAATATAAAAACTAAATCTCTTGATTTCGTAAAAGATCACTACTCTCAACTTATACGAGCAGACCAAGATGTCTTAAATTGTTTATTTAAAAATGATTGGCAAGCTTTAAATTCTTGTTTTAATGTTGACTTAAAACGTCAATCCCCTTTATCTATGCCAAATCAAGAAACTGTAATTCTCCACTATTCTGATAAAACAAAACCTTGGTCTTACAGTTTTGTCGGACCCAGTAAAAAATATTATTACCATTATTTAGCAAAAACTCCTTGGGCAGATTTTAAAATCAATGACAAAAATCTAAAAAACTTTATAAAAAAATATTCCAGAGTTTTTATAAAAGAAATAAAACGTCTCCTACTCCCTCTTGTGCCAAAAAATTTTTCAGACATTTATAGACGTCTTATTTGGAAATTTTATAAAATAAATTAACTCACCCAAGCATGTAATAATTTTGGAACACCACTTTTATCCTCGATACCTTTAGTAATAACTCTATAATTAGGGTTAATATTTTTTAAAAAGGAAGTTATTAAACGAGCATGATCAGGATGGTGATATGTGGTGATTGCTATTGTCGGATGATATTTTTCAATTGTCAAACGTGCACCTGATAGCATTTCAAGTTCATGACCTTCAATATCCGCTTTAATATACGTAATTTTTTTATTTTGATGAAAAAATAAATTATCTATCGTTTCAACATTAACTACTGTTTCTGTTGGATGTTTAGAAATTCTAGCTGCGATACCATCGTTAGTTATGTAAGATTTATATGACGAAGACCCCAAAGCTGTTGGAATAAGAGTAATATTTTTTTCGTTTTCAAAAGTTTTTGATAGTGATGATAAAAAAGTAGGCAATGGTTCAATGATATATACTTGTCTACAACGATCTTTTACTGTTAAAGAAAATAATCCTTCGGCAGCACCACAATCAACAACAATATCATCAACCGTAACTCTTGTTTCAGGGACTTCATAAAAATGCCAGTCATCTTTATCACATATCTCACAAATTACATGATACAAAGCATCTAACCCGATATTTTTTGGAAAAAATAATGGTGAAAAATAATTTTTTATTTTTATAATATAATCACTACTGTCTTCTTCTATGGATTCTATATATTCTTCTGCCCTCTTTTTAAAACGAGGCCTCGCTATATTTCTAAAAAGTGATTTCACTGTTGTTCCACGTCCTCTACCAATCAGCCAAAAAAATAGTACCTTAAATCTCCATATAAACTTCATATTATTTCCTCTTTTTTAACTGGCTACACACCTTCACAAACTCCACAAACAATGGATGAGGGTCAAGGGGCCTGGAAATATATTCTGGATGAAATTGAGTGCCGATAAAGAATGGGTGATTCTTTAACTCAATGGCTTCAACAATTGAATTATCAGGAGAGGTTCCAGCAATTACCAAGCCCTTTTGTTCAAGTAACTCTCGATACTCTGGATTAAATTCATAACGATGACGATGTCGCTCTGAAACAATCATTTTTTTACCAGCTTTTTTCGCATAAATCTTAACTAATTTTGTCCCTGGAATAAGCTTACAAGGCCATCCACCAAGACGAATTGTTCCTCCGAATTTTCCTTCGGCTACATTTTTCTTTTGTGTTTCCATAATATCAATCACCGCATACGGTGTTTTTGGGTTAGCTTCCCGACTATTTGCATCTTTTAATCCAGCAACGTGACGAGCAAATTCAATCACTGCCATCTGCATGCCATAGCAAAGTCCAAAATAGGGAATTTTCTTCTCTCGACAATATTGAATTGTTTTTATTTTTCCCTCTGACCCTCGACTTCCCCAACCTTGGGGAACAATAATACCGCTAAATTTTTTTAAAAGACTTGTCCCTTTTTCCTCAATTTCCTCGGCTGACAACCAATGAATATTAACCTGACAGTGATTAGCAGCCGCCGCGTGTTTCACTGCTTCAAGGACAGAAATATACGAATCAGTTAAATGAAAATCACCGGACATAAAATACTTTCCAACAATGCCAATATCAACTGACTTCTTGGCAGTTTTTAGTTTTCGTATCATAGCCTTCCATTCCGCTAAATCTTTACGACGAGGTTTAAGGTTAAACTTCTTTAAAATTCTTTCACCAAGCTTATCTTTTTCAAAGTTAATTGGGACGTCATAAATAGAAGGACTATCAGGCGCTGAGATAACATCCTCAGGACTAATATTGCAATTAGTGGCAATCTTTTCACGACGTGGACGATCAAGAGACCTAGCGGAACGAGCAATAATAAAATCAGGTTGAATACCAGCGGTATTTAACGTTCTAATCGCATACTGTGTTGGCTTGGTTTTCATCTCACTTGAGTTTGATGGAATTGGCAAATAACTAACCATTACAAAAACCACATCATGCCCATACGTAAACTTCATCATACGAGCTGCTTCCAAAAATAACATATTTTGGTACTCTCCCACGGTTCCACCAATCTCCACAATCATTATTTCTGATCCAGACTTTTTTAAGGCAGTTTCAATTCTGTCTTTAACCTCCAAAGGAATATGAGGCACTACTTCTACACACTTTCCACCATAGCCAAGATTTCGCTCTCGCTCAATTACTGACTGATAAACACGACCAGTAGTCATGTAATTATCACGATAGATATTTTTATTTAAAAACCGCTCATAGTTTCCAATATCCTGATCTGTTTCATCACCATCTTCAGTTACAAATACTTCTCCGTGTTCAATTGGATTCATTGTGCCTGCATCAACATTAATATATGGATCAATCTTTAAAGCTGTAACATCAAACCCCTGGCTTGTTAAAATTCGACCAATACTCGCAACCGCCACACCTTTGCCCACACCAGACATAACACCCCCAACCACAAAAATAAATTTTGGAGAGATTTTTTTTCGAGATTTTTTTGCCATATAAAAATTAACGAAGATGGATTAACTGCAAATACCAATCAATTAGTCCTTCTCCATAGAAAAGAATTATAACCGCTGATACTGCTAAAAAAGTACCGAGGGGTAGCATTGACCCCCAGCGTTTCTGACGTCCAATTAACAATCCTATCCCGACAATAGCACCTAATATATAGGCTAGAAATATGGTTGGAACAATCAATGGCCAACCAAGGGCAATTCCAAGCAATAATCCCAATCTAATATCACCGCCACCAATCCAACGACCCCGAGATAGGACAAATTGGCTAATGAAAAAACCGCTTCCTATTGTAACAGAAAGCAGGAGGTTTTGCCATGAAACGCCCAAGACCAAATTAATACCTCCGAGGATTATAGTAACTGGTAAAACTAACTCATCAAAAATTAAAAACCACAAGGCATCAGTAACAAAAATAACCACTAGTGAAGACAAAAGAATCCAATCTCGAACTAATAATAACCATGTCTGCCATTGCCAAGTTTCAACCATACCATGTAATGAAGTGAGGCGCACAAAAGCCAAGGTAAACAGTACCGCTGTCACGGCTTCAACCACTGGATATTGCCAACTTATTGTTGACTTACAGTGACGACACTTCCCCTTAAGATGCAAAAAACTCAGTACTGGAATATTGTCATACCAGGCAATCATTTTTTTACACATCCGACAATGAGAACGCCCACGAAGACTCTCATGAATATGAAGTCGCCAAATTAAACAATTTAAAAAACTGCCGATTATTAAACCAAGCAATGGTGAGAAAAATAAGTAAATAATACCCATATCCATATAGTATACAGAGATATTTTAATTATGACTACATTAACTTAATCCTGAAATAAAAATAAATAATTGCAAAAGTAGCCTGAAAACCATCCTTCCACCCAATTTTTTTTCCATGTTCTCTACTTCGAGCAATGTATGAAATCGGAACTTCAGAAACACGTACTTTTAAAAACGCAACCCAAGCAGTTAATTCTGGTTCAATTTCAAAACGATTACTCAAAAGTTTGCCTTTAAACGCCTCAACTGTTTGTCGATTAAAAACTTTGTAACAGGTTTCCATATCAGTTAAACTAAGACCAGTAAAAATATTTGAAAGTATTGTTAAAAGATAATTAGCAAAACGCCACATATACATTTTCTTTCCCCATTTTCTTTTAATTATAAAACGTGAGCCATACACCACGTCAGCGGTATTCTGTAAAATTGGGTTTAGTAAAACTTGAAAATCACTTGGATTATATTCCAAGTCACCATCTTGAATAATAATAATATCTCCTTGCGCTTGCATAAAACCAATTTGCAAAGAAGATCCCTTGCCTTGATTCTTATCTTTATAAATATAGCGAACTACTGGATCAGTATAATTTTGTAATATTGCTATGGTACCATCAGTTGAAGCGTCGTCAATAACTATAATTTCTTTAAGATAAGCATTCTCAATATGACAATTTTTTACAGCCTCAATAACATCTAAAATTGTTTTAGATTCATTAAAAATTGGGACAATAACACTGAGTGACATCATATCTTTAAACAGATACTTTAGATTTTTCTTCTAAAGCCAGTCCAACTAAAAGAATGGAAATTGGGATGAGAGGTATAAATGTTCGGGGGTCAAGAGCAAATTGATAATATCCGGAAGTTAAGTATGTAAATATAATTGCTCCTAAGTATAGTAGGAAAAAGGATAGCACGGTTAAAAATGTAAAGTTTTTCCTAAAAGACTTAAACCGAAGAATAATTATCAAAATAAAAATATACCACCAAACATTCCAATTATTAAAAATAAAAAAACTTCTAATGATTGGAGAAAATATTTCTGTGTGTATATTATTAATAGAAGCTATTGAATGTAAACCAAGATTATAAACCACTCTAAAACCTAACCAAAAAACTAAAGGAACAATCATAAAGCTTATACTTTTAAAAAGTAATTTCCAAGAAAGTGATTTTTTATCTAACCACCACGCAACTCCCAAAGCTCCTAGCCAAGCCAAAATAGAAAACATTCCATCATTTTTAATAAAAAATCCCCATCCTATAAAAAAAGCCGAAAAGTATAAAAAAATGTCTGTTCTTTTTTCTAACCATTGAACGAACAATGCCAAAGAAGTTACTACAAAAAAAGCTAATGTCAGATCTGCATAGGGATTTATACTGTGATAAGCTATTAAAGGCATTGAAGCAAAAAAGAAAACGAGCGAGAGACTAATCAAACGACTGAGCCTTTGTGACAAAGAATAGTACAAAACAAATATGATACAAATAAATGATGACAAGGGAATGAAATTTACCGCAATATCTCCCCCACCAAGCTGACGTAACCAGTACTCTAATAAAGAACTATGCCATGGGTAGGTACTATTACCAGGTACAGCTAAATAAACGTCACTCAATGGATTAAAATCAACACTACCTTCATACAACAAAATTTTACTTCTTTTTGACCAATTCACAATTGCATCAAAAGCTATAGTTGGCTTTACTGTGGCTTGAAGGGCGGGAAATATAATACAGATACTTATTAAAACCACCAAAATAATTTCTGGTAGTTTAAAATTTTTGAAATTAAAATGTAGTTGTTGATTTTTTTGTCTATAATAAATCAAAAATAATAAACAAATTAAGGCTTGTAAAAAAACGAATATAAGCAAATATAAAGAAAAATTAAACCTCAATATAAAAAAATAAACAAAAAGCTCCAAAGATAAAATAACAGTCCCTAATTCATAGCTAAGAGCTAAGCGCATATATCTTTCTTGAATAGGGATAAACCTAGCCAATACCCAGCCAACAGGTAGCACATAAGCAAAATAAGTAGCTAAAGCTAATATACTTTCTATTGACATACTACAATTTAGTATTTTCAAAAATAACCATTTGTTGATTTAATTTATTTTTTTCTTTAAAAAAACCTAAGAAATTTTCAGCTGAAAAATCACTATTTGTCTGATCTATTCCAAATCTATAAAGACCACCTTCGCTTGATAAGCTATGATTTTCTAAAGGATGATAGAGTAATAGAAAATCCGCTGTTTCTGATTTTGAAGTAAGAGCGTAGTCTTTAAGTAATTGGAACTCAAGAAACGGTTTTTCAGCGCCCGCTGCAATATAAACAATAGAATTTCCTGGAACATTCTCACGCACAAACTCAACAAACAATGGTATTCTACACAACCGTCCTTCAAAATTTTGAATTACATCTATTTGGCAATATCGCCAGCGAAGTTGCTCCATAAATGGTCTATTGACCATTATTATATTATTGATTATCTCTTTGATATTACTATAAAAAAAATGTAAAAAAAGAGGTAGCCATAGTATTAATAAAAAATATACTATAGTATTAGAAGTAATAAATTTTTTCTTTTTAAAATATACTATCAAATTGTACACCACCCCTATAAACACTCCGAGCAGACCAATAATTACAACTAAAGAATAGTTTCCAATAACTGGGCTAAGAATACCATTAATTGATGATAGAAGCTCTGGACGATCAAATATAAACTTGTTCATACATAGAATATGACATACGATTTACTGACTTTCAAGATTTTTAATTAAGCTTTTTATAGCAGGATTCTCAGGACTAAGTTCAAGAGCTTGTTTTGCAAAATGCAAAGCTCTTTCTTCGTCTCCTAATTCTTGGTAAATACGTGCCAACTCGTGTGGCCACATACTATTATTATAATCCACAATATACCCACTATTATGATTGCGAAGAGATTCAGGCAGATTGTCAGATAAATAAAAATAATCAGCCAAATTTTTACGGGCGTTTAAATCATAAGGAAAAATCTTTAGAGCTTTGATATACCAACTAGCTGATTCATCATATTTTTTTTGTTCATTCAAGGTTACCCCTATTTGTGTATACAAGTTAGCCAATTGCATTACAATATCATTACGACGATGCCGAGGGTCTTTAGGTTCAACTGAGGGCATTGCCTCTATTCCTTTATTGAAAATTGCTATCGCTTGCTGATAATTTTTATGCCATAATTCCAACCGTCCATAATCTGAATAGACAAAAGTTATTGAAGGATTTATAGACAATAGTTCTTCATAGTGCGCTTTGGCATTATCATAATATTTTTGATCAATAAAGCTACTTAAAATTGAATACAGGCGCGAGAGATCAACTAGGGTATAATATTGTTTTTCTTTAGAGTCAATAGTACTAGCTTGTGTCAAGAGAATTTCAGCAAAATATTGTTGTTCTTTTTTTGATGAATAAGCAGAAAGGCAGTTGACTCCATAACTAATAAAAGCTCGGGAATAAAAATGACTAACAGGATACCAGTTAAGAGTTTTTTCCATGTTAGCTACAACATTTTGGCAGTCACCTCGAGTTTCAGCTTTTTTAACTTTAAAAAAATAATAATCGGCCATCAGTGGTCTAAAATTATAACCATACAATAAGGTAATCAGAAAAACTGATATAGCACCAACCAACACCCACCTTGAAATCGGCTGAAAAAAATCTAAAGAAAAAGTTGAAGATGTATAGTTATTTCCGATAAGCCAGGCTATTCCAAGAAGGGTATAAAACACCACATTCATTGACACTAATGAAAAACTAAAAAAATTATTAATGCCGTAAATACTCAAGGCTGATAATATACTCACTCCTAACCAATAATTCTGAGGACTTTGTTCTTTCCAGGTAACCTTGATTAACCGTCTTACTATGTATGCAACGAAAAGAGTGAAACTAATAAAACCAAGTAGACCAAATTGCAATATAATATCTAGAATAAAATTATGAGCCCGATCTGGGAAGGAATTAATTGTTTCAAAATAAGCCCATTCTGGTTGGTAATATTTTACAAAAATATTTGGTAGGGCATCAGGTCCATGCCCAAATATTTTCTGTTTCAAGGTTGCATCCTTAAAACCATTCACTGCTGCTTCCCAATATAATAATCTTGTTCTCGTTGTTCCAAAGTTAAGATTAAAAATACTTAAAAAACGCTGAGCTGCCTGCACTTCTTGTCGCCAAGCCACTTCAGCTATTTTTTCTCTAATTATCGGTAAACTGACCATTGCAGTTAAGGCAATGATTAAAGCAATAAACACAGCAAAGAAGACTTTCTTACCGCGCCGTAATAAAATCCAAAGAAAACAAGCTATAATAGTTATAAGTAAGGCTAACCAAGCACTTCGACTAAAAGTAAAAATTAAACACAACATCTGAGCAAAGAACAAAGCCGAATAGCCAATTCTGGTATAAATATTTTTACTAAGAAAAAAGATAGCATACAGTGTCAAAGGCAAAAGCACTGCTAAATAATGCCCAAAAAAATTCGGTTGTCCAAAGCTTGAAAAAAGACGACCAATATCCTCTCCCCATGTATAAAAATCTAAACCAAATAACTGAAGTAAACCATAGGCCGTAGCAAACACCGAGCCTAAAAGCAAAGCTATAATTAAGCTATACAGTTGCTCTCGATTTTGTATTACAACAACTATAAAAAATGTTAAGGCAAGGTAATGCCATAAATTATACAAACCTTGTTGTCGTTCATAACTCCCCCATAAACTAATTACTGGATGAAGTGAAAAAGTTGTGCTTAATAAAAAAACCACGGCAACCACTGTTCCGAGAATAAAAAACTTCTTATTTCCTTGCCATTGTAACCTTCCTTCCAGAGAAATTTGTATCAACCAACTAATAATTGTAATAGCTAAAAGTAAATGCAAAGCAACTGACTTATTCAAATCAAAAATTGTGTAATTTTCTTGAAACCAGGCAAAATAAATTGGCACAAAAAAAACCACACTAAAAATACTCCAGCGTGTTATTGCACTCACAAATTGTATTACATTATTTCTTAAAAACATTGGTATAAAATACAGACCACAGACAAAATCAGTGATCTGTATTCCATTAACATACCTCCTTAGATTAATAACCTCCAATACCCGAAGGACGCACTCGGTGAGTACCAGCAGAGATATCTCCCGTTGCTGCACCAATACAGTATGTCATTACATATGAAGCATTATTGGCCAATGCAGTGTATGAGTAATTCTGTCCAGTTGGTTCACAAACTCCGTCACTCATTGGCATTGGATTAGATGGCATTATTGCCATATACGTCGTTGAATTAGCGCCAATAGAACTTATAGGCCAACCAGGTGTAATGTCAGTTGGATATGTACCAACATCGTTGTTATATAACTCCAAAGCTGCATGTACCTGTCGCATATCTGAGACACGCTTAGCGTCACGAGCACGCTGACGAGCATTACCCAAAGCAACGATTGCGAGAGTTGATAAAATACCGATAATCGCAATAACGACTAAAAGTTCGATTAATGTAAAACCTTTTCGATTGTTTATTTGTTTCATGGTCTCACCCCCGATCTAAATTTATTCACGGTCCTCGTGAAAAGTTATATTAACAGTATACTACATTCCACCAAAACAAGCAACAAAAAATTACTATATCTGGCTAACTACATTATACATCGGCAGCAATATCGCTGCAACCATAACACCAACACCAAGACCCATTGCTACCATCAAAGCTGGTTCAATTAAAGACATCAGACCGGCCAACAAAGTTGTAATTTCTCGGTTATAAAAAGTGGTAATTCTCTCTAAAACAACATCTAATTTACCGGTTTTTTCACCAACCATCATCATCTGAGAAACCATGGCTGGTATTTCTTTTGATTTCACAAAGACAGTACAGATAGAATTACCACCCTGCACTTCAACAATTGTTTGCGTAATTAAATCTTGATAGTAGGTGTTATTCACAACCTCCCCGGCTACCTTTAAACTTGAAGAGATATTAACACCTCCAATAATTAAAGTATTCATGGAACGAGTAAACCGAACCAAGTAAATCATACGAAGCAGTGGACCAAAAATCGGCATATGTAAAATAATATAATCAAACTGGCGACGTCCAGACTTACTCTTTAAATACATACGAAAACCAGCAATCAAAGCGATCACTCCCCCAATCACCACCCACCAGTATGCTGTTAAAAAACTAGAAATAGCAATTAAAATTTTGGTTGGGGTTGGCAATTCACCCCCGGCTTCAGTAATAATTGAAGTTAGTTTTGGCACCACAAAAATCATCATTAAAAAACCAATCGCCACCATCATAACAACCACAAAAGTCGGATAAATCATTGCTCCCTTAATCTTACTACTCATATCATAATCCTTTTCCATCTCGTCAGCGATATAATTCAAAGCCTCATCAAGCTTACCTGATTGCTCTCCTGATTTTACAACGCTAATATAAAAATTTGAAAAAAGCTTTGGTCGCTTTGCAAAAGCTCCTGATAATGTTTCGCCGTTATTTACTTCATCACTTATTTCAGCAATAATTTGCTTTAATTTTCCTTTTTCTGATTGCGTGGCAATAACCTTTAAAGCCTCAACAACCGGCACGCTCGCACTAATCATTACTGAAAATTGTCGTGAAAAAACCACTACGTCTTTAACGCTAACATGGTTTAAGAAATTCAAAAGGGAAAAAGATCCCAATTGACGATGGGTAATTTCCTGAAGACTAATAATCAAATAACCACGAGAAGTCAAAGTTTCACTCGCCTGAATTTCCGAATCAGCCTCAACAACACCAGTCTGCTCTTGGTTGGTTGATTTATCAAGAATATGAAAATTAAATGAAGGCATAGTGATTTATAGTTCTATAACCGCTAGAACACGCTCAACAATTTCACCAGGCTCTAAGTAAGCTTTTACATAATAACCAACAGCCCCAAAAATTTTTGCTTGTTCTCGATGAGGCATTTCATTAATGTTAGTTAAAATCATTACTGGAGTATTGGCAGTTTCTTTTTGACGTTTTAATTTTTTTAACAACGATAACCCATCCTCATCTGGTAAAGATATATCCAAAAGAATAATCTGAGGTTGAAATTCTTTGGCTGCTATTAACCCATCAGCCGCCGTAGAGGCACTATGAACAATAAAACCTTCATCCAAAAATTTTTGATTATATAATCTAATCAAAAAAGGATCATCATCAATTAACAATATTTTTGGTTTAGAGTGAGACATACTATGATTGAATGACACGCATTACTTCTTCTAAGGTTGTTAAACCTTGGACAGCTTTGATTAAGCCATCTTGCTCCATTGTTAAAAATGGTTGGTTAGCCTGAACATCTTCAAGTCTTACAGCACCCTGTTTTTGAACTAATAATTGACGCATGCCTTGATTAAAATCTATAGCTTCAGCAATTGAAATTCGAGAGTGGTAACCCGTATTACCACAATGTGTACAACCCTGACCACGAGAAAATGATATTTTATTTATATCAAAATCTGGAATTACTTTTTTTATACTCTCAAGGGGAATCTTTGCTATTTTTTCTTTAATACTAGCCATAAAATTAGGCTCTATCTGAGCTTGAACCGTGCAGTAAGTACAAATACGACGCGCCAAACGTTGAGCTAAAGCTAGATTAAGAACTGAACTTAATAAGAAAGGTTCAACTTTCATATCAAGCAAACGAGCAATTGTACCCAGAGCATCATTGGTGTGCAAAGTTGATAAGACTAAGTGACCGGTTAAAGCTGAGTGAATGGCTAATTCAGCTGTTTCATTATCACGAATTTCTCCAACCATGATAATATCTGGGTCTTGTCGTAAAATAGAACGAAGCCCAGAGGCAAAAGTAAAACCAACTTCAGCTCGAATCTGTGATTGATTAATACCCTTCAGCTGATATTCAATTGGATCTTCCAAGGTAATAATATTTCTTTCTTCATTATTTAAAATAGAAAGAAGAGAATATAACGTCGTACTTTTTCCTGAACCAGTCGGACCAGTAACCAACATAATACCACTCGTCTTTTTAAAACTCGTATTCAACACTTCAGCAGTCTGTCCAACAAAGCCTAATTTATCTAAACTAACAATCCCCTTTGAGCTATCCAAAACACGCATAACAACTTTCTCCTGACTCAATAAAGGCATTGATGAAACACGAAAATCTACTTCTCGATTATTAATCGTCAAACGAATACGTCCATCCTGTGGAGAGCGAGACTCATCAAGTTTTAGATCCGCCAGAACCTTAATACGGGCAATGATTGCCGGATGAATATCTTTAGGCAAGGTCAATGAATTATGGAGCATACCATCGATACGATATCTAACCCGCGATTCATCAGACATTGGTTCAATGTGAATATCACTGGCACCACCTTCAATAGCATGACGAATAATTACTGATACGATTTTTGAGACTGGGGCATCTTTAATTACTTTATCAAATTTTATACCATCGTCTTCCTTATCATCCTCTAATTTTTTGGCTGAATCCTCTTTGGCTTTTGTGGCCAGGGCTCCAGCTATTTCTTTATTAAAATTTTTATATTGATTAAAAACACTTGTATAACTAAAATTTGAAATCAGGTAATAATCAACTTTAAGTTTGCTTTTCTGAGCCAGAAAATCCATGGCTTCAATGGCTTTAAAATTTGTGACATCAACCAAACCAACTTTGAGTTTACTATCGACTTTATCAAAAGCAACAATCTTATAATGCTCAGCAATACTAAGTGGGACTATATTAAGAATCTTCTCATCAACAACTTTATCAGCCAAATCAGTGTACGGAAAATTATAAAATTCAGCTTTTGTTTTAACAAAATCCTCAATATTAATTAAACTTTTTTCAATAATAATATCATCAACACTTTTGCCAGAAGATTCAATTTCTTCTAAGGCAGTCGTAGCTGTTTCTTGTGACAACAATTGCCTAGAAATTAAAAAATCTAATAATGATTTCTGCTTATCAATAAAAGCTGGGTTAGTAGCCATAGGAAACTAAAAAGGAATAAAAGGATTACTGCGTCTAACTTCACGTTTTGGACGAACAGTCGGTGTAATGGTGCCACTAATTCCCCCGGGTAACTCAACGATCTTAGTATCAAGTTCTTTTAATTCTGCCTCAGTTACCAATGGGCCAAGCGAGCGAAAACTGTCTCTTGCAAAAACATCTGATTGAAAATCATCAGCGCCAATGGTATTACGAGTAACCGGCGTATACTGGGATTCAACTGGCTGTGTATCATTAAAAAACCAATTATTAAAATTAATAATTACAAACACTAAAACAGCTGTGACAATAATCGTCACCAAGTAGACACTCACAATATTTTTATCTTGTTTACTTAACATATTATGGGGTAACTTCAGGAATTAAATGATAGGCATATAATTCAATATTAGCTTGTTTGACATCAGGGTTATAGGAAAATTTTGTGATATCCATGAAACGCAAACTTTTTTCAAACCGGATTAGAATTCTTTTTAATTGATCATATTCTACCTCTTTAATTACAAAAGAAACAACAATAATTTGCAGATCATCACCGGCGATTGAACTTAGTTTATTATTTGCTATACTAACAAATCTATCTTGAGAATTATCTAATGGGGTTAATTCAAAACCTTCCATTTGGACATCATTCAATTTTCCTAAATTTGATATTTCTTTAAGAATATCAATTTTCAGGGAATCAATATCTTCTCGGGCAGAAATAATAGCATCAATCTTTTCCTTTTCTTGATCGGTAATAGTATTATAGACGTTTTTTACTTCATTTAATTTTTTTAAATAAGTGATCTTGTCTTGATAAATCTTCTCTTGTTGTTTATATGCTTCATCATTTACCACTACGTCATATTTTGGTTTAAGAAGCCACCAATAACCACTGGCCAAAACTATAATACAAATCAACACAACAAACCAATTAAAAAAATTGGCAAATATATTTAAACTAACAAGCGATGGTTTCACCAAACCACCATCCTTTGGTTTTTCAGCAGTTTTTTTGGTTTTAAAAACAATATTTACCATACTATTTTTTCGTAAAGACTGTGGGATCTATGACTAACCCTAAATTAAATTGCATTGACCTTCCATCAGCACTTGGTTGACCAATATCTGGAGATACACTTTCAACCTTTTCAACTTTTTTCATAACGTCAAGCTGTAAAGAAATTGCTTCTAAGCTTGAAGCTAAAGCTGGAATTGAATATTCTCCGGAAATATCTCCAGCAAACCTCTCATAATATACATCTTTTAGAGTTGAGTCCTCAAGAAAAGTCAAGAAGTTTGTCCAGTAGACATGATTATCCAATAAGCCACTGACCATACTTAATTTATTATTAAATTCTTTAACTTCCTCAACTTCTTGCTCACTTTTTTTAATTTGACTATCTATAATTTCCACATTTGAAAAAGCAAATTTACTTGCTTCTAATCGTTCTTTTTGCCAAATTAATAAACCAACATACGTCAAGCTAATAGCTAAACAACACATAACAAGTGACAAGCTTAACACCAAAATATTTTCATGCCAGTTAAAAAAAACAATTTCCTGATCTTTGATCAAGTTCGGATTGAAACCTTTAGCTGGTTGCCAAAAACGTTGTTCAACTGAATTTCGTTCTTGCCAAGCTTCTTCTTTTTTTCTTTCTTCAGCCAATTTAGCTGATAAGTCTTTACTAAATAATCGACTAAAAAATCCCAAGGAAAAAGCTTTCTTTTGAACTGGCAATGGAGCTACTGGTAGTGGGGGCTTTGTAATCTCTGATGATTGAACAGAGGCTTGGGTAATTTGTGGTTGAGACTGAAGGAGTGGTTTCGGAATTTCATTTTCCATTGTCAACGCAACCGGTGGCTTAAGGACAAGCGCAGACGGTTCTGGAACCTTTGTTTGAGTTGGAATAGTTATCTCAGGAACTTTAGGTGTTGGCACAGACAAGACAGAAGCCGGAGGAGGGGGCGGAGGCGGAGGGGTAAGTACTGACTTCGGAGCTTTTCTCAGTTTTTCGAAAAAATGATGCTTAATTTTATTTTTGGTCTCAGGTGAACGTGAAAAAAGCTTTTCATAAAAATTTCTTTGTTCTAATAAAATCTTTTTTTCTGTGTCTCGAGCTTTTTCTAGCTGATGAATTTTTTTATTACGGTCGTGGTCATTACTTTCTTTTTTAAATACAGAAAATAATTGGCTTACTTTTTTAAGCCAGCCTGATGAAGCCGATTCTGTATTTGAGATCTTCGGCAACTCTTTTTTCTTTGGTTGTTCGGAAGATTCCTCTTCAAACATAGTCTTATTTCTTATCAAATTCCCGCATAGCTAAGCCAATCGCCACTGCTAAACGGGGACCAATTTTTTCTAGAATCGGTTTTAATTCAAATGGGTAGGAAATTCTAAACCAAGGATCTCCAACAATTGTATTTACATTAAATTGATCGGAAAGATAATTTGTTAATCCCGGCAGTAAAGCACCGCCTCCCGTTAAAATAATTTTTTCCATACGACGACTTTCTTTATTACCAAAAACTTCAAAAATATATTTTATTTCATTAATAATTGGGCCTAAAGCTTCAATAATCATAGCTGGTAATACTTCGGTTTTCCCATTGACGGTCTCACTGTGCATTAAATCATATTTAAATTGCTCCGCTTGTTCCAAACTTAAGTTAAGATGTTCAGCAATAGATTTTGTAATATTATTTCCTCCAATACCAATACTACGGTTTATAACCGGAGTGCATTTATCAACCACGAAAATGTTAGTGGTTGTTGAACCCATCTGAACAATCATCACTGGAGAACGATCATTTCCAAGTAACGATCTAATCAAAGCAAAGATTTCTGTTTCTAAGCTTAAGAGATTTCTTTGAGCAGCTTTAAAAATAGAAATATAATTTTGGATTAAAGCCTTGGGGGCTCCAGTCAAGAGAATCATATTATTACCCTCTTGTCCGCCTTCAATTTTTTGCCAGTCCAAAACAATATCCTGCAAGGCCAAAGGAATCACTTTCTTGGCTTCCCAGTTAATGGCCGCTTCTAAATCTTTCTTATTACCGGTTTGATTAATATTAATAATTGACGAAAAAACTGAAGAGGTTGGAAGTGAAGCCAAGCAAAGATTAGAGGCTACATGAGCTTTCTCAGCGATATGGTGAATTAAAGCAGCTGTTCGAGGAACATCAAGCATAGACATATCCTTAACTGGACTATCAATTTTCTGCTCACTAAAACCATATGTTAATAAAGCGACCTGGTTGCCGTTACGAGCTAACTCCACCATTTTTATCCCTGGGGCACTAATATCAATACCAAGATAGCTATGAGTTGAGGAGGTAAATAACGAGTTAAATAAAGGCATAGAGATACATGGAAATTCTCTGCTTTGACACTACAAAACAGGACGTATATAATTCTAAGTAGATTACTCTTATTATACCATAAAAAAACTCAGGGTAACAATCCTTTTACTTTGAGATATACACTAAATATCAATATGACAATACAATATAAAAAAATCAGTCTTATAGCCATCTTCTGTATTGTTGTGGTGGTGGTTGGTTATCTCTTATATGTAGTTTTTTTCCGTGAAACAATACCTACTCCTCCTTCTGAAACTCCAATAAATAATCAAACTGGCAATGGCCTTCCTTTAGCTAATACTGGAACACCTGGCACAGTTACTCCCTCTGGTAACGGACAACTACCGGGTCAAGGTGGTACCGGAGTAATTCCCAATGAAATTGGTGGTAATGAAGTTGTTCCTGCTACTTCTGGAGATACGATTGCTGACCAAGCCTCTTTTCCAGATATTAGTGAAAATGGAAGGGTTCAATTCTATAACCAAACAGACAATCGCTTTTATACTTTAGATTCTCAAGGCAAGTTAGTTACCCTTTCAGACAAACAATTTTTTGGAGTAAATAATGTTACCTGGTCATCTAGTGGTAATAAAGCTATTTTAGAATATCCCGATGGTAATAAAATTCGTTATGACTTTGCTACAAAAAACCAAATAACCCTTCCAAAGCACTGGGAAGATTTTGATTTTTCTCCTACTGATGACAAAATCGTTGCCAAGAGCATTGGTCTTGATCCAGATAACCGCTGGTTGGTTGTCGCCAACGACGATGGTTCAAAAGCAAAAAATATTGAATCCTTAGGTGAAAATGGTGATAAAGTAATTTCTTCTTGGTCACCTAATAATCAATCAATAGCATTTTTTGTTGATGGTATTGATTTTAATAGAAAAGAAGTTTTCTTTATTGGTCAAAATGGTGAAAATTTTAAATCTGCCGTTACCGAAGGTCGAGGCTTTCAGCCACTCTGGTCTCCAAAAGGTGATGAACTTTTATATAGTGTTTATTCAGAGGACAATGACTTTAAACCAAGTTTATGGCTAGTAGGCGCTCAAGGTGAGACTATTGGCAGTAATCGTCGACCACTTAATCTTAATACCTGGGCCAATAAATGTTCATACACTGGTAATGAATTATATTGCGCTGTGCCAATTTCTTTGGAACGAGGAGCAGGTATGTTCCCAATTGCAGCCGCCAATACCCAAGATCTTCTGTATAGAATAAACCCATCCACAGGCCAAAAAGACCTAATCCCCCTCTCTAATTCTTCCTCAATCAATAATATATCTTTTTCACCCGACGGTACCTACTTATATTACATTGAAGGAGGCACCAACAAACTTCGCAGAGTTAAAGTGAGATAAAAGTCAAAATACAAAACAAATAACAAAACAGCAAAAGTTTTATAGTTTTTGATTTTACAGTTTTGTAGTTTTGCATTTAATTTTGTAGTTTTGAATTTTATTATTTTGAATTTAACCCCTATGTCTATAAAAACAATCTACACCTGCACCCGCTGCGATGCTCAATCCCCAAAATGGCAGGGACGTTGTTTAGAATGTGGCGGATGGGGCACATTATCACTTGGCACTAAAGAAGAAAAAACAAAGCAGAAATCAACTGTTGCTCCGGCCGAAATTGTTAAACTCGCTGATGTTGATACTGATGAAAACTTTCGTCGCCTTGAAACTGGTACAAGCGAAATTGATAGAGTGTTTGGAGGTGGCATTGTTACTGGTTCACTAACCTTACTCTCAGGGGAACCTGGTATTGGAAAATCTACCATTGTAGCCCAAATCGCCGAAGCCATCGGAAAAAAACATAAAATTATTTATACCTCTGGAGAAGAGTCGCTTGGGCAAGTAAAAATGCGCTTAGAACGTTTAGGTTGTAATTTGCAAAATTTTAACTTTATTAATGGGACTGATATTGAAAAAATTATTGCTGCCGTTGAGATTGAATCACCTGAACTAGTTATTATTGACTCTATTCAAACAGTTCAAACTAGTCTTATTCCTCAAGAAGCCGGGAGTCTAAATCAAATCCGAGCCGTGGCCGTTCGTTGCTTAGAAACTGCCAAACGAAGAAATATCGCTTTTATTTTAATTGGTCATGTCACTAAAGATGGTAATATTGCTGGTCCAAAATCCTTGGAACACTTAGTTGATACAGTTTTATATCTTGAACAAGAAACCGCTCGTGGCTATCAACTTCTTCGTGCCAGCAAAAACCGTTTTGGCTCAACCAACGAATTAGGGGTCTTTGAAATGACTAATACAGGATTTAAACCAATTACCAACCCCTCGGCAATTTTTCTTGATGATACCGTAAGTACCACCGGAGGTTCTGCCACTAGTTGTATTATTGAAGGTACACGTCCATTTTTATTAGAAGTTCAAGCCTTGGTAACAAAAACTGTTTTCGGCTATCCTCAACGCAAAGCTTCTGGTTTTGATCTTAATCGATTGCAAGTTTTAGCTGCGGTTATAAACAAACGAACAAAATTTAATTTAACTAATCAAGACATTATTTTAAACATAGTTGGCGGTCTACGCATTACTGATCCTGGATTAGACCTCGCAGTGTGCGCAGCAATTATTTCTTCTTTTCTTGATAAACCACTTGATCGCCAAACTTTAATAATTGGTGAAGTTGGGTTGGGTGGAGAAATTCGGCCAGTCAGTCATATTAATATCAGAATTAAAGAAGCAGTCAAGCTTGGGTTTAAAAAAATAATTACTCCCCGCTTTGATCAGGAAGTAAAAGGGTTAAAAACTTCAGTAGTAAAAAATCTAGATGATGCTATTTCTGCTTTATGGACTTAGATTTTTTTGTAGCTTGCTCTTGACGCCAGGTGGCAATAGCTTGGTGATTTCCGGAAACTAATACCGAAGGCACTCGGTATTTTTTTTTACCAAAACTAACAACCTCTGGCTTTGTATAATGAGGATACTCAAGCCACCCCTTACTTGAATGAGATTCAAAGTCTAAACTTGCTTCATTACCAAGAACTCCAGGCAGTAATCGTGCAATTGAATCAATAATTGCCATGGCTGCCACTTCTCCGCCGGTCATCACAAAATCTCCAATAGAAATTTCTTCATCAACAAGCTCTGTAATCCGCTCATCAATTCCCTCATAGCGACCACAAATAAAAATTAGAGACTTTGTACTCTTGGCATATTTTTTGGCTAATGATTGATCCCAGGTTTTACCACTAGCAGATAGTAAAATAACTTTTTGCTCCTTTTTAGTATAACGAGGCTTGGATTTTAATTTTAGTAAGGCTTTATAAATCGGCTCAATTTTCATAACCATGCCTGCCCCACCACCATAGGGAGTATCATCAATAGTTCCATGACGATCAGTAGCCCAATCACGAAGATCATAGGCTTTAGCGGTAATAATTTTTTTCTTTTGAGCACGTCCTAAAACTCCCGTTTTCATATACGAGTCTATCAGTTCAGGAAAAATTGTCAGAACACGAAACAACATACAATATAGCTTAAACAAAAAGTCCCCCAGTCAAACGACCGGAGGACTTTTATAAAACTTAAATAGTTAAGTTATCAATATCATCAATGGCTGAAGTATCAACATCAGCTAAAGCTTGGGCATGAGATTGGCCCTCAGTCTGATGACTGTGTCCAAAATTATTATCACGCTCTCGTTCGCGACGAGGTGGTTTAACAGAACCCTCTGGTTCATAAATTTTTAAATTAACACGCGCGTTATTCTTGGCACCAACAATCTTCAAAAGTGTTCGGATAGATTGGGCAGTTTGACCTCGGCGTCCAATAACATAACCCATATCTTCTGGATCTGTCTTAAGCGTTAAGAGGACACCCATCTCATCAACAGTTCTTTCAACTGAGACTTTGTCGGGATGACCAACAATCGCCTTAACAATCATTTCTAAAAAATCCTTGTCTTGCATTTCTGACATACGTTTACTATTCTTACCTGCTAACTGACCTTACATACGTACCTGTATATAGCGGACAATTGGCAAAGTACATTAATAATTAGTCTACATTCATTATAGCTCAAAAGGACGGGTTTGTCAACTCACCATTTTATTAAAATATTATAGAACTATTAAATATCAAATAACCTTATAACCTCAACGCAAATATTTTTTATCCCCCAAAGTCGCCATTCTTATTTATATAACTTACCTCTCTTTAATCATTGTTCATTACTTTATTAAAGATAAGTAAGTTTATCAAAACAAAAAACCTTCTCAGCACATACCGAGAAGGTTTTTTGCGTGAAAAAGATTACATGGAATAGCGAATAAAACTTTCTATTCCTACTCCGTTTAAAATATCTTCAACTTTTTTTGAATCATCTTTAATATATTCTTGCTTGAGCAAACATACTTCTTCATAATATTTACCCAACTTACCCATCATTATTTTTTCAATCATTTCATCTGGTTTTCCTTCAGTAGCAAGTTGCTCGCGATAAATAGATTTTTCTCTTTCAAGTTCAGCCGGATCAACTTCTTCAGGTTTTATATATCGAGGACTAGCTGCCGCAATATGCATGGCAATATTTTGAGCTAATTCGGTTTGACCACTTGCATTCAAAGCTACAAGGACACCAATATTCCCCTGGGCGTGAACATAGCTTCCAAGAGTACCTGTTGAAGTTAATTTTGTGTAACGACTAAGACCTATCTTCTCACCAATAACACCGCTCATATGTTCAAGAGTCTCAGCAATAGATGTTCCATCAACTGACAAGGCTAAGACTTCCTCTAAAGTAGCTGGAGATTTTTCTTTAATAACTGCCATTATTTTATCTGCCATTTCTTTAAACTGATCATTTCGTACCACAAAATCGGTTTCAGCATTTATTTCAAAAATATAGCCTTCAGTTCCTGCTGTATTTAGGCCGACTTTTACCAAACCTTCAGTTGCTTCACGGTCTCCGCGTTTGGCAGCTTTAGCAATCCCCTTTTTACGTAGGATATCAATGGCCGTATCAAGGTCACCATTAGCTTCTTGCAAAGCATTCTTACAATCCACGATTCCAGCGCCTGTGCGCTCACGTAACAATTTTATTTGTTCCATATTTGTTAGTTATAAGGTTACAAAATTATAATGTTATAAAGATTTTTCTCGCAGAAGCGAGGCTCTAAAACAATAAGATAGTTTTAGGAATTTCTTTTTTATAACTAATACTATTCTGACTTATTTTCTGTAGCTTGACTATCTTTAGCTTCTTTTGCGGAAGTTTTTGCCGTCACAACAATATCTTCAATAATTTTCATAATCATTATAATAGCTTTAGAAGCATCATCATTGGCCGGAATAACATAATCAATTCCATCTGGGTTAACATTGGTATCACAAATTGCAATAATTGGAATACGTTTTTTCTTTGCTTCAGCTAACGCAGTTTCTTCATGCTTTATATCCCAAATAAAAATTGCATCTGGGGTTCTATTCATACCCACAAGTCCACCAACTGTTTGTGATAATTTAGAAATACGGCGGTCAAAATTTAACCGTTCTTTTTTTGTATATTTTTCTAATTTTCCTGACTCTTTTTTCTCAGTTAAATCCTGAAAAACACGGATTGATGTTCGAATGATATTAAAGTTGGTTAAAGTCCCACCTAGCCAATGCTGGCTAACATAAGGCATGCCCATAGCTTTAGCTGCTGCTTCAAGTGGACCTTTTACTTGATTTTTTGTGCCGACAAATAAAACTATCTTACCCTCACTGGTTATACGACTGATAAAAGCCAAGGCTTCTTCAAGTTTAGCCTTTGTCTTTTCTAAATCAATAATATGAATTCCTTTGCGAGCCTCAAAAATATAAGGCTTCATCTTTGGGTGCCACTTAAAGGTCCGATGACCAAAGTGCATTCCCGCTTCAAGCATCTCCACAACTGAAGGTGACTTCAGTACAGTATTTTTTTCTGACATAATATTTTTCCTTTAAACCTCTCACCCGTAAGCCCTGTCTGGATCAATTTCCATAAGGGAAGGAAAGAATAACGGGCGATGAGAAATGAATAAAATAATTATGGGTTAGCCATAATTTGATTGTTTTATTGTAAAGGAAATAGATGTCTCTGTCAAGACTAGGCTCTAAGGGATAACACAAAACACTTGACAATATTCAAAAACCAAGCTTGAATGTATGAACTTTAAAAACTTAACTATTGAATAATGGAACAAATAAAAAGAAAGCAAGTTGGAGTTAATCTCCTGACTTCTTTTTGTATAAATCTTCGCCAACTCCAAAACGGTTGCTTTATTGATTTACCATTTTTTTATAAAACAAAAAAAGTAGCCTTTACAATAAAATTTGCCTATGCGAGTAATACAAAGAAATTGAAAAAAATACACAATAAAATTTATTCAGAGTTCTGGGAGAAAAACTTCTGGGAGGAAGACTCTGTGATAAATTTAAATATTAGCAAAGACTGCTTGAGAAAAATCTATCGAAAAAAAGAGCTTTCTTTGGATAAAGAGAATAGTATTTTGACAGGAGAATTTGAAATACATTTTTTCAAACCAAAATATCCTGTACCTGAAAATCCGGATATAGTAGAAATTTATTTTGCTCAACAAGAGGTGCTTCCTCTTTTAGCATCTGAGATTTCAGATGCGGCTAAAATACTTACCAAGCAATTTTACAAGTATTTTGAATAATAGGATTTAATTAGTTAGAATTATTTATTGACCATCATATGATGGTCTTTTTTTCAATATCTCAATATGTTATACTATCAATATGAAAAAATCATCAAATACTATATTTTGGATATTAGCGCTTTTATTAATCTCTATAGGATCATACTGGTTTGGAACAGCCCAAGTTACAGCTCCCCAAGAAAAAACTGAGGAACAATCTTTGAAACAAGAAGAACCACCCATTGTTGCACCTGTCCAAAGCGACACAAAGTCTGAAGAAAAATCTGATAATCTAGTATATAGAAATAAAGCATATAACTTTGTTCTTCAACTACCACCACGCTGGAAAGATTATACTGTCAATAAAGAAACTCTTATTGATGGAAGAATTGCATATAACTTCCAATTAAAAACCAAGACCGGAGAATACCACAGTGTTTTTTATGTATTCATAGTCCCAGAAAAAGTCTGGCAAGAGCAACAAACGGAGGAAGAGCCAAAAAGTGAATATATAACTAAAAAGAATGATTACGTATTTTCTTATTCACTTGGACAAGATGATGAGGGCTATGCTGGCTTTCCGGAAGTTGTTCCAGGTCTAACCTACAAAGGACCTTATTTTGATGTTAATAATATTATTATTCCAAGCTTCTCTTTCACAGAATAAATTTCTTCATTAAATTCAAAACTAATTTTAAAAAACTATTGTTATAACCAATAGTTTTTTAAATATATTTTTTTTCTTTCATACCTTCAGGCCAATAGTTTTGATCTTCTTGATAATCAAAATTTGGACTATATTTATAATCTTTTCCATAGCCTAAATCTTTCATTAAAGATGTCGGGGCATTTCGTAAATGCAAAGGCACACCTTGATTAGAAGTTGCTTGCGCATCAACGGCAGCGGCTTTATAGGCTGTATATAATGCATTTGATTTTTGGCACTTTGCGAGATAAACAACAACTTGAGCGAGAATTACATTACATTCCGGCATACCAATCACCTGACAGGCCTGAAAACCTGCCATGGCCTGTTCAAGAGCTCTAGAATTTGCCAAGCCAATATCCTCAGAAGCAAATCGTACTAAGCGCCGCGCAATATACAACGGATCTTCACCAGCTTCGAGCATACGTGCCAGCCAATACAAAGCAGCATCAGCATTTGAACCTCGAAGTGACTTATGCAAAGCGGAAATAATGTTGTAATGCTCTTCGCCAACCTTGTCATATAATAAATGTGACTTCTGAGCGGCTTGCTTAATAATTTCAACTGTAATTTCTTTACTTAATACACTTGAAGCCTCAAGAATATTTAAAGCCGACCTAGCATCTCCCTGACTAATACCAACCAAAAATGTAATTGCCTCATCATGAATCTTTATATCTAAACTTCCTAAACCTCTTGCTGAATCAGTAAGCGCATTTTTAATTATTTTTTCCAAAGCCACATCACTAAGAGTCTGCAAAACAATAACTCGAGATCGAGATAGTAAGGCTGTTCGTAATTCAAAACTTGGATTTTCGGTTGTGGCTCCAATTAAGGTTAAAGCACCACTTTCAATATGAGGTAATAAAGCATCTTGTTGACCTTTATTCCAACGATGAATTTCATCAATAAATAAAATTGTCTTTTGATCCAGTAACTGGTTAGAGCGTGCTCGGTCAATGGCTTTTCGTAAATCAGCCACGCCTTCAGTTACGGCACTAAACCGAATAAATTCAGCCTTCACTTCATTGGCAATTAACAAAGCTAAAGTTGTTTTTCCCGAACCCGGTGGTCCCCAAAGAATCAAAGAAGGCAGATTATCTTGCGCAATGGCTTTACGAATCAAAGCACTTTCTTTTGAAATTTCTTCTTGACCAAAAAATTCCTCAAAATTCTGAGGTCGCATTCTATCAGCCAATGGTGATTTATTAGTTGTTAGAGTTGGCACCTTCATTTATTTTTTTGAAATTAATGAAAATAATTCTAAATATTGCTCTGCAGTTTTGCGCCAATTAAATTTAGTTGCTTGTTGTTTTCCTTTTTCACTCAATAGTGATCTTAAAGATTCATCATTACAAACTTCACTGATTGCCATTGCCAAAGCATCAGGATTATATGGATCTATCATTATTGCACCATCCCCAACTACTTCTGGCAATGATGAAGTTGCACTAACAATGGTTGGCGTTCCCGAGGCCATCGCTTCTAAGGGCGGGAAACCAAAACCTTCATAGAATGAAGGATAGACAAACAAAGTCGCCAGATTATATAGATACACCTTATCCCCTGCCTCAACATAATCCAAAAAAATAATATCCTTAACGAATGAAGATTTATTAGCGGCTTCATAAACTGGATCAGCTTTCCAGCCACGGCCACCAGCAATAACTAATTTTAAATCTGGACACTGCTTACTCTTAACGATTTCAAACGCTTTAATTAAGCCTTCAATATTTTTTCTCGGTTCAATAGTACCTAAGAAGAGCATAAAGACATCAGGTAATTGATATTTTTGTTTTACTTCGCCTAATCGGATGTCATTTTTATTAATAATTTGAAAACTATCTGAGATACCAGAATAAATTGTCCTGGTTCTTTCAGCATCTAATTTCGTATATTGCCGAACATCACGTTGAGTATTTTCAGAAAGGGTTACAACTAGGGTTGATCGC
Organism: Candidatus Falkowbacteria bacterium; assembly: GCA_016699775.1. Taxonomy (NCBI): domain Bacteria; kingdom Bacillati; phylum Minisyncoccota; class Patescibacteriia (SeqCode); order Patescibacteriales (SeqCode); family Patescibacteriaceae (SeqCode); genus Patescibacterium (SeqCode); species Patescibacterium danicum (SeqCode). The sequence continues at coordinate 241,579 of CP065010.1, read as the reverse complement.
TTCAATAATTTTTTTACCGATAATAACCAATGCCATACATTTTTTCGCCAATTGAAAAATTGTGGGAAATATACAAACGAGATATCATGGACTGTAATAATACTTGGAATTGACGGTGACCATCTGGCAAAATTCAAATGAGGCATGAAAAAAATATCAATTGGTTGTCCCACAAGCTTGTCAAACAACGGACGATGGAAACATTTTAATAAAACATAATTAAAAAATTTGTTAGGATACTTAGTTCTAACAATAGTGACATTTGGATAATCAAAAGTTGGTAATCGATCACTGACATTATGATACGAATTATACAACAACCAATAATGATTTTTCTGATCAATAATTAATAACGCTTTAAGTAATTCGAATGTATATTCCGCCACCCCACTATAACGCTTATCCATCAAGGGGCGAATGTCAATTAAGATATTCATGGCCATTTTTAAAGCGTTCATATTCACGCTGTATAGTTTCGGCCATCTGTTTCTTGAATTTCTCAGTAGAAAATTGTTCAGCGTGTAGTCTAATAGCTTCTCTGGAAAAAGAATCTTCCTTAAATCTTCTTAGACACTCAATCAAAGATGCAACTGACTGCTCATTAAAAAATAGTCCAGTTTGACCCTCAATAACTGTTTCCGTTGCTCCACCTTTTTTATAGGCAATAACTGGACGGCCACAGGCCATCGCTTCAACAACGGTTATACCAAAATCTTCTTCTTGCGGGTTAATAAACGCTTTAGAATTTTTATATAATTCAGCTTTTTGCTCTTCGCTCACCCGACCCAAAAATTCAATATTATCAGCTCTACTAGCCATTTCTTGTAATCGTCCAAGATCAATACCATCACCAAAAATTTTCAATGGCCAGCCAAGCTCCTTAAAAGCTTTAACGGCAATATCAATACGTTTATACGGAGCAAGTCGACCACCAATTAAAAAATATTCACCCTGACTATCCGCAACTTTAAAACGATCCATATCTACTGGCGGATAAATTACTTCTGAAGTCCGACGATAATATTTAGCAATTCGACTTTTAATTGTTTTTGAATTAGCTATATAATAATCAACTCGATCCGCTGCTGATTTATCCCAAATTCTAATATAATTTAAAACCAAAGAAATAATTTTTTTAAAATATTTATTAAATCGTAACTCTTCAATATACTCATGAGTATAATCCCATAAATAACGAGTTGGTGTATGACAATAACAAATATGTAAAGTGTTCGTACCAGTAATTACTCCTTTGGCAAAAGCACTAGCATCAGAAATAACTAGATCATATGTTTTTAAATTAAAAAATTCTACGGCCATTGGCATTAAAGGCATATACCATTGGTAGTGTTTAACACCACCGGGTAACCGTTGAATAATTGAAGATCTAATCCGACGATTTTTAAAATGTTTATCTACATTTTCTGGCTCATACAATAAAGTAAAAATTGTCGCATCAGGAAACATCTCACAAATTGCCTGTAAGACTTTTTCCGCACCGCCAGCTTGGGCCAGATGATCATGAACTAAAGCAACTTTCATAAAATTATTCACTCGCCCGTGAGCGTAGAACCGCTAAAGGCGTTTTTAATAATATAATAATATCCGAAAGGATAGACCAATTCTCAATATAATAAATATCCAAGCGAACCTCTTCTTCAAAACTTAAATCACTGCGACCAGAAACTTGGGCATACCCGGTAATCCCGGGCTTAATGGTTAATACTTTTTTATGACGACTTTCATACTTTGCTACTTCTTCTGGTAAGTGCGGACGAGGTCCAACCAAGCTCATTGAACCAGATAAGACTAAGAAAAACTCAGGTAATTCATCAAGGCTAAAGCGACGAATAAATCTTCCGACTCGGGTAATCCGAGGATCATCTTTAATTTTAACCATTGGTCCATCTGAACGTAAATTACGATCAGCTAATTCACCATACCGCATACTATCCATTCGCGGTAACATTGAACGAAATTTTAAATAACGAAACTTTTTTCCACCTTGACCAATTCGATATAACGGTGAGTCATCATCAAGTCGTGAGAAAAAAATTGGTCCTCGAGAATCAAGTTTAATGGCAATAATTACCAAGATCATTATTGGACTGGTAATAATAATTAATGCCAATGAACCAATAATATCCGCTAGACGTTTTGCCACTCTACCCCAACCATCTAAGGGAGTTTTTTTTACTTCAACAATTGGGATGCCTCCAAGTTCATCAACTTCAACTCGTAATACTTTTGTTTCTAGTAAATCAGCTGCATACTTAAAAACCAAATGATGTTCATCAGCAAAATCATACAGACGTAATCGATCACTTTTAGAAAGATTAGGATCTGCTTGTAATATTTCATCAATTGGTTTAACAAGCAATAAATCCTCTACTTCTTTAGCTGACTCAATACTAAAATCTGATAGTCGTTTTACAACAACAAACCCAAGTCCAGGTCGACGGGCAAATTCTCGAACTAAATGATCAGAAGTCTGGCTGTCTCCAACAACTACCACAGAATGTGTGCCAACACCATAGCGATACAACATGCGTCGAACAAAGGTTAATAATATTCTACCCGCACCAACATAGAGTATTGATAAAACCCAGCCGGCCAAAACAATAAAACGTGAAGAAAAAAGTTCGCGATAAAAGAAAATTGAGATAACCACTGCCACTAGGCCCAATGAACAACCAAAAATAACTTTCTTTAATTCAACTTTTAAACTTCCGAGTTCGCGAATATTATAAAGGCCAGAAAAAGAAAAAATAACCAACCAAACCAAACTAAGAAAAAACAACACTGCTAAATATTCTGATAATGGCAAATTAAAAATTACCGGACGGATGTCGGTTGAAAGATTAGAAAAACGAAGATAGTAAGCTGATAAACCTGCGGCTATGATCATTAAGAAATCAAGCGGCAGAAGAAGGACGGAAAAAAACAAATCTGATTTTTTCATATATTCCTTATCATGAAATAAACACCCGGCACGCGATAAGCCGGATTCTGTATCCGGTCTCAGTTAATTAATATAATCAACTGAAATTGAACCGAACGGTAATTATCTATCTAGATCCTCAATTACTTAAGGATTCAAGCGAGCTACTTTTCATCTTTTACTGCCATTGGCAATAAAAGGTTTGCTCTTGCTCCAGGCAGGGTTTACCGCGTCAGTCTGTCACCAGACGACGAGAATTCTAGCCGATTAATGACTTGAATTCACTTTTCACCTTTCGCCGATCATTTGATCGGGTAGTATTGTCTCTGTGGCACTTTCCCTGGAATTACTTCCGGTGGGCATTACCCACTGCCTTTTTTCTGGAGTCCGGACTTTCCTCTTTATCTTTTTTTAAATAAAGCAATCACCTGCGTACCGGGCGATTATCTCAAGACAAGATTGCTTTACCATAGCTGATTTTTGACTGTAAGTCAAGTCATTTTTTGCTTGAGTAAGCTATATTTTTGTTTAATATAAGCAAAATATTAGCTCTTAGCCAATTGAATTATTGCCTCACGATTATCCCCTGGGCTCACTTTATTTTTTTTCTTAAAACCACAAATCAAGCAGGTATGTAAAATTATCCATTCCTGTCCCTTTATTTCAATCTGCATTGGTTTCATTAAACCACCACAAGTTGCCTCTCGATCACCAGGATTAATATCTACATGTTTACTATATAAACAATGCGGACAGTGATTAGTATAACCATTACCAACAACTTCTTGCTGACAATGTTCGCAAATAAAATTTTCTATTGTTCGTTTGAAAGCTTGAGACATATCTTACTGAGCCAACATCGAAGTAAATAAAAAACTTTGAGGATTCTCTTTTAGAGATGCTATTGATTGTTTGTTTACTTCAATCGATGTTTCTGAAATAAGTAGACCATTATACTCTTTATTTAATAACAATGCATTTTCTAAAACATAACACAGCTGAATAAAACTTTCTTCTCCTTTATAAAACTGATTAGTGCTGGCTTTCTCTTTAAAGTATTTTTTAAAAAATAATCTCAATGTCTCACTATCTGTTTCAAAAGGTAATCTCTCAGGGACAATATGATGAGACCAAATAATAATTTTTGGTTTTAATAAATTAATATTTTGACGCACTACGTTAAGAGCTTTGTTATCTGCAGTAACCTTAGGAGGAGAAATAAATATAATATCTAGTGAACCAATCTCCTTAAGTTGTTTATCAGATAATAAGTGTGCATTATCAGCAAAATGAGCTAGGCGTAACCCATCAATAGTATATTGATAGGCTATATTTAAATCACCATTATACTCATAAACAAAACTTCCCTTTAAATCAAAGTCTGGAAAAGGATCACTATGGGGTTTTGTTCTCGGAGCATATTGTAACCAATCTCCACGTGAATATGAATGGTCAGCATCTGGTTCAGACATCAACACAACATTAGTACCAAAAGATTTTCCATTAAATTCTTCGGGAAATTTTGGACCAAGTGACCATTCAGGGGAATTATTAAATGGGTCAATTAAAATTCTAAAACCCATTTCATTCTCGATTAGGAAGCAAGATAATCCAATAAAATGAATTTTCATATATTATTTTAAATCCCTCTAGCCTCACCCTGATCATCAGCTTTAAAATCAGCTGATGGTTTAAATAGACGAATCTTAGCTGCCTTCCATAATTCTGCAAACTCTTCACTCTTTAAAAGTGAGCACATTCCAAGATACACTACGCTACCAAAGATTCCTGCGGCACTGGCCTGTAATAGTACTCCCCAAAAACGACTCATATCGGCGTATGGCCAAACCAATAGTTTCATTGCCTGAATTGCACAAACTGCCATAAATGCCGCCACTGTATATTTGGTAACTGACATAATAATACGTCGCTCATCAAGCCCATGTAACCGACGATGTAAGAAAACAAATAATAATACAAAATTAATAATCGTGCTAATTGAAAAAGCCAGAGCTAAACCAGGAACCCCAAATTTCTTTGACAAATATATTGCTAATATAATATTTACTGCTTCGGCGGCTAAACCAGTAAACAATGGAATTCGAGAATTTTGTTGAGCAAAAAAAGCGCGGTTCAAAAGTGGTAGAGCAGCTTGAGCAAAAAAAGATATAGCAAAAAAACCAAGTGTCTCAATCGTCAGTACTGTAGCTGTCCAATCAAACTTTCCGGTTCCAAGCACTAAACGAACAATTTGAGCTCGTAAGGTTAAAACAATAACCGTAGCCGGAATTATGAAAAAAAGAATCTGACGAAATGTCCGGGAAAATAAAAATTTTATTTTTTCTTTATCGGAAGTTGCTGACATCAATGGAAAAACAGCTAAGGCAAAAGAAATACCAAAAATACTGACTGGAAAAAATTGAAGATTATTGGCTAAATTAAAAATTGATAATGAACCAGTGGCTAATGTAGAAGCAATAATTGTTATCACTATTAAATTAATTTGCGTTACAGCCAAACTAAATGTTCGAGCTGACATCATTTTAAATACTGCTAACACACTTGCATCACGCCACTCAAATAATCGCTGATACCTAAAACCTAGTTTAAAAAAAGTTGGGACTTGAATGATTAAATGCAAGAGAGAGCCAATCGCAACACCAAAGGCAAGACCAATAATTCCAAAGCGAGGGGCTAACAGTAAAGCACCACCAATAATACCAAGATTATAAAAAATTGGAGATATTGAATACACAAAAAAACGTCGCTTGGCCTGTAAGACACTGCCAATAATACTGGAAATGCCAAGAAGGAGTGGAGATACAAACATAATCCGTGTTAAATCAACAAGAGTAGTTATTGATTCTGGTCCAAAACCCGGGGCAATAAATCTCACTAGCCACGGTGCAAAAATGATACCAATACCACACAAGAGAGCTAACCCAAGGGTTAGAATATTTAATATATTATTAGCCAATCGCCATGCCTTTTCTTGTTGATTATTAGCTGTTAAATGAGAAAATATTGGAATGAAGCCAGCTGATAAAGCTCCAAGTACTAGTAAATTAAATAAAAGATCTGGGAAACGAAAAGCTGCATAATATAGATCCAGCGTTTGACCCGCACCAAAGGTTCCCGCCAAAATACGATCACGAAAGACACCTAATATTCTACTAGCCACTGATAGTATCGCAATTATAAAAGCTGCACCGGCAATGGTGTCAGCAGATTTAAAAATATTAGTAAAAATCTTCTTGGTCATAGTAATGTAAGCTCATCAAAAAAACTTTTGCCTGTCATCACTGACGGAATAGACAATTTCAGTAATTTTAAAATAGTCGGTGCTACATCAATTAAACTTCCTACAGGAGTTATTAAACTTAAATCACCACCAACTGCTTCGGGAAAACCAAGACTATAACCAGCGAATGGCTTTCCCACTAATATAAAAGGAACTGGATTTATTGTATGTGGTGAAAACTTTTCACCATTAATGGAGATTAGCTGTTCAGCTAACCCATGACTTCCAACAATTACCGCTACGCCATTAGCCTGCAGAACTGCTTCAATAATTTTTCGCAAAGCCCGATCAATAGCTAGAACAACGTCCTTAGCTAGAGTTATATTACTCATATGTCCAACCCGATCTAAGGCTGAAAAATTTACAGCCATAAAATCATACTTATTCTCTTCGATAATTTTTACTGTTTCTTTGGCTATGTCAGTTGTGCCAAGCTCAGGCCGTGTTGAATATTCTGTTTCGCCAGATAAAGAAATTAGATGTCGATCCTCTCCGGAAACACTTACGTCATTGCCCCCGTTTAAAAAACTAGTAATTGACACATAACCTTCACTATCAGAAATTCTAATTTGACGAAAACCTGCTTCAGAAATACACTCCCCTAAAAAATTACTTTGCGAACGTAGTATACATAAGGGTTTTATTTCTGGATCATCATAAGGCACTAAACTTATACATTGAGGATGTGACTCAGTTGCAGAAAATTGCTGAATTAAAGAGCGAGCTAACGGCCGAATAGAAATAGGATTAAAATTAAAAAAGATAACAGTATCTTCTTTTGAAATTAAAGCTACTGGAGTGTCGCCTGAAGAAGTAATAGCTGTTGGTGGTAATTCTTCATCAAAGATTTTTTTTTGGTAATTGTCAGAAACAGCTTGAAGCGCTGATATAGATGTATTGCCTTTTCCTTCAACCATAGTGGTTACTGTTTTCTCCAAGCGTGCTTTATGCTCATGACTATCTAAACCATATAACCGACCGGTTATTGAGGCAATCGTTCCATTACAAGTTTTTAGTTCTTTCTCAATATCTTCAAGTAGATGACGACCACCTTTGGCTGACATATCTCGTCCATCTAAAATTGCATGTAAAAATATTTTTGTATCTAAAGGCAGTGACTCCTTCAAAGATTTTAATAAAGATTGTAAATGATGTAAGGAGGCTTCTACCTGTACCGTAGATATAAGACCAATCAAGTGAACGCTACCATCGCGTATATTTGCAAATTCTGTTTCACATAATTTTGAAAAATTGCCCGAAGCAATATCTTGGTCAACTAATGAACAATAGTTAATCACTGGCCGGCCAAGGCCAATTGCCAGGTGGCCTAACTCCGTGCCCACAGTCTCTGATAATAAAGCACCAACAGACTCGCCAGATGCCAAAAGAGTTAAAGCTGGATAATGACTTATTAAAAATTTAAAATATTCGGGATTAGCTTCAGTAATTGCATTAGCAGAATGAGCCCTGGCTACTCCCCAACCTTCTAACGTAATAAGTACAAGTGGTTTTGGACGCAAATATTTTTTTACTTCAGTCATATTATGTATCACCTAATCCCTGTAAACCGGGCATCATTTCACCACTTAAAAAAGCTAAGCTTGCCCCACCTCCGGTTGAAACCCAGGTAAATGAAGATTGAGCTTTTAAATATCTTATAGCCTCAACGGTTTCACCACCACCGGCTAAGGTAAAAATATTTTTCTTTTGCGTTTTTTGGATGGAAATTATTATTTGTTTGGTACCATTTTGAAATTTTTTATTTTCAAATAATCCCAGAGGGCCATTCCAGATAATAGTTTTTGCTTTTGAAATAATCGAAGAGAAATGGGAAACAGTTTCTGGTCCAATATCAAAAATTTTTTCCTTGGTTCCAACTTGAGTAATAGACTTAGTAAATATCTTTTTCCCACTTTGAACAACAACATCAATTGGCAGTATAATTTTTTCTGAAGTTAGACGCTTAGCCGCAACCAAACTTTTTACATCATAGAGCGAAGCCCCAATAGAATAACCACGAACTTTTAAAATAGTATTAGCCAAACCACCGCCCATAATAATTGCCGAAGAACGTGGTAATAATTTTTGTATTAATGGTAGCTTACTAGAAATTTTTGCTCCTCCAAGAATCACAACTAGTGAACGTTGCTTTGTAACCTTAGTTAGATTTACTATTTCCTGTCTGAGTAAGGGGCCTGCGTATGAGGGTATATATTTTGTAATTGCAGCCACCGAAGCGTGAGCTCGATGAGAAACCGCGAAGGCGTCATTAATATAAATGTCAGCCAAAGCAGCTAGTTCTTTCGCAAAGTTTTTATCATTTTGTACTTCACCTGGCCAAAAACGAAGATTCTCTACCACCATAATATCCCCTGGCTTTAGCTCTTGAGCTTGTTTTTTAAGTAGAGACCAAGACCCCTTACTAATAAAAATATTTCCCCCAATATATTTTTGTAATTTCTTAACGATTAGTTGCAATGAATATGAGGTTTGATACGTATATTTTCCCGCTTTGGTTTTTGGCTCACCACGATGACTTATAATAATTAATGGGCAAGAACGAAGTTGACGAATCGTTGGTATAGCCGAAATAATTTTAAAATCATCAGTAATTTTTGACCCAGAAACCGGGACATTAAGATCAAGGCGAAGTAAAATACGCTTACCCTTCAAATGACGTAATGATGGCATGGATCGCATCTTCATAATTAATATATTATAAGGCTTGTTCATCAAGCGTTACTTGAATATTTTTTATCTCATTTTTTCGAGAAAAAGTTACATCAATTATTTCTCCAGGTAGATATTGTTTTAATAGTGAAGAAATATCCGAACTTACATTAATTGATTCTTTATCTATTGATAAAATTATATCTCCTGCTTGTAAACCAGCTTTCTCGGCGGGACTACCTTTTATGATTGCCGGTTTTTTATCAGCAGCTGTAATTAAAGCTCCCTCTCCAGATTCAACTGGCAGATCAGCTAAAGAAATATAATGTATACCCAGGCGAGCATACCTTGTTTTACCACTAGTTATTATTTTATTAAGTGACGCCTGGATACCATCAATATCAAAAATAATATTGTTGCGAGAAAATCCGATCATTCGTCCACCAAGATCAAAAATAAAAATATTAGGTGCTGTAGGTGATTCCAAACCAACAACCGATAATTCATTAAGAGCTCCTTCGCTTGATCGAACATCAGGAGATCGATAGTTAACTAGGCCGGTACTAACAGCACCTTTCCATTCCATGCCAATTACTTCTTGACCTGGTGCTATATCTCGACTTAAAACAAAATCTTTAACCGGTAAATTACTCGCCTTCTTTAAATGAATAAAACTTATCTTATTAAGACTATCATTAATAACTTTATCAATCTCATATACTTTTTTATCATTAGCCACAATAACATACTCACTAAAGTTTCCAGCTCCTTCCGAGGAGAACAATATTGTCGACATTAGCCAACCATCACTTGTCATAATTACACCCTGACTAACTTTATTCTTTGGTATATAAAGATTACTACGTTTAAAAATTCCTACTAAACTACTCTCAGCATTTGTAACTGAACCAGCAATAGCGGTACTGTCAATATTTTTTTGTGGACTTCTGATTGGCATTGTTGCAGAAGTGGGTACAGTGCCATAATTACCATTTGGCACATCATAATAGGTATCTAAAAAATAGATGAATAACCAATTACCTAACATACCACCACTAATACTTGCCACAGCAATAATAATGGTTATAAATATAATTTTTGGTCGCGTAGAAATATTCATAAAATTAAATTAATACCAGCGAGCTGTGGCAAAAACGGCGATACAGCCCAAGGTAATGATACTTATAAGAAGCCACATATTTAACCGAGAGGCTTCCTGCTCTGGTTGACCCGAGGCAAGTGAGACAAACCCATAATACGAGGCCGCTACCAAAAAAGCAAGTAATCTAAAATCAAGTGGTAAGAAGGTGGCAATCAAAAATAACTCCATAACACCGATAAAAATACCAGCGGCCAATCTCCAGGCAGAGTTTTGATTGGCTTGACTAATCCATAATCTTTGTAACATTAAGACAGCCAAACAGAGGCCAAAAGCTGGCCATAAAATCCAACTTGAAATATCCAGAAATCTTTTAAAACCAAATATTGAAGCAGCTAAAAAGAAAATAATAATAAAATTATAGTTAAAAGAAAGTCGCTCCAAACTAAAAGGAATATACGAAGGTGATTCACTCGTATATATTAAAAGTTGACGCCAGTATAATATCTGCAAGATCACGGAAAAACCAGCTAACAAAATAAAAAATGGTAGTCCGGAAATTAATATACTAAAAAATAATATACTAATAGCTGCCAACCAAGGGATAATTGCAAATCGCCACCAATCTTTTCTTTCAGGATCAAGTTGCCAACCTGCCCAAACGTATCCAATCAATAATGTTGAAATAATCCACAATGCATTTGTCGCATCTAAAAACCACCAAACGCTAACGGCGATTGTAAGCAAGGCAATAAAAGGAATAATGAAAAATCGAAAACGCATAGTTAATTCTTGAGCCAAGGATATTGTGAATAAATTTCTCTGAGTTGCTGATCAGCTAGATTTTTTTCTTGAGTCTGACCTTCATTAAGACCAAGTAAGGTATCAGCCATTGTCACTAACTGTACATGTAAATTCTGAGATTCTTTGGAAATTTTTAAATCTAACAAGTGTTGTTTACGAGTAGCAATCGTTGCTTTGGAAGTTTGAGCTTGTAAAAACAATTCATAATCTGCCACAGCCTGCTTAGCTTCAGATTGATAACCTAAAGCTGATATTGGACCATTTGACGGTATGGCTATAGTAGGATTAGTAACTTCTTCAGTCTTATTACTAACAAGAAAAATAATTACTATCAAACCAACTGCTAAAATACCTACCAAAATAGTTAATAATTTCTTAACGTGTTTCATTAATTTCATTTCTCATGACTGGTGGGATTGCAGGAGAAGCCGGAGTTGAAAATGGTGTAGGCATATTTTGCATCTGTGATTTTGGCAAATCAAGTGTTCCAGTTAATGAGAGATTAGATAATAGACTAGCTTTAATAGTCGCCGGAGAAATACTATATAAGGTATCATTTATAAAGATATTTCTACGAACTGAGTCATCTATATAAAAAGATTCCGAACTATATTGACTTGGCAATCGGAAGCTAACACGACCACGCTCGCTAATTTTTTCCTTAGTAACAGTAAAGACAACTGAACCCTGAAATTGAGTTTGATAATCATTATTATTTATATTTGTTAAACTAGCAGGAATGACCAAAAGATTATTGGCCTTATCAAATAATACAGCCTTATAATCATGCAAAGATATTGAATCACTACCACGACCACCTAGGATAATTGAGGAAGCTTCTTTAGGTTCGGCTGGCTCAGATACATCAAACAAACTAATTTTTAAACCAAGCAATTCAACGCCCTGTTCACCTTTATCAATAGCTTCTCTACCAATTCCAATTAAAGTTGTTTCATCATATGGATGTAAGTAATTGGAAAAACCAGGCAACTTAACTTCACCAAGCACCGAAGGACTTTCAGGTTTAGCTAAATCAATCACAAATAATGGGTCGGTTTGTTTAAAGGTCACAACATACGCCCGCTCTCCCATAAACCGAGCTGAGTATATTCTTTCACCTGGAGCTAAGTTTTCTAATCGTCCCACTGTTTTCAACATTCCATCCAAAACATAAACATTATTTGTTGAATTATTAACTGGAGCTGGAGCTACCATATCAACGGCGGGTCCAAACATCATTGGCATAAACCATGACTGACCTCTGGTTGTGGCAATACGTAAATTATCATTAAACTCATCAAGCGAATATTGATTTAGTAAATGACCGGTTACTTCTCCGGAAGCAACGTAGGTTAAACCTTGATCAGAAAAACTTATTTTATGAACAACTGTTTTTTCTAACTCATCAGCAAGGTTTGGGTGCTGACGTTTAAATTCAGCTTCTATATTAGTATTAATATTTTTTTGTTCATCAGCCGATAAGCGTCGAATAAAGCTCTCAATGATTTGATTAACTTTTCCTAATTTTTCATCCTCAGAAAGAATTGTGTTATCAATAGCATTAATAGCTTCAATTCGTTGGCGTTCCTTATCATTTAATCGTGACCAGAGAATATCTTTAGCTACTGCCATCCGTAATTGATACTCGCTAAGATATTTTGTGTAAGCAAGATACAAAGCTTTTTGTGAAGCATAAACTGTTTCACCAGCCGGCATTAGAAATACTTGAGAATTTACTGGAGCTTGGATATCATCAAGTTTCAAAACGGTGACAGTAGATGCGTTTAAGGCAGAAGGTGTGTCTATGTAATAGACAGGTGGATAGATATATTTATCAGTTGTTTCTGTAGCGGAAATCTGCTGACCTTTTTCAAAAACTCTTGGCAAGATATTATTTTCTGCAGGATAAAAATTATAATTTGCTGTAATGAAATATAAACGATTATCGATTAATCGAGATGAAGTGTAATTACCTTCAAACTCAAGACGACGAAGTAATTCAGGTTTGGTTCTATCCGAGATATTATAAAAAGCTAAAAAAGATCCGGAAGAGTATGGCAACATCATTGAGTCAACTGCAATTTTTTCAAAATTTCCCTGAGCATATCCAAAGGCGATTAAGATATTATCTTTAATATATATTTCCTGAGGAGTAGCTTCAAGATTAATAGTTGCAACGACACTCATCTCGCTAACTGGTTCTGCTTTAACAATCACCACGGTTTGATCTTTCACGATATACATATACTCCCCATCTGTTTTAACTATATCCCCTTCATCAACCCCAGTAACTTGAATATTCGTTCCGGAAAAAACTGTCTCACCACCAAATCCCTCAGCTGCCCCGGAGCCCATGCCTGGTGGAGCTGATTGCTTAGTAGCAACATTTGATGCATCTAACATTGGTGATTCCATACCTCGAAAACCACTCCCTTGAGAACCTTGAGGATGACTAGCAAAAAACTCTTTCATTGCCTCTGCATTGGGAAATTTTTTTAATTCTGACTGAGCTGCCAAAACCTGGTCGAAGCTATTATTATCTTTTTTCTGAACTGTGTTAGATTTTTTAAAACAACCACTAACACCAATACTAACGATTAAACAAACACCTATAATAATTGCTTTTTTTGAAGATAATAATTTCATATTTTTTTACTAATTTTTTATTGGAACATTGAGGCTTCAAAGGCCTTCCAGTCATCAGCATCATCATCCCACTTCCAAACAACCAAATTACTAACAGTATCAGTGGGACTATAGGTATTTTCAATAACAATATCAGCGCCTATTCGTTTTGTATATTTAGTTTTTGTATCAAGGAGGGCTGGGTGTGTAGCAAATTCCAGTTTTAATCGCCCCATTGGACCATTGAAAATAATATACTCAATTTCAGTACCTCCTCGTTCGTCGCTGTTTACTATTCCTGACTCTTCAACTTCAAAAGTTGATTTAATCATTTCTACAATTTGTTGCCAGCGATCAATATTCATAAATATTCATTACGTATAACTAGCTTGAGTTTCTAAATTACGTTTTCTAGTTTCCGCTACCTCAGCTTCAACTAATCCTTGATCAACTAAACGATCAATATATTTATTCATTGGTATCATGCCATCTTTTGCGCTGGTTTGAATAATCGACATTAACTGTCCAATCTGACTACGACGAATTAAGTTGGCAGTAGCTTGGTTGTTTAATAATATTTCAAAAGCTGCTACCACACCACCACCGCGTTTTGGTAAAAGCTGCTGACCAATAACACCACGTAAAATAGCAGCCAGTTGATTTAGAACTTGCTGTTGTTGATAGGGAGGGAAAGAGTCAACAATACGAAAAATTGTATCAGCGGAAGTTGGGGTATGTAATGTTGAAAGCACAAGGTGGCCGGTTTCAGCTGCTGTAAGAGCGGCAGCGATTGTTTCTGGATCTCGCATTTCTCCTACCATAATAATATTTGGATCTTGACGCAACGAATATTTCAAAGCATCAGCAAAACTTAACGTGTCACTTCCAAATTCACGTTGCTCAATTAAACATTTTTTATTTTCAAATACATATTCAATCGGATCTTCAATGGTAATAATATGAGCATCACGTTCTTGATTAATAATATTGATCATAGCCGCTAAGGTTGTTGATTTACCACTACCCGAAGGACCAGTAACTAAAATTAAACCATCTCGTAAGCGGGTAAGATTATACATGGCATCAGTAAAACCCAGGGCTCCCGGGTTTGGCGAAAGTTCAGAAATTAAACGAGCTGATAAACCAATTTGCTCTCTTTGAAAATGAAGATTAACACGAAAACGCTTGCCAAAAAATTCATAGGAAAAATCATGCTCCCTGATTTCAATAAATTTCTTCCATTGCTCAGGTGAAATTAACTTTTCTATTTCCGATGATAAAAAATCATTGTCTAATAGTTCATCACCAATACTCTGTAAACGTCCATTTATGCGTAAAGACGGCAAAGCACGAGCAATTAAATGAATATCAGAAGCTTTATTATCAATGGCTATTTTAAAATAATCACGCAGTATCATAGAAAAATAATAAATAATTATAACTTTATCTTCAAAGTCAGTATATCATTCTTTAGATAGAAATGCATCTTAATACATTTCATTAATATTGATAGTATACGTATCAGAATTCACAATAAACAATAGATACACCATTATGGTATATCTATAAAAAGTGGATAAATATTTTAATTAACGGAGAGTGATTTATAAATAGCATCAGCCGCCACTGCGCCTTCACTACAGGCAGTGACTATTTGATGAAAGTTATTAGAAGCATCAGTTGAGTCCCCGGCCGCATAGACATTCTTAAGATTTGTCGACATATCTGGCTTAACTTTAATATAACCAAATTGATCAACTTCTCCACCTAATTTTTTAAATATTTCACTTTGCGGGATCAAACCAATTTCAACAAACAGTCCATCAGCTTTTAATTCAGTACTATCTAAAAATGGTTTATCAAGTGTCACTGCTTCAAGTTTATCTTGGCCAACAAAACCTATAATATTTGTTTCATATAATATTGAAACATTACTTCGTTTGATTAATTCATCACGCCACACTGGCTCCCCTTTTAAGGCTACTCCACGACAGACAACATACACCTTGGCAGCCACATCTGCTAAGTAAAGAGCTGCGGAGATAACACTATTTCCTCCACCGACCATAATAACATCCCTGCCTTTAAAAAATGGGCCATCACAGGTAGCACAATAGGCAACTCCTTTTCCAAGTAATTCGTCTTCACGAGGTACGTTCAATTTTCTATGTTTAGTTCCAGAAGTAAATAAAATTCGCTTGGCAGTAAAATTTTTTCCAGCTTTGGTTTTTACTATAAAACTAGCATCTGGTTGTTGTTCAATATCAATAACCACATCAGAAATAATTTCCCCTTCTGACTGACGAACATGATCAGCCATTTTTTTTGTTAACTCAAATCCAGAAATTCCTGGATCGCCTGGCCAATTATAAATCTTATGAGCCTCAGTCGTTAATCCGCCAACTAAGTCTCCGATAATAACATTTTTTAACTGGTAACGAGAAGCATAAATTCCCGCTGTCATTCCAGCTGCACCCGAACCAATAATTATCAAATCGTAATCCATAAATCTAAAATAATGAATAAATTTTAGCGATTATCGCCGTCACTATGTAACGCTCCCCGTTTCGCACGCGAGGCTAGTTTTTCTATATTCAGCTTAGCAACATCCTCAAGTTTAAAATCAAATTCTTGAGACAAAACCGCCATATACCACAATACATCACCTAATTCCTTTTTTATTAGATCACGATACTCATCTGTAACCACTCCATTATGATTACGAAAAATCTTTTTCACTTTTTCAACTACCTCACCAGCCTCCCCCGCTAAACCTAAAGCCGGATAAACATAACTGGCTCCAATCGATGGATAATTAGCCGTGGCAAAGGCTTTAGCTTGATACTCATTAAGTTCCATACTAATAAAATATAGGATTAAATTGTGGTATTAATATATCAATATAATTAACTTCAGACAACCCATATATGTAGCTCTATTGTATTGCTATGTATTAAGTAAAAATTAATGTATTATTATAGATATGGAAACAATAAGAAATTTCAATGAAAACGAGCAAACAGAGGTCGAGGATCCACTAACAACTCTATGGGGAATTTTTAATACGCAAATTGTTCCAACTGGCAGAATGGATAGTGAATATGATAATTTTAAAAATATAGAGGCTAGAATTCTATCAAAGATAATTACCGGCAAGACAGGTATTAAAGAAGCTTGGGCAATAGTTAATAGTCGGCAGGAATAAAATTAATTTAATTCTGTTGCCTAATACCAATAATCCACCTTGTAAGGTGGATTATTTTTATGTAGTCCCAAGGGGAATTGAACCCCTATTACCAGGATGAAAACCTGGCGTCCTAACCGTTAGACGATGGGACCAAGAATATAAAATGTTAGAAGGTTATAAGGTTTTGAAGTCAAAACAGACAAACCTAAAACTAACTTATAAACAATATGGTTTGAGGATTTGTAGATTAAATCTCAATATTATTTTTCTTCTGAAGTATAGTAATGAAAAGACGTCGTGTCAAGTATTTTCCCTATGATTCGCTTAATCTAAGAGCTATGGAAAAAGCTTCTTGACAGGCTACTTACTTTCCTTTAGATTGAAATATTGACCAAGGGTCTCTTCTCCCCATCTTTTATACATCAGTCGCTCATCAGCGGCTTTTTAAGGTAAATCTTGTATGCTAAGCGTTGAGCAACAGATTATTGAACAGGTTGATAAGGCTAACCGCATCCTTGTTACTTTTGGACGTGATTGGAAAGGCGATACAATTGCTTCTGCTTTGGCTTTAAAAAATTGGCTTGCTGAACGAGGTAAGGTTGCGGATATTGTTGCTGAAAAATCAAATAGAGTTCTCCCTTTTTCTTTTTTACCTGGCTATGCCTTAATTTCTAACGAGCTTGATAATATTCGCCGGTTTATTATTTCACTGAATTTAACCAACGCTGCAGTTGATCAAGTTGAGTATCGTTTGGAAAAACAAACTCTAGATTTTATTGTTTCACCTAAAAATGGATTTTTTACCCCTTCAGATATTTCTTCTCGTTCCAGCGGTTTTCGTTATGATCTTATATTTGTTTTAGGCACACCTGATCTTGAATCACTTGGTTCAATTTATGATCGTGATACCGAATTCTTTTTCAAAACACCTATTATTAATATTGATCATAACCCTGCCAACGAAAATTTTGGACAGATCAATTTTGTAAATGTAAAAGCCGTAGCTGTTGCCGAAATTTTATATGATTTAATAGCAACAGTTCCAGAAAATAAAATAGATGAAGATATGGCAACCTGCTTACTAACTGGGTTGATTACTTCAACCAAAAGTTTTAAAACTCCAAATATCACTCCACACACATTAACTATTGCTTCAGAACTAATAACCATGGGTGGACGACGAGAAGAAATTATTAATTCACTGTATCGATCCCGAAAACTTAACGTTCTTAAATTATGGGGTCGTGCCTTAACCGGTCTCAAAGAAACACCAGACGGTCGGTTAGTGTGGTCCCAAATTTCTAGCGTTGATTTTACAGAAACTAAAACTGACGCTACTCACCTAACTGATATTATTGATGAATTGATTATTAATATGCCAAAAGCGCAAATTATTGTTTTATTATATGAAGATAACAAGAATACAAAAGCCATAGTGCATAGTGTTAAAAATTTTAATACATTAGAATTAACAGATTCCTTTCACAGCACCGGAACAAGGAATTTATCCACCATTCATTTTGACAAACCTTTAACAGAAGCTAGTAATGAGCTTATCCCTCTTTTAGAAAAAAAGATTTCCACCTTAGAAATATAAAATAGTGCTTGAAGTAAAAAGGAGGAAATGTTACCTTAGAGAAAGATTATGACCGCTTAGCTCAGTTGGTTAGAGCGCCACATTGACATTGTGGAGGCCAGTGGTTCGAGTCCACTAGTGGTCACTGGAAATAGTTAAAAGTTATAAGGTTAAAAAGTTATAAAGTGAGTATGCATTTTGCTTTATAAACTTTATAACATTATAACTTTAGAACTTTATAACTAATCTGCGCCTGTAGCTCAGCTGGTTAGAGCATCGAGCTTATACCTCGAGGGTCCTTGGTTCGAGTCCAAGCAGGCGTACTACATTATTTTACTTCTTGCATAAATTATTTTTTTTATGCAATAAATTTTTCTTCGTATAAGATATAATTAAATAAAAAAATCCCTCTGCAAATTATAAAATGATATGCAGTTATTTATTGATGAATCAAGATCATGGGGAAAACAAGACCGTTATTTTGTTATTGCTATGTTTATTCCTTTAAAACCAAAACGAATAAAAAATCTAGTAAAGAATTTTTGTGCTTCTTATAATATTAATGAAGTAAAGACGAGTCGCTTAGAATTTCCAGAGAAAACAACTTTAATAAACAAACTAAACAAAAATAAAGATTATAGTATTTCTTATATAGTCTTAGACAAACTACAGGTAACAAGTAAACGCCTCTTAGAAGATGGAAATCTTTGTTTTAACTTTCTTCTTTCTTTTCTTTTAAAGAAAACAATAAAAGAAGCTTCCCAAGATATAGAAATTTTTATAGACAATCGAAATACCAAAGTAAGTTCTTCAAACTCACTCGAAGATTATATAAAAATCAAAGCATATTTCCAATGGAAGTTCTCATACACAATTAAGATTCACTACAGAGACTCCAGAAAAGTAAAGCTAATTCAGATGGCTGATCTTATAGCTAACGCAATTTATGCAAAATATAATTGGAGAAAAGACCACTTTTATTCCCAACTTTCAATCACAGAATCAATCAAATTCCCCGTTGACAAGTTCGGAGATTCTAATATATAATTTTAGAAGATATAAGTCTTATGTGGAGCTTCTTTGAAGTAAGTGACGTTTTCCGTCATCGAAGCATATGCAGTCTAAAGGCACCCTGTGGGGTGCTTTTGCGTTATATAGCAGTTGCAATCCATAGGTAAAGTAAATATAATAAGTCGTATGCAAGAAAAACATTTTCTTCTGGCTCTCAGTCAATGTCCAACATTAAGTCCCTCTCGCCTTAAACGCTTGAGGGGCTTTTTTAATAGTTGGGAAAAGATTTGGAATGCTTCGGAAACAAATTTATTAAAATCAGGAATGCAAGCCATAGAAGTTACTGAACTGATTAATTTCCGAAAAACGTTTGAGATAGAAAAATATCTTGATCAACTTGAAAGTTTGCGGATTGAATTTATTACAACCGACGAACTCCTATATCCAAAATTACTACTGCACATTCATAACCCTCCACTCGTATTATATTATCGTGGAAATTTAGAAATTTTTGATCAGCCATCAATCGCCGTGGTTGGTCCACGACAAGCTAGTTTTTATGGCAAACAAGTTGTAAAAAAAATTATTAGTGAACTTACACAAGCTGGCTTCCTTATTATAAGCGGACTAGCACTAGGTATTGATACTGAGGCTCATCAAGTAACTTTAGACAATAATGGAAAAACGGCGGCTGTTCTTGGCACTGGATTGGATACTATTTATCCTTCAATCAATAAAAGTTTAGCAGAAGAAATTATTAAAGATGGTTGCTTGTTATCCGAATTTCCACCAGATACACCTCCGCTAAAAAATAATTTTCCAAGACGTAATCGGATAATTGCTGGGCTAGCTCAGGCAACTCTCGTTATTGAAGCTTCAGAAAAATCAGGAGCCTTAATTACCGCTCGCTTTGCCCTGGCTGAAAATCGAGAAGTAATGGCAGTTCCCGGATCCATTTTTTCACCTTCATCCCAAGGAACAAATAACCTTATTAAACTTGGAGCCTGGCCGATTACCGAAACTCAGGACATTTTTTCTATATTAGGAATGAATGTAACTCTAGATCAAACACCAACTGCAACCAAACTTCAGGCTTCAGAAAAAGAAGAAGAAATTTTAAAATTTTTAGAATTTGAACCGCGTCATATTAATGAGCTAGTAGAGCTGACTCAACTTGACATGAGTACAATAAACAGTAGACTGACTATTATGGAAATAAATGGCCTCGTCAAAAATATTGGAAATATGCAGTATATTCGTATTTTATAGAAAAATGTTCTCCCCTCTTTTATTAATTTGTAATAAAATTCATGAAACTAGTAATCGTTGAGTCACCTACCAAAGCCAAAACTATTGCCAAATTTCTTGGTAAAGATTTTGCTGTAGAATCTTCTTTTGGTCATATTCGTGATTTACCAAAATCAAAATTAGGCATTGATGTTGAGCATGACTTTATGCCTCAATATATTATTCCAACCAAGGCAAAAAAAACCGTTACTAAATTAAAGAAGTTGGCAGATAAGGCCACTGAAGTAATTCTAGCCTCTGATGAAGACCGCGAAGGAGAAGCTATTGCTTGGCACTTAGCGGAAGCACTTAAATTATCGACTGATAAAACTCAACGAATTGTTTTTCATGAAATTACACGAGAAGCTATTGAAGAAGCCTTAGCTCATCCACGGACGATTGATGACAAATTAGTTAATGCGCAACAAGCTCGTCGAATATTGGATCGATTAGTTGGCTATGAACTTTCTCCATTTCTATGGAAAAAAGTTGCACGTGGTTTATCAGCCGGACGTGTGCAATCTGTCGCTGTTCGATTAATTGTAGAGCGTGAACGAGAAATTGAGGCTTTTAAAACTGATGAATACTGGAGCCTAACTGCAGATTTAATTACACCAGATAAACAAGAGTTTAGCGCTGAGCTTAATAAACTTGACGGCAAGGCTCTTGATAAATTAGAAATAAAAAATGATGAAACCGCTAACGCCCTAGTAACCGAATTAAGCAAAGAAAAATATACAGTCCAAAGCGTTGAAAAAAAGCGAGCAAAAAAAACAGCCCCTGCTCCTTTTACAACTTCAAGTCTACAGCAAACCGCCAACCGCATGCTTGGTTTTTCCGCCAAACAAACAATGATGTTGGCTCAACAATTATATGAAGGTATTGAACTGGGTAGCGAAGGCAGTGTTGGTTTGATTACCTACATGCGAACTGATTCACTAAATCTATCACAAAAATTTCTTGATGAAGCACGCGAACATTTAACTTCTACTCTTGGCAAAGAATATGCATTAAGTGAAGCTCGTCGTTTTAAAACAAAATCAAAAGGCGCTCAAGAAGCCCACGAAGCAATTCGTCCTTCTGAAGTTACGCGCACTCCAGATAATCTAAAAGAATACTTAGCACCCAATCAATTAAAACTCTATCGTTTAATTTGGCAACGAGCTGTGGCCAGTCAAATGCCACCAGCTGAATTAGATCAAGTGGCAATTGATGTTACAGCCGGACGCGCTGAATTTCGTGCTACCGGTCAAACAATTTTCTTTCCTGGTTACTTACAAATTTATCCTGAAAAAAGTCAGGAAACACTATTACCAGATGTACAAGAAAAAGAAATTGTTGATTTGAAAGAACTTAAACCAGAGCAACATTTTACCAAACCACCAGCCCGCTACAGTGATGCAACCTTGGTTAAAGAATTAGAAAAATTTGGTATTGGACGACCTTCAACCTATGCTCCAACTATCAGTACGATTGAAGCGAGAAATTATGTTAACCGTGATGAAAATAAACGATTAAAACCAACTGACATTGCCGGAATTGTCATTGATTTACTAATTGCTCATTTTCCAAAGATTGTTGATCTAGAATTTACCGCGAAACTTGAAAATGATTTAGATGAAATTGCTGAAGGTGCTAAAGAATGGCAACCAGTTCTTAATGAGTTCTATGGTCCGTTTCATGCTAACCTCACAGCTAAATATGATGAGGTTAGTAAAGATGATGTCATGCCAGAAAAAATGTCTGATGAGAAATGTGAGAAATGTGGTAGTCCAATGGTGATTAAAACTGGTCGCTTTGGTCCGTTTCTTGGTTGTAGCAATTTCCCAGAATGTAAAAATATAAAATCAATGACAAAAACTCACCGGAAATGGATGAGAAAATGAAAGCTTTAACTGAAAAACACAAAGATGATGTTTGTGAGAAATGTGAAAGTCCAATGGTGATTAAAACTGGTCGCTTTGGACCATTTCTTGGCTGTAGTAATTATCCAAAATGTAAAAATATTAAAAATCTAAATGTCAGCGAAGGACCGACCATTAAATGTCCGAAATGCAAAGAAGGGAATATAGTTCAAAAACGCAGTCGACGCGGAATCTTCTATGCCTGTGATCGCTACCCTGATTGCAAAACAGCTTTTAACTCAAAACCTACAGGCGATATGTGCCCTGATTGTGGAGCACCATTAGTTGAAGGGAAAGACACACCTAAATGTAGTGCTAAAGGGTGTGAGTATGGGAAGTAGAATATAAAAAATACCAAATTTTTTATAGAATCTGGTATTTCTTTAAAATATTACTTATAAGTAATATTTACATCTACTGGCAAATTTAAAACTTCAACAAACTCTCCAATACTACCATCTTTTTTTTGCATTATATTTATTGTATATCTTCCTGGTACCGATATATTCAAACCTTGAATATGAATTCTATTTCTGAATCTCACGGAACCCTTTTTTATTTCAAACTTGTAATTAAACTGATTAAGAATTTTTTTATTAGGGTCTGTTAATTGATATTTCATCTCTAAATTATTATCTTGATTTGAATCCTCAATTATCCAAAAACTTATTAAACTTAATTCTATAGGTAAAACTAAATTCTCGACTAACTGTTTAGACTTTTCAATTTCTAAATCGAGCTGCTCAACACAATTAAAGAGACTTAAAAGATTAGTTTCAAAATCTATGGATGATTTTTGACACAATACTGTCCAAATATGTTTCATATACCTTATTTATTAATTATACTTAAATTAACAGTGCTATTTGTAACTGTTAAGCATTTTTTTGAAGTGTTATGAATACTATCCTCCATACTACTATCACGTGCAACAAATTGCACCTGAAGAATAGCGGGCATTTCTAAATTAAACACCCGAGATAAAACTTCTGTACTAAAATTTAAAGCTATTTTTAATCTATTCAAAAACTCGATTCCTATATTAACCTCCCCATTCTCTATTCTTGATACTACTTTCTGTGTTGATCCAAGTTTCATAGCCAACTGCTGCTGATTAAGACCCAATCTTTCTCTTGCATTAAATACTTCAACTGCCAATCTTAATCTTACTCCAGTATTATTAGAATATTCTAAAAACTTCTTATGACTTTTAATATCAGCCAATATATCATTATTTTTTTTATTCATATTTTTCATATAATGTAGGGTTACTAATAAATAACAATTTTCTTTTTTTCGCAATTTCAAATTCATGATCAATTTTCTTCCTTTCTTTATTACTGGAATAATTGCTAGGTTTTTCAAACGAATGCACTAACACAATTTTAGATTCACTCCTAAAATAAATAATTCTAATAAGAACATCTTTATTTTTTCGGTGATGAATTTCAATGCAACCATATTCCTTCAAAGGTGTGGAGATTGGTGGTATAGGCCTTCCATTGTTCAGAATAACCATATCTATTTTTCCACGAATATCAACTAGCATTCGTAAGTTTCTATCTTTTTGCTTTGGACTATCTTGTGGATGATTTCTATATTGTTCAAAATAATTCTTTACTGGGCAGTATTCTAATTCTGGATCATAATAGTAAACAGCTTCCATATTTATTTCTTTATTAAGGAGGGAGATAAAGGTTGTTTCATTATATCCTATTGGATATAATATTGTCAATAGACAAAAATTTTCTTTAATATTAGATAAAAAATTATAATTCAATATTAAAAAAAGGGTAAGCACCCAATTTTATATAATGTCAGTTATAAGTGAGAATAATCCAAACTAACTTTCTTATATTAAAACTTAAGATCTTTTTTCATCTTTGCATTATTGATTACATTTTTACCACTCACCGGTTTATTCTTAAAAAAACTTGGTGTCCGATAACCTGGATTTCCACGACTACTGCCTACCTTTGTTCGTCCCCTACTTTTCATATTATTGACCGAGCATTGTATTAAACATATACCGAAACGTATCCGCTGACATTAACCACGCCACCAGAAAACCCAATAGAAAATAAACTATAGGCATAACAAACGAATGGCGGGCTTTCCAGGAAAAAAATGAATGTGACATAAAAATTAGTAGAAAGTTATAAGGTTATAATGCTATAAAGCTTATCTTATTAATAATAAGAATCCAGAATTCATTAATTAAAAAGTTATAAAACTTGCCCTCTCAGAGGGCAGAATGATAAAGTAAAAACTTACCTATAAACAACCAAATTCAAATTTCATTATCATTCCTATTTAGAGTATACTAAAACTATCATATATGGACAATTCTTCTCTATTTTCATTAATACTTATCTTCGGCATCCTCATTACCGGTGGAATTATCACGGCGATTATTGTTTTTCTAAAACGACCTCAATCCTCTGGTACTGGCGAATTGGGAGCCTTAATGGAACGGCTCAGTGGCTTGAATGAACAAAATCGTGAAATGCGAAAAATCCTTGATGAAAAACTTTCCGAAACTCATGCTGCTCATAGTCGGCAATTTGGAGAAACAACTAAAATTATTCAAGCCATCAGTGGTCAATCAGCCAAACTCATTTCTGATGTAACTGAGAAGCTTACTAAACTTGATGAAACTAATCGTCAGGTTGTGAATTTTTCTGGTCAGTTACAAAGCCTTCAAGATATTTTAAAAAATCCAAAACAACGAGGTGTACTCGGAGAATACTATTTGGAAACATTATTAAAAAATGTTATGCCCGCTGGTAGTTATCAAATGCAGTTTGGTTTTCCTGATGGCACGATTGTTGATGCAGCAGTTTTTGTGAAAGATAAAATCATTCCCATTGACTCAAAATTTTCTTTGGAAAATTATAATCGTATTAGTGAGACAAATGACCCAGTTGAAAAAGAACGCTTCGAAAAAATATTTTTAAGTGATTTAAAAAATCGAATTATTGAAACCTCAAAATATATTCAACCGGAAAAAGGAACTATGGATTTTGCCTTTATGTTTATTCCGCATGAAGCAATTTACTATGATTTAATTATTAACAAAATTGGAGCTGTCACTGAGGAAACAGAAAATTTAATTCAACGAGCTGCTAGTAAGTATAAAGTTATTATTGTTTCACCAACTTCTTTCTTAGCCTACTTACAAACAGTCTTGCAAGGGTTACGAGCCATGCACATTGAAGAAACTGCCATCACGATTCGCGCTAATGTTGAAAAATTAAGTCAGCATTTGACTGTCTATAATACCTACATGCAAAAATTGGGTACCAGTATGTCAACTACAGTTAACCACTTTAATAGTGCCTACAAAGAATTTAAAAAAGTTGATAAAGATGTAATTAAAATTACCGGCTTGGAATCTTCAATTGATGCCATAGAAGTTGAAAAGCCTTTGTTAGAAAATGATTAATTATTATCATGTCCTCGCTATCCCAAGCTATTATCAAAACAGTCGCCTACTTTGATATTTTTGATTATCCACTTTCAACTTTTGAAATTTGGCAATATGTACCTGTTGGTGCCAGCCTACATGAAATTATAGAAACTATAGAAACAAATACCCTACCTTTAGAAACAAAAGACGGGTTTGTTTTTTTACCAGGTCGCGGGGAACTTATTTCAATCCGCCGACAACGCTACCTTGAAGCTAATAGAAAAATAGTAACAGCCAAACGTCGTTTACGACTTATTCGCTGGTTACCCGGGATTCAACTTATTTGCTTAGCCAATATTATTGGCTCTCATAATCTACGAGCCAGCAGTGACACTGATTTATTTATTATTACCAAAACTAATCGTCTCTGGTTTGTTAAAGTTTCTGCCACAATTATTTTAAAAATTTTTGGTTTACGACCCACCGCCAAAAAAAATAAGGATCAACTCTGCTTAAGTTTTTTAGTTGATGATAGTGCTCTAGATGTATCATTATGCCAAGTTGAGGATGATTTTTACTTTACCTATTGGCTAAGCGGCCTATTACCGTTATATGGAAGCTCAGAAATTTTTAATGCATTAATTAAAGCCAACTCATGGTTAAAAAATAAGCTACCTAACTGGCAAATCCCAAACAACCAACCCCGATATTACTTTCAAGAAAAATCAACCAAAAAGACAGCATTTAAAACTTTTAATTTTTTAGAAAAAATCGCAAAAAAAATTCAAGAACATTTAATGTCTCCGGCAATAAAAAAATTAGCCAACCAAAATAAACAAGTGATTATTAATGATCACATTTTAAAACTACATACTATTGATCGTCGTGAATATTTTAAGTCTGAATATAATAAAAGACTGCAACACTTTGGAATTAATTTATAATATGTTGAATCGTTTTACTACCTATTTTTTATATCTAATTTTATTTCTGCTCCCCTGGCAAACCCGCTGGATTATTCACCAAGGAATGATTAATAATGGTGTCTGGGAATATGGTACATATAGTCTGTATGCTCTAGACATATTAATTCTCATTGCCCTGACTATCTTTATTCTTTCAAAAAAAGAACTTGTTATATATCTCAGAAAACCATTATACCGCCCACTGATTTTACTCTTTGTAGTTTTCTGTCTGATCATTATCCCGTTTAGTCTTGATACCTTTTTATCTTTTTATAAATTTATTATCTGGCTTCTCGGAATTTCCTTGTTATATCTAGTTGCTAAACTTCCTTTCCGAAAAGCTACCCTGGCTTTTGTGTCTGGTGCAATGCTCAGTGGTCTACTTGGAATCTGGCAGTTTCTCAACCAATCTTCTTTTGCTACAAAGTGGCTTGGACTTGCCAGTCATGATGCAAATGAATTAGGAACATCAGTAATTGAAGCGGTGGCACCTGATGGATTTGTTGAACGTTGGTTACGAGCCTATGGCAGCCTTGATCATCCAAATATCTTTGGCGGAGTGATGGCAATTACATTAATTTTAGCTTCTTGGCTATGGCTATTTCGAAAAGATGCAAAAAATAAATTTGAGGGCGGGATTTTAATTATCTCTATTGCCGTCTTAACAGCCGGAACAATCGTCTCTTTTTCTCGGGCGTCCTGGATTGCCGCCGGGCTTGGTCTCGTTGTTACGCTGATATATTATTTTTTAAATAAAAATAAACACTGGGTAGATTTATTTGCTTGGTTAGCAGCCATTGGAATAGTTCTCTTTCTGATCACGACTCAATATAGCTATCTTTTAACTCCACGAATATCAGGTGATACCAGATTAGAACAAATTTCAATTGCTGAACGGCTTGATGGTGTTGATTCAAGCAAAACTTTATTTTTCAAAAAACCAATGGTTGGTTTTGGAATTAGCACCTACACCTTGGCGCTTAAAGAAATTAATCCAAAAAAATTAAGTTGGTTTTATCAGCCAGTCCACAATAGCCTTGCCTTATTATTGGTTGAAATTGGTGCCATTGGAGTGCTCTTATTACTACTAAGCATTATCTCTTTCCTTATCTATGTTTTTAAACAGAGCGCTTCTAAGCATCGCTGGTTAATCATAGCTCTATCAATAGCATTGCTGGTTATTGCAGTATTTGAACATTGGCTATTTAGTTTACATTTTGGCATAGTATTTTCTGCGACGGTTTTGGGTCTCATAGCTTCAGGTCAAAAAAGCAAAGCTTTGACAGAATGAAATAAGGTAGTATATTGTTAAAATATTAATTCAAAGACTTATCTATGAAAGAACAACAATCAGACCACATGGAAAAAATCATGTCTTTGTGCAAACGCCGAGGCTTTATTTTTCCTGGATCAGAAATCTATGGTGGACTTGCCAATAGCTGGGACTATGGTCCGTTAGGCGTTGAGTTAAAAAATAATATTAAACAACTCTGGTGGAAACGGTTTGTCACTGAGCGTGATGATATGGTTGGGCTAGATAGCTCATTACTTTTAAACACCAAAGTCTGGGAAGCGAGCGGTCACGTCGCAACCTTTTCTGACCCGCTAGTGGAATGCAAAAAATGTCATAATCGATATAGAGAAGATATGATCGATTCTGTCTGTCCAGCTGATAAAAAAGCCCACGAATTTACCGAAGCCAAACAATTTAATTTAATGTTAAAAACTTTTCTTGGTCCTGTGGAAAACGAAAATAGCACTGTCTATTTCCGACCAGAAACTGCCCAAGGTATTTTCATTAATTTTAAAAATATTATTGATACGGCTCGCAAAAAACTTCCTTTTGGTGTTGGCCAAATTGGCAAAGCCTTTCGTAATGAAATTACACCAGGAAATTTTATTTTCCGCACCCGTGAATTTGAACAAATGGAAATTGAGTATTTTATTCCCGCTCCGGAAAAAGACAGTGATTGGGAAGGTTACTTTGAAGCTTGGAAAATGGAAATGGTCAACTGGATAAAAGATTTAGGTATTGACTATGAATCAGAAATTCATGAAGTTGATGTTCCAGATGGTGAACGAGCTCATTATTCAAAAAAAACTATTGACTTTGAATATAAATATCCATTTGGCACCAAAGAATTATATGGCCTTGCCTATCGTACAGACTTTGATTTAAAAAATCATGGCCTTGATTATACAGATGATGAAGGAAAAAAATATACACCACATGTTATTGAACCATCACTCGGTGTTGAACGAACAGTCCTAGCCGTCTTGCTTTCAGCCTATGATGAAGAAATTAATGGCGAAGATACACGCGTTGTCCTACGACTCCCAGCAAAACTTGCACCGGTTAAACTAGCTGTATTCCCCTTAATGAAAAATAAACCTGAGTTAGTAGCCAAAGCCCGTGAAGTGTATGCGAAGTTTAAAAAAGTCTGCCCTTGTGAATTTGATGATAATGGAAATGTTGGGAAGCGCTATCGTCGTCAAGATGAAATCGGCACACCATTTTGTATTACTGTAGATTTTGATAGTTTAGAAAACCATGATGTTACTGTCCGTGAACGTGATTCAATGGAGCAAACAAGAATTAAGATTAATGAGTTGGAAAGTTATATACTAGAGAGATTGTAAAATAATTCTCTGCCACCCCCCCCCTCTCTGTCATCCCCGATTCTTCACTGTCATCCCCGACTTGGTCGGGGACCTCGTGAATAATCTGAGATAAAAATTTTACCCAGATCCCCGCCTACGCGGGGATGACATAATAAAAAAACTCTATGCCACAAATAAAAAAACTTGCTAACGGATTAAACTTACTAACTGTCCCAATGACTGGCGCCAAAACGACAGCTATTTTAGTGATGATAGCTACAGGGTCAAAATATGAGGACAGAAAAACCAGTGGACTTTCACACTTTCTTGAACACATGTTTTTCAAAGGCACAACTAACCGACCTAACACCCAAATAATTTCCTCAACTCTTGATCGAGTTGGCGGTGAATATAATGCTTTTACTTCCAAAGAATATACCGGCTATTGGATTAAGGTTGCCAAACAAGAAACAAAACTAGCCTTAGATGTTTTGTCAGATATGTTACTGAATTCAAAGTTTGAAGCCGAAGAGATTGATCGCGAGAAAGGCGTAATTATTGAGGAAGTGAATATGTATCTTGATAATCCAATCATGCGTATTGAAGATGTCTTTGAACAATGTTTATATGGTGACACACCAGCTGGTTGGGATACAATTGGAACCAAAGAAAATATTGCTGGTTTTAAGCGTCAAGATTTTATCACCTATTTCAAGAATCAATATAAAACCTCAAATTCATTTGTATGTGTGGCTGGTGATATTCCAAAAGGTGCCACTACTTTAATTAATAACTTTTTCAAAGGCTGGGCCAAAGGACAGGCTAAAGCAAAACTACCAGTCAAAGAAAAACAAACCACTCCTGCAATTAGACTAGAATACAAAAAAACCGATCAAGCTCATCTTTCACTTGGTGTTCGCACCGCCGCTTACGGAAATAACGAAGAATTTATTCATAAAATTATTGCCACTGCTCTAGGTGGATCAATGAGTGCTCGTTTGTTTCTAAATCTACGTGAACGAAACGGACTTTGCTATTATGTTCGCACTGGTGCTGAAACCTATTCTGACACAGGCTACCTAGCCACCCAAGCAGGTGTGCCGGTTGATAAAGTTGAAAAAGCCATTTCAATTATTGTTCAAGAATATAAACGACTCACAACTGAATTAATGCCAGACGAAGAATTAAAAAAGATTAAGCAGTTTATCACTGGTCGTATTTTACTAAGTCTTGAAGGTCCAGATGATATTGCTAATTGGTATGGACGACAATTAGTTATTCGAGCTCAACAAGCAGGAGGCAATCGCAAACCACTTCTCACACCTAACGAATTTCTGGCTATCATAAAAAAATCTCGGCCGAAGATATTCGCCGAGTTGCTAAAAAAATATTTAATCCAAAAGGTCTTAACCTTGCGGTTATTGGACCATATAAGAATGAGGGACAGTTTAGAAAGTTGTTGAAATAGTATAAGAAATAAAAAAGCCAGAAATCAACAATGAAATCTGGCCTTCTAAATCATTTGATCAATCCTATTCTTTAGGGATTAATTCAAATGTTGGTAACGTAAAAATTTCTGATTCAACGGGTTTCATGCCAATAAATTCTAAGCTTGTATCCCCGGTCTCTATATTGTACGTAATAATAACCTTCCCTTCGTACAATGAAACATAATCCCATTTGGGAAAATGCTCATCCCCCATATAAATAATGGGATCATTCAATGTATCCTTAGCTATGTCGCCTTTAAGATAATCGGAATATCTACTCTGTATTATCTCCCGTGCACGAGAAACATTATAACACCTTACCAGGCCCATAACAAAATTTGTTGTCATTACTTCCCTCGAATAAACTGTTAAATTACTGTCTGGGGTTATATAAAGAGTTAAGTGATCCCAGCTTTCTGTTTTTCCGCTTGCAAAGTGGTAGTGTACTCCGACTTCATCATGCTGTAATTTTTGAAAATATTTAACATCCCAAAAATATACAACCTGACCCTTTATTTCATAGGAGTTATCACCCGCACTAACAGTTTGCGGTTTCAGAACTAAATTTTTCCAACATTCACTGGGTTGACTTAGCACTGGTTTTGAAGAAAATATTACTGCGATCGCAAACAAAATTAAAGCTATTAAATTTTTACTGTTCATTTTGTTACTCCTTTCGTTTTAGTTTAGTCTTTATATTTTATAATTATGTCCTTTGCGGGAGGGCAACTAAGTGTATACTGAACATCTTTATATTTAACACTTAAAGATGAGTAGGGGTCACCGACGGCAGAGCTTATGTATTCTATTTCTTTTGGAATATATATAATACATACCCCAGGCCCATCAAGTGTCTGCTCTGTTTCGCAACTGATTTCCTTTCGGAGAGATATATAATATCCGAGGATTAATGATGTTCTTTCCCGATTAAAATATTCCTCAGAATCGGGGGAAATTGAAAACTTTGGTTCGTTTTTTTCATTACTACATCCGATTGTAACAAACAATAAGATGAATAATACATTTAGAAACTTTTTCATTTACTTCTCCTTTGAATTTAGTTTTTTAATTATTGGATTTCCCCAACCCTCCTCAGCAAGAAAGGCTCAAAAAATCCAATAAATATAACCTAAATCACAGATTGTCAAAAAACTAGCTATTATAATTTAATAGCATATTTAATAAATTTTGTCAATATATAATAGTAATATTCTGCTTACCTTAGCCATTTTCTATAATTGCCTAAATTGATTTGCATATGATAAAATGACTGTATCTATGAAGCAACAAATTGACCTCCTCTCAACTCTCAACCCCGCTCAAAAACAGGCTGTCACACATACTGACGGTCCTCTTTTAATTGTGGCCGGAGCTGGAACAGGAAAAACAACTGTTTTAATTAATCGCCTCGCCTATTTAATTCAAGAAAAAAATATTTCACCTGACCAGATCTTAATCACCACTTTCACAGAAAAAGGTGCGGGTGAACTTGAAGAACGAGCTGACAAATTACTTCCCTATGGATATGTAAATTTATGGATCAACACCTTTCATAGTTTTGGTGAGCGTATCCTACGTGATCACGCCCTTGATATTGGGTTGTCCCCTGCTTTCAAGATCCTAACACAAACAGAGCAATGGATTTTGATTAAAAAAAATCTTGACGCTTTTAATTTGGATTATTATAAACCCCTGGGTGATCCAACAAAATTTATTCATGAATTAATTTCTCATTTTTCCAGACTTAAAGATGAGAATATTTCACCAGCTCGGTATCTTGAATATGTAAAAAATCTAAAAACAAAAACTGATTCAACTCCAAAGCATAATGAACAAGAACCAATCAAATCTAAAACTACAAAATCTAAAAAAATTACTACAGACGAATCAACTGACGAAATTAAATCAGAGGAACTTGACCTTGCTCGGCTAACTGAATTATCTGATGCCTACCACACCTACAACAAATTACTACTTGATAATGGTCTAATGGACTTTGGTGACTTGATTACCTACACAATTAAACTCTTCAAAGAGCGACCAAATATTCTTGAACACTACCGAACACAATTTAAGTACATCATGGTTGATGAGTTTCAAGATACCAATACTTCGCAATATGAACTTATTAAATTATTAGCAACACCAGATAATAATTTAGTTGCCGTTGGAGATGATGACCAAAGTATTTATCGTTTTCGTGGTGCTTCACTTTCAAACATCATGCAGTTTAAAGATGATTTCCCAAAAGCCCAAGAAATTGTCTTAACGGAAAATTATCGCTCCGGCCAAGAAATTTTAAACTCTGCCTATACCTTTATCAAACATAATAATCCCAATCGCTTAGAAGAAAAATTAAAGATTAATAAACATTTAACGGCATCTGGAAAAATTAAAAAAAGTGAAGTGCGATCTTTACAGTTTTCAATTGAGTCCTCTGAGACTCAGGCCGTTGCGGATATGGTTCAAGCATTACACGATAACAAGCAAGCAGAAAGCTGGGCCGACATTGCAATTTTAGTTCGTGCTAATTCTACCGCAGACACTTTTACCAAAGAATTAACTCGTCGCAATATTCCTAATCACTTTGTATCACTGAAAGGGTTGTACTATAAGCCAGTAATCCTTGATTGTATTGCCTATCTACAACTACTTGATAATTACCATGAACCCTCAGCCCTGTACCGCGTCTTAAACCTACCGTGCTTTAAAATGTCTCATTCAGATCTTCTAATCTTAACCAAATGGGCTCGACGCAAGCTCTGGTCTTTATTTGAAACTATAGAAAAAATAGATAGTGTCACTGAAATTTCGGCTGAAGGAAAAAAGGCTGCTAAAAAGCTAGTTGAAAGCGTCAGAGCCTTTGCTCTCATGACCAAAGAACATAAAGCCTCAAAAATTTATGTGACCTTTGTTCGTGATTGTTTACTGCCATTTTTTGATGAGGATCGTGATCATGAAATCTTTAACTACCTCAATCAGTTTTATGGAAAAATAAAAAACTTTGAGACTGCTGATAATTCTGGCACCCTCAAAGACTTTTTAGATGTCATTAATTTAGAAATGGAAGCTGGGGAAACAGGTGGACTACGTTTTAACTTTGATGATGCCGACACTGTTAAAATTATGACAATTCATGCTGCCAAAGGTTTGGAATTTGGTCATGTCTTTATTCCAAATATGGTAGACAAAAAATTCCCAACCATTCACCGTGGTGAAAAAATTGTTATTCCAGAAGAACTTGGTGGACCAAAAAGTTTAAGCAAAGATTCACACCTTGAAGAAGAGCGACGATTAATGTACGTGGCTCTCACTCGTGGTAAACAAGGAGTTTATTGTACTGGCGCCAAAGATTACGGCGGGGTTCGTGAAAAAAAACCTTCACTGTTTATTGCTGAAGCAGGTCTAACAATTGAAGCAATCAATCAAAAAGATATTACTGAACTAGAACGTGACATTGCCTCTCTAGATACGGTAGCCCCAATATTTAAATATCAACTTCCCGAAAAATTTTCCTTTTCTCAACTAACTACTTTTGAGCGTTGTCCACTGGATTATAAATTTATTTATATATTAAAAATCCCTCTTGAAGATAATCCACAAGCTGTCTTTGGACGTTGCTTACACTTATGTTTACGACAGTTTCTATTACCTCTATTAGAGAGTAATTTCCAACCAAGTCTATTTGGCGAAAAAAAGATTGATGAAAAATTATTGTCCTTAAAACAGCTACTCACCTACTACGATCAATATTGGGAAGACAATGGTTATACTGATCGCACGCAAGCTGATAAGTATAGAGAGCAAGGTAAAAAAATGTTGGCTGATTTTCAAGCTTCATTGCCTATAAAAAAACCTTCAGTTGTTTTCTTGGAAAAAAAATTTAACTTAGCCCTTGATACCTATCAACTAACTGGAACAGTTGACCGCGTTGATAAGCTCGCTGATGGAACCTATGAAATCATTGATTATAAATCCGGTACAAAACCAAAAAAAATAGAGTATAAAGAAAAACGACAACTACTTTTATATCAAGCAGCCCTTCAAACTAACTATGGACTAATCGTCAGTCGTTTAACACTTCATTACCTAAAAGATAATCAAGCAGAATCTTTTGTCGCTAAGCCTGGAGAACTTGAAAAAGTTCAAAACGATATGATCAAACTAATTGAGGAAATAAAACATAGTAACTTTAAACGACGTTCACAAAGTGATTGTAAGTACTGTCAGCATGGTCCCGTGCCAGCTGATTATTGAGTTTGCGTTAAAGGTAAGCTACAATAACTGTTATGACTCTCCGATCTTATCTCATGGTTATGACAATCGGTACGCTAATTTTTTGGTTAGCGCTCGGTTTATTTATTATTAATATTGATCCAATGGCCACCAACTGGATGGGCATTGGGCTTTTCTATTTAATTTTGATTTTTGCTATTACGGGAACTGGCGCAATTGTTGGTTTTATCATTCGCTTTTTTGCGTTAAAACAAGAAATGGTTACACAGTCAGTTATTATAGCTTTCCGACAAGCGTTACTCGCAGCCGTCTTAGTGACAAGTGTCTTATTCCTTTTTTCACAAGATCTTTTTAGTTGGCTTAATGTATTTTTACTATTTTGTGCCTTGTCTGGTTTAGAATTTTTCTTATTAAGTTGTGAAAATGAAAAAACCACTCCTGAATAATCCAAAAAAATATGACTTTTATTTCAGCTCTACAAAAATTTTTTAGTCCTAAAGCTTCAACAAAATTTCCTAACGTTGTGGTTGGAAAAATTACTGACGTTGAACTTCATCCCAATGCGGATCGATTACGTATCGCCGTAGTTGATGTTGGACAAACTATGTGTATTGTTTGTGGCGCACCAAACATTGAAGCTGGGCAATTTGTGCCAGTCGCTCTACTTGGTGCTACACTACCAAATGGTGTAACAATCAAAGAAGCAATCATACGAGGAGTGCCATCTTCTGGAATGTTATGTGCGGAAGATGAACTTGGATTAGGAACAGATCATAGTGGAATAAAAATTTTAAAGGGCGGAACAGTCGGCGAACCGATTGACGCCTATTTATAACCTAAACAAAAATATATGAACTTTATTTCTACGAGCCAAGATATCTTTTTTCTAGTACTTGCTTTTTGTATTTTATGGTTAACAATTTTCTTTGCTTGGATGATGTATTATGCCATAGCTGCCTCAAAACAAATCTATGAAATGATAAACCAGTTTAAGAAAAAACTTAATGCAATTGATGACTTAATTACGATGATTAAAGAAAAATTTAACAGTAGCGCCTCCTACCTATCATTCATTGTTAGTGGTGTTGGGAAGCTTGTAACTCTGCTTTCAAAGAAAGAAACACCTAACAAAAAAAGTAAGCACTAACAATTCTTCTCATTGACTCTAGGCCCTATATATGGTATTTTTAAAAGGTTTTAAAGAACTTTGTAAGTTACCCGTATTAGCATGTCTATTAAGCGGATTGCCGTTTCAATACTGCTATTCGCACTCAAAATAATAATTTACGCAAAGAGGTTTCTAACCGCTTTTTTTGTTAAAGCGGTATTTGTTCCTGTGGGCTTTATTGGAACAGCTATTTTTAAGGTTATTATTATCCCTGGATATCGTTTATACGCCTTGGCCAACAGAAAAATTTCTGCCTCCACAAAGACCAGTCGAAGATTTGGAACACTGATTAGTAGTAAATATGTTTTACATGTTCTTTTTATTTTATTATCAATTGTCTTAACCTATTTTAACATCACAACTAAATCAACCACACTATCATCAGACGAAATTGTTGGAAAGACATTATTATCTAAATTTGTCTCTGAAGATAGTGGTGACTTTGATCAGTTTATTGAAGATTACCCAAATCCAGAAATTGCCCGCTGGCGTAAACCACAAGAAAAAGCTTTAACAATGTTGCAAGTTCCATTTGATCTTTTCACCAACAATAAACCAAGCACTGAATCACCAACCGGACAACCACAAGTAGCTCGAAATGCACCAATCACCTACACTGTTCAAAATGGAGATACAATTAGTGGCATTGCTCGACGTTTTAATATCACTGCTAATACAATTCTCTGGGAAAATAATTTAACCGTCGCCAGTGTCATTCAACCTGGAGATCGTTTAATTATTCTGCCTTCAAGTGGAGTATCACACACTGTTAGCAGCGGACAAACTCTTGGTCAGATTGCCAGTCTCTATGGCGTTGAAGCAAATAGAATAATGAGCTTAAATGGAATCGCTAACGCTAACCAACTTCGCATTGGTGCAAAATTAATTATTCCCGGTGGAAATAAAATTATTGCTCAAACAAGCTCTGGACGAATTGGTTCCAAAACTACAGCCAGCTTAAGTGGTATAAAAAAACTAATTCCTGGTCCTTCATCAGCTGTTATACCAGCTGGAGATCGAATGGCTTGGCCAACATCTGGCCATCGCATTACGCAATACTATTCGTGGCGACATAGTGGTCTTGATGTGGCTAATAAAACCGGAACACCAATCTATGCCGCTGATTCAGGGACGGTTACTGTTGTAGGTTGGAATCGTGGTGGTTATGGAAATCAAATTGTTATTTCTCATAGTGGTGGAAAACAAACTCGTTATGCTCACCTTTCCGCCTTCAGTGTCAATGTAGGTCAAAAGGTCTCAAAGGGGCAATATATTGGGGCTATGGGCTCAACAGGACGCTCTACGGGCTCCCATTTACACTTTGAAGTGCTTATTAATGGCCGTCAATATAACCCATTGAATTATGTTCGATAATAGGCTATATTATTAAGGACTAAATTATAAACGCAAAACATATATGGTATTTATTATTGGTTTGGTGATGCTGGCCGTTGGTGCCATTATCACAATCAAATCTGATAAAGTTTTGGAAATGTTTGGTCGCAGTGAGTTTTTTGAGACAAAACTTGGTAGTGCCGGTGGTTCACGATTAGGGTATAAACTACTCGGAATCACAATTGCCTTACTTGGTATCTTGGCAATGACCGGATTGATTCAAGGTTTTATGAGTTGGATCTTGTCCCCACTTCTTAAATATAGTGTGCCTCAATAAAAACAAAAAAAATTTAAAACAAGAAAATATAAAAATAGTTTTTCATTTTATTGTTTTAGATTTTAGTATTTTACTGTTTCATAATTTTGTAGTTTTGTAGTTTTACATTTTAAAGTTTTGTAGTTTTGAATTTATTCTTGGGCCTGTAGTTCAGCTGGTTAGAATGCCTGCTTTGCAAGCAGGAGGTCAAGGGTTCGAATCCCTTCAGGTCCACAAGATCGATTTTTAAAAATCAAAACTAATGGAAGGTTATTATGGAAACCCAGGAAAAATTAGAAGAAAAAGCGAAAGAATTAAATGAAATTGATAAAAAAATAAAAGAGAAACTTGATGAATTACAGACTAAAATAAAAGATTTTCTCTTTTTTATTTACTATCACAGAAAAGATGACACAATTTTTGCAAAATACAAGGGCCATGATAATGGTCATATATTACAAGTAGATTTATTTGTTAGATATGACTTAAAAGCTGAAAAATTTGTTGCTGATGTCAAGGAGAACTATAGAGATATCTTAATAGGAGTTTCCTCGACTGAAGCGATTGGCCATTTTGTGCATAGATCCGAAGAAATGATTGCTTTTTAAATAGCAGTCATTTTCCCTACTCAGGCAATATGTTATAATGTTTGCCTGTTTTTTTATAAAAATAATTTCTTAACGATATTTTAGAATGATTACTCCCTCTTTAATTAAAAAAATCATATACCATATACTCCAATAATTCCGGAGTGTTGCACTTACTTATTGAACTAGGGTAAAAGTGAATTAAAAAAATATGATATTAACAGCGCCCATTTAATATGATAATATTAGGATATT
This sequence comes from Candidatus Falkowbacteria bacterium, assembly GCA_016699775.1. Taxonomy (NCBI): domain Bacteria; kingdom Bacillati; phylum Minisyncoccota; class Patescibacteriia (SeqCode); order Patescibacteriales (SeqCode); family Patescibacteriaceae (SeqCode); genus Patescibacterium (SeqCode); species Patescibacterium danicum (SeqCode). The sequence continues at coordinate 202,812 of CP065010.1, read as the reverse complement.
ATAAATAATCACTAATTTTATGGGTAAAAAAGAAATGATGGAGAATTACGTAAAAGGGCAACTCGAAATAATTTCAAACCCTAAATATATAAAAAGGGTAGAAGAAATAAATGGTCGTAAACTAACCCTAGATGAAGTAGCTGAACATTATGCTAAATACGATGCAGAAGAATATGACAAAAAACATCCCCATTATTAAGATATCTATGTGGCATTCATAAAAGAACACACATCTACCTCTACGCAACTCTGTCAGGTGCTTATTGGTTAAAAGCCAGAATGGATAAACTACTAACCAGCTATATCAATCACCGATCATTTATAAGAACTCATTTTATTAAATAAAGTGAGTTCTTTTTTTAAATAATTCTTCAAAATCACGAATCTCCTTAATTTACATATACCCATTAAATACTTGGGTTTCTTTATATTTTATGATAAAATGTGGGTATATTTGAATTATAGCCTCTTTAACTATTTTTGTAGCTTCTCTTTGAATTATTTAACTTACTTTTGGTTAATTCTAAGTTTCAACGCTTATTTTATAAATAAAATAATCGGAGTATCAAGAGCTTCAAACAAATTAAAGAATTAAGAGCTCAAACTATGATTTAAGGAATTACGCTTCGTAATCTCCAATTCAAATCTCACCAAAAAGCTTCACCATTTTGAGTTAGGAACAGTTAGAAAAATAACCAGCACTTATGAAAAAGATTAAACGAAATTACTACAGAAAAATTAAGATTATATCAGTATTAGCAATATTTTGTGCTAGCATTTTTATTCTACCACCTCAAGAAATTCAAGCAGCCACTTTGTTAAGTGATGATTTCACTGGAACAACTATTGATACAAATAAATGGCAGGAAATTGACACAGCCGGCAGTGGTGGAACTTCTGGAAATATTCAACAAAATGGAACATTAACGACGGCAAACGGCTACGTCGGAAGTGTATGGGGAATTAATGCTTTAATCTCAGCGGATACATTTGATTCTGATGCTCTTGAGATTTCATCTGTAATGACAAATAATTCAGATCAACTGCTTGGTTATGGCGACTATAATTTTCAAAGTGCCGGTACTAAAGCGTATATATTAGATATGGTCGCTACAACTATATATGTATTAGTTTGGAATAATGGTGCTCTAGTGGATAGTAATTTTAGTTGTGGGACATTTACTGATGGGGCAACCTATAAAATTAAAATAATTTCTGGCGGTCTAGAGGTTTATAAAAACGATGTTTTACAGTGCACCCAAAATACTGCTGTTTCAATTGATGATGAAAAAATATTTTTACAATCTTCAGTGGCGGCTAGTGTTTTTGATGATGTGCTCGTGGTAGGTAATTCTGCTGCCCCAACAGCTCCCGGAGCACCAACTGGACTTACTCCAACTGCCGGGAATACCCAAGTTAGTTTGTCATGGACAGCACCAGTCAGTAATGGTGGCAGTGCTATTACAGATTATCTAGTGGAATATAAACTTGCCTCTGAACCAACTACGTGGACAACTTTTGCCGATGGAACTTCAACTAATACTACGGCAACGGTTACCAGTTTAAGTAATGGTTCTTCATATAATTTTCGAGTCAGTGCCATTAATGCCATTGGCACAAGCACTCCAAGCTCAACCGCTACTACTACCCCCACAGCTCCTACTGCCCCCGGTGCTCCAACAGGTCTTTCCGGCGTATCCGGAAACACTCAAGTTAGTTTATCGTGGACTGCTCCGGTTTCCAATGGCGGTTCGGCAATTACGGATTACCTTGTTGAGTATAAACTAAATTCTGAACCAACAACCTGGTCAACATTTAATGATGGGACATCAACCTCAACATCAACCACCGTAACCGGACTTACTAATGATCTTATCTATAATTTTCGAGTCAGTGCCATTAATGCCATTGGCACAAGTACTCCAAGCTCAACCGCCAATGGAACTCCAGGACAAGCAATTCCTCTTACAATTGATAACATCGCTTTGTGGCTTGATGGTTCTGATGCGAGTTCAATAACTGAATCCTCAGGCATCGTTTCTCAAGTAAATGACAAAAGTGGTAATGACAAAAATGCTACTGCTTCAGATTCTGTCCGTCCAACTCTTGTTTCAAGTATTCAAAATGGTCGCTCGATATTACGGTTTGATGGTGATGATGATTATTTAAATATTAATAGTTCTATAAACTATCGAACAATATTTGTTGTAGCAAAATCTGATGACACTACTTTTAGTAACTACCCGGGCATCATCGGAGATTTTACGGGAACTTCACCAAATAATGGACATATTGTAAACGGTGTTGATGGCACTACAAAACTAGCTTCAGCCACAAGTAATTATTCAAGTGCCTATAGAAACGGAACTCTAATTGCAGGATCAAGTGGCCATAACTTTGCTCCGTTAAATGAGTTTTGGATTGGTGCATTTGAGCTTCCTCTTAACTCAACAAATACTACCTCTGCTATTGGTATGATTAATGGAGGTGGACGTTACTGGGATGGTGATATTGCAGAAATAATTGTTTACAGTACAACTCTAGACATCACCGATCGAGCTATTGTAGAGAATTATTTATCTGTGAAATGGGGAATTGCTGTTGCAGGACCAACCGCTCCAGATGCCCCAACTGACTTAGGCGCATCAAAAGGCAACACCTTAATTTCTCTAAGTTGGACTGCCCCAGCCGACAACGGGGGTTCTGCTATTACAGACTATTTAGTTGAATACAAATTAAGTTCAGAGCCAACCACTTGGACAACTTTTGCTGATGGCACTTCCACAGGAACTACCGCGACAGTAACAGGATTAACTAACGATCTTAGTTATGATTTTCGAGTTAAAGCAGTGAATGCCTTTGGTACAAGTTCAGCCAGTAATATAGCAACAAAAACCCCGGGGGCTCCAACAGTTCCTGATGCACCAACAATTGGTACAGCAATAGCCGGAAATACTGAAGCTATAGTAGCTTTCTCCGCCCCAGCCGATAACGGAGGATCTGCTATAACAAGCTATACCGCTACATCCTCACCTGGAGGCCTCACCAGTACCGGTGCCGGCTCCCCACTTACAGTTACTGGTTTAACAAATGGCGTAGAATATACTTTTACTGTTACGGCTACCAATGCAATCGGTACTTCGGTTCCCTCTTCTGCTTCCAACGCTATTACACCAAGTATTTTAGGAATTCAACTAACTGATAATTTTGCCGGAACAACACTTAATACAACTAAGTGGCTAGAAATTGATCCAACGGGGCGTGGTGGATTAGCTGGAAAAGTTTTACAAAACGGAACCCTATCAATTGCTGATAGTTATACTAATAGTTTATGGGGAAGCACTGTCCTGCAATCACAAGATAGTTTTTCCGCCTCATCTTTAGAAATTTCCGCGGTAATGAATACTGTTTCAAACCCACTTATCGGATATGGTGATTATGCTTTTGGTGTAGCTTCTTCTAAAGCCTATTTACTCTATGCAGCACATGGTGCAAACGTTCTAGCATTATCATGGGACGGACTAACTTCTGAACAAAGTTCTTGTGGAACAACTACGTCAGGAGCTACTTATAAAATGAAAATTATTTCCGGTGGTTTTGAAGTATATAAAAATGATGTTCTACAATGCACACATAATACCGCTGTAGTCGTAAATGATAAACCTATTTTTTTACAGAATTCAGCAGCTGCAAGTACTTTTGATGACGTGTTAGTCTATGGAACAAAAACCACAGCCGTAACTCCCGGACAAGTAACCGGCCTTTCAAGTTCTGGTATGAATAAACAAGTGTTATTAAATTGGGATATACCAAGTAGCTCAGGGTATACGGCTATTACTGATTATCTAATTGAATATAAACTTTCATCCAGTGACTCCTGGACAACCTTTTCAGATGGCACATCACAAAACACTAAAACAGTTGTCACTGGCCTGACTAATGATCTAGCGTATGACTTTCGCGTAAGCGCAACAAATAGTGCAGGGAATGGAACACCTTCCACTACAAGCTCAGCAACACCAAGCGCTATTGATACTCTAGCTTTTGTTATTACCGGTGAAAGTAATTCCGGAGGTATTGGCTTAAACTCTGACGCTACAGCCGGTGAAGTCGCCTCGCGCTCAGCTGTTCAAATAATGAATTTAACCTCAGGTTTATTTGGCTTTGAAAATCTTGATATTGGAACAAATAATTTACGTGATCACGATGGCCTTGGTGGATACTATGATACTAGTCATGGTTTTGAATTACAACTAGCAAATTCCACTGAAGCTCATGCTTTCCCTGACAATGAACAAGTTTATCTTGTCAAAACTGGTCACGGTGGATCGCAAGTTTCTCAATGGGATGTAGGACAAACTTATTGGACAAAATTTTTGCAAAGAACCGCAGCAGCCAAAACTCAACTTGATGCGGATAGAAAATGGGTTGTCTGGATGAGCTTAGGTATTAATGATGCAATCTCCGGAACCGCTTTAACTACCTGGAAAAGTGCCATGGTTGCTCATATCAATAAGATAAAAAATGATTTGCCTGGAGCAATTATTATCATGACTCAATTTCAATCAATGACTAACCAATCCGGTTATGCTACATACAATGCAATTATGAGTGATATTGCTTATGAAGAAGCAAATGTATATGTAGTTGATTCAACCGGCGCAGCCTTACGTGATACCAACCACTGGAGTTATGCCGGATTAAAAACTGTTGCTTCCAGCATGGCAACAACCACCAAAAATTCTTTGGGTTTAATATATCCTGGGAAACCTACTTCACTAACAGCCACCCCAGCAAGTACTTCAGTGGCACTTTCTTGGACAGCGCCAGTATCAAATGGTGGATCAGCTATCACTGATTATCTAATTGAATATAAAACAAGTGCTGCCAATTCATGGTCAACATTTTCTGATGGAACATCAACGAGCACTTCGGCCACTGTGACCGGTCTTTCCGGTTCTACTGCTTATGATTTTCGTGTTAGCACCACAAGTGCTACTGGAACCGGTAATACTGTATCAACTACTGCAACCACAACCGATGGAACAGCTCCATCTATCTCCGCAGTAGTAGCAACACCGAGTACTACCTCGGTTACTATCACCTGGACCACAGATGAATCATCATCAAGTATTGTGGATTACGGATTAACCAATTCTTACGGCACATCAACAGTAGAAACTGACACAGATCCAAGAGTCACTTCACATTCCATAACAATAAACAATCTAGTTACTTGTACAACATATAATTACCGAGTTAAGTCTAATGACGCTTCAGCAAACTTAGCTACTGGATCAAATAATACCTTCACCACCACTGGCTGTACTGGTAATACAACAGTTAGCGAAATTATTTCAAACACCGTGACCACAGCCACAGGAGCTATTGTTAATCTTGAATCTGGTACAGCTAATTTTTCTCTCAATGTACCTGCAAGTTTCAAAACTGGTATTGATGATGCAGTCTTTCAAATTAAACAATTAAGCACTAATACGCTGCTATTAACGACCGGTAGTCCTTCCGGAAAAACAGTAGCTGGATCTCATACCTACGATTTGTCAGCTCTATCTGGCGTTAACACAACATTAACTACCTTTGACGAACTACTAACGCTAACAATCAGTTATACAACTAATGAAATCAATGGCTTAGATGAAACAACTCTTGCACTCTACTTCTGGAATGATACTTCTTGGGAATCCTTAAATAGTTGCACAATTAACTCAGTAGCCAATACCATAACCTGCACCACTGATCACTTCACAACTTTTGGTGTCTTTGGCTCAGCAGCATCAACCCCTCAAAATGTAAGTGGTGGAACTACTTGTTATCAATGCTCATTACCACCAATCGTCCCGGTTGGAGGTTTTAAAGTATTAGCTAATTCCGAAAAAAATACTACTACCAATAGAATTGTAAAGTTAGACTTCAATGCAGGATCAGATGTTAAAAAAATGGCGATTTCCTTGACCAATAATTTTATCAATATCAATCAAGAAAATTACTCACCTACTAAAGAAATTGATCTTTGCCCAAATTCAAACGAAATAAATAATAATGTAAGCTGTCCAGATGGAGACTATATAATTTATGTAAAATTTTATACTGAATACGGTGTTGCTTCTGAGATTATATCAACCAGCATACATTTAACGACCACGCCCGAACCAACAAAACCACTTCTAACTTTTACCAAAGATTTACGTCTTAGTGCAAAAGATAGCCAAGTTAAGATATTACAACAATTTCTCAATCGTAACGGATTTAAATTAGCTTCTAAGGGAGTTGGATCTCCTGGAAAAGAAACTGATTATTTCGGTTCACTCACTGCATCTACTCTTATCAAATTTCAAGAAGCAAATAAGAATAAAATTCCTGGAATAATTAAAGAAAAAGGTTTTCTTGGACCACTAACGCGACAACTAATAAACGCTTCGATGCACAACCCTCAACCCCCTACCATAAAACCGCCAACTGCTTCTCGTCCAACTGCTTTCTCAAGTCTTCTATCCAAAGGTATGCAAAATGATGACGTTCGCCAATTACAAAAACTTCTTTCAACTCATCCAGAAATATATCCTGAAAAATTAGTAACCGGATTTTTTGGTTCGCTCACTGAAAAAGCTGTCCAAGCATTTCAAATTAAATATAAAGTAATTAGCTCAAAAAATGATCCTGGATTTGGTGTAGTTGGTCCCCAAACTAGAACTAAATTACAAGAAGTTTTTGGAAATTGAGAATGGTTTTTTTCTTTCCTTTATCAAAAATTGATTAGAATAAAAAAATCTCTACTTTCCCCTTCCTCTCTACTACTAAAAATATTTAAATCACAAAAAACTATGCCCTCTCAAAAAATTAAACTACTTTTCTTTGAAACCTATTTAGCCAGAATAAATAACAGTCTTGGAAACCGCACCTTTAAAAATATCTACGCCACAGTTAATGGTCGGAAAAAAGATATTTTAGAGAACGGGCGAGTTGCCTGCGCCATATTTGTCTCATCATTATTAATGATTCATAAACTCATTCCAGAAATCCACGCTACAGTTACTGGTACCGTTATTGCTTTAAAAAAAGCCGGCTGGAAAAAAATTTCTAAACCTCGTCTTGGCTGTATTATTGTCTGGGCCGAAGAAACCCCTCCAGCAAAAAATCACGGTCATAAACATATTGGTTTTTATATTGGCCAAAATCAAGCAATCAGTAATAGCGCTAGTAAAGGCTACCCAGTTAAGCATCATCTAACCTTCAAAAACAAGAGAAAAATAGAATTAATGCTCTGGCATAATAAGTTAGAATAGTGCCAATTCTATCAAAGCCATACCTCATTATGTAACCAATCCCCAAGGCCTCAAACAGGCCTTGGTTGGCTTTTATGGCCTTCTTGGGCATGCTATACTATAGCAATACTATGCCTGCCAAAAAGCTTCCAAAACTCCTAATTTTTGATGGAAATGCCCTTATCCATCGAAGTTTTCATGCCTTGCCTGTAACAATGAAAACAAGCAAAGGTGAGGTGGTAAATGCCGTCTATGGCTTTACCTCTTTTTTGCTTCGTGCGATCAAAGAATTCAAGCCTGAGATGGTGGCTTTAGCTCTTGATATGAAGGGCCCAACCTTTCGGCATGAGACCTATGATAAATATAAAGCTACTCGTGTAAAAGCTGCGCCCGAATTATATGCTCAAATCCCACGCGCTCGTGAAGTTGCAGAAATTCTCGATATTCCTGTTTTTCAAATTTCCGGGTGTGAAGCTGATGATGTCATTGGAACGATTGTAACAAAGATGGACGGCAAAGCAGAAAATATTATTGTCACGGGCGATATGGATACTCTGCAATTAGTAAATGACTATACCAAAGTTTATACCATGAGTCGCGGTTTAAATGACAGTATTTTATATGACGCCAAACAAGTAGTTGCTAAATATGGCTTAAACCCAGATCAGATCATTGAATACAAAGCCTTACGTGGTGATCCAAGTGATAATATTCCGGGCGTAAAAGGAATTGGCGAAAAAACCGCTGTGGAATTATTACAAGAATTTTCAACAGTTAAAAATCTGTATAAAAATATTAATTCAGTCAAAATTAAAGACCGTATTCGTGAATTATTAATTGAATATAAAGATGACGCCTTAATGAGTCATGATCTTGCGACTATTCACCGTGATGTTGATTTTCCCTTTGATCCACAAACATTACACTTTGGAGGTTTTGATCGAGAAAAAGCTACAAAACTTTTTAATGAGCTAGAATTTAAATCATTACTCCCCCGTTTAATCCAAACCGGAGTGGCTGATAAAAAAGCAGCAGCCTTGCTTGCTACTGCCCGAGCAGAAGATAAATTTACTCGCAACACTTCTGATTTTACCTATGAAGTAATTACCACTGACAAAGCCTTTGAAACTTTCTTAAAAAAACTAACGAAACAAAAGCGTTTTGCTTTTGATACAGAAACAAGCGACCTTGATGCCTTTACATCAGATCTCTTGGGATTAAGTTTTAGTTGGAAGCAAGGCGAAGCCTATTTTCTATCAGTAAAACAACTATCACTTAATGCTCGCAAGGGCGGAGGTGATTTATTTAATTGGCAAAATAAAGATACAACTTCAAAATTACATCCCTGGCTATTAAAACTAAAGCCAATTCTAGAAAAACCAGAAATAAAAAAAATTGGTCATAATGCCAAGTTTGATATAAAAATTTTAAAACAATTTGGAATTACTGTGGCTGGTCTTGATTTTGATACAATGATTGCGGCTTATATCCTTAACCCAGGCAATCGTCAGTATAGTCTTGATAATCTTGCTTTACGTTGGCTTAACTTTGAAAAAATATCTGGTGATGATTTACTAGGCACAGGTAAAGGCAAACTTTCCTACTCTGCTGTACCAGTTGAAAAGCTTGGCAATTATGCCTCTGAAGATGCCGACATTACGTTGCGACTGTGGGAAGTTTTGGAAAAAGAGTTAGTAAAAAATAATTTAAAAAAATTATTAGACACTATTGAAATTCCTTTGATTGATTGTTTGATTGATATGGAGTTTTCCGGAATTTGCCTCAATACTACCTATTTAAAAAAATTAGAAAAAGAGTTAGATCAAAAAATAGCTTCTATTCAAAAAGAGGCGTGGAAAATATGCGGTAAAGAATTTAATATTTCTTCACCAAAACAATTACAAGAAATTCTCTTCACAGATTTAGAAATTTCTTCAGCGGGATTATCAAAAACTAAAACTGGAATTTCAACTGGTGCTGATGAATTAGTAAAACTAAAAGGTAAGCATAAAATTATTGATTTAATTATTGAATATCGTGAAGTTACAAAACTAGCTTCAACCTATGTCAGAACTCTCCCAGAATTAATTAATCCAGTCACAGGACGAATCCATACTTCTTTTAATCAAACCATTGCCGCCACTGGTCGTCTATCTTCCATAGATCCAAACTTACAAAATATTCCAATTCGTACAGAACTTGGAAGAAAGATACGTGCCGCTTTTATTGCGAAAAAAGGATGTGAATTAATTAGCTTTGATTATTCACAAATTGAACTACGTTTAGCCGCTCATCTTTCAAAAGATCCTGGATTAATTAAAGCATTTAAAAACAAAGAAGATATTCATGCCGCTACTGCTGCAACTATTGCTAATATTCCAATTGCAAAAGTTACACCAGATATGCGCCGCCATGCCAAAGCGATTAACTTTGGAATTTTATATGGCCAAGGACCACATGGCTTAGCCCAAACTGCTGACATTTCTTATAGTGAGGCACAAGCTTTTATTGAAGATTATTTTGCAGCATATGGAAGGGTAAAACAATATATTGATACAACTTTAACCAAGGCGCGTAAAAATGGATACGTAGAAACTCTCTTTGGCCGAAAACGATACTTAGAAGAAATCAATGCTTCTAATATGATGATTAGGAAATCTGCTGAACGAATGGCGATTAATGCCCCAATTCAAGGGACGGCCGCTGATTTAATTAAGCTTGCCATGATAGAAATAAAGAAATTTATTGACGCTGAATATAAAGAAAAATTATCACTTCTCTTGCAGGTACACGACGAATTAGTCTTTGAAGCTGACCCAAAAATTATTAAAGAAATAGTACCAAAAATAAAAAAGATAATGGAAAATGTCATTAAACTTTCAGTCCCAATTACGGTTGATGCCAAACATGGTGAAAATTGGGTTGATATGAAACCGGTATGAAAATTACTGAACTAGCTAAAGAAAAAATTGTAGTGGTTGGACTGGGTTCAGAAAATTTTGCCTTACTTAATTTTCTCTATTCAAAAGGCTATACATTTCCAATCACAATTTTTGCTTTTCAAAGTCGTCAGGAAATGGAAAAACACTACCCCGCTTTGAAAAAATGGAAACATATTAACTGGATAATTAGTAAGCCCAATTTTAATCAGTTAAAAAACTATAGCTTAGTTCTGAAATCTCCAGGAGCATTTTTTTCTCCTCTTCTCCGAAAACAATTAAAACAAGCTGGAACAAAAATTACCTCAGCTATGCAATTGTTTTTAGATCTTTGTCCAACAAAAAATATTATTGGCGTAACTGGCACTAAAGGCAAAGGCACAACTTCAAATTTAGTTGAGGCTATTATAAAAAAAGCAGGTAAGCGAGTTTGGCTTGCTGGAAATATTGGCGTCGCGCCTTTTAGTTTTATTCATAAAATAAAAAAATCTGATTGGGTTATTTTAGAACTTTCCAGTTTTCAACTTGAAGATACAACTTCAAGTACTCATATTTCTGTGCTAACAAATTTCTCACCTGAACACCTTGCTCCTGCAGACAAAAATAATCCAAACTATCATCCTTCTTTACATCATTACTGGCAGTCAAAACTAAACCTCCTTCGCTTTCAAGGAAAGAATGATATTGCTATCATAAACAAAAAATTACAAAATAAAATTAAAAATAATATAAAAGCAAAAAAAATATTTTTTACTACATCAACTTTACCATCAAAACTACCCGGAGATCATAACAAAGAAAATATTGCTTCAGCCGTTGCAGTGGCTAAAGCTATAAAAATTTCTGAAAAAATTATTAACCAAGCAGTTAAAGATTTCAAAGGTTTACCATATCGACTAGAAAAAATTACTGAAAAAAATAGAGTAGCCTACTATAATGACAGTTTTGCCACTACGCCATCAGCAACCATCACAGCTCTTAAAGCTTTTCAAAGTCCGATTATCCTCATTGCTGGAGGGGCTGATAAAGGTTCTGACTTTAATCAACTCGCGAGAATCATTAAACAAAAAACTAAAGCAGTTATTTTGTTTAAAGGCACAGCATTGAAAAAACTAGTGACTGCTTTAAACAAAACAAAATATAATCCTAGTAATATAAAGATAGCTGGGAGTATGAATGAGGCTATAACTCAAGCTCGAAAGCAGGCTACTCCTGGTGATGTTATTCTTATGTCCCCTGCCTGTGCCAGTTTTGGCCTATTTAAGAACTATAAAGACAGAGGGGAACAATTTAATAAATCTGTAATTGCATAAGAAAACTAAAAAATATTTAATATTAGCCAAAAAAAATAAACCCAACGCGGGTTTTTATTTTATATAAAAATGTAAGCTTTATTCCTCCTCAATCGCTCTCAACTCTAAAGGTGTTAATGAGATAATTTCCAAATCATTTCCACAGTTAACACAAGTTACGAGGTCATTTTCATAAACGTCATCTTCAATAATAACGTCGCTGTGGCATAACGGACACTGAGCAGTGGTCATAACTCAAGACAAAATATAGATAGAAAGCACTATTGTAAGTATAGCAAAAAAAATTAAAAGCTAAAAGTAGGACTTAAAAAGACACAGAAGAAAAATAAAAAAACCCGCTCAAAATTGAACGGGCAATAAGAAAACCAATAAATTAATAACGCTTTACATAAGGGATAGTTTTAAGTTCTTCTGAAATAATCCTGAATTTTTTATCAGGATCAACAATCACTGGTAACCACTTAGCTTTATCGCTAATATCTTTGAACTGATCTTGAGCTAGAATCTCCTTAGCAAAATTCATAAAAAAGTTAACTTTTTCTTCCATAAGAAGATTTTCAGGATATTCAGACCACTCCGCTGAAACAATAACTACAAAACCATCATCAGCGATTCTACCAGATTGCATATTACCTCGAATAATAGAAAAAGCTTTTTCCAAATCATTATCCAATCGAGGACTCCAAGGACCAACAATCAATGCAGTATTTGGTGAGTGCAACCAATCAAACCCAGTTCCAAAACCAATAATCCATTCTTTATGTTCAACGTCAATAATTTCTCTTCCTTGCTTCTGAATATCTTTGACGTGTTCAAGGTTTCCAATAATTAACGGAAACAGATCATAAAGAACTTGTTCTGGTAAATGTGGATATAGATTTAGCAATTGTTCAAAAATCTGCTCTTCACTTAAATCTAGCATTTCATTTACAGTTACAGGTTCCCGTTGTTCACTATGAAGAACAAGACTGTCACTATCTGTTTCTAAGCCAACAATAATTGGAAAAACAGAATTATCAGTAGATTGAAAAACTCTTTCTACTTGTTTCTTGAATTTTTTTGTATATGCTATCGCTGCTTCGGTATCATAATTAAAACCAGCACATCCTCGGTGAGGATTTGATTTAGAAAAATGATAAGTATCCAAAACTAAACATTTTTTGTTTGAAGACTTGTAATAGTTTACCCAATTCTTAAATTTCTCAGACAAGTGGGGCCAACCTAAATCAAAGGCTCCACCTAGTCTGCGAAATGGCTTAATTATTCCCAAGGGGGATTTTGTTAATACAGGAATATGAACTCTACCGTCCATACATTTAAAAGCACAAATCGCAGTTGGATGTTCCTTTTGATATTTTCTCCTCTCAAGAGTTTGAGATTTAAAAATATTAGAATATTGATCATTACGATCAATAATTGCTTGTATTTTTTCTTCAGTATTCTTCTGAGCAAAACTGATAAACTCCATAGTCTTTTTTTAGTTTTTTTAATGAGCAGTTATTTTTGAATATTTAATCTCTTCCATTTTCTGACCGCGTGGCCTCGAGCCACTTCTTTCTCAATCAAGGCACTCAAACGAGCAAAGGCAACATCATCTTGATTGTGAGCTTGTTCTTTCAAGGCCTCAGCACGAGCCTTGGCTTCCATAATCCGTTGTTCATCAAGCTCAGCCGCTCGTTCAGCAGTATCTGCTAAAATTACAACTTTACCAGCCATAACTTCAAGCAAACCACCAGAGACAGACATAATCTCTTTGCGACCATCGGTTGTTAAGACTTCAATAACCCCTGGTTTTAACAAAGCGACCAAAGGAATATGTGAAGGCAAAATCGTAACCTCCCCCATCACTGTTGGCACAGTAACTTGCTTCACCTCTTCTTTCATAACAACACGCTCAGGTGAGGCAATTTCAAATCTAAATTGTGATGAGTTTTCAACCATATCAATTATTTACTAACTTCGTCAATAGTTCCCTTCATATAGAAATCATTTTCATTTTTGTCATCATGTTTTCCGTCCAAAATTTCTTTAAAGCCTTTAATGGTATCTTTAAGCGAAACATATTTTCCGCTCTGGCCGGTAAAGACTTCAGCCACAAAAAATGGTTGAGACAAGAAACGTTGAATTTTTCGAGCACGCAACACAGTCAACTTGTCTTCAGCTGATAATTCTTCCATACCAAGAATCGCGATAATATCCTGCAAATCTTTTAAGCGTTGCAAAATTTTCTGTACACCGCGAGCTACTTGATAATGTTCTTCACCAACAATTGAAGGATCAAGAATAGTTGAAGATGAGTCTAAGGGATCAACGGCTGGATAGATACCAAGTTCAGTTAATGCTCGAGACAAGGTAACCGTTGAATCTAAGTGAGCAAAGGTTGTGGCTGGAGCTGGGTCAGTTAAGTCGTCAGCTGGAACATAGACAGCTTGAATTGAAGTGATTGAACCGTCTTTGGTTGAAGTAATACGTTCTTGCAATTGTCCCATTTCTGTTGCCAAGGTTGGTTGATACCCTACAGCTGAAGGCAAACGACCAAGCAAAGCTGATACTTCAGAACCCGCCTGCGTAAATCGGAAAATATTATCAATGAAAAACAACACATCTTGCTTTTGTTCATCACGGAAATATTCTGCCATACATAAACCAGTCAAAGCGACACGAGCACGAGCTCCAGGTGGTTCATTCATCTGTCCAAAAACCATCGCTAGTTTGTCAATAACTTTTGCTTCTTTCATTTCATGATATAAATCATTTCCTTCACGAGTACGTTCACCAACTCCGGCAAAAACAGACACGCCACCATGAGCTTTGGCAATGTTGTTAATTAATTCTTGAATAATAACCGTTTTTCCAACACCAGCTCCACCGAATAATCCAACTTTCCCACCTTTAAGAATTGGACAAATTAAGTCAATAACTTTAATACCTGTTTCTAAAATTTCTGTTTCCGTTGATTGATCAACTAACTTTGGCGCTGAGCGATGAATACTATAATTTTTCTTGGCCACTACTTTTGTTCCACCATCAATGGTTTCACCAAGGACATTAAAAATACGACCCAACGTTTCTTGGCCTACAGGCACAGAGATTGGAGCGCCGGTATCAGTTACAACATCACCACGTCGCAAACCATCAGTTGTTCCCATGGCTACCGTGCGTACTAAACTACTACCAAGGTGCTGAGCAACTTCCAATGTTAAGTGACCAGCTTCAACCTCAACTGTTAAAGCAGTATTAATTTGTGGCATCTCACCACTAAATTCAACGTCAACAACAACGCCGATAATTTGTTTAATATGTCCAATATTTTTTTCTGTCATATAATTTGTTTATTCAAGTGCTGCCACGCCTGCGGTAATTTCGGCGATTTCAGCAGTAATAGCGGCCTGTCTGGCCTTGTTATAAAATAAAGTTAATTCACCTACTAAATCAGAGGCTGCCTTAGTTGCTTGGTGCATAGCGGCCATACGAGCGCTGTGTTCGGAAGCATTAGATTCAAGCAAGGCTTGATAAATCTGAACAGACACTAATCGGGGAATAATTTCATCAAGAACAGTTGCCGGCGCTGGCTCAAAAGTATATTCATGAGTAAAGCCACCGGATCCTAAATGTTGCTTGGATTTTTCAACAACATAATCATGCGTCAAACCAGCTCGATCCTCGTTTGATAAAACTCCCAAAGTCCCATCAGAAGGCTCAGTAACTAATGGTAAAATCTGCTTAACACGAGGGACTTGTTTAACCGCATTAATATAATCAGTATAAGCAACTAATACTTTATCAAACTTACCTGAACGAAATCCATCAATTACTAAAGTAGCGATGGGGGCAATTGAGCCCAGATTAATACCGGTTTCTTCTTTAATAAACTGTGCTTCAACGTGCAAAGATCCAGAAATACTTTCACCTTTTTTACCTAACAAAATAATGTCAGTTGCTTCTTCAAAGCCTTTGGTAATTTTACGAGCTTCAGAAATAATGGCTGAATTAAATCCACCACATAAACCACGATTTGCTGTAATTAAAATTAGTACTTGGCGTTTAATTTCAGAGCGAACTTCAAGTAAAGGATGAGCCAAACTTTTTTCACTAGAGGCTGCTAAATTCATCAAGGTTTCCCAACTTAAGTTAGCGTAGGTGCGAGAAGCAAGCACTGTCTCAACAGCTTTACGCATTTTTGAAGCTTCTACCATTTCCATAGCACGAGTAATACGCTTGGTGCTAGAAATTGATTTAATTCTTCGTTGTATGTCTTTGGTCTTGGCCATATAAACTAGTTAAAAGTGTAAAGTTTTTAATGTTATAAAGTAAATTGATAAATTAATTTATATTTTACTTTATGAACTTTGCACTTTATAACTTTTTACTCTACTAAATAATCCACTGTTGCTTTGTAATCTGTCACCGCTTGTGTTAACCCTTCAACAATACTATCAGTTAACTCTCCGTCAGTTTCAATTGTTGTTAATAATTGAGCATGAGATACAGTTAAATGGTGACGAAAACCGGTTTCAAACTGAATTATTTTTTCAACCGGTACTGCATCAAGGTGTCCATTAATCAAAGCCCAGAAAACTGCTACCTGTTCAGAAACTGAAAGCGGTGCATACTGCCCTTGCTTAAAGACTTCATACAGACGTCGACCACGTTCCAACTTTTGTTTGGTTTCTTCATCAAGATCAGATCCAAATTGAGCAAAGGCTGCTAGCTCACGATATTGAGCAGCTTCAAGACGAATCTTTCCAGCAACTTTTTTCATTGCCTTAATCTGCGCGGCTGAACCAACACGAGAAACAGACAAACCAGCGTTGATAGCCGGACGATTTCCTTGATAGAATAAATCTGGTTCAAGATAAATTTGTCCGTCGGTAATTGAAATTACGTTAGTTGGAATATAAGCACTGTTATCACCAGCTTGGGTTTCAATAATTGGCAGAGCTGTAATTGATCCACCACCATGTTCTTTATTTAATTTACAAGCACGTTCAAGTAAACGAGAGTGAAGATAGAATACATCTCCTGGATAGGCTTCACGACCAGGCGGACGTCGCAGAATCAAAGCAATTTCACGATAGGCAACAGCGTGTTTTGATAGATCATCATAGACAACCAAAACATCTTTTCCTTTATCCAAAAAATATTCAGCCATAGCACAACCGGCATACGGAGCAAAATATAACAACGGAGCAGGAGCAGAAGCACCGGCTAACACAACTGTGGTGAAATCCATAGCCCCAGCGGCTTCAAGTTTGGTTAAAATTGAAGCAACTTTAGATTCTTTTTGACCAATGGCCACGTAAATGCAAATAACATCCTTGCCTTTTTGGTTGATAATCGTATCAATCGCTAGTGCCGTTTTTCCAAGTTGACGATCACCAATAATTAATTCTCTCTGACCTCGTCCAATTGGAATCATAGCGTCAATAGCTTTTATTCCGGTTTGAAGTGGTTGATTAACTGATTGACGAGTAATAACTCCGGGAGCAATTTTTTCAACTGGATAAAATTCTTGTGAAATTATTTTTCCTTTTCCATCAAGAGCTTCCCCAAGAGGATTCACCACTCTACCCACCAAAGCTTCACCAACCGGTACTTCCAAAATACGGCCAGTGGCTTGCACTTCAGCTCCTTCAATAATAGCTTCAATATTTCCAAGAATGGCCACTCCAACCATGTCAGCTTCCAGGTTTAAGGCTACTCCAGATACAATTCCACTTGGAGTTTTAAACTCAACCATTTCCGACATCCGAATTGACTGCAGCCCTGAAACAGCGGCAATACCATCACTAATTCGAATAACTCGTCCAACAGTTTTTTCTTTGGGCGAAGATTGAAAAGCACCAATGCTCTCTTTAATTTGCTCAACTATAAAATCTTTAGTTTTGGACATACAATAAATTATTACTTTTTAATTTCTTCTGCTAAAGCTTCAAGTGTCTCTAGCATACTAAGATCAAGCACCGTATCTTGAAATTTTAATATAACTCCACCAAGAATATTCTTGTCAATCTTCTTTTCCCAGATAACTTCTTTTGCGCCAGTCCTTTGGTGAACAAACTTTTCTAATTTTTTTATGGTTACTTCATCAAGGTGAAGAGCACTTGTTACTTCTGCTTGGATTCTATGATTGACCTTATTATCAATAACCTCAATTTCTGAAACTACCTCCTCTATTCGTGAAAGCTGATTTTTTTCCTGTAACAATTTTAAGAAATTTTCTACCAATTTTTTTATTTCCGGTTTCTTTTGATCCACCGATGCTTCATACAAGGCCTGAGCATAGGCACGAATAGGTGAGGCCATATTATTCCATCTGCTTTATAACTTTACTAAGAATTTTTTCATCTGTTGTCTTGTCCATTTTTTCATGCATGATTTTTTCCCAACTTAATTTAATCATCTCAGCCACTTCTGCTCTGATTTCTCGTAAAGCTTCTGATTTATCTGCTTGAATTTTGGCTTTTTCTCGGTTAATTAAATCACCAATTTCTTCTTTTGCCTTGGCGACTAATTCAAGCTTACGCTCCTCTGCTTGACGATTAGCTTCTTCCAAAACAACCGCTGCATCCATTTTAGCTTGTTTAATCATTTCTTTTTGTTCAGCTTTAGTTTTTTCTAAACGAGCTTCTATTTCTTTAGCTTCTTTCAAGCTTTTTTCAATTGTTAGTGAACGATCTCCAGTCACCTTAAATAAAGGTTTGAAAACAAAGAAATATAATACTAAAAAAACAATCGCAAAGTTAACCATTTGAGCAATCAATAGTTTTCCATCTAAATGAAATGTAGAAATTAATGAATCCATAGTTTTATAATTGTCATCCCGGGCTACCTATAATCAGGTTAGCTCAATAAGGAATATAAAAGAAATATCTCACTCAATACTCTGTTAATTTCTGCCCAAAAGGGGCAGTGTATCAAAAGACTATTTAATACTGAAGGCAATTACCAAAGCGTAAATCGCCACCGCTTCAGCAAAAGCACAGGCCAACAACATTGGCACTAAAATTTTTCCAGCTGCTTCCGGATTTCGACCAATCGCTTCCATGGCCTTGGCACCAATAAAACCGATACCTAGAGCCGGAGCAATTGATCCAATACCAATAGCTAAAGCTTTCGCTAACATGACATTATCCATCATATAGTATAAATTAATAAATAAAATTGTTATAAAGTTATAACGTTATAAAGCTCATAAAGTAATTGCACTAAAACATAACTAATACTTTGTAACTTTATAACCTTATAGCTTTATAAACAAAGAACCTTTAATGTTCCTCAGCCGTTGTGCTGATTGAAACATATATCAAAACCAATATAGCAAAGATCAGAGCCTGAATCAATCCAACAATAATTTCCAAGAACATAAATGGAATCGGCACGGCAAAAGCAATGATAGCTGCCATGGAGGCCAATAAAACCTCACCGGCAAAAATATTTCCAAATAAACGGAAAGAAAGACTAGCCACCTTAGCCACCTCACCAATAATCTCTATCAAACCAACAAAAGCTTTAATCGGATTAACAATAATGATCGTTGGATCTTTTAAAAACTTTTTTGGAATCTCCGCAATGGCTTTGATGTTAATAAACTTATTTAAATACGTCCAGGCACCAACAGCCACAACACCAAAAATATGGCTAGCAACCACCGCTATCGAAGCAAGAGCTAAGGTTGTATTTAGATCAGCCGTACCGCCTCGCAAAAAAGGAATAAAAGTTTTATGTCCATCATGCATAACAACTTGGCCGATTGACCCAACCCCCGGAATTAATCCCAGCCAATTGTTAATTAAGATCAAAACAAAAAAACTCATCACAAACGGAGCTAATTTAATTGATTGTTTTCTTGATCCAGTAACAGCATCAAAAATTTCCAAAAATTTTTCCATCACCATCTCAACTATGTTTTGTAATTTTTTTGGTACTGCTCGTAATTGAGCACGGAAAGCTAAACCAATAACCAAAATAATACATACAGCTATCCAAGAAGTTAACAATGAATTTGTTACTGTCAAAGGACCTAATTCAAAAATCGGCTCTGCAAACAACGTATGTTCATGGACTAATTCTTCGTGACCAGTGGCTGATGAAGAAGTATCATGAGACGCTTCAGATTGAGACTTATTATTTTCTATTCCTGTAGACGTAGAATGTGTTTCGGCCATATTATTTTTTCGGTGTAATTATTTTTTTATACTCAGCCTGAGCTTGATACACAATACCGATAGTGGAAATGATAAAAGCCAGACCAATTGAAATAAAAAACCATCTGGGTTCACTCTGAAATTTATTATCAAGATAACGACCCAAGGTGTACCCGACCACTAACGGAACCAAAATCCAGCCAGACAATCTTGTAAACATCTGGATGGAATCAGTATACCAAACTTTTTTGATGGGTTTTTCAACCATAATCGGAAAAATAAAAACAAGGGCGGCTTGTCCTTGGTTTTCATAGAGTCCAATGGGCTCCCTTAATAAATGTAGGCTATTTTAAAAGGAAAGTCAATGATTTTAGCTTTTTTCATTAAAATCCTAATAATTAAAAGGGGTTAAGGTATTATAGAACTAAATGAAAATATTATTTTGGCTAATATTAGAATAGAATATTAAATAATAACCTTAATTGCTTGACAAATATATGATAATATGGTCATAAGAGTTCATTGACAAATACTAGTACTCATATCTCCTACTTAGTTATTTTGATTAAGAATATACTGGCTCTTCTGGTAATAGAGGACCTAAAGGTCAGTAGATTCTTAATCAAAAACGTAACTAAAACGCCTTAAAAAGGCAAGGAGAAAAAAAATGAAAATGCTAATAACTGTGCTTCTTTTTTTAGTCGCAACAAGCTCAATGTATGGACAAACAGTCTATACAGATGAGGATTTCACGACGCTACATAGTGGGGTTTGGTATAGAAGCACTGAACTATCAATGTCGGAAATATTCGAGGACACCGCATTACCGAATAGCATGCCATTAAGCCAAATAATTGAAAAGCTTAAACAAAAAGGCTATAAGGCACAAGCAGGGTTGTATGCCTATAATGTACTAGTGATAAGAAGCAATACGAAGGCATTTTTTTGCAAATCAAGGGAAGGAAGTATTTTGCAGAAAGATGGCGAATGGTATGGATTGAACGACATGATCTATACTGGACCAAATGCTCCAAAGGTAACAGTTTTGAGACCAGTAATAAAAGAATAACCAGTTCATAAACTAAAATTGAAAAAGAAAAATGAAATTGGAGCCATCTTTTACAGAGATGGCTTTTTTTATTCTTGTCATTGCCATCTACTCTGTCATACCGGTCTTCTTTCTGTCATCCCAGCGAAAGCTGGGACCCAGCTAAGGTATTTTTTGCCGTTAACGTTTCTACTCTGTCATACCTGTATTTTTTCATGTCATCCCCGCCTGCCTGCCGGCAGGCAGGCGCATGCGGGGATCTGGGTAAAATTTGTATTTTCTATTATTCACGAGATCCCCGACCAAGTCGGGGATGACAGAATAATTATTCCTACAAGCCTTAGAAAATGTACGTAACAGGTGAGTGAATTCAAGAATGTGGCCGAGCTTACTGTTTGACGAGTCCTCATTATAGTGAGGACGAGGAGTTTAAGCGAGGCTTCTTGAATGAACGATACCTGTAGTACATTTTCTCTAGGCTTGTTATTTTGGTGCCATTTTTTTTCAAAAGGTGGCATTGGTATATTAAAGAGAAGATTAAATAAAATAATAAGGATAATCTTTTTGCAATATCAAGACTGGATCCCCGACCAAGTCGGGGATGACAGTGTATAAGCTGGGATGACAAAGGAGAGTCGAAATAACAAAGGCCATGCTATACTTAATCTATTATAAATAACTTCCTTTATGAATATAGAAAATAAATTTTTTCATGAATCTGTGCCAGACTATATGTCCGTTATTAACGCAATAGACAAACATTATAAAGAAGTCCTAGGATATGAGGCCTTAAAGAAAAAAATAGAACCTCTTTTCACTCTCGAAGGCGGCGTTATTCATCCAAAACTCAATGGCGCAACTTTTCAATTTTGGGCAATACCAGAGATTGCTCCGCCTGAACACCCAAATATTGTCCCTGATCCAAAAGATTTTGTAGCTGTAAATTATGAAGGTAATATTCCTGATAAAAAAGAAGATTACTTTAAACAACTAGTATTTAGGAGCTTTAGTGAAGCTGAAGCCGAACTAAAAAAAAGAGCAAAAGAATTATTTAAAGACAATGAAAAAAAAGAAATTAAAGAGAGCATAAAAGAGGTATATGTTCAGGCAGCCTAAATTATTTCAACTTAAACAATTGCTTAGCATTCGCTGTTGTCATCTGAGCAATATTATCAACGCTCACTCCCCTAATTTCAGCAATACGCTCGGCAACAAATCGAACCAAGACTGGCTCATTACGTTTTCCTCGATGTGGCTCGGGTGTCATATATGGTGAATCTGTTTCAATCATTATTTTATCAGCTGGAATTTTACGAATTAATTCATCCCACCGTTGGCTAAAGGTAATCAAACCAGTAAAAGAAATAATTAAACCTAAATTAAAATACTGCCAAGCTAAATTTTCATCACCAGAGAAACAATGAATAACACCCCAAGGCCGATCTTTAGGAATCATTTCTTTGTACTGATGACGAAAATTTTGTAGTAAAGGCAGTAAATCATCATGAGCCTGACGGCAATGAATAATGGCCGGCAAATCAAAACGTCGAGCTAATAATAGTTGTTCAGAGAGAACTAATTTTTGTTCTCTTTTTATTGCTTCAATATCAAGATCGGTTTCACGCCAAGAATAATCTAAACCAATTTCACCAATCGCCACGGTTTTTGGAAATTTTGCCAACGTAGCATACATATCAAAATTAAATTTTTCCGCTGGAATTTCTTTTGGTCCATCAGCTGTTTCTTCTATATATGATTGAAGGGACTGTGGGTGTAAACCGATAGCTGCCCAGACGCCTGATTCATAACGATTAGCTTGTTCTAAAGCTTTTTTTGATGACTTATAGTCGGTGCCAATAATCACTAGCGAAGTGTGGTGATCAAGGGCACGTTTAATAACCTTATCAGCATCAAGGGCAAAGGCTTCGGTATTTATATGACTATGAGTATCAAAATACATAGAGTTAAATGCAAAACGTTAAAATGATAAAACTAAAAAAATTCTATACCAATTTTGCAGTTTTTATTTTTATAGTTTTATAATTGCCTAAATGATTGTTTGAATCTTTTTATAAATCTCCGGCAAAATCGGGGCTAAAATTTTTGAGAAACTAATTAAGAATGATGCGATTTTTGATCCCTCCAACCACTGAGCTAATAATAAACCAGCTGGTAAATATTTTGAAGAAATATATAAAATTAATCCAAGAGCCAAAGCTCCTTCCACAAAACCAAAAACTGCTCCAAGTAAGCGATTAATTGTTTTTACAAAAGGAATAATCGTTATCACTTTGAAGGCTTGTTCAAATAAAATAAATACCCAGCCAACCAAATGACTTATGATTGAAAAACAAATAATAAAACAAATAACCTTACCGATATTTGGATTACCCGGCCACCACTGATCAACCCAGGAGAAAACAGAAAGATAGTAACGTGATGCAATCCAAGCTCCAACCAATAAACCAGCCAACATCCCCACGGCTCTAATCAAACCAAAAAAGAACCCATAAAAAACAAAACCGGCTAGAATAATTAATAAAATAATATCAAAAATAAACATAGAAGTTCAAAACTAAAAACTCTTAAATATCAAAACTACAAAAGCGAAAAAAATTTTGTAGTTTTATGTTTTAAAAATTTTACTGTTTAGTGTTTATAGTTCATCCTTACGTTCTCTAACATACCTGGTCCACTGTTCAGCAATTTCAACTAATACTTTAAATGGGGCTTCAATAATAAAATCAAGAATAAAGGCAAAAACATTAAGACGGGCAAACTTTCCGGATAACCATTTTCCAGTCGCCACAATTGGTACCGAGAAGAAATCAATCAAAAAGCCCATAATATTTTCACGAGCATCAATCACAATCCACTCTTTGGCTGTTCGACGAATACGTATAATAAAGAAGCTGGCAAAAGCCAAGAAGAATAGGAATATAATAACGCTTACCCAACTAAAATGTATTATTTCCAAGAACCAAATAGTTAATCCAAATGAAATGAAAAAGGTTATGGAATAAATTAAGGTAAAAATAACATTCATAACACGATGGCGACCACGTGGTTTTCTCAGTTTAATAGGCGGACGTTTTTTTTCATTAAATACAATCTCCTCAATTCCGGTAATAATTCGTTTAGTATTTTCATCACCAGGTAAACGAATAAAAATAATGGAAAGAAATATCAACACCGCTGGGAAAGATACATTAATCGCCAATGAAAGAATATTAATTGTTTCTCCAAAAAACTGGGTGGCTGGGACTTCAAGCAAAACAACAAACACTGACTTGGTCAACAAGATATAAATAATACTTCGCCAAGCAGCCCGCCAGAGAGTATTTCGAGCTTTAGCATAACGACGACTACATGCTAGCTTTATTTTACGTTCAAAGACTTTTGGATCTTCGCTAAAGCTTTCATAAATGCCAACCGGATCTTCGCGAACTACATCTTCAAGAATTTTAAAATACACCGTATAGGTACCAACTATTCGATTTAACTGAGCTGATAACGGATGAGCCAATTGCTCATCAATAACTCGTTTCAAAGTTGGTAATTGCAAAGCAATTTTTTTCAAAGATACTGAAGAAACTTTCTCCCAATCACTGTTAAAATAACGGAATAATATCAACGACAGCATGTCGTCATCAAATTTTAATAAACTTCGATAAATCGCTACATAAATTTGAATTGGTAAATCCTGTTCATATGGTAATGAATCTGGTAATTCAATTCTTTTCTCAAGCATTCGATACATTGCCAAAACCACTGTCCGAGTTACTTGGTTAAAACCAATATGCTCTTCAATCTCAGCCGCCGCCAAGCCCATTAACCAGTTAGTAATTTCTGTTCGTCTTTCTAGATTTCCCTTTTTTTTATTTTTTTGTGAAAAAAAGTTAAATTGGCTAACTGTTTCACTTAAAGCTATATCTCGAAGAGTTGTATACTTACTAATAATACTAGCGACTTCATCAATCTTATTTTCCGGAAGTTTATTATTTGGCAAATAACTAGCTCGGATTAATTCAATCAAAAGATGCTGAGCTAAGGTTCGACTATCCTCAGAGCGAGCGCGTCTAACCGAACCTTCAATTACAAGTTGGCGTTTGAGAATACGAAATATTGCATCTTTACGAAGAAGATGATCTTCAGAATAATGGACAGCATTACGAATTTTTTCGTAATAAAAAGACATCTTGGAAATCAAGTCTGAAACTTGTATTCGCACAATGGTTTCATCTTCAGACTGGGGCTGTTGTTCAAGATACATGGCTTGAAAAATCTTTTTTGCCCCCGGTGTCACAGTCATTATTTCTGGCTCTTCGTGTTTTGCTGCAAGTGATGACATAGGTTTATAAAAAATATAAAATACTAAAACTACAAAATTTCAAACAACTCTATATATATCATCTTAATTATGTTTTTTATTTTTCAGTTTTGAAGTTTAGCATATCCTTCCTCTATAACTGTAGCCTTTTTAAGCCTAAGTTTCAACTCTCCAGCCTGTTTTAGTCGCTCGTAATTTTCCAGGAATACTAAAACCAGCTGCTTTCCGATGTCCACCTCCACCTAATCTTTGGGCCATTTTTCCAACATTAATATCATCACGAATAGTTCGTAAATTTCCACGTACATAACCGTGTATATCTTCTCGCAAAACGAGAACCGCCTTATTCTCCGATAATGATGAAATAAACTCAGCAAATCCTTCAATCGCCTCATCAGAGGCATTGGTCGCTTCAAAATCAGAGGCAAGAATTACCGTATAAGTCATATCATAATCTTCTATTTTTGTAAGACGTGATAAGGCAATTCCCCATAGTTTAAGATCTGGTAATTTTTTGGTACGCCAAGTTTTTTCTATAATTTTTGTAAGACTTGCACCTTTTAATAACATGCTGGCAGCGGAAGCAATCGTATACTGGCTAGTGGCTGAAAAACTAAAATTACCCGTGTCGGTTAAAATACCCGTTAATATTGAACGGGCCATATCAGTATTCAACCGATAATTAAGTGACTGAGAAATTTTATATAATAGCTCAGTCGTTGAAGCCATTGTTGGTTCCCTAATTTCCAAATCAGAAACTGCTTCAATTGAGGGATGGTGATCTATTTCAATAAAAAATTGGTCTTTATTTCTTTGTTTAATTTCTTCAGATACATTAGTGCGTGCAAGACTACCACAATCCAAACTAATAATTACATCAAAATCAGAAATAGCAAAAGAATTTTTATCAACATTAAACTCATGATAATGAGGTAAAAAAGATAAACTGCTTGGCAAAGGACCAGCAGTATAGGCAAGATATTTTTTTTGAAGCTGTGTCAACCATTCACACATAAACCCAAGTGAACCAAGGGCATCTCCATCAGGAAAAATATGGGTAATTAATAAAATATTTTTGGCGCCCTGAATTTTTTCATAGGCTTGTGTATATTTTAAGTTCATCACAACGATTGAAAAATATCTTCAAGAACTGCAGCATTACTTTCAGTGGTATCAAGTTGCCAACGAAAGGAAGGTAACCGTTTCATTTTAATTCGCTTACGTAAGTGCGAAGCAAAGATTCCTGATTTTTGACGAAGTTGTCCAAGAACAGTGCCAGCAAATTTTTCTGGTAAAACCGAAACGGCGACTGTGGCCTCGCGTAAATCATGTGTGCAGTCAACCCAAACCACAGTCACTAGTCCACCTTTTAAGGGAACATACTGAGTTATTAAAAAAGCCAACTCCTGTTGGAGTAAGGCATTTACTTGTTCCATACGAGCCATATAGATTAACCTACTTTCTTAATAATCTTTTTCTCTTCATAACAAACCAAAATGTCACCTATTTCAACAATTGGTTTACCCTCAAAACGAGCCCCACATTCTTGATTTTCTTCAACGCTACTTACTTCAACTTTGGCACTTTGTAAACCAACCAGAGTACCAGTGCTGATCAATTCTTTGTCCCGCATAACTTCAACAATGGCATTAACTTTTATTTCACCATCAAGTACTTTACCGCCAACAATTTGAAACTTTGGTTCGGTTCGAAAAATTGCCAAGACTTTTAATCGACCAAGGTCAACACGTTCAACTTCAGGTTTAACTAATTCTTGAATAGTTCCTTTGATCTCATTAATAAGATCATAAATAATTTTATATAATTTTACTGAAACATTTTTATCTCGGGCTAAATTCTCAACTTGTGGTGAAACTTTAACGTTAAAGCCAACAATCTTGGCGCCATTTGTTTCGGCTCGCAAAATATCACCTTCAGTAATATTGCCAAGGCCCTTACTAATAATCTGAACTCGAACACCTTGAGAATCAATTTTAGAAAGCGAATTCTCAATAGCCTCTCCAGAACCCAACATGTCGCTTTTAATAATTAAATTAATAACTGCGGCTGGAGTTTTTTCTTCAGTATCATCTGAGGTATCAACCAGTTGCGTTAAAGCGGATGGCTGATGAAGACTATACATTTTTGATTTATTTTTTTCACCTTCGCCAACTTCTAAAATATCACCAACCACTGGCACAGTTTTTAAGCCAATTAATTTCACTGGTGTTCCAGGCAGAGCTTCTTTAACTAATGAACCAGTAAAATCTTTAAGTGAGCGAACTTTGCCAGCTGAGAATCCATCAAACATAATTGGATCTCCAACGTGCAGAGTTCCATTTTGAACCAAAACCGTTGCAATCGCTCCTTCGCCTTTATCTAAACGAGATTCAATAATTGTTCCAACGGCTGAAACAGTCGGATCAGCCTTAAGAGTATCGGCCTGGACTTCAGACATTAATAACAACATATCCAAAAGCTCAGGAACACCTTCTGCGGTCTTGGCAGACAATGGAACACAAATTGTTTTTCCTCCCCAATCTTCAACAACAATTTGAAGCATTGACGATAATTCTTGTTTTACTTTTTCAACATTAGCATCATTTTTATCAATTTTATTAATTGCGACTAAAAAGGGTATTTTAGCTGCTTCAATAATACGATAAGCTTCAATGGTTTGTGGCTTAACACCATCATCAGCAGCCACAACCAAAACAGCTAAGTCAGCAACTTTGGCACCGCGATTACGCATGGCAGTAAAAGCTTCATGACCCGGGGTATCAATAAAGGTAATTTGTTTTTGGTTATGAGAAATTTGGTAAGCACCAATATGCTGAGTAATTCCTCCAGCTTCAGAAGCCACAACATCACTATGTCTAATTGTGTCTAATAATTTTGTTTTTCCATGGTCAACGTGACCCATAATAACTACAACGGGTGGACGGGTAATTAAATTATCGGTAGATTCTTTTTCTGCCAAAGAAGTTTTAATTTTGTCTTGAGCTGATTGTGCGTCGTCAATTACTGATTCATCATTAACGGCTGAGACTTCAACTCCTAAATCAGCACCAATCACCGCTGCAGTTTCAAAGTCAATTTTCTCATTCATTGAGGCAAAAATATTGTTCTTCATTAACTCAGCCAAAATTTTATTAATTGGCAGCTTCACTAAAGCCGAAAAATCTTTGACGGTAATAAAAGGTGGCACGCTAATTTTTGTAACATCAGCCGGTGCGACTAATTTTACTTTTACCTCAGCGACGCGACGAGAGGCAAGACGTCGGGACAACATCCCCCAGGAACGAATAATTTTATTTGCTGTGTGATTATCAATTTTGATAGCCTTCTGACCAATATCAAAACCAAGCTTCGGGAGATTATCCCGAAGATCTTGAGGTGGAATTTTGAGAATACGCGCTAATTCAGAGATATTCATGAAGGGAAAATTATCTTTATTTCCTTAAGATTACAATAAAATTTTAGAAATGTCAATAAATACGGCTATTATCAACAATCAAACTAAATAAAATAAAACCCTATTATACAAAATGCGTATATAGGGCTTTTCAAAAAGTTGAAGAAATTCATGACCGGACTTTTTTTGCTAGCCAAGCAATAAATTTCCCTTGGCGATCAAATACTCTTATCGACCGAAGGATATATTCTTTGATCGGCTCAATACAAATGAAATCAAATGTTTCTTTCCTGTGACAGATAAAAAGTCTGTCTTCGATAGGGATCTGCAATTTAGAATCTTCTACAATTCCATCTGCATTTACTGGACAGATCTTTCTTCTCAAAATACTCTCAAAAATTGATTTAGACCGCTTCATATGATACGAAACGGTAATTAAAATAATTTTATCAGCATCATCAATTTGAGAGGAAAATCTATTTTTAACTTCTTTTGCATTCCCTAGGGTATCTAGGGAATCCTCTTCCAGAAGTATTGTCACTTTTTCCAGATTCTGCTTACATTTTTCATCAAAAAATTTCTTCATTGCTTTTGCCTCTGAAATGTTTTCAGGACCGGCTGTATGCCCAGTGGAAAATATTACTATAATCTCAAGACCCTGGTCAATTACTTGTTTTATTTCACAAACAAGCGCAAGAACATTTATTTCGGAATCAGCGGATAATTTTAGTGGGTCCTTTGATTCCCAGTTTTTACCTAAAATTATGAAAATTATCTTTTTGCAGTTTTCATAATCCTGATTATTGCTTCTTGTTATCAAGTTTCCTCCATTTTTATAATGAACAAAAAAATCTTTTCTTTTTATTAGCATTTTTTTAGTCAAAAGTCAATAAAAATCGACTAAATTGTAAAATTAGAAAAATACAAATTCTAAAATTTAATCAGACGCTTTCCAAGGCATAATTTGTATATTTACCCATATTTTATTGAGCATTTTACCCTTGAAAAAAATAATTGACAAAAAAATAAAATTATGATATAGCAAAGGTAGAAAGGAGATACATTAAAAATATTTTTAACCAAAAAATCAAAGGAGAATCAAATGAAAAAGATTTCCTTCTTGATCCTGAGTGTGATATTCATACTCGGATCTATCGGTTCAAAACCGATACAGTCTCAAGCAGCTAAAACGTTCATAAAAAACGATGACTGCGTTGAAAGAGATACAAGTACAAGCGAAGATTTTCGCTATATAAAGGTCGCTGTAAAAGTAATGCTTGCAGGCGCCTTTAATCCATATACTGGCCGAATGCATACGAAGCTTTTTGAATCAAACAGAATCCCACAGCGGCTTACAGATACTAATTTTTTCGATACAAAATATCCTTGGCAATTAAAATGGATTGATTTCGCCGATAACTGTTTTGAACAAGACATCGTCACGTCACAAATGGTGGATTTCATCCAAGTTATTTTAGTGGACAATCCATACAATCCAACAGAAATGCACTGGAGGCTAGCCCGTTTGGATAGCTCCGGAAATATAAGGGATTTTAATAACAAAGAAAAATTCCTTAAGTTTTCTGTAAACCCAGAAAAGGATTACTATATTTGCGTTGTTCATCGAAATCACAACGGAGTTATGTCGTCAACTCCAATTCAGACTGACACCGCGATTTCAACGTATGACTTTACGTCAGATGTTAACAAAATCTGGGGCGGTTATTTCGCTGCTGTTCAGATGATAGACGGAACATGGTGCATGATTCCCGGTGACGTTGCTGGACCATACACAGGCTTTTATTTCGGCAAAGGTGACCATTTTGTTGATGATGGTGACAGACGAGCCTGCTTAAACGATACCGGTAAAATAGAGGTTTACGATGATACAGATTGTAATCTTAATTCCGAAGTTGACATAGAAGATGCCCGTCTTGCGGAATATTTCTATTGTTGGGGATCAGGAATTCCTTTCTGTGTGGCCAACGGAGAGCCATGGCAAGATTCTATACTCATCAACAGAGTGATTGACTACAACATGAATGGACGGATCGACTCGTACGACAAGCAGTACCAAAAATTTGCAAAAAAGAATCCTTTCGTTTTCCCATTTGCACTGGATTATAATGCAGATGGAAAGTTTGATATGAAAGATAGAATGATTGGACGCACTAGACGACAAATTGATAGTCCACTCGAGCTCCCAACTTATACCCTAAAAGGTGGAATTGTTCAGTCGACCACTGACAGTATAGTACTTGACGTATACTTAAAATCAACAGGTACGCGATTTGAGTATAATGGATCACAGTATATTGCCCAAATTGACACGGCTCAATTCTACCCGACAAGCATGAGAACTATAGGTGACTTCATCTATAATAATCAAATTTCACCTTCTGGAATCGTTGTTATGTCGGCAACAGCACCAAACAACGGAGTAATCGTCATCTCTGATACGGGAGATGGCACAGAGATAGCAAGAATAATTATTAAAGGTCAACGTCGTGGATCAGGGAACCCTCAGCAATTAATAACCTGGCGAAATGAAGTTAATCCATTCACGAAAATTTTTGCAGTGTATCAAAATTTACACGTGAATATTACAACCCCAGAAACACACTTCATTTTCAACACCACAACCTCAGTGGGAAATTCACAAACAGTCCTTCCAAAAGATTTCAAACTAACACAAAACTATCCCAATCCATTCAACCCCTCAACGAAGATCAATTATGAACTTCCTTCTGATGGGATAGTAAGCATTAAGTTGTTCAATGTTTCCGGAAAGGAAGTAGCAACTCTTGTCAATGAAGTAAAGACTGCCGGTTACTACACCGTAACCTTCAATGCTTCAAACCTCCCAAGCGGTGCTTACTTCTACCGCCTAGAAGCCGAGAGTTTTATAGAAACAAAAAAAATGTTGCTGATAAAGTAACATCTTGAACTTCCAATCAGCCTTGTGATTCTGCAGGGCTGATTTTATTTTTTCTCTTTATCTCATTATAATATCCTAGAAATGTTTTGAAAATTTTATTGAAAAATAGTATTAATAAA
The DNA here is from genome assembly GCA_016699775.1 of Candidatus Falkowbacteria bacterium. Classification (NCBI taxonomy): domain Bacteria; kingdom Bacillati; phylum Minisyncoccota; class Patescibacteriia (SeqCode); order Patescibacteriales (SeqCode); family Patescibacteriaceae (SeqCode); genus Patescibacterium (SeqCode); species Patescibacterium danicum (SeqCode). Next base: position 171,280 of record CP065010.1, on the reverse strand, counting down.
TTTATAAAACATAGACTAAATCACAAAAAAAACTTAAGCAACAATCAACATCGCATCTCCAAAACTAAAAAACCTATACTTTTCTTTCACAGCTTCTTTATAAGCCTTTAATATTTTCTGCCTACCGGCTAATGCTGAAACTAACATAAGTAATGTTGATTCAGGTAAATGAAAATTAGTAATAAGACCATCAATGGTTTTAAATTGGTATGGCGGATAAATAAAAATATTTACCCAACCTTGAAAATCTTTTGTTGGGGAAACTCTAAAGGCTGCTTCCAGAGACCGAACCGTGGTAGTACCAACGGCAATAGCTTTATTACCTCGTTTTCGTGCCGAGGTAATTTCTTTAAAAACTTCTTTTTTTACTTCAACCCACTCACTATGCATTTGATGTTTTTTTATAGTATCAACTCGAACGGGTAAAAAGGTTCCAAGACCAACATGCAATGTCACTTTTTTTATTATCACACCTTTTTTTTCTAATTCTTTTATTAAACGAGGTGTGAAGTGTAGACCAGCTGTTGGGGCTGCCACAGAGCCTTTGTGCTTTGTATCGGCATAAACAGTTTGATACTGTTTTTTATATGTATTTTTTAAAGTCTTGATATAGGGTGGTAAAGGGACTTGACCATACTCTTCCAGAAATTTTTGAAATTTTTGACCGCTACAATTAAATTTTACTAACCAAACATCATTAATTTTCTCTTGAACCACTGCCTTAAATTTCTTACTAAAAATAATCTCACTGTTAACTTTAATATGTTTACCCTTAATTAAGCACTCCCAAATTTCCTCTTCTTTTTCTAGAGAAACTAAATGGGACAAAAATATTTCTACTTTTCCACCCGTTAATTTATTACCAATCAAACGAGCTGGAATTACTTTTGAATCATTAATAACCAAAACATCACCTGTATCTAAATAATCAACAATATTAAAAAACCGCCGATGCTCAAGACGACCGGAGGTGCGATGGAGAATTAATAATCGAGACTGGTCACGAGGTGAAGCTGGAGCTTGGGCAATTAAATTCTCAGGTAATTGATAATTAAAATCACTCAACTTCATTAGACTATTTTAGATTCAGAATCACTAGTAGGCTGAGTAGCGGACGCTGCAGCTAATCTAATTAATAAATCTCGAACTTCCTCAGGGTTAGATATTTCTTCAAAATAAAATTTATTAGTTTGAGCAGCTGTTTGCACTGTTAAATTTCCATATTTCCAAACTGTTGGCCAAAATCCATGAGTATCACTGGTAATGTCCTGAATTTTTGCCACCATCTGCTCAGAAATAGCTCTAGAAAAAAAACCATTCTGTTGAATATCAATAATACGTTTATCAGTGATTACCCAAATATCTAGAAAATAATCAATAATAGAAAAGAAAAATAATAACCAGATAAATAACAAATAAACACTTAATGAAAGCAAAATAATTATTGTGGCTACACCAAAATCATTAGCCGAGGGGACAATATCATCAATCATTAAGAAAACAACAGATGGCAATGTTAACAGCAACATAAATAAACCAACCCGCTTTAAAGCAATAAAAATATCTCGATGAATAATTCGAATTACCTTCTCGTCGGGCATTGGATGAGGAAGTTTATATAAGTGCATCATATTAGTATTCTATGTCCATAAAAGACGAGGGTTCAACGCTACTTTGGAAAATAGTGATTTGTTGATACCAATCTATAGGAGCAAGGACTGCGAAAGATAAAAGTAGTAAAACCATACTGCCAAGGAAATATACTAAGCCAATACTAAAGTTAACCATTCGTTGTCCACTATATCGCATTAAATGATAATATCCAACCAAACTTAAAAACAACCAAATACATAAAAAAATGGCGTAGGGAATTAATAAATAGATCAAAGGGAAAGTCATATTCTAAGTATAGTTAAAAACAAATTCTCTATCAAGAAATATTATCTATGCTTACCTAAGTGCTTGTAGGCAATATCAGTCGCCTCTCGTCCTCTTGAGGTGCGATTTAAAAAGCCAAGTTGTAGCAAATATGGTTCATAGACCTCTTCAATCGTTGCCAAATCTTCACCTGTCGCTGCGGCAATTGTGCTAATACCAACCGGGCCACCGGCAAACTTTTCAATAATCGTTTCTAAAATTTTTCTATCAATTCTATCAAGACCCAAATGATCAATATCCAAAAGTTCAAGAGCCTGACGAGATAATTCAGCATCAATCTTGCCTTCTGCCTTAACCTCACAATAATCACGAACGCGACGAAGTAAACGATTAGCTAGACGTGGAGTGCGACGAGCACGCGCTGCAATGGCTGTTGCAGAAGTATCATCCAAATCCAGACCTAATAACTTTGCACTTCGAGCGATAATTTGCTCTAAGTCTTTTAGCTGATAAAAATCCAAGTGATAGGTCATCCCAAATCGATCACGTAATGGCGATGACAACAAACTAACTCGTGTTGTGGCACCAATAATTGAAAAACGAGGTAAATCTAAGCGCAGAATTTTTGCCGAAGGCCCTTTCCCAATAACAATATCTAAACCAAAATCTTCCATAGCCGGGTAAAGTACTTCCTCAACGGTTCGAGGTAAACGATGAATTTCATCAATAAATAAAATATCACCTGGACTTAAATTTGTTAAAATCGCTGCTAAGTCACCAGGTTTTTCCAAAGCTGGACCAGAGGTGACTCTAATCTGAGCTCCTAATTCTTTAGCAATAATATGAGCCAACGTTGTTTTACCAAGACCAGGCGCACCGTATAACAGGACATGATCAATTGGTTCAGCTCGTTGCTTTGCGGCTTCAATTAAGATTAGCAAATTTTCTTTAACTCGTTCTTGACCAATATACTCATCCAAAATTTTTGGACGCAAGCCAACCTCTGCGGAGTCTTCTTCACGCATTTTTGGGGAAAGAGTTGAAGCAATAGTATCGGACATTGGTTTAGAAATAAAAGAAAATATATAAAAATAAGATCATTAAATAATTAAACAGAATAAACCACTTATTTGACCAACTAATTCCGGAAAAATGAAACTTTGAAACCGGCCATAAAATTGGTGTTGGGAAAGCTCGACTGGAATGAGTGAATACATCAATCAGAATATGAAATCCCCAACCACAAACAGCAATTGCCAGCCAATCAAAACCAAACAACATTAATAAAAGAAACACTGCTAACCAAACAATCAAACTATGGAACACATTATACATCTGCATGACATACTTGGGAAACAATGACTGCGGTGGTTTTTTAAAAAATAATACTTTGCGTAAAAATAGAGTATTAAACATCGGCCCAAAACTAATTAAATCCGGTAAGACACCAAAAGCTGTGGCTACTAACCGTTGAGTTGTGGGAGCATCTTTAAAAACTAAATTTGTAAGCAGAGCATGAGAAATAATATCCATAGACTAAAAAAATATCTTAATCGCGTGCTGGAAACTTTCCTTTTAAAGCATCCTTAACTAGCTTTCTAACTTCTTCAGAGAAATCTTGAGCCAACATCCAATCCAAAAACGTCGGTTCTTTCTCCATAACTTCAGCTAAGCTACGATGTTTATGCTTTGAAAAAGCAAAACATACCTGTCCATCCTTCCAATAGAACTTACCATCAGCATCAAAAAAATCTTGAGAATATTTTACTTGCACTTCCATAATTTCTTTGGCACCATAACGATCAATCTGAGCCATAAGAACTTCAGCTGCCGCCAAAGTATCAGCCATAGCATCATGAGCTTCAACTAATTCTTTACCACAATAAAATTGATAAGCAGCCGTTAGATTTCGTTGTTCAAAGGCATGAAAAATTGTTTTTGAATCAATAATATCACTGCTTTGAAAAGAAAAAGTTTCTCCAGCCCGAAGAAATTCTTGACGTAAGAGAGGCAAATCATAGCTAGAAATATTAAAACCACTAAAATAGCAATTTGAAAAAATCTCTAATAATTTTTTAGCCTCATCTTTAAAAAGTGGTGCGTTCGCAACGTCAGTATCAGTAATACCATGAACAGCTGTTGAAGAGGCTGGGATTGACATTTCTGGGTTAAAAAAAAGAGTTGCCTTTTCTGCTTCTTTTACTCCTGGAATATACTTTATATATCCCAATTGAATAATCCGATCATTTAAGATATTTAATCCGGTGGTCTCGGTATCAAAAAAAACTAATGGCCGATCCAAACCTAATTTGGTGATAATAGTAGAGGGCATAAAAAAGGTAATCAACAGAGTTTTTTCTTTTCTCTAAGGCTATAAACATTAAAATTATAGCTTACCACTCTAAAAAAAGCCATAATCCTATGTCTTGCAAATATATTTAAAGAATGGTAGGGTAAAGAAAGATTTCTTATAAATTAATTATTCCAGCCGACTACGGTTTCTGAACAACCTGTTTGTAGTTTATATCTAATGTTAGTAAAATTCTTATCTAATTTCTCTGTTGATACTTACCTGAAATCATTATTATTCTGAATTACTTACTGTTTTCTTTAAAACAGAGTTTACATTAGCTCTTAACATAAACGTCCGTCGGCATGGAAATCACTTCTATGCCCTATCTTATATATATAGTTATTGCTTTCGTCTCAATTTTACTTGGCTACTGGCTACGTAAACAACGAGCCTTAACGCAAATTAACAGTGCTGAATTACGTGCTGAAACAATTTTAGCGGAAACAAAAAATAAAGAAAAAAAGCTCATTCTTGAAGCCCAAGATAAGGCTTTAAAAATTATTGAACAAGCTAAAATTGAAGCTTCTGATCGTCATAAAGAAGTCTCTCAGCTTCAAGAACGACTAGAACAACGAGAAAATTTATTTTCCCAAAAACTGCTTGAACTTCAAGATAAGCAGCAGGCTTTATATGACAAAGTTTCAAAAGTTGAAGAAGCTAAAGAACAGATCCATAAAATTCGTGAAGAGCAAACCGCTGTCTTGGAAAAAGTGGCTCACTTAACGCGCGATGAAGCTCAAGAAAAATTATTTGAACGTTTGGAAAAAGATAGTCGTGAGGCCTTAACCTCTCGCCTAAAAAAATTAGAAAACGAGACTTCAGAAACGATTGATGAAAAGGCTCGGGAACTTGTTTCAGCCGCCATGCAACGTTTGTCCTCAAATTTTATCACTGAGTTAACTACAACTACTGTTGAATTACCTAATGACGATTTGAAAGGACGTATTATTGGTCGTGAGGGTAGAAATATAAAATCTATTGAGCAACTTACTGGTGTTGAAATTATTGTTGATGATACACCAAACGCTATTACTATTTCTGGTTTCTCAGCCATTCGTCGCCATATTGCCAAACAAGCTTTGGAAATTTTAATTAAAGATGGACGTATTCACCCAACAAAAATTGAAGAAGCCATTGATCAAGCAAAACGAGAATTAGCCCTTGATATTAAAAAAGCCGGAGAAGAAGCTTTGTATGAACTTGGAATTACTGGTTTTGATCCAAAACTAGTACAAATTATTGGTCGCTTAAAATATCGAACCAGCTATGGTCAAAACGCTTTGAAACACGCTGTAGAAGTTTCTCATCTTTGTGGTCTTTTGGCAGAAAGTCTTGGCGCTGATGTCAGTACAGCTAAAAAGGGTGGACTGCTTCATGATATTGGAAAAGCAGTTGACCATGAAGTAAAAGGTAGTCACCCAGAAATCGGTGGGCAAATTGCTCGTAAGTTTGGTTTAAGTGAAGCTGTTATTGCCCCAATTGAAAAACACCATGAAGATCACCCTTCTGATATTGTTACGATCATAGTTAAGGTAGCTGATGCCATTTCTTCATCTCGTCCAGGAGCTCGGCATGATAGTTTTGAACAATATGTTCAACGACTTGAAGAACTTGAAAAACTAACTCAGTCATTTGAAGGTGTTGAAAAAGTCTATGCTATTCAAGCCGGACGTGAAGTTCGTGTCTTTGTAAAAGCTGAAGAAGTCAGTGATCTAAAAGCCCATGAAATGGCCAAAGATATTGCTAAAAAAATTGAAGAAGAACTTAAATATCCAGGTGAAATTAAAGTTAACCTACTTCGCGAAACTCGCGTTATTGAATACGCCAGATAAAAATTCTAAAATTTCAAATAGCCAAACTGTAAAACTTCGAAATTAGAATACTACATGATAAACATTCTATTTATAGGCGATATTGTTGGATCTATTGGTCGTAAAGCGGTTGCTGCTCTGTTGCCAGATATAAAAAAAGAGATGGCTATAGATTTTGTGATTGCCAATGGAGAAAATTCCGCTCATGGCAAAGGGATAACGGCTTCCATTGCCGAAGAGCTACTAAACTCAGGAGTTAATTGGATTACAACTGGCGATCATTGCTTTGATCAAAGCACAAATATTCAAAGTTGCTTTAATGATGAACAGCCAATTCTACGACCAGCAAATTACAGCTCACAAGCTCCGGGAAGAGGTTATGCTGTTATCCCAACAGAATTAGGCGACATTCTTCTAATAAACCTTATTGGGCGTAGTTTTATGTCACGCGACTATGATTCTCCCTTTGAAAAATACACTGAAATCATGGCGCTCTTTACAGATAAAAAATTTTCTGCTATAATAATAGATATACATGCAGAAGCATCTTCGGAAAAGATAGCTTTTCGTCATTTTGTTGATGGTAGTGCTAGTGCCCTCATCGGCACCCATACGCACGTTCAAACTGCTGATAATTGTATTACCTCTGCTGGTACAGGTTATTTAACTGATGTAGGTATGACCGGATATGCAGATGGAGTAATTGGAGTTGAAAAAGAACCTGTTTTATATTCATTTCTAACACAAATTAAACAACCTCAACGCCTTCCTGAATCTGGAAAAGCTATTCTTAGTGCGGTTGTAATTTCTATTGATCCGGCTACCAGTCGCTGCCAATCAATCTTACCTATTCAAAGATTTATCTCTATCCAATAATAATAAAACCTCCGAAAGACAAATTCATTTTATCTTTTAGTAGATACCTAACCTTTGTCTTTTATAGTTTTGTCTTTTGATTTTACTATGTTTTCTTTTAAACGTCGTCCGCAAACAACAAAAAATCTTGATCAACAATTAGTTTTTCAACTTTCTAAATCGCGTATCCCCTCCCCCCGTCAATTAAAATACTTAAGTCATTTTATAAAAGGACGAGAGAGACTTTTTTTGTATGGTTTTTTTGTTATTATGGTTAGTGGATTAGCAATTCTTGGATCACTATTATACCAAAAATATATTGAACTAATTCCAAAGGCTGGTGGTACATATATAGAAGCCATGCTTGGAAACCCACAATATATTAACCCCCTCTATGCTTCTTTAAATCCAATTGATGCTGATCTTGAAGAATTACTTTTTTCTCGTCTCTATACATCTGATGCCGAAGGTAATACCGTTCCTGACCTTGCAGACGAACAAACAATTTCCGCTGAAAATAAAACCTACAAAATTACTTTACGGGAAGCTCACTGGCCAACTGGCGAATTGATTACGGCTGACGATGTTTTGTTTACTTTTAATTTAATTCAAAATCCTGATTATAAATCACCATTGAACGCACGTTTCTCCCAAGTAACTGCCGAAAAAGTTGATGACAAAACAATTTCCTTTAGCTTAAGTGAACCCTACGGACGTTTTACTAGTCTCTTGGACTTTGGAATTCTTCCAAAAAATCTCTGGGAGGGCGTTAGTCCGGAAATGATTCCCTTAGCCGAACTTAATCTTAAACCAATTGGTTCAGGACCATATAAACTTAAATCATTAGTAAAAAATAATACTGGAACAATTCGCTCATATACCCTGGAACGAAATGAACACTATTATGGACAAGCTCCATACTTAGATAAAATTATATTTAAGTTTTTCCCAAGCTCAGAAGAAATGGTGGCCGCTATTAATAATGGTCATGTTAATGGTTTAGCTGAGTTACCGGCAAATTTAATTGAGACAATTATTGCAAAAAATTCTCTGAACTTTCACACTATTCCTCAGCCTTATTTAACAGCAGTTTTCTTTAATGCAAAAGCTAAAGGGGCTGTCTCTTTAGCACCAATTCGTCAGGCCTTAACAGCCATTGAAAAACAAAATGTACTTTCTATTGCTGGGCAAAGTGATCGTAAGATTGCCGACAGTCTTATCCCTGCCTCTTACACCAAAACAGAAGCAATGCCTGCTCTGCAATTAAATGAAGCACAGCAGCTTTTAGAAAAAAATGATTGGAAACTAAGAACATTAACAACGGCTGACCTTGAAGCAATCAAAACTTCAAAAACTCCTGGTTCAATTACCGAACTTGGAGTTGGTGAATGGAGAATGAAGGGCAACGATGGTATAATCATTACCTTAGCGGCTCCAACCTCACTTAAGGGAGTTGCGGAAAAGGTAGCTGAAGATTGGAAAAAACTAGGCGTCAAAGTAAATCTAAAAATTCAAGAAGATACCCAAATTCAAAATCAAGCACTAGCTAATAAGGATTTTGATGCCATTATTTATACTGAAGCTTTGGAAACAGGCGATCCCTATCCATTCTGGGCAACTGATGGACCAGGAAATATTTCTGGATATAGTCGCAGCGATGTTGATACCTGGCTTAAAGAAGCTCGGCTCAGTAGTGATGCAAATGTTGTAAGTGATCGATATAATAAATTTCAAACTGCCCTGATAACTGATGTTCCGGCAATCCCCTTATTCTGGAAAGCCTATATCTATCCCCAAACAAAAAAATTAAAAGGTTTTTCTTCAACTTTTTTAAGTGATTCAAGTGATCGTTTTATTGATATTGAATCTTGGTATCTTAAAGTAAAGCGACAAATTAAATAAACTGTGCCAGCCGAAGTGGCGAAACTGGTAGACGCGCAGCGTTCAGGTCGCTGTAAGGGCAACTTTGTGAGGGTTCAAATCCCTCCTTCGGCACTACATTAGTTTTAAGGTTTATAATGTAATAATGTTATAAAGTAAACTGAAAATTCACTTTATAACCTTATAACTTTATAACAAAAACTTTTACTATTAATTCTCTTCTAGAGATAGAAAAAATTTAACTTATATATGATAATAAAATATAAAAATCCTCGGTCGCCGTACCCGCGTCCGAAACCTGGTGATCGACCACTGTCTGATCGTCAAACAGGGCCAATGACAAACAATCGTCAGCGTCCACAAAATACTCCACTACGTCGGGGAACTGATATGCGTACTGGCAATCAATCACAGCGACGCTCTGGTAGTAGACCAATGCCTCGCTTTAATGCTCGTCCGGAGGGATCACGGGTAATTCCAACCTCAAAAATTCCTACTACCCCAGGTAGAATAGCTAATAGACTCCGAGTTATTCCAGTTGGTGGTTGCGAAGAAGTTGGTCGTAATATGACCATTTTTGAATATGATAATGACATTATCATTTTAGATATGGGAATTCAATTTCCTGAAGATGATATGTTAGGGATCGATTACGTAATTCCTAATATTGAGTATCTAAAAGGTAAAGAAAAAAATATCCGTGGGGTTATTTTTTCTCATGGTCACCTTGATCACATTGGAGCTGCACCTATTCTCTTGGAAAAATTGGGCAACCCAACAATTATTGGTCGCAATATGACGTTGGCGATGGTTAAACACCGCGTTGAAGATTATAAACCAAATAGCTCAAAAACACTTAAAACTATTTTAATCAAAGAGCTTAGTGATACATTAAGTCTCGGTATTTTTAAAATTAGCTTTTTCCAAGTTGAACACTCAATCATGGATGCTGTTGGTGTCATTATCAGCACGCCTTCTGGCACAGTTATCCACCCCGGAGATTGGACAATGGAGCGAGACCCAAAAACTGGCGATCCAGTTCTTGATTATTCTCATCTTTCAAAGTTGCAACGACCAACAATTTTAATGTTAGAAAGCTTGGGCATGGTTAGTCATCAAGCTAGTCCAACGGCTGCCGTTTTAAAGCAAAATCTTGAAGAACTTATTTCAAAATCTCCTGGACGCATTGTGATTGGAACTTTTTCTTCACAAGTTGAACGTGTTGGCTGGATTATAGAAATTGCTGAGCGTCTTGGTAAAAAAATTGCTCTTGATGGCTATAGCATGAAATTTAATATAGAGATTGCCAGAGAACTTGGCTATATAAAAAGTCGCAAAGAAACCTTTATAAAAATCGATCAGATTTCACAATTCCCTGATGAAAAAATTGTAGTGATTTGCACCGGCGCTCAAGGTGAAGAAAATGCCGTCCTCTCTCGGGTTATTGAAGGTAGTCACCGCTTTCTTAAAAATTAAAAGAAATGACACTATTGTTTTATCATCTTCAATCATTCCCGGAAATGAACGAGTGATTCAACGTTTAATTGATAACTTGTATCGTCAATGCGATAACGTTATTCATAGAAACTTAATGGATGTTCACATTTCTGGTCATGGCACCAAAGAAGATATCGCTTATATGTTAAAAATAGTTAAACCAGATTACTTTATTCCGGTATATGCAAACTATTTTATGCTTAAAGAAGCCGAAAAATTAGCCAAAGGTATCGGCTTTAATCCAAAACATATTATTGTGCCAAACAACGGGATGGTTATTGAATTTGATAGAACTGGCTATAAATCAAATAAAGAAAAGATTCCTGCTAACTATGTATTTGTTGACGGTATGGGTGTTACTGATTCCAGCAATAATGTCGTCTTACGTGATCGTAAAATGATGTCCGAGGATGGAATGGTTGTTGTTATCACTACTATTGATTCAAAAACTGGTGAACTATTAAGTAGTCCTGATATTATTTCCCGAGGTTTTGTACATATGAAAGAAAATCAAGAATTAATCCAGAAAACCCGTCAAAAAATTCGTTTAATTGTTAAAAACCGTCCAAAACCACAGCCAGGCATGACTGATGATGATTTTTTGAAAAACAAAATTAGATCAGATATTGGTCAATTTCTTTTCCAAGAAACCAAACGTCGACCACTCTTAATGCCAGTAGTGATACGAGTATAATTCCAAATATAAAATTTTAAAACATTAAAACGACAAAACTTAAAAACACCTGGTTATAAAACTAGGTGTTTTTAATTTTTCGATTATACTAATTAGTCTTCAGTATTGAGATTCACATTATTGATAGCTAACTCCATTTCTTTTAAAAGATATTTGTATTGTTCTGGATAGAAATCCTTCGCTCTCTTAAACAATTTAAAGTAAACTTCCTCAGTGTCTTTAACCACTCGACGCTTTTTATCCAAAGTAGTACCTTTTAATGTCCGAAGATTATGTAAACGATCAGCCATCTTTATTAAAATAATTCGTAAATCTTCAGTTTCTTGTAACTTAGAAATATAGACATCATGAGCCTCTTTATCATCTTTAATCTCAACTCCATCAACCTGTGGCCTTGTGAGCGTAATTACCATTTTCGCAACATTTGAATCAAAAGTTTTTGACAAACGGGTATAAGCAATTTTTCTCCACACCGACATTGGCATAGATGTATCGCCATACACTACTGAATCTTCAATAGCATCATGAAATAAAGCAGCAATAACCATCTCAGGATCTTCTACCTTACACTCATCTATTAATATTAAAGAAACCCCCATCAAGTGATCAAAATAAGGTTCGCCTGTATCACGTTTTATCGAGCTAAAAATACCATAACTTAAAGCATATGCTTCATTAATCCTTATAATACTCTCATCTATATAGCCCATAACTTCTAAATGTTCCAAAAAAGTTTTCTTATCTTCTTTATACTTTTTTTTATCATTCTGTTCGCTTGATGCCAATTTACTATCAATAGAATCAGAAAGATTATCAAGTGGCTCATTATTAGGTATTTGTTCAATTTTTTCATTCATATAGATAAACACAAAACGACCAGTTACGGTCGTTTGTATATATAATTACCTAATCATAACTTAATTTTTATTCTCCAAAGACTCGCTCTAATTTACTTTCAACACCCTTACCATTTAGCTGATTATATAATGTAACCCAAGCTACTGTCTGAATAACTGTTACAATTGAACCACCAATAATTAAAATTCCGAAAGAAATAATAGCCCCTATTGCTATAACTGAAACCCACAAAATAAAAGAATTTAAATAGAGAGTAAGAAGTAATAAAAATACAACTGGAATGCCAACAATCAATATGGCCAAAATAATAGCAAAAGTGGCGATGATACTGATGGCAAAAAGGATAAAGGCCATTTCCAAACTTACTAACCAGTTCTTCCAAAAAAGATCCCAAGAAGAGCTAATAGCCTGACTAAAACGTTGACCTTTAATTGTAATAGCAGCGATTGCATATTTAGCAACTAAAGAAATCGCTAAAGCTATGGCAAAGAAGATTAAAAAGATAACTAAATATGCAAGACTAAATGTAAGGGTTGGTTTACTTACCCACAGCAAAACTGGAATAACTGTTGTGGCTGCTAAACCATAAACAAGTACTCTAACAAGTACCTGTAGACCAAGCACTGGCCAAAAATGCTTCCGACCTTCCTGTAATCCTAATGAAGTATCATGATTTTTTGCATTAATACTTTTTTTAGCATTTGAAATAATTTTACTTGCGCTATTTACCAAAGCAACTTGAGAAACGATTGCTAACCAAATAATAGCCACTGCTAGAGTAATCAAAACTGCTACTAAAAGAATAATAGAAATAAAAGTAGCTGTATCAGTGGTTGCTAATTGAAAGAAATTGATCCAGGTTTGTCCATTAAAAATACCTGTCTCCCACCAACGCTGAAAATCGTATGGCGTAGCTCCTCCATTAGTAAAACGATTAACCAATTCAATCTCAAAATTGCTGGATAATAGAGTTGCAAACAAACCAAAAAACCATAGATACTTATTATGCCAACTGATAAGAATGGCTTGTCTAATAATGGATCGATAAAAAGTCATATTATATTAAGGCAATAGCCTTTAAATATTAATATATTTATTATAGCAAATTATTAATAAAACCAACAGACTAAAATAATATTACTAACTTGAGTTGACATCATACTATTTTTAAGCTTAAATACTTAAAAAAAGGAGGTTGAATGTTACATATTCTAAAGGGATTTTTTGCCCTGATTGCTCTTTACATCACCAGTTTCTTTTTTCTCGGTTTTATTCCAAGCTTTATTTCAAAAAAAGCAGGCTCGGGTGGAAGATTAATGGGTAGCTTAATCGGACTCGGATTGTTGATCTATATTTTCACTAACAACCAGTCGGTAGAGCTAGTAGTTACCCTGATAATAATAACATTTTTACTTGGGATATTTCTTATAGGCCCTGCTGAGAGAATTTTCTTTCTCATCTTTGGCCATAGGAAAAAATATATCGGCAAGATAAATTATGATCATACGATCATAGATAAAGTCCATGGTCAGCTCATAGCTGGACTCCCTGTCTTTTTTATCGTTGCTGATCATTGGCTTAAAAGTATTATGTTCTTTATAATCTCTTGGTTTGCATTCCAAGATTTTTACATCTCAAAACCTTGGTTAATAAAAAAAATAGAAAACAAATATCAAGGGAGAAGAGGTTATAAGGGATCATTTGGAATTATGATAGACGATACAGTTGCTGGAATATTAGCAGCCGTACTAACCAGTCTATATATAATAGTTTTCAATTTTTTTGTATAAATGCAAAAAATCCAAGGTTTCACACTTGGATTTTTATTTTACTTCAACCAATCTATAATGCTAACTCATTAACTCCTCAAACTCTTCTTTCTCAATAGTTTCTTTTTCTAGTAATCGCTTGGCAACAGCTTCCAATTTATCTCGATGTTCCTTAATCACTTTTTCCGCCATAGCTGTACCCTGACTCATAAATCCAGAGATTTCACCATCAATGGCTTCAGCAATTTTTTCACTATAATCACGTTGCTCATGAATTTCACGACCTAAGTAAATCATTTCTTCTTTTTCACCAAAAGTTCGTGGACCAAGATTATCAGACATACCATAGTCAGTTACTAAACGACGAGCCAAAGCAGTTGCTCTGCGTAAGTCAGAGGTAGCACCAGTTGTTACATCCTTAAACCATTCTTTTTCAGTCAAATATCCTCCTAATAAAACAGCAATCTCTTCAATAAATTCTGTCTTAGTATGTAAGTGACGATCTTCAGTTGGTAATTTTAACGTATAGCCACCAGCTCGACCTCGAGAAATTATGGAAATTTTATGAACAGGATCTGTATGCAATAAGAAGTGCGAAACGATAGCATGACCAGCTTCATGATAGGCAGTAATTTCTTTTTCCTTATCAGATAATATGCGTGATTTTCGTTCTGGGCCAAGCATTACTTTTTCAATAGCTTCAAAGAGTTCTTGCTGACTAATAATTTTTTTATTATGACGAGCAGCCAGTAATGCTCCTTCATTTAAAACATTAGCTAAATCAGCGCCGCTAAATCCAGGTGTTCGTTCAGCAACACGACGTAAAGAAACTTCTTTGGCTAATGGCTTTTGACGAGCATGGATTCCCAAAATTGCTTCACGATCAGCAATATCTGGATCATCAAGCACAACCTGTCGATCAAAACGGCCAGGACGCATTAAAGCTGCATCCAACACATCAGGTCGGTTAGTGGCAGCCATGACAATGACGCCAGCATTTACTTCAAACCCATCCATTTCAACCAAAATTTGATTTAACGTTTGTTCACGTTCATCATGAGATCCACCCATACCCGAACCACGCTTTCGACCAACGGCATCAATTTCATCAATAAAAATTATACATGGCGCACCACGCTTGGCTTTACGAAATAAATCACGAACACGAGAAGCACCAACACCAACAAACATTTCCACAAACTCAGACCCAGAAATACTAAAAAATGGCACATTGGCTTCTCCGGCTACCGCTCGGGCTAACAAGGTTTTTCCAGTTCCTGGGCTGCCAAGTAGCAATACACCACGTGGAATTTTTGCCCCTAAGGCTGTGAATTTATCAGGCTCTCGCAAGAACTCAACAATTTCTTCTAATTCTTCTTTGGCTTCCTTAACACCAGCAACATCTTTAAAAGTAACTTTATCTTTAGTTGATTGGATTGATTCTCTGGCTTGTGATTGACCAAAACTCATTGCTCGATTATTGGCGCCCTGCACCGAACGCATCATAAAATACAAAAAACAAACCCAAAAGAATAAATGGGATTAAGTATGGCAATAACGCTCCAGCCCAGGCTCGAGCACCAGTAGTTGAAGCAACTGTAATATTAAGAGAGGCAATTTTTTCAGGGGCTACACCTAGATTAGATAGTAGTTCAGAAACTGGTTGACCTGGCTCTTTGGTAACAGACTTCTTACTATCATCTTTTAAGGTTATATTCACTACCTCACCATTAATTTCTAGACTTTTAACAAAGTCATTATTAATTTCTTGTGTTAAACGATCAAAGCCAATCACTTCAACATTACTTCCCTGCTCACTCCACAACGAAAATAAGGCACCCAAAAAAATAAAGGCGAGTAATAAAATACCTACATTCTTAAAAATATTTTTCATAAGTTCAATCGGGAACAAATACTATTATCCAAGATGCTTTTTGATTGAATGAATTTTTAGCGCCACTGAGAACAGATTTAAGGCAAGAAGAAGGATAAATAAGCCTACTAAAAGTCTAAGAAGTAAATCAGTCCAAACAGCCAGCACTGATAACATCAACAAAATAACACCGGTAATAATAAACATCCACATTACATGATTTAATTTTGTTTTGATAACCTGTATAATATTTGTCATATAATAAATTTTATAAATAAATATACAGTAAATATAGCATAAAATAGGACTTTATCCAAAACACTTATTTGTACTATATCGTATTTTTTATGAGCAAACTAAATTCATGAAAGAAAAAAACTATCTTCACTATTTATTCAGCCTGATCTTCATCTTTTGTCTCTGAGGAAATTGTTTCTTTTTTTGGCTTTTTAGCCTTCTTTGGTTCAGTTTTTTCAGCCGAGTCTTCTGAATCTGCTACTACTTCAGTTTCCGTTTCAACTTCTTCATCAGCTTTTTTGGTCTTTTTTTCAGTTTTATCATTTTTGGAAGCAGGCTTTTCTTTTTCACTGGTCTTTGGTTTACCCTTTCGTTCCTTTGACTTTCCAGGCATAGCCAAGCCAAGACGGTGTTCATTAATGTCCAATGAAATTATCTCAAATTCCATCTTATCACCTGTTTTAAACATATCTTCAATTTTCTGTCCGGTGACTAGACCAAGTTGAGAAACGTGAGCTAGACCATGAATGTCAGAATCAAGCTCTACAAACAATCCAAAAGGATTAACTTTAAGAATTGAGCCATTAACTGTTTGACCAACTTCATAACGCTTGGCTACTTCTGACCATGGATCAGCTATTAATTTTTTAGCTGACAAGAAAATCTTTGCTCCTTCAATATTAATAATCTGTGCGGAAATATGATCACCAACTTTATATGTTTCTGATGGATCTTCAATTCTCTGCCAGGCTAGTTCACTAATGTGAATCAAACCTTCCAAGTTTCCACCAAAGTTAACAAAGACTCCGAAGCCAGTAACAGCAATAATTCTGCCTTCAACTGTATCACCAACTTTATACTGAGAAATAAAGTCCTTTTGTTTTTCTTGCCAGGCATCTTTTTCACTAACTACTAATTTTTCTTCTTTACGATCAAGGGTAATAATTTTAACTTCAATTTCTTGACCAACTAATGATTTTAATTTTTCAAGAATTTTTGTTTTATCACCACCAGCCACACGTGGATAGTTTTCAGGTGACAATTGCGAAACTGGTAAGAAAGCAGGAATCTGTGTGTACATTACAAGCAAACCTCCGCGATTAGCTGCACTGATTTTAACCTTAATTGGTTGTTTCTTTTCATAGGCTTCCATAATTGCTTGCCATGTTTTTTCTTGACCAGCAAAACGGAAAGATAATTCTAATTCACCATTTTCATTTTCTGCATCAATCACGGTTGCCTCAATTTCTTCACCTGGTTTTAGTTTTGAAAATTCACTGGCTTCAAAATATAATTCACGACCACGAACTACTCCGGTCATTACGCCACCAATATCAAGACGAACTTCAGCCTTGGAGGCTGAAAGAATTTTTCCAAAAACAGTGTCCCCAACTTGTGGGATCTTAAAACCTTCCTCTTTCATTAAAGAGGCGAAGTCGCTTGTTGAATCACTTACTTTTGTGTTTTTCATAATAAAAAAATTGCTCTTAACTTTGCCAGCTTAGAAGCTGGACGAAAGTCTCTTGGCCACCTTTGCCTCGCTATTTGCTGAGCTTGCTACGTTGTTTAAGCGAGCTTGCTACGGCGAGTAAGCGAACTGTCTCATATATAAGGCGATATTTGCTTATAATAAGATTTTTCCCAAGAGTTTAATAAAGGGTGGTATTCATGGGCTATGCCCAATTGTTAAGTGCCTTATTACGTTACCATATGGTCTTAAAAAAGGCAATATTATTTAATATTAGCAAAATATTGACATTTTCATAAAAATATGCTATATCTTGATATATTTGCTTTTTAACAATTTGTTGAATTATTGAATAATTTACTGATTTTCTGAGGAAAATCTTCAGTTCTCAGAGGCTTTGAAAATTGTTCAATAAACTAAACAAACCCAGGAGGGAAAAATGGAAAGATCAATAATGTATTGGTTCTGCATCCTTACAAGTTCATTTGTATGTGTTGTTGGGTTTCTCATTGTTTTAATGAATAACCTTAATGAAATAAACACACTCGTAGAATTAAACAAAGAAATGGTTCTACCAATCAGTATTAGCTTCGGAGCTATTGTTGGAATCATAGGATTCAGAAGTATTATAAGAGGAGCCAAAAATAGAAAGTTGGTCGTAGAATCTTTAATCTCAAAAAAAGATGCCGAGGGGATTCTTCAGCTTATTTCCGAGAAAGGATATTCCCCAGTGTTCATAGCATGCAGTGATCTGGGATTAGAAAAAGAATTTGAGAAAATACTAAAAAAATTTTTTTCTGACTATTTACATAAACTGCAGGGTAATAAGAGTGAGGATGAGGCCTTAAAAATTTTACATGAAAAATTGAGGCTACTAATTCCTTCTAAATCAAGCATGAAGTCACTCAGTTTACTTCTGGTCGATGTGGCTACTGAGAAATACCGAGTTCCTGATTATTTACAAAATATTCTAACTAACTGAAATTTCATCAAAACAACAAGGAGAGAGAAAATGAAAAAAATATTGCTTGCGTTACTATTTCTTAGTAATATAATAGGAATCACGTTAGCATACTTTGAGAAGCTCTCAAAGAACGAAGTCTGGATAGTTACAGGGTTATATATCATCACTGTAATTATCTTGATAATTGGAGGCGAAAAAATTTTTAAGTCAATATTCAGAATTAACCAAAATCAGAAAGGAGATCAAATGAAAGCAACTCTATTAAGCATTTTTGCACTCTTGTTCTTATTCTTCTTACAAAGTTCAAAAACTTCAGCACAAAGTTTCGAAGAATTAAATATTCTTTCGAAACAAAATGTATCTATCTTACAAGAACTGAAGTCTGGAACCTATGGTCCTCTAAAAATATACGAAGATGAAGGATCAATGGGAGGATGGATTAAGGTGGAAGCTTTCGGATTTTATTTTAGCTCAGCAAAAGAAAATGTGGTTGGCGTTCAAGGAATAAAAACCACATCACCAACAATTCTTGGCGGAGAACTAAATAAAGATCAGTATATCTTGCTTATAAGAACATATGAGCCAGGTTTCATCTCCGGAGAAAACGAATTATATCTTATAGACAACAATAGCTATACAAAGTTGTTTATTCCGGGATATGTTGATAAAGTTTTTGAGGAGAAAGGATTGATCGTTATAGATTCACAGGTTGGAGGTTATCAAAGTCCCACATACACCCAATTTTACTCCGTAGTCTCAACCACCGGAGAAACAATTCTTTACTCCACTTATCAGAAAAAAGTGGAGTCAGAGATCATGAAATAAGTTTTTAACTAACCGCTATCTGGCCTTAACAGCCAGGTAGCTTTTTTATTACAAACTATTTTTATACATCTACCATTACTATATATAGCTCCACTATTACCTATTGTCATCCCCGCCTACCTGCCGGCAGGCAGGCGTATGCGGGGATCTGGGTAAAATTATTATCTTATATCATTCACAAGATCCCCGATCAAGTCGGGGATGACAGTGGAGAGGCGGGAATTTCAGAGGGTACTTGTATTGTATGTAACAAGCCTTAGAAAATGTACGTAACAGGTGAGTGAATTCAAGAATGTGGCCGAGCTTACTGTTTGACGAGTCCTCATTATAGTGAGGACGAGGAGTTTAAGCGAGGCTTCTTGAATGAACGATACCTGTAGTACATTTTCTCTAGGCTTGTTATTTTGGTGCCACCTTTTTTAAAAGGTGGCATTGGTATATTAGAGAGAGGATTAGTTGAATAAATATTTCTAATAATCGCTTATAGAATCAAGACTAGGTCCCCGCCTTCGCGGGGATGACAGAGGAAGGTCGAGGATGACATAAAAAAAACGACCCTTAGATAAGAGTCGTTTTTTTGCTAGATGAACTAAACAACAAAATTAAGATTAACTAGGAGCACATGCGGCATTACCAGTACCTGTGTTAGCAGCCGTACTTTCACCAAAACCCGCACCTGGAGTAGCAGTATCAAGTTTTGTACCACACTCTGCTGGAGGATTGTTGAAAGCTGCACAAATTGTTGTTAAGAAAGCTGCTGGTGAGCGTTCAGAATCAACTTGCTTTCCGTTAATAACCAAAGTTGGGGAACCCTGAACACCATACTCAACATTTTCAGCTTCATGAACTGCAAATGGAGGGAAGCTTCCGTTTGACCATTTTGACTTATCATTAAAAGCTTCGGTAATTTTGAATTGTTTATCAGTAGCTGAGATACAGCTTTGAACTTTTTTTGTATTAACTCCGGTTGAAGTCATACAAGCACCAGAATTACCATCTTTCAAGAAACACTTTAAGAAGGCAGTATATTTCCCATTATCTTCTTTATCAATACAATATTGAACCAAGTTGTCATCCATTTCAATCTTTTGGTGCATGATATAGTTTACAAACTTAATTTTAATATTTGCTTTATCCTTTAATGTTTCCATAACTGGAACAATACCTTTTTCAGCTTGAGTTCCATATGGACAATGACTCATAACAAATAATTCTACTTCTGGCTTATCTGACTTTACTAAATCTGCTGGAGCAACTGGTGTTTGAGCCTCTCCATCGCCAGAAGCGACTGCTGCTTCGGTGTCCATAGCTTGTGGGAAAAATTGCTTTCCATCTTTAGTAATATATGAATCAATATCAGTGTCACCAACTTTTACTTTTAATTTATAGAGACTATCACTATAATCTTCAACAGCGGTAATTGAAGCGGTTGTACCTTGTACTAAATTCTTATTTATAAAATCCTCAGCCTTTGCTTTTGCTTCATCAGCTGAAAGGGCTTTGTTTCCACCCTTAGTATTGAATAAACCACCAGAAAAATTTCCAGCAGCTAAAACAATTAAGATAATGGCCACAGCACCAAGAGCCATCATTAAATTCTTTTTACTTTCCACTTTCTGTGGGGCCTGATTCCCATGTCCTTCAGAAGGCATTGGAGAATGATTATGTTCCATGTTTTCCATAATTTTATATAATTAAAAATAAAGTCCTTACATTATAAGCTAAAGACTCATAGCAAGTCAAACTATACCTTTTATACCCAACTGACGCAAGCAACGTTATCATTTTCTTCTTTGAATCGCATTAATCTCACGCCTTGAGTATCGCGTCCAAGTTCATTAACTGACTTAAATGGCAAGCGAATTACCTGACCTTTGGCAGAAATAATTAAGATATCTCGATCAGACATTGTTTCCGAATTCATAACATACGCATTTGTCAAAGCACCAGTTTTTGAAGTTACTTTGGCAGTCTTAATTCCACTACCTCCGCGAGCCTGTACCTTATATAACGACAAAGGTGTACGCTTTCCATAACCATTAGCCATCACAGAAACAACTTGGTATTTTTTGAGTTGTTCTTTCTCAGTTGACATTACTCCCATACCAACAACAGTATCGCCTTTCTTTAATCTAATTCCCATCACACCAGAAGCATTACGTCCCATAGCCCGAACATCAGTTTCTTTAAAACGAATAGCTTGACCATTGGCGGTGATTAATTGAATTTCATCTTTTCCAGAAGTTGGCTTTGCCCAAATCAAAGCATCATCATCTCTCATTTTCAAAGCAATTAATCCTGAACGTCTAACTTTTGAAAACTCTTCAAGAGCAACTTTTTTCACTACACCTTTTTCCGTAGCAAAGAAAAGATAGGAACTTTTAGTAATTTTATCTAACGGCAAAACTGAAGTGACTTTTTCATCACCAGGTAATTGCAAAAAGTTAACAATCGCTTGACCCTTGGCAGTTCTCTGGGTTACTGGAATTTCATAGGCTTTTAGTTGAAAGGCGCGACCACGAGTCGTAAAGAACAAAATATCATTATGAGTCATGGTGGTCATCATAAACTCAACCATATCTTCTTCTTTGGTGGTTAAGCCAATAACACCCTTGCCACCTCGAGCCTGCACTTTAAAGGTATCAGGAGCTAAGCGCTTAATGTATCCGTCACGAGTCATTAAAACCATGGCTTCTTCATTTGGCACCAAGTCTTCGGTATTAAAATCTTTAATTCCATGAGTGACCAATTGTGTGCGTCGATCATCTCCGAATTTTTCCGATACTTCTATAATATCTTTTTTTACAATACCTAGAATCTTAGTTCTAGATTTCAAAATACTTTCTAATTCCTTAATCAAAGCCAGTTTTTCTTTTAATTCATTTTCAATATGTAGTCGTTCCAAATTAGCCAAAGATCCAAGCTTCATTTCTACAATGGCAAAAGCTTGTCTTTCAGATAACTTAAACTTCTTCATTAAGTTAAGTTTGGCACTTTCACGGTCGGCTGAAGCTTTGATAATTTTAATAACGGCATCAATATTTTCCAAAGCAATCATTAAACCTTCAAGAATATGAGCCCGGTCACGCGCTTTTTCTAATTCAAATTCTGTGCGGCGTCGAATCACAATTTCTCGATGCTTTATATATTCTTCAAGTACAACTTTTAAATTCAGAACACGAGGTTGAATACCATCAATCAAAGCCAGTAAATTTACGTGAAAGGTTTCTTGTAACTGAGTCTGTTTGTATAAACTATTTAAAATCTTTTTTGGAAAAGCGTCTTTCTTTAATTCAACAACAACCCGAACACCGTCTTTATCGGATTCATCTCGCAGGTCTTTAATACCTTCTAATTTTTTTTCTTTCACTAAGTCAGCAATTTTTTCTACCAAGGATGCTTTATTAACTTGATATGGAATTTCAGTAATAATAATTTGAAAGCCACCCTGCTTTGTTTCTTCAACTTCTGCTACACCACGCATGACAATTCCACCTTTTCCTGTTGTATAAGCTCGAGCAATTTCTGATTGATCATAAATAATACCACCGGTTGGAAAGTCCGGTCCTTTTACAAATTGCATTAAATCTTCAACCGTTGCTTCTGGATTATCAATTAAGTGAGTGATAGCTCCGGCTAATTCACGCAAGTTATGCGGAGGGATATTAGTGGCCATACCAACAGCAATACCCATACTGCCATTCATTAGTAAGACTGGTAAACGAGTTGGTAGAACTGTTGGCTCTTGTTGTGAGCCATCATAGTTTGGAATAAAATCAACGGTTTTTTTATCAATATCAGCCAGAAGTTCTTCAGTGATAGGAGCTAATTTTGCTTCTGTATAGCGCATAGCAGCCGCATTATCACCATCCATTGAACCAAAGTTTCCTTGTCCACGAACCAGCGGATAACGCATAGCAAAATCCTGAACCATACGAACCATAGCATCATAGACAGAACTATCTCCGTGCGGGTGATATTTACCAAGTACTTCTCCGACTACAGTGGCTGATTTTCTAAACTTGGCGCTTGGTCGCAGTCCCAAATTCCACATAGCGTATAAAATACGTCGGTGAACTGGTTTTAAACCATCACGAACATCAGGCAAAGCACGTGCCACAATAACGCTCATGGCATAATCAAGATATGAACGACGCATTTCCTCAACAATTGGCTGGGCTTCAAGCGCACCAATATTGTTAGTTGTAGTTACAACCTCTTGGCTATCAGCCTTGGCTGTTTCTTTATCTTTATTCTTTTTTGGTTCTAAGTCTTTTTTAGATGTAGCTTTTGCCATACTGTAAAGTTATAAGGTTAAAAAGTTATAAGGTTATAAAGTAATGAATAACACTATAACTTCTTGAATATCATTAAGGGAGAACTGGGGGCGGAGTAGTTTGGGTTGGTGGTTCGGTTATTGTTTTTTCAACTGTGGCTTTAAAAGCATTTCGTAGTTCATCTTCAGTCTCAGGTGCAATCGTTGAGGTAGCCGGGGCTTCATTAATACTATTTAATTCATTTAATTGGCCTTTAACTTCTGATAATGTATCTGTTAATTCTTTTTTTAAGTCTGTTAAATCAGAATAGGCTGGGGTTTGTGCCTGCGTTGAGGCATCAACCTCTGGGCCAATTATTTTTTTTAAGTTTAAGATCCAAGCAATGACGATTGCTGTCATGATAATTGAAACACCAAGACCGATAATTAATTTTTGTTTTTTTCGATAACCAGATTCCTGATTAGTTTTAAACTGCATGTCTGAATAATGTAATGTATGACCATGGGTCAAAGGAGCTAAAACTGGGGATTCTGGAACAGGGATTGTGACAGGAATTTTTTTCACCTGACGTTTAACAGTTTTCTTCTTAGCTGTTTTTTTTACTATTTTTTTTTCTTTAACAGTGGCTGATTTTTTGACTGCGACTTTGCGAGGCATATTAAAAACTTAATACTACCACTTCCATTATTTCTTGTGGTAGATCTTTTTTAGAAATTTTTAATTTTTCTTCTTGACGCGGTTTAATGGCAATTGCTTTGAGAAAAGTTTCAAGTGTTGCCAACTCATTACTTAACTTTAATCCAGGAATCTGATAATGCATTGGAATAACAATTCGCGGTTCAATTTGATTAATAACCGTCACTGCCTTGGCTGCATTGATAGTATAAATACCACCTACTGGAACTAATAAAATATCAGTACCCTCTAAACTTTCAAGTTGTTTGTTATCTAATTCAGTTCCCAAGTCTCCCAAGTGTGTGATCGACAAATCTTCAATTTCAAAACGATAGATAATATTACCTCCACGCTTAGCGCCTTTTTCTTCATCGTGATATGAAGGCACACCTTCAATAAACACTCCTTTGATTTCATACTCACCAGCGCCGGTTATAATATGAGGATTACCTTTAACAGCTTCACTATTATTATGATCATCATGATCATGACTGATCGTCACAATATCAGCTTCTAGGCGTGGCAATTTTAATCCAGTTTTTTCAGAATAAAAAGGATCAGTCACTACTGTTACTGTATCTGAATGACCTTTACCTTGAAGCTTAAAAGCTGAATGTCCTAACCAAGTGATAATCATAGGATGTAATAACGAATGAACTAACAAGAGATTAAAAAGGGCTTAATTTCTTTATTAGTTCATTGCCTAAATACGCACATAATATATAGGATAAGTATAGCTTTTTTAAAAGGTAGTGTCAACGAATAAGGGCGATATTTTAGCTTGTTTAGGCGATAATTTGTTAAATTAGCGAAATAGGCTATAATGGGTAAGTTATCAAGTTGCCTCTAATCATACTATGGATCAACATCAAGAAATACTTAACAATTTCCCTCCTCTTGAGCAAAAAATTGTTCATCGGAAAAAACGCTGGCCTAAAGTGCTTATTTGGCTAGTAATTCTTCTCGGAACCTTTTTTGCTTTTTTTTATTTTAAACATAAAATAGCTCCCAATGACAATCCATCCTGGATTGATAGTATCCCAATCTTGGGACAAGTAAAGCATTTGGCCGAAAGCGCTGATCGAGAATTAAAAGGCGAAGATCGAGATCGCATTAATATTTTATTACTCGGTGTTGGTGGAAAAAATCATGATGGCGGACAACTATCCGATACGATCATGATTGCAAGTTATAAACCATCAACCAAACAAGTTGCTCTGTTTTCAATTCCACGAGACTTAGCCGTCCCTATAGAAAATATGGGCTGGCGAAAAATTAACACCATCAATGCCTTTGCCGAAGGACGAGAACCGGGCTCAGGTGGTTTAGCCAGTAGCCAAAGTATTGGTCACTTGCTTGAAGAGCCAATTGATTATTATGTTCGAGTTGACTTTGATGGTTTTGAAAAAATTATTGATCAAGTTGGTGGAATTGATGTTATGGTTGAAAATACGTTAGATGACTATAGCTATCCAATTCGTGGCCGAGAAGATGACCCAAATTACTACAGTCGGTTTGAACATCTACATGTTGATGCCGGCTGGCAACACATGGACGGAGAAACAGCCTTAAAGTTTGCTCGCTCTCGTCATGGTGTTGGTGGTGAAGGTACAGACTTTGCTCGTGCTCGTAGACAACAAAAAATTCTTGAGGCTGTTCGTGAAAAAGTACTAAGTGTTGATACTCTTTTAAATCCTAAAAAAGTAACAAGTATTATTGGAGAACTAAATACCAACATTTCAACCAATTTAAAAATATGGGAAATTATTAAATTATTTGGCTTAGTAAAAAATGTTAAGGGGAATAACATCATTAACCAAGTGCTTGATAATAGTCCAAGTGGATTATTAGTTGATAGTGTTGGTGATAATGGAGCCTATATTCTTTCCCCACGTTCTGGTGACTTTTCAGAAATAACTTATTTATTTGCTAACCTATTTGGAACACCACAAAACGAAAATGATACTGAAACAAAAAAGCCAAAAGAAAAAATTAAAGTTACAATTCTCAATGGCACCTGGATTAATGGTTTGGGTAGCAGATTAGCCGTGGACTTTGAACAAGATGGAATTGATGTAGTTGAAATTGGTAATTCCAGTCGTCATAATTTTGAAAAAACTGTTATCTATGATCTTGGGTATGGAACAAAACGCTCAAGTTTAGAATTTCTTAAGGAAAAAACAGGTGCGAATATTGCCCCAACTCTTCCTGACTGGTTAAAAGAAGACTTGACTGCCACAGCTCAAGAGAGTAATAAAGAGCAACCTGACTTTATTATTATCCTTGGTACTGATGCTGATAAAAGTAACTCTGGGACAGAAAATAGTAATTAAATACTCTGAACCATCCAAAAGCCTCTTGTTTTAGAAAAAAGCCCAATTTTAGGGCTTTTTTACTTGCTAAAATAGCGATTTTGTACTAGACTCAGAATATAAATTAAAGCATCATATGCCCTCCACTTCAAAATTACCTTTAATCGTTATCTTTGGTCGAACCAATGTTGGCAAATCAACTCTCTTTAACTGTCTCGTTGAAAAACGTCAGGCTTTGATTTCTGATGTCCCAGGCACAACCCGTGATAGTAATATCGCCTCTGTTGAATGGCGCGGTCATCAATTTGAATTAATTGATACAGGCGGATTTATGAACCTTGATTTTTTAAGTCAACGTAAAATTAAAGCTGTTTCCATTGATGAACTCGTTCAAAAACAAGCTCGTGATTATTTAAAAAAAGCCGATGTTATTATTTTTGCTGTTGATGCCAAAGAAGGTCTACTACCACAAGACAAACAAATGGCATCAATTCTTAAACGCATCATTCCTGACTTGTCTAAAGTAATTATTATCGCCAACAAAGTTGATGCCTTTAAACGAATTCCAGAAGTCAGTGATTTCTATAGCTTAGGTTTGGGCCAAGTCTATCCTGTCTCAGCTGCTACTGGTGCTGGTACTGGTGACATGCTTGATGCTGTTTTAGAAATTCTTCACATTGATCCAACTAAAACTAAACGCCTTGATGAAGATGAGGAAGAA
The DNA here is from genome assembly GCA_016699775.1 of Candidatus Falkowbacteria bacterium. Lineage (NCBI taxonomy): Bacteria > Bacillati > Minisyncoccota > Patescibacteriia (SeqCode) > Patescibacteriales (SeqCode) > Patescibacteriaceae (SeqCode) > Patescibacterium (SeqCode) > Patescibacterium danicum (SeqCode). The sequence goes on along the minus strand of CP065010.1, from coordinate 144,332 downwards.
GTAGATGAAGAAGAAATGACTGAGAGTGCACAAGAAGAAAAGCATCAAAAAGAATTGGCAGCCCAACCAATCAAGGTTTGTATTTTAGGCAAACCCAATGTCGGAAAATCAAGTTTATTAAATGCCATTCTTGGGTATAATCGTGTGATTGTGAGTGAAGTCCCACACACCACTCGTGAACCACAATCAACCAATTTTACTTACAAAAATAAACCATTGGTTTTGGTCGATACAGCTGGAATTACAAAGCATGGACATAAATCTCATACTCTAGAAAAGTTTAGCATGGACAAGAGCCTTGCTTCGCTTAAAAAATCTGACATTGCTTTATTGATCTTGGATATTAATGATCCCTTGACCAAACAAGATTCACGTTTGGTTGAAGAAATTTTTGACAGAAAAAAAAGTTTGATTTTAGTCGCTAATAAATGGGACCTTGCTGACGAACGTGATACCAAAAAATTTACCAATTACATTTACGGCGAACTACCCTTTGCAACTCATGCGCCAATTCAATTTATCTCTGCAAAAAATAATTCTAAAGTTGATCACTTACTAGATTTGGTCTTAAAAGTTGATAGTCAGCGTCACGTAACATTGTCACAAAATAATCTTGATTGGTTAATGAAAACAGCCGTAAAAAAACATCGTCCAACCAAAGGTCGAGGCACAAAATATCCTCGTCTATATGCCTTTACGCAAACCGGCACTAATCCCCCAACCTTTATGGTTCGAGTTGGAACTCGTGAAAGTTTAGCTGATTCTTATCTTCGCTTTTTAGAAAATCAATTACGAGAAAAGTTTGGCTTTACCGGCACCCCTATCTCCATGTGGGTGCAAAAAGGACGGGATGTTCATGGGGCGCATGATTCGTAGAATTATATTTTCTAAATTATATGGAAAAATACCGATTTACTTTCAATGATCTGTCTGAACAAGAACAAAAAAAAACTAATGAAACCAACTTGATAAATGAAACTGAATCTTCTGGCTTAACTCCTATTAAAGATCAATTTGAAAATCTTTTATTAGAACAACAGTTAGATGACGAATTATTAGCTATTTATTCCAAAAAACCCTTTCTTCAAACAGATCTAGATAGAATCAAAGAAATTAAGGACAAAAGAAAAAAAATAAACGATGAATCTAATAAAAAAAGATACAAAAAATTTTCTGAAGATCTAGAAAATTATAAAGCGCTATTTGGCCCTGAGCCAGATCATTTTGAAAAGGATCGATTAAAAAAACAACTAATCTTTGCTTCAACAAATTTTGAATTTTATCATAATATTTTTTCTGATTATAATACTAAAAACCACCAAACAGAAACAAATATCAACCAACTAAATCTCATCAACCCGTTAGAAATTAATCCCACAGAAAAAATCTATTTAAAAAATTTAATTGAACACGAACTCAGCGATATAGAAAGTGAATATCTAAAAGTGGCTGACGAAATTATTATAAAAGATATTCCTCCCGATCAATCATCAAATCAAATCATCGGCAAAATTATCAATACCCGAGCAATAAAAATTCCACAAACAGGTAATAATTTTGACAAAGTAACCTTACATGACATTATAACCAATCCGGCTGATTCTACTTTTACTTACGCAAGAAAAAAAATTATTGAAATAATGGGAGAATCAAAAGATCAAGATTTTATTGAGCCATTAATTCAATCTGCCATATCTTCAAAGTTCCCAAACGATGATGGAGTATCAAAGTATGCAAATATCATTAATACTGCGGAGGCTTTAAAAAAGATCAGCATTCCGAAATCAGCCTCTCAGCTACTTAACATCGCAAAAAACGGAACACCGGATGAACAAGAAATTGCTTTAATTATACTCTATCGATTAGAAGATCGAGCAATACCGATCGGAGCTGATGGCTTACCCTACCTTGAAAAAACTTTCGATCTTGGATCACAATATAATAATAATGACTTCTACGGTGAACGCGTAACCAATGATGGGGAAGTTGGAATTTTTAACACAAGTCAACGCAAGCTTGACGCATATTTTCATGTTGGCGACCTAACCACAGATGATCATATTTCACCAACAATACGAACAATTGAATATGATACCATTTTCTCACAAACACCGGATCCAAATTCGCCTCAATATCACAAACGACTAGAATATCTACAATCCTTTAAAGACAAGTACTATGATTTTGCTCAATCTCCAATGTTCAAAACTTCTGGTGTCCAATTTAATAATTTAACCTTTAAAGAGCAAGGGTGGTTTTTAATTTTTTATACTCAAGCTTCCCCTGCAGATAAAACGCGATTACATAAGTTTATAGAAAAATTTGGAGAAAACGGCATTAAAACATTTTTAAGTATGGAAGATGATGAAAAAAATGCCGAACATATTTTTACTATTTCCCAAAAAACAACCCCTGAAATCGCCTCAAAAATTTTTTCTACTGTTAATCAAATTACTAATACTATTCGGAAAACAGAAGCTGAGTTGAAAAACACTTATTTTAAAACTGACCTAACGATACACCCAACAATGGAGATCATTCGACGCGCCAAACAAATACTAGTTTCTTACGCGACTAAATTACAGCAGCCCGATCTCGCAGCTTCTTCCCGTGATGAACTTAACGAAAAGATTACAAAAGAACTTAAAACAGTTGAGATAGATACAATCATTTTAAGTGCTCTTTTCAAAAACGCTCGTGAAAATAATCCTGATGCAGATTTAAATGACCTTCACGATCTTAATATACGTTCACAAACTGCAACACAATTAGAACCAACGACCAAAGCCCAAATATTTGATCTAGCGAAACGACTCTACAAAGAAAATCCAGTAATTCAAAATGAGGTCAAATCAGATATCTCTAATGCCATAGCTTCAGGCGATAAATCACGCTGGTTTGTATTAAGTAAAAAAGACAAACTAATTGCTTGTATTAGATTTGATCAAAAAGATTTTAAATCAGTTTATGCCGGTTCATTTATGGTTGATCCATTGGCGTCTGGTTCTTCAATTGGTACCGCTTTTGAAACGGCGACAATGGACACTATTGCCCAACATAATGAACTTACTGGTGTAGTAGAGATGAGAAGAGATGTAAGTCAACACTACATCAATAAAAAAAATTTCGTCATTACTGGGATAACTCCTGATAAGGCTTCCGGTATCCATCTTTTTAATATTAAAAGAGACGATCAATTAAACCAACAGTACCTTCGACGTAAAACTGAGACGGAAAAATTACCTGATGATTTAATTAATTCATTATTTAAATCTCATAATTTTGATAAACTAAAACAATACCACACTTTTAACCTAACGATCCCAACTGACAATTTATTCCAACCCTCTGAGAATGATATGGAAGCGATACAACATCTCCTTGATAAAACAGATGAACCTTCTTATGTTATCACCCATCTTGATCATCAAATCAATAATAAAAAAAATTACATCAATCTAATATTCGAACAGGAAATCAACTATCTTGAATCTCAGGACTATCTAAAATCAAAAGCAGCCTAAGCTTTATTCCAAATAAAATCAAATAATGCTTTTTGAGTAGAATAAATAAATTTATCTTCGATTAAAAAACCAATAATATATTTCTCTGTTAAGGTTAAAAAGACAACCTTCTCATCATATAACATCATCGCTGTACTAAATGGAGAAATTTCTAACTTACAATATTTTGTAGTGGCAGTAAAATGTTCAGGACGCCCTTCCATCCCATGAGCTTCAGGGGTATCAAGTACTAGTAACCGCTTAGCAAGACCTTTTTTATTTCTCAGCTTTACGTATTCCTCATCAATATCTTTTATATATTTTTCTACCGCTGTTACATCAGCCAAGGTAAGAATCTCGGTTTTGGCATTTAAACTATCAAAAATCAATTCTTTAATCCTCTCTCTCCCCTCATAAAACTTCACCCCCGGTCGACCAGAGATTAAATTATAATCAATCGTCATTTTCTCAAGCACGCCTTTTAAAGCTTCTTGAGCATTTTTGGCATCTGCTTCCTTTTTTTCAGCTAGCTCTCTTAGCTTCAAAGGGTGCGCTGGTTCAAACATAGCTACTTTACCTGGAGCATCGTGCTTTATGGCCAAACCGTTTTCAACCAAGCTATCCAGTATTTTATAGACCAAGCCCCGCTTTAGAGGGGTTGAAATACTAACTTTACCAGCTGTTTGAGGCCCATTTTTCACTAAATACTCATATATTAAGGCCTGTTCATCTGATAATCCAGCTTGGATCAAGGATTGTTGATAGCTTGGAGCGCTCGTCAAAGTAGTCATAGAATAAATAGTAGGTTACTTAAATATACTTTCATTATACACCTTGATATATATTTTGTCAAGATACTATGACATTTTTATATAAATATATTAAGCATTTTATGCTTTTTTTTATTATATAAAGACAATATTATAAAATATTAGTCACACCCTCTTGACAAAACTAGAGATATGGTGTATAATGATTTTATCAAGATAAGATTAGGACAGGAAATTAACAATCAGTCAAATAAACAACTTATAGATGGAAGCTTGGAGAGGAGAGGAACAATAGACTTATATATAACAATGGTTCCTCCCTCCCCTCCATACTTCCCTCAATAAGAGAGAGATTCTTAAAGAGGAGAGAAAAAAGTTTAGTTCTTTATATAAATATTTCGTTAGATAGGATTTTAGCCGGCTGTTTCTCGAGGAGAGAGTCACCGGTGAGGCCGACAAGCGCGAGAATGGAAAACGAACCGTTCATACCGCGGGCAATGATTAGTACGGCATGACCCATCTGATACTCACCAAGTAGTATCGGGCAAGCCTCCGGAACCTCATTCCTATCAACCGTTCTTAGTAATAATGAGATCGGCTGATAGTTGAAGACTAACCCCCTTCACTATCACAAATTTCCTTATTACAACCATTCTCTAATTAACCACTGAGGTTAATGTAAGAGATGAGGAGAGAGGAAACAAACACTGTGGTATCGCTTTTGCTGATAGTAAATACAAAGCAATCCTTTATCACAATTCTTTAACAATTTAATAGTTTGAAAAGGCAAAAGGCGAGTTATACGTTCGGGGATTATAAACCGGAGCGTCAGAGTCTTTTTATTATACTTACATCAATACATTATGTTGGTATTTCATTGCCTTACTCAAAACTCCTTTAGTTTTAGCAACACGAACGGATTGCTACTCATTTATCCCTATGCTGAGTAGTGGTTCGGGGTGTTGTTAAAACTAAAAAAGCCCGCAGAGGAGCGGGAATGAAATGAAAAAACTTCAGCTTGGATTCGGGGGAGGGGTAGATGATATCCTTCTTTCATTGAAACAAAAAAGATTTTTTTCATACGAGAAGAATCGTGAAGAAGTTCACGAGCTTTTTGGCGGAAAAGATTATTATACATCAAGATCCGGAGACTCGGGATCTGGGTGGATTAACGAACCAAATGACCACATACAGTTCGGTATTTACCGAACCGATGCAAGAGATCAGCAGTACAAAAAAGTAGTTCATGTCCTTGAAAATGGCAAAGAAATATTCGGCTATATGCCAATTATTAGCCATGGGGGGATGGACAGAGAAGAACCTATAGTTTTAACAGATGGAACAATGGTAGTTTTCTTACCTCACGATCCAGAATTAGTAATAAAGACCCTCGTAAATTGGGGGTGCTGGAAAAATAATCTTTATGAAGACCGTGGATATAACATTCCTAAAGTGTCCGTCATAGAAGATACGCTCTATGACCTAAACGGAAAGAAAAAAGAAATAAAATGGGCGTTAATTAATTTCGGATTTTACGGACTCAGAGCAACGCGATTCATTGATTTGAGACAGTATCGGCACCAAATACCAGATGGAAATGATAATATCCTTATGAAGAAACTAAGTATATTCAAAGTTCCAGAAAAAGAAGTATGGCTACATAGTAACAGAGACGGGGTATTTGACGAAAAATACGAAAATGATCCAAGAAAAACAAAGGGAATTTTTTCCGGATGGGAAAGCCTTGGAAATGGTATATTCTTTAAGAGAAAGAATTCCCAAATAGAATGCTTCATTGAAACCAAACGATCTGAGTATGCGAATGGAAAGTGGTGGATCGAGAACGAGTTGTCGGAATGGATTGACTTTGAGCAGAATTTTTCAGTTATTGAATTCTTCAGCAAAACTGAAGAAAAAATATCAGAAATATTACACGAGGGCCTCAGAAAAAAAGCTCAGCAAGACTACCTTTATGCTCGAAAAAGAGCGGGTTTAGATTTACTTAGAATAATGAAGGAACATCCTGAAACATACATATGTATCCAGGATTCACTCGATACCGGTAACTGTTTGCCCGGCACCGAGAGCTTTATGAATGAAATGAATATCAAAGTCAATGAGACTGGTATAAAGATTCAATCTTTATTAGAAAATGTGAACATATCGAAAATGATTAAAAACTTCAACTTCCAAAAAGTCATATACATGAAGTTAAATATTAACGAAATGATGGTTGATGAATCGGAAGAAATGAAAGAAAAGCTCGACTAGTCATCGATCATCAGTATAGTTCCGGAAACTGACTATTTCCGGTTGTTGAAGAGGGGTAGTTTTTATACCCCAGCCATCAACGTTAAAGTACGGGCAAAAGAAAGTATCACGGGTATGGCGCTTAAAAGGTCAACACACGTGTGCCTAAGGAAAGCAGATTCCTTCGTCGTCAGACGTAAATATGTGCTTCAATGAGTCGGAATGATTTTCGGCAGTAAGAGGTTCGATCCCTCACCGACTCACTAAAACAAAAAATAATCAAAAACAGGTCTTAGGAGGGCCTAAATATGAGTGATACAAAAAGCTTTTTTGTTTTAACCTTGTCATTGGCTATTGAAGCCTTTGATATCCCGAGCCACCAAGCAATAAAGGTGGCAAAAAAAATTGGCGTGGGTTCCTTGAACCGCGCCTCCAAAATATTTAACCTATTGACACCGGAAATAGTGTCAATGATCAACAGGTCCAGAAGACCTGCCGATCAGGTTAAACTTTTAATCTCATCAAAGGTCATTGAGGCCAATGGTGGGGTAAAAAAAATTATTGAGGCGGTCTTCGACTGCTCAGTAATTCTTTCAGAAATTAATAATCAAAAAGTGGCAAAAAAAGCTGCTTAAAATTATCGATTTCAATCGGTTTAGCTAATTCCGATTCATAAAAATTAACAGGCGTTCTCACCGGACCGCCCGTGCTGTCGCTACGCACAAAGTGTCCAACTACGGGTTTTTTAGGAGCTTCTATATTGGTTATGTAGAAGCTCCTTTTCTGTATCAAGATGTATATCTTGACTGATGAGCCGAAAACGGCGAAACAGAATCTCCTATTTCAATCTGAACAACATTTTGAATATAATTTAAAATTTATATTCGATATGTTGTTCATATTGAATAATAAACGCTCACGCTTATACATAAAGCAAGAGCATTAAAGAAAGGAGAGAAATAATGAAAATTTTCACGATTAATTCTGGTTCCGTTTCCGAAGGGGCAGTTATTAAAAAACTTCTTCTTAAAGGAGCCAACCTGGAAATTCCGGCAATTATTGTCGGCGAAGAAGGTCGGGGTAGGGAACGCGGAGTTTACCCGTCCAGCTCACTAATTTGCAGTACCAGGAATGGAAGATTAATGGCAAAATAAATATTAACTCAGCCACAACTTCCAAAACAAAGTCTGGGAAACCAAAACTTGTGGTTTCTGAAACCGAAAATGTAAATGATAACTCTATGATTGGAGTTTTCTACACAGACATCGGTTTTAGGGGAGGAAACTCTCACACAGGAGATCGCGATCCTCAACCTTTGGAAAGGAGTGATGAAATAAAATTTCTCCCCTTCCCGGGCGAAATTATCTGCCAAGGTATGATTGCCCAAGGCGATGCTGGAAGAATGGGATCAGGATCACAAATTATTGCTGTGATTCCAGAAAATTCTATTTTCCGTACTGGTTACTCAGGACGCCTATATGGTTCGCCAGTATCCCATTATTATTTCTGGGATGGCGAAAAATTAACTGGTGGAATTACCTGGGAGGACCGGGAAATCAGTGATATTTTCTAAAATAATTGAGAAGTTATCGTTAGTTGATAACTTCTCTCTGTTCGCAGATGTGTATCTGTGCTGATGAGTCCTAAAGGACGAAACAGTTAATTCATTAATAACTTAATATGTAAAATAATAAGATATTCTCTTTATTATTTTAGAAAAAAGCGAACGGTAGACTATATCGTTAATATTCTATCGGGGCTTTTTTCTAAAATAAAAATGTGTATCAAGGAAGGACACAAAAATGGGAATAAAAATACAAAAGCTTTTTCCGATTGAACCATCATCATATCAAGATATAAGAAATATCTTTGATATATATGTAAAACTCCCCAACACACGAACAGGGGTATTTGCAATCGGCACAGCCCATATATGGAAGTTCCACCACAACATGTGGGGCTGTGAAGTTTTATGGGATAGTCTAATTACTATTCCAGAAAAATATTCAAAAAAAATAACATGCAGATTCTTGCCAGAACCTGTTCATCTCCTAGAAGCGGATAAGGAAATATTAATTAAAATCGGAATTAAATTCCCTTTAATTGATAAGAAGTATCTAAACTCCTTCAACATAAATGAACTCGGTTTAAGACAATATAGCAGGCCGGTCATATATGGTCTTTCGTCATCAACTCCCCCTGAAAAAATGGGGTGGTGGTCTAGCGATTTTTCAGGCTATGGTAGCCTGATTATTAAGCCATTCGAGATTCAGATCTCGAATGAGTTTATAGCTGAAAATATAAGACAGATAGGATACACAGCCCTAGATGTCTTATCTGCTTATGAGAAGGGGTGGCAAAAGTTTTCAAAAGAAACCAACAAATGGCAAGAGCGGTGGTTAAAAAATGTGATATTACCCTTTATGAGTGGGTATGATTATCATGTTTGCGACTCACCTTATACTGGGGAACCAGGAAAGGAAAGATCTTTAAAAAACTTTAGGGTTGTAAACCCCAAAGAAATAGAAGATCTAAAAGATCTTGCTAATTTAGGGACCTACGTCTCGAAAATTACAAGATCAAAATAATCGTATTTTAGGAGCTTAGCATGCTTAGTTAAGCTCCTTCTGTCTCAAGATATAATCTTGACTGATGAGTCCACGCCTCTACCCTCTCGGGCAAACAAGCACAGGACGAAACAGAACTTACCTCAATATACCCGCTGACAAGAAAGATCAGGCCAGGGAGCTGTACTCTACACTCTCCCTGACCTGTACAATATACGGGAGAGTATAAAATCTCTCTCCTCTAGAGTATGGACTCTTTGGCCCACACGATCACATTTGTCAGCGGATACATTTAGGTAAGACCAGTTATTTTATGCATAGATTTGCATAGATTTATAAAATATTGCATATATTTACATAGATTGATTTAAAAAAGAAATATAATCAATTCATTACCGCTAACCAAATAACAAGGTTAGCGGTTTTTTATTACCTTTCTATTATATATATTTTGCTTTATACTAAAATGAGAATATATTCACACTATGAACCTCATCATCGGCCTTGGTAATCCAGGCAAAAAATATGAATCTACCCGTCACAACATCGGCTTTATGGTCCTTGATGAATTAGCACGTCAACATAATCTTTCCTGGCAAGAAGATACAAAAAACAAAGCCTTGATTGCCAAAGGAACTGACTATGTGTTAGTTAAGCCACAAACCTTTATGAATCTCTCAGGAGAAACTACCGCAAAGCTCCTACGATACTACCACCTACTACCTCGCACTATTTTTGGAACAAAAAAAGACAGTGACTTAACAGCTGTGCTAACAATTATCCACGATGAACTTGATGTGCCTTTTGGGAAGTATAAAGTGGCAAGTAATTCCTCAAGCGCTGGTCACAACGGAGTGCAATCAATTATTGATCACCTGAAAACCAAAAACTTTCAACGTATTCGTATTGGCATTAACAATGAAAGCCGAAAAAATATTCCCGGTGATAAATTTGTCTTGCAACGTTTTAATGATGACGAAATAAAACAGATAGAAAAACTACTGCCAGAAATTTTATCTAAGATTAAATTATAATTTTCTCTTGACAGCATTTTTAATTTTGCTATACTTTATTTATCCAGATAAATACAGATTTAAGTAGTAATACATACATTTACTAATCCCCCCTAGACTGACCGCAAGGGCACCACAGGGGTTCAAAAACCCTCACCTTGGTCTTAATGACCATCGTGAGGGTTTTTCATTATATGAAAAAAGAAGAAAGAATTATTGTTTATATTGATGGTAGTAATCTATATTTTAAACTAAAGAATCTTTATATTTCTCATACAAGTCAGTTTAACTATAGAGGTCTCGCTAAGTACCTTACAAAAAACAGAATTTTAACTGATATTAATTATTATGTAGGCGCTGTACAATTGAATCAACATGACAAGAAAACCAAAAAAATACATCAAGGACAACTAACTCTTTTCAATACCCTTTTAGATCAAAATATCAAACTTCACAAAGGATATCTCATGAAAAATAATGGCGTTTATCACGAAAAAGGTGTTGATGTGAATATTGCCGTTGATTTATTAGTTGGTGCCTATGAAGATTATTATGATACGGCACTATTATTATCCTCAGACACAGATCTAATTCCTGCTATTCAAAAAATAAAAAGTCTAGGTAAAAAGTTACTATATATAGGATTCAAGCATGCCCCATCAATAGCCTTAATAAATCACTGCACATACTTTAGACTATTATCTAAACAAGAAATACTAACCTTTACAAAAAAAGACACGTCGTAGTGACGTGTCTTTTTCCATCCATCAATATTATTCCTCAGATGACTTCCCACTTAATGTATATTTCTTGTTAAGCATATCTTCCACAATCACCATACCAGCAGTCGCTACCGGTATTGACAACAAGGCACCAAGAATACCTCCAATTGAAAAACCAATCATTAACACAACGATACTAATAATTGGATTTAGGCCTGCAGTTTTTTGCATTATCTTTGGCACCAAGAAGTTATTTTCAATTTGCTGAATAATAACATAGAGAATAATGGTAAACAAAGCAATAGTCATTGATTGTCCTGAAGCCAAAAATACTGCAGGGATTGCACCAAGGATTGGTCCAAGATAGGGAATAAATTCGGTAAAGCCAGCAATGATTGCCAAAATCAAGGCATACTTGACCCCAAGAATTGAAAGACCCAAATAGGTTAAGGCAAAAATAGAGACACAGAGAATTAACTGACCACGCATCCAAAGGCCAATTCTCTTTTGCATTCTGGTCAACACATCCATCACATACTTCTGTTTTTTCTCAGGCGTCACTGACCAAACTAATTTTCTGATAGAATTTTCCTCTGCTAATAGATAAAAGCTAATCACTAAAATAATAATTGAAGAAAATAATCCGCCAAAAAAATTAAAGACCGTTGAGAAAATACTACTGGTAGCTTGAGGTATTGCCGTAGCTGAGTTTGAAAAAGAAGATTTCAAATTATCAAACCAACTGCTACCAGATGTATAACTATTGAAGCTTGCAATGTAAGTATTCAACTGATCAAGTCGCGCCGGAATATCTTGCACCAACTGTCCAAACTGAGTAATAATTGGTGGAATAATTAAATAAACTGAGACACCAACAGCTCCTAGTAAAATAGCGTAAATGATAAAAATACCTAAAGCCCGTGGTATGCCTTTTTTCTGCATCCAATCAACCCAAGGATCAATCGCACTCGTTAAAATAATACTCGTAAACAACAGCACTAAAATATCACTTATTAAATAAGCAAAATATAGTAATAACAAAACAACAATGATTCTAATTAGACTTGAAGTCGTTAAGGTAAAACGCATTGATTGCTCTGGCATATAATTATATATTAGCGCCCACCAAAACGAGGGCGACGTGGACCACCATGCCTGTCGGCAGGCGAGTTAAATTCGCGACGAGGTGGACGATCAGAATTTCCTTCACCAGTGTCTTTACCTTTTTCGTCTTTCCACAAATGTTCATTTTCAGCTATGCCTCTTAAGGTTAAATTAACACGTCCCATTTCATCAATTTCCTTAATCCTTACTGTAACTATATCACCAATCTGCAAAAAGTCACTGGGTTTGCTAATTCGATACGGTGCTAACTCAGAAACATGAGCCATTCCATCACGTCCGGCAACTAATTCAATAAACGCACCAAAGTCCATTAAGCGAACAACTTTCCCTGTAAAGATTTCACCGGCTTCAAACTTACGAACAATATTATTAATCCATTCAATGGCTTTTTTTACTCCTTCAGAATCTACTCCACAAACCATGACCAAACCTGAATCTTCAATATCAATGGAAACACCACAGGCATCAATAATTTCATTAATCACTTTTCCACCAGAACCAATAACTTCACGAATTTTTTCTGGATCGATTGTTAGAGTAGTAATACGAGGAGCATATTGAGATAATTCTTGACGAGGAGTAGCAATCGCAGTATTCATAACATCGAGAATTTGCATACGCGCTTCACTGGCTTGGACTAATGTTTTTTCCATAATCGCTTTATCCAAACCAATTGTTTTTGTATCAAGTTGAATGGCAGTAATACCATCTTTAGTTCCAGTTATTTTAAAATCCATTCCACCATTTCCATCCTCTAAATCTTGTAAGTCAGTCAAAACTTCCCAGCGACTCATATCTTCATTTGAAGCTAAGCCCATAGCAATACCAGCTACTGCTTTTTTCAAAGGCACACCAGCATCAAATAAGGCTAAACTTGATGCACAAGTTGAAGCCATTGATGAAGAGCCATTTGAACCCAATGTTTCACTCACTACTCGAATTGTATAGGGAAACTCTTCTTTGGAAGGTAGTAATGGCACAATCGCTTTTTCAGCTAAGGCCCCATGTCCAATTTCACGACGTCCTGGTCCACGACTTGGTTTGGCTTCACCAACAGAATATGAAGGAAAATTATAATGATGCATGTAGCGCTTTTTACTTTCACCTTCAAGGCCTTCTAATGATTGTTCATCACCAGGTGCACCAAGAGTTACAATAGACATTACCTGAGTTTCACCACGAGAGAACAAACTTGAACCATGATTTCGTGGCAGCATTTCTACATCTGATAATAACTGACGAATTTCATTTAAAGCACGACCATCAACACGTCGTTTTTCTTCAAGAATACCCCGAGTTACTTCAGCTTCAACAGCGGCTTCAACTAATTTTTTTATAGCTACATCACGGAGGCTTGGTTCAACATCTTTTGAAGCTAAATAGGCATCAAGCTGTTCTTTAATTGCAGTCACAGCAGCCTTACGTTCACCTTTTGTGTAATAGACAGTATCGAATAAAATATTCTTACAATTTTCTTTTAACCACTGTGTGGCATCAGCCAAAACTGCATCTTTTGTTTCATCAACTTTTTCAACCTTTGCCTTCGCTTTGCTACTTGTAATTCCAACCTCAGCTTTCATTTTCTTTATCAAATCAATAGCTGGTGCCAAAGCAGCTTGCCCTGCTAATAGAGCAGATAACATATCTGCTTCACTAACTTCATTACAACCAGCTTCAATCATAACAACACGCTCAGTTGTTCCGGCAACAATTAAATCAAGATCACTGCCTTCACGATCTTTATAGGTTGGGTTAACCATTAGCTGACCATTAACTCGTCCCACTCTAACACCAGCAATTGGTCCATTCCATTCAACACCAGAAATTGCCAAGGCGGCAGAAGCTGCCACCAAAGAAACAACATCATAATCATTTTCACGATCAACTGACAAAACTGTAATCACTACTTGAACATCTCGACGTAGTGATTGATTAAACAATGGACGAATTGAACGATCAATCATACGTCCTGTTAGAATTGCATCATCAGAAGGACGTCCTTCACGCTTAATCCAACGAGAACCTTTAATAATTCCGGCAGCGTATAAACGTTCTTCAAATTCCACCATCAAAGGAAAGAAATCAATTCCCTCACGCTCGTATGGAGATTCCACGACTGTAGCTAAAACAACCGTATCACCATATTGCACAGTGACAGCTGCATCAGCCTGTTTGGCCAAACGACCAGTTTTAAAAGTTAGCGGTCGGCCTTGCCAATCGCAGGTATAGACATATTCTTTGTTAGACATACTTATAGATAAGCTGTCCATTAAACTACAGGACTATGGTTATTCCACAGTGCTATCTGTTTAACGGCCAGCTTGTTAATTAATTATTAATAATTAGACGAGATCCCGGAATCCCGGACTTGATCCGGGACCAGATGATCTAAAGATCACTTTCCAATCAAAAACTTTCTACTATCACTCAAGTTGATAAAATCATCAGCTTCTTCAATTAAACGACTGGAAGTTGTTTGTCGAAAAGCCATAATTTCAACTAAGCAGCCTTGAGTGTTTTGTAGATAGGTAACGAGGGGCAAATAATCACCATCACCAGTAACCAAGACCAAGACATCAAGTTTCTCAGCTAGCTTAATTGAATCAACGGCAATTCCAACATCCCAATCACCTTTTTTGGCACCACCCGTAAAGACCTGTAAATCTTTAATAATAACTTGAAAACCTTGTTGACTTAAGGCTTCAAAAAAATTATTCTCTTCATCATTTTCCGCACGAATAACATAGGCAGTAGCACGAATTAATTTTCTACCTGCTACAGCTTCTTTCAATACTTCCTTGAAATTCACTCGACGTTTATATAAATTTTTTGCCGAGTGGTACATATTTGAGACGTCGATTAAAACGCCTACTCGTTGATCTTTGTGTTTCATCATATAGATAAGAAAAGCGGACAAGAAGTCCGCTTTCCGGTTATTATTTTTCTTCTACTACTACTTCTGCGTCTTCCTCAGGCAATTGATCGCCCATGATTTCAGCTTCAATCCGTTTGCGTTCTTCTTCTTCAGCAATCATTTTTTTTGCAATACGTAATTTGAGCTTAACGGCAATATCCATGAAGGCCTTTTCATCTTCACGTTGGAGGTATCGCAGTAAACGACGACGTTCACCAACTTTTCGTAATAGTCCACGACGAGAAGAGTGATCCTGTTTATGCATTTTTAAGTGATCAGTTAACTGGGTGATTTCTTCAGATAGAATTGCAATCTGAACCTGAGGCGAACCGGTATCAGTTTCATGAACCTTAAAGCGGTTAATAAGCCGCTGCTTAGCTTTTTTGTCTAACATAGTAATTGTCCACCACTATCTGAGAAAAAGTGCGACAAACGCTTATTCCAAGAAAGAGGTAAGGAGATAGTTAATAAGTTGTAAGGTTAAAAAGTTATAAAGTTATAAAGTAAATTACCTTATAACATTTAACTTTATGACCTTTAACTCCCCTATAGTACTATAAATTGAAATAAAAATCAAGACGTCGTATAATATTAGAATGCCTCAAATAAACACCTCAAAAATGTCTCCCTTGGAACGGGCAGTTATAGATTTTCTTGAATATCTTGAGGTTGATCGTGGTCTATCAAAAATGACTCTTCGTAATTATGGCTTCTTTTTACGAAGATTTGCCAATTTTGCTCGAGAACGTGGAGTTAATAAACCAGAAGCAATTTCAAAACTACTGGTTCATCAATATCGATTACATCTAAATCGTTTGCCGTCCCGTGGTACTGATAATATAAAAAAAAATACTCAAAATTATCATTTAATTGCCCTGCGGACTTTTCTAAAATATTTAATTAAGAATGATGTCAAAACCTTGGAACCTGATAAAATTGAGTTAGCAAAACAAATGCCACGCCAAGTTGAATTTTTAGAAGGCAATGATCTTGAAAAAATATTAGAAGCACCACTTCAAGAAACAATTGATTCAAAACAAGGCTTACGTGATAAAGCATTACTGGAAACTCTTTTTTCAACAGGACTTCGTGTTAGTGAACTCGCTAAATTAAAAATTGATGATATTAATCTAGGAAAACCAGAATTCACGGTTCGGGGGAAAGGTAGCAAAGTACGTTTAGTATTTTTGTCAGAAACGGCCAGGCATTGGATAAAAAAATATCTTGATTCTCGTCATGATACGAACCCACATCTTTTTGTGGGGCAAAGTAAAATAAATGAGGGAAGTGACAAACCACTTACTTCACGATCTATTGAACGACTGGTTGGACGCTACGCCCGTTTAGCAGGTATTATGAAAAAAGTAACTCCACATACTTTACGACATAGTTATGCTACTGATCTGCTCTTAAACGGAGCTGATATACGTTCAGTACAAGCCATGCTTGGTCATTCCTCAATTACCACAACTCAAGTTTATACTCATATTACAGACAATCAGTTACGAGATGTATATCAGGCATTTCATGGACGACAAAGACGAAAAAGATAGAGTTACAATGATTGACAAATAGAGGCTTTGGTGCTATTTTTAGTCCAGTCTACGTTCTTCCCGTCGACGCTCTTTTAGAGCTATGACGGGGTAAACAAGTGTTCACGGAAAATAACTACGTCTTTGCAGTTCAATGAATACTAGCCTGCCGACAGGTAGGGAACGAGAGACTTCATTTTATTGTCCTTGTAGTTCAATGGATAGAACGAGAGACTTCTAATCTCTTAATGTAGGTTCGATTCCTACCGAGGACACAAAGAAAGTTAAAAGTTATAAAGTTTATAAAGTTATAAAGTTATTTCTACATGACGTTATAACTTTATAAACTTTCCACTTTCAACTTCTTATATGGTGACTATAGTTTAATGGTAGAACAGCGGGTTGTGGTCCCGTTGGCGAGGGTTCGATTCCCTCTAGCCACCCATCTAAAAATATCCCTAATGTTGGGGTATTTTTTCAGTTTAAACAGATTATTTCTGTTAATAATTTATCTGATTATAACTTCGGGTGACCATATGGTGACCATTTTTATATTTCTACCTCTAATGATTTGATTGAATCTTGTAAGACTGACAAATTAATATGAGAATATCTCATTGTAGTTTTAATGTCAGAATGTCCAAGTAATTCTTTCACCGCTAAAATTGAGATGTTATTTTCTGCTAAACGAGAAGCGAAGGTGTGACGTAATGTATGCCAACCAACATTTCGTAAGCTAGCTTCTCTACATATCTCATGTAACCTTCTTAAACAAAAATATCCTTGTAATGAAGAGCCGTTAGGATTTTGAAATATATACTTTCCATCTTTGCTTCTATCTTTTAACATTTCAGTAACCTCTTTCGTAAGAGGAACGGTTCTTATCTTATTACTCTTTGGACTAGACTCTACATTCCTCACGACTGTTTGCATAACTTGTAAAACGTTTTTCGTAAAATCAATATTCTCCCATTTCAATCCAACTATCTCTCCGAATCGTAATCCTGTTCGTAATCCCAAGAGAATCATATCTCTCCATTGACCCTTAGCAGTTCGAAGTAACAATTCACTTTCTTGAACTGTTAAATAATCAAATCGCTGAGGAGGGACTTTTAGTAACTTAATTCTTGGTATGTATTCTAGAGTTCCCCATTCAACAGCAGTCTTTAGGCATTTACTAATAATGCATAAACGATTATTTATCGTTTTAGGAGACATCTCTTTTACTACCGACAAATACGTTTTATATTTCTCAATATCATAGCTCGTTATTTCATCTATATACTTCTTACCGAAGTAAGGAATAATAGATGAGTCTAAGTGACTTCTTTTATTATTAACCTCTGATAGTTTATTGTTATTCTTGACATAGGTATTAAACCAATCAAAGGCAAACGCACTGAATAATGTTTTCTCTGCTATTACTTCTTCAGGTTCATCAACTATGGGTTCACCACGAGCTAATTTTTGACGAAGCAGAGACTCATAAGCTTTTGCTCCAGCTAAAGTATTTTGAGGGCTAGGTTTACGATAACGTTTCCTATTAAAACGAATATTAACCCAGTAGGAATTATTCTTTTTATATATTGTCATATACATCTACATTTATTTAGGACACTGGATCAATACGAGTACTGTTTAAGTATTCTTCTATATCCTTTTTTCTAAACCTCAATACACCACCGATCTTATGGAAAGGCACTAGTCTTCTATCTACCAACCTATAGACTGTCTTTCTAGAAATGCTAAAAAGAGTTGCCATATCGTCAGGCGTAAGAAAGGGTTTGTGTATTATGTTCTCTGTACTGAAACCGGTATCCATTTGATTGTTAAGGGGCAATATAGGGCATAGCCGAGGCTATGTGGTCCCTTATATTATACCCTTTTATTTCCTCTTATCTAAATATGCTAAAAACCTCATCATTGTGTTATTAACGGCAGATTCCATTTTTAAATATCGCCTATGTTTTCTCGTTAGTTTGCCCTGGTAGTACCATTTTTTAATCTTTCTTGCATACTCTTCAACATCTGGATTAACAAAGGAATATCCCTGGTTTCTAGAGCTATAAGTGAGGTTATAACAGTGTCTACAAGCCATATAATCACTCCCTCCGCCTAGATAGAGGGTAGCTACTCGTCGACCACAATACCAGCCATTAGTGTAGATTGAGCATTTAAACCAGTATCTCTTTCCCCCGTAGTTACAAGTTGTTGATACAATTGGATAACGATTCTTAATAGGACGCCATTCATCATCTCCTCCATTACGAATCGTGTAATCCAAGTCCATATACATATTATTGGGATCACGTAGATCTAGGAGGAATCCCATCTTGTCTTGATTTTCTTTCCAACTCGATGTCCAATAGAAATTTCCAACGGCGCAATTACCCTGTTTCAAATACTTCCAACTACAAAGTTTGTAGATGCTTAGTTTTTTGCAGTCTTCAGCAAGAATTTTAGTCATATAATTGAATTCTTCCTCTAACCGAAATAATTAGAGATAGAAGCATTTAAATTTAAATCTATATTATTCATTTATTATTATTCCTTTATATACTTAGTAGCTTTCTCACACCCACATGAGAGGCATCTGATACCTAGTATGCTGGCTTTTTAGCAACCACTAATTTCTTTACATAATAAACATTACTTTTCTTCCCTTTTTCATGAGTCTTTGCCACCCAGCCTTTAGCGATAAGAGAACCAAGTGTTTTCTTTACAGTTGAGATACTACAAGGAACTTTATGAGCAATTGTTTCTTGGCTCGGCCAACATTTATCCTTTTTCATCTGGAAAGCGACCAGAATACTGAAGACACATTTTTCATAACAGGAAAATTCTGTACTAAATACTAACCACCGTGGAATCTGAACGAAACCTAATACTTTGCCTTTAATAGCTTTATTTTCTTGGACCTTTTCATTTAAAACGTCTCCTATAGATTCCATATACATCTTTGTTGGACCTATC
Source organism: Candidatus Falkowbacteria bacterium (assembly GCA_016699775.1). Classification (NCBI taxonomy): domain Bacteria; kingdom Bacillati; phylum Minisyncoccota; class Patescibacteriia (SeqCode); order Patescibacteriales (SeqCode); family Patescibacteriaceae (SeqCode); genus Patescibacterium (SeqCode); species Patescibacterium danicum (SeqCode). The sequence goes on along the minus strand of CP065010.1, from coordinate 124,963 downwards.
TAGCAAATAATATGCTTTTAATAGTTTTGATGGCCTCCATAAGCGATTTAGCGCTCATAATAAGGCTATCCTTAAAGTAATCAGCAATAATGGCCTCACAGGCTTCAATATTCTCAAAAACGAAAAAGCATGTATTATTCTCCCAATATGAGGAGTCTAATACCTGCTTACTAGCATATAAAATACTAGCTAGTTCAAAATCTTTGGTCGTATAGAAATTTTGATAGATATTTTTCATATTATTATGTATTATTTTTATTATTATCTCTTATATTATTGAATAAGACACTGACTTTAGTGTCTAAAGTAATACAAAAAAACACCATTTTTATTGGTGTTTCTGAAGGAAAAAAGTTATTAACAAAGTTAGAGTCTAAACTTTGTACTTTCTTTGTAATTCTCTAAATTCTTCTTCATCTTTTACTTTTACAATTTCTATCTCTCTTTCTTTTCTTACAGTGTTACCAACTATTTTTACTATTTTAGTTTTAGAAAAAGTACCCTTACCGTATAACTGTAAGCTTGTATTGTTATTTATTCCTTGGATACTATCAGAAAAGATACATTTACCTTTTTCTGAAATCTCATACAGTCCCTCAACCCAACTATTGGGATTTGTAGAACTTTTTGGATTAATCAGTTTACTACTAATACTCCCTACTACTATTAACTTATATTTCAGTAGGGATTGTTTATAGAGGTAAATTTTTTTAATATTATTTTCTTCTTTACTTATTCCTAAAATATTTAGTTCTTCCCTTCCAATTTTTTGGGGATCAAATTCAAGATAAACATCTATTGAGTCACCATCTGTTCTTTTAAAGAAGTTTATTTTGATGACTTGATCACTCTCAAGGCAAAATAATATTTCGTATATATTGTAATATTCTAATGATGGAATTTCTGAGAATGAAAGTATGAAGCGTTTTCCAAAAAAATTATATTTTGCTGTGAGTATCTTTAAAGTATTTTCTTTTTGAATTTTATAAGTATAAAGATTTTTTGGGTGACGGCTTTCAAGACGATCGGATTTAAAAGCTTTCAAGCTTTCTTTTATATCCTTTTTTCTATACTCATATCGTCTTTCTGAGTCTAACTTAAAACTAATACAGGAAAGTAATATTTCCCCATATTTGCTTTTTCCCATCAAACAGTAGTCTGAAATTTCCTGAATTAAGTTGTCGTCAAAGTTATTTTTCTTTAACTCAGTATAAAAAAAGAAATCCCTAGGAGTCTTTTTAAGTTCCGTTTCTTTAATTTTTTCAAAGTCTGTACTATCGTATATATCTTGTGCTACTTCTTCATCTTCTACGGTGTACCAATCTCCAAAGTCATAAAGAAAATGTATTTTCTCTTCAAACCATTCATCGTCAAATTTCGGCTCTTCTATTTTAGAAAACATTTGAACAATTTCACTGGGCTTCAAAACTCTTGTATTATATTCCTTTTCAGAATCAATCATGTGATCGGGAAGAAAAGAAAATTCAAAATCAAACCCTACATGCCGATCTTCTTTTTCTTTATATTCTTTTATTTCTAATTCACCTACCTCATTACCTTTTAATATCCTTTTCCAATATTTTTTGGACTCCATCTCACGTTGAAGAATTCTTGAAAAAAGCCAACTAAAATAAAGAAAATAACCCAAATACCTATAATAACCCGTAGACTCATCCTTCATATTTATACATTTTCATATTAATAATAGATAATTAAATCCTGGCCTTTTTAGTCGCATCTGTCAACTAATTAATAGGTATATTTACATAAGTCATCACGAATGGATATAATATAATCAATATATTACAATCAAGTATAAAATTATGGTCAATATAGGTAGAAACATAAAAAAACTTAGAGAAAAAGAGGGCATATCCCAAGATAGACTCTCTAAATTAGCCGATATTTCTTCAAATACTGTGGCTAAAATAGAGTTAAATGATAGGCCAAACCCAACAATTGAAACCTTGCAGAAGATTGCAAAAGCTTTGAATGTTGAGGTTGATGATTTGATAAGATAAAATTATGTCCAAAAACCTCAAAAAAAGCGAAAAAGGAAGTAATATAAATGAAACTTTTTCATACGGAATAATCTATATTTATTCTATTCCAGACAAAAAACATACTGGTCGCTTAAAAATTGGTAGTGCAACGATAATTTCCTCCAATCCAACACAAGAAAATATCGATTCAGCTGCTCACGATCGTATAAAACAGCAAACAAAAACAGCTGATATTCCTTATCTTCTTGAGCATGCAGAGCTTGCAGTAACCAATGATGGCAAATATTTTTCTGACTATGATGTCCATGAAGTCCTCAAACGCTCTGGCTACGAACGTAAAGCTGAAAGTGTTAAAAATCCACATTCGGAATGGTTTGAGCTTAGTTTAGAAGTAGCCAAAAATGCAATTCAAGCTACGAAAGAAGGCAGAACAGCATTATCAACTAAAGAGAGGGTGTCTATCAAAATTTCTGAATTTCCGTTTCGTCCAAACCAGCTTGAGGCAATTGACAAAACTACCAAAGCCATAAAGAGAAATCGTAAACATTTTCTTTGGAACGCAAAAATGCGTTTTGGTAAAACATCTGCCGCTATGCAAGTGGCCAAAGAAAATAAAATGAAGAAGGTTCTCATTGTTACCCATCGCCCCAGCGTTAGTATTGATTGGTATGATGACTTCAACAAGGTATTAGCAAGCGCAAATTATGAATATTCTTCGAAAACAAAAGGAGAGAATATCAATACACTCATTAATGGGGACAAGGCGTTCGTTTACTTTGCATCACTACAAGATTTACGGCTATCAAAAAGAGTGGTAGATGATGAGTCTTCCGGTTCTCATGCTGGTGGTTTCACTAAAAATGATGAAGTTTTTGACACTATGTGGGATATGCTGATCGTTGACGAGGCTCATGAGGGAACACAAAGTATCCTTGGTGATGCCACTTTTTCAAAAATACCGGCTAATTTTACACTTTTACTTTCCGGTACACCCTTTAATATTTTAGATAAGCGTGAAGAAGAAGATATATACACGTGGGATTACGTAATGGAGCAAGAAGCAAAGCTTAATTGGGATGAACAAAATCCTGGAGTACCAAATCCTTATGCAGAGCTACCAGCGCTCAGTATATTTACTTATGATATAGATACGTTTGAAAATAATATAGGTAGTTTTGATAAAAATTTTAAAGATGAATTAGATGGAGCTTTTAAATTCCATGAGTTTTTCCGAGTGCACAAAGATGATGAAGGTAACGATACAGCTGAATTTGTACATGTGGTGATGGTTAAAAAATTTCTAGATTTACTAGTTGACAATACCTTAGATACGAAGTTTCCATACGTTACGGAAGAATATCGTAACTACAACAAACACTCTCTTTGGCTATTACCTAATCGTGTCAAAGTTATAGAAGCCATGGAGAAGTTACTTAAAATACATTCGGTATTTGGATCTGGAAATTTCGGTATTGTAAACATTTCTGGGGATAGTCGCGATGATGAAGAGGATAAAGATGCCAAGGAACGTGTTACTAAAGCTATTAAAAATCACGACTATACAATTACATTAACAGGTCAACGCCTCACAACTGGAGCTTCTATCCCCGAATGGACAGCAGTCTTTATGATGTCAGATACAAACTCCGCAACAACTTATTTACAGACTGCCTTTCGATGTCAGACGCCAGCTAGAATTGATGGAAAATTTAAAACGCAGGGATACGTATTTGATTTTGCCCCTGATCGTACACTTAAACTCGTTGCTGAAGCAATAGAACTCAATCACAAATCAGGAAAAACAAACTCGCCTGAACAAAAAGATGCAATGAGAGAGTTTTTAAACTTCTGCCCAATTCTCGCTGCAAAGGGTGGAGCAATGAAACCATACGATGTGGAAGCCATGTTAGGTCAGCTTAAAAAGGCAATTATCGAACGTGTTAGTCGAAACGGTTTCGATGACCCTAAGCTTTATAATGATGAATTGTTAAAACTTAATGAAATGGATGTGTCTAAATTCAATGAACTCAAAGCTATTATTGGGACATCATCAAGTGATCGGGTGAATGAGATTAAGATTAATGAACTTGGTATGGATGATCTAAAAACACAGAAAGCGGCAGAAGCTGAGCTTAAGAAAAAGCAAAAGATAGAGTTATCACAAGAAGAAAAGGAAGCCTTAAAAAAACTGAAAGAAGCCCGTGAGCAAAAGAAAAATGCTATTAATATATTACGTGCAGTAAGTGTACGTATGCCTATGCTAGTGTATGGTGCCGATGTGTCGGTACGAGAAGATATAACCTTACAAAAGTTCATTAACCTGGTGGACGAAGATTCTTGGCAAGAATTTATGCCAGCTGGATTATCAAAAGAGAAATTTAAGGAGTTTACAAAATATTATGATGAAGATGTATTTAAAGGAGTCGCTCACAGCATACGTGCCAAAGCCTTTGATTGTGATGATCTTTTGCCAACAGAGCGAATACAAGCGATTGCTGAAATATTTAAAACCTTCAAGAATCCCGACAAAGAAACAGTGCTTACGCCATGGAATGTTGTAAATATACATATAACCAAAGCTTTTGGAGGCCATGATTTTACCAGTGGCGGAACTGACAAGACTAGAGAGAAACCTGAATGGAAAAGTTATGATGTCGATACAAGTATATGGACACAAGACGATACAAAGATACTTGAGATAAACTCAAAATCTGGATTATATCCATTACTCGCAACTTATAATATATATTCAAGAAAACTCAAAAAAGAAAAAGGAAAGAATTCGGAAGAAAAATTATCTCGACAAATATGGAATAAGGTGTTAGCGAACAATATTTATGTGCTTTGCAAAAGTCCAATGGCTAAGAGTATTACATTTAGAACGTTAGCTGGATATAACAAAGGGGTAAAGACAAATATTATTTATATTGAAGATTTAATTAAGAAACTCCAACAGAAAGAAAATTATAAAGATTACAATTTAAAAGTCGAGTTATTAGAAAAATTTAATTTAACAAACAAAAATATGAAATTTACAGCAGTCGTAGGAAACCCGCCTTATCAAGTAACAACTGATACCAATTTTGCTACACCCGTATATCACCTGTTCTTTGAGGCAGCTAAGAATTTAAATCCAGACTACATAAGTCTGATTCAGCCTGCACGGTTTTTGTTTAATGCCGGTGCCACACCCAAAGAATGGAATAAGCAAATGCTCAATGATTCGCACCTCAGCGTACCGCTATATGAACCAAATTCACAAAAGATATTCTCTGGTGTTGATATAAAAGGAGGCATATGTGTTACGCTTTGGAACAAAAACAATTCGGGTGGTGGACTTGGGGGTTCATTTGTAGCACACGATGAACTAGGAATGATAATAGATAGGGTAGGTAGCGGTAGTTTTAATAAACTTGTGGGTATTAAGGGAGATACAAAATTAAGAATCAGCCTTGATCCCAAATATCCTGATGAGCAGCGTATTGCATCTAACTATTTCGAAAGATTCCCCGATGTTTTTTTAAGTAAAAGGGTTAGACAAAATGATGTTGAAATTATAGGTCTCGAAAAGGGAAATAAGCGAACGTCTCGTTTTGTAAAAAATGACATTATTTTTGATTCTAAACTTGATAACTGGAAAATACTTATACCCGAATCAAACGGTAGTGGTTTATTCGGTGAAATCCTAAGTAATCCTATGTTAGTTGGACCCCAAGTTGGCTGTACGTATACTTTCTTACAAATTGGGCCCTTTGATAGTAAAAAAGAGGCACAAAACTGTTTAAATTATATTAAAACTAAATTTTTCCGGGCATTGTTGGGTACATTAAAGACAACTCAGCACAATCCAAGTAAGGTCTGGGCAAATATACCTATACAAAATTTCAAAAACACATCCGATATTGATTGGTCGAAATCTATCCCTGAAATAGATAAACAGCTGTATGCGAAATATGGGTTGGATAAAAAAGAAGTAACCTTCATTGAAACTCGTGTTAAGCCCATGGCATAAATTATCAATGTGTTGACGCGTAATATTGATATACTTGAAAATACACTTCGTCGTACTGGTAATTTACTAGACGTTCTTTTGTTAGATCGCACATCAAAAAAAAATATTATCTGGGCAACTGATTCATATGAAAAATACGGTAAGGAGTTTTCGCCTAAATTGTGTATTGCACCAGTATTAGTGTCTGGTAAATTTGGTCTGCTTATACAGCCCCGCGCAGCCAAGAGCTTAGAAGAACAGAGAAAACGGACCAAAGACAAGGCTGAAGTTTTCACCCCGCTGAAGATTGTTGATCATATTAATAAAGCAGTTGAAAATCAACCACCCAATAAAAACAATTGGCAAGAATATATTAGTGAGATAAAGCTAGAGATTACCTGTGGTGAAGCCCCTTTTATTGTGAGTCGTTATAATCCAACTGCACATACTCGCAAACTTATTAGTTTAAATAAGCGTGTTGGTTTTTTGGATAAAAAATTAAAAATAGTATCGAAGTATTGCCAAAATAAAAATGAATGGATATTTTGGGCAAAAGAAGCATTCAAGGCAAGCTACGGGTATGAGTGGCAGGGGGACAATGTGTTGCTGGCGCGCGAGAATTTACTGTATACATTTATAGATTATTATAAGGCTAAATTTAAGCGACCACCGACCCTTAAAACACAAGAAGAAGTTGCCGAAATTATAAGTTGGAATATCTTTCAAATGGATGGACTCAAGTATACTATACCTATGAGTTGTCATCATGAAAATAAAGTGATTCGTGGCGAATGGACACTTTTCGAAAAGACGCCGGACATAGTCAAGATATACGAGTGTGAAGGTTGTAGGTACGATCTGCCCCATAAACACAATGGCAAATATGTCAAAATTATGGATTGGAGTAATAATAAAGCTGTGAGATTTGTAGATATATTTACAAAAAATTAACATGCGGGAATCCAATCATGTTAGCTAAGTTTAATGAATTCTCCAAAATTAATAAATCTAATAAATAATATGCAAAAAACCGATATAACCGTTCGAGAACTCGTAGATAAAGTACGCAGAGGAGAATTAACTTTGCCGGAAATGCAACGTCGTTATGTATGGCCCGCTACTCGCGTTCGCGATTTACTAGATTCACTGTATCGTGGATATCCTTCCGGAGTTATTTTAACCTGGGAAACAGACGAAAACATTGAAACGCATGAAATGGCAGTGAGAGCAACCGCTGCACCGACCACTACTCAAAAACTTTTACTGCTCGATGGCCAACAACGCATAACATCCTTGTCTGCCATCTTAAGTGGGGAAAAGGTCCATATTAGAAATAAATCAAAACCAATAGATATATTATTTAATTTAGATCATCCAGAAGGAGTTCTTACTGAGGTTATTGAAGTAGATGAAAATGATATTAATCATGATATTGAAGATGAGGACGAGGAGGCGGTTGAACGTGACATACAAGAAGAGTTTAAAAAGAAAACTTTTGTAGTGACAAGCAGAATGTTACAAAATAACCCTCTTTGGGTACCTGTTTCAGATATTTTTGTAAAAACAGATAGAGATATCCTAAAACCTATTGGTATTAATTCCGATGATGAAAGATGGGATAAGTATTCTGAGCGTTTGCAAAAAGTTCGTCAGATCGCGAACTACCCTTATGTAATGCAGGTGCTGGAAAAGTCTATGTCTTATGAAGAAGTCACTGAGATATTTGTTAGGGTAAATTCCTTAGGCGTTAAATTACGTGGCTCAGATCTTGCCTTAGCTCAAATAACTTCGCGTTGGCCAGGTTTTATGAAGCTTATTGAGGATTTTTCAGATGAATTTAATGACGATGCACAATATATTATTGAATCAAATATTCCAGTTAGAGCGCTTGTTGTATTTGCAACTAAACAAAGTAAATTTAAAACTGTTGGTAAAATTAGCTTAGAAGAACTAAAAAATAACTGGGATAAAGCAAAAGAAGCATTACGTTTTGCTATTAATTTTTTACGTAGCAATGCAGGTATAGATAATCTCGAATTTCTTTCATCACCTTTTCTATTAATCCCTATAGCTGTATATTTTAATCTTAAGAATGGTCAAATTTCTCCCTCGGAAACCAACGCATTACTTAGGTGGTTTTATCTAGCACACATGAGAGGACACTATAGTATGGGTTCATCAGAATCAATCTTAGATGCCGATGTATCAGTAATGTATCGCTCAAGTAGTTTAAATGAACTTTTAGCTGTACTTGAACAACATGTTAAAAGAATAGTTGTTAGTAGCGATGATTTAATAAATCGTGGAATTAGAAGCCCATTTTTTTCAATGCTATATTTTGTTCTTAAGCAAGAAGGTGCTAAAGATTGGACTACTGGATTGAGTCTTTCAGACAAACATACAGGCTCGGCTCACTCTATACAGTATCATCATATTTTTCCTAAATCACTTTTACGCGATGCCAATTATGATAAAAAGGAAATTAACGAAATGGCAAATATGGCTTTTATTGGTGGAAAAACAAATCGTTACATCACGAATAAACAACCGATTGAATATTTAGAAAAAGAAGTATTAGAAAAACAAGGTGAGGATACATTAACTTCCCAACTTATTCCACTAGATAAAAGTTTATGGGAAATTGATAACTATAAGGATTTTCTAGTCTGGCGAAGAGAAAAAATAGCTGAAAGTATTAATAATTTTATCGGAAAATTGGTTTAAAAAAACCTAATTTTGAAATAAAAGCCATGTCTGAATATTACAATCCAAATAGAAAAGACTCATGGAATTATGGAGGAAAGGACTGGAAGCTTAGTCGCTCTAAGATTGATTTATTTAAGGAATGTCCCCGATGTTTCTATATAGATAATAAACTTGGAGTAAAACGAGTTCCAGGATTCCCCTTCTCTATCAATAGTGCTGTAGACCATCTTCTTAAACAAGAGTTTGATTCTTTTCGTGTCCAAAATAAACAACATCCAATACAGGAAGAATATGGTATAGATGCAAGGCCAATGTCTCATGACGAACTTGATGAATGGCGAAGAAATTTTGGTGGTATTAAACATTTACATCAACCAACGGGATTGTTAGTAACTGGGGCAATTGATGATTTATGGATTAATGGTAAAGATGAATATATTGTTGTTGATTATAAAGCTACCGCCAAGGATGAGGCTGTTACAGCCTTAGATAAAGAGTGGCAAGACGGCTATAAACGACAGATGGAGGTTTATCAATGGTTATTAAGACAGAATGGTTTAAAAGTTTCTGATATTGGGTATTTTGTATATTGTACTGGGAGAATGGACCGACAAGCTTTTGACAAGAGAATTGACTTCGATGTTAACTTGATAGAACATACAGGTGATGACTCTTGGGTAGAAAAAACATTGTTTGAAATAAAGAAATGCTTAGAGAGTTCTGTGATACCAAAAACAGGAAAACAGTGTGACTGGTGTGCATACTGGAACGCTAGAAAAAGCTTTGAGAAATAAAATATAATATACTTTTATGTCCGACATTTTGAAAAAAATTCTACATTTTGAAATATTCAAACATAAGATTAATTACTCAAAACTAAACCCACATAATTTTACATGGTCTGGTTTTAAATCTTTCCTCAAGGGTTTAGGTGTAAGCGTAATATTTTTGGGAGCCCTTATTATTGTCAAAGACGAGGTGAACTATCAACTTGATCTTTTGGGCATTTCTGATAATAGTTCTTCAGAGGAAACGATAACGGAAGATGACCAAGCACAAGAAGAAAACTGTAATGTCTCTGGTATTGAACTGCATGGAAGTATTGATACTTATATTTCTTATAACAATAGTGATCCCGATGCTACCGAAGCTATTGATGCTACCGCTTCAGAGGATGTTGTTGGTGCTATCAACCAGGCCGAAAAAGATGAAAAGATAAAGGCCATTATTTTAGAAATTGATTCCTATGGTGGTTATCCTGTTGCAGCAGAAGAAATGGCTCAAGCCATGAAACGAGCGACTAAACCAACAGTAGCCATGATTCGCAAAGCAGGTATTTCAGCAGCATATTGGTCAGCGACGGGGGCTAATATTATTTTTGCATCGGCCAACTCAGATGTTGGTGGCATAGGTGTTACTAACTCATATCTTGATAACTCTAAAAAGAATGCAAAGGATGGTTTAACCTATAATTCGTTGAGTACTGGAATGTTTAAAGATACTCAAGACCCTGATAAAGCTTTAACAGAAGCTGAACGGAACCTCATTATGAGAGATGCCTATATTATAAACGATAACTTTATTAAGACAGTGGCTACTAACCGTAATTTAGATCCTAACAAAGTAAGAGCCTTGGCAGATGGTTCATCTATGCTTGGCGAAGCTGCTCTTAAAATCGGTCTAATTGATAAGATTGGTGGTATCGCAGAAGTGAAAGATTATTTGAAGGAAAAAGTAGGAGAAGATATCCAGATTTGTTGGTAACTAGCATGTTTTACAACCATATATGAACATAATGCAAACTCTAATAATTATTATTTCCCTTGGTATATTACAATACCTATTTAGTAAGTGGCTTGAGGCAAGATTAGAGAATTCAATTAAGCATGAATACGATAAACTTATTGAGGATTATAAGTATAATATAAAAATTAGAGAACAAGCAGCAAGAACAGCAGAGTACTTAGCATTAGCTCACAGATTAAAAACAGATTCCCCTCCATCTGATTATGAACGAGCCAATCAACTATCATGGGAGTTGGCAATGTGGCTACCTACTGAACTATACGAAAAGATGGGCCAAGCTCTTACCTCGCCATCTCGAGAGAACAATATATTAACGATTGTTATAGAATGTCGAAAGTTGTTATTAAAAGAAAATGCAGGTACTTTGGACTCTGAAAAAATAGCCAGCCATGCCCCAGGTATAGGTAAGTCTAAAGCTTCGGGATTATAAAAAAAGCTTTTATCTCCTGTATGAAACTAATAAATTAGATAGATACGTTAATTTCAAGATTTATAAGACGGTGTGCTTTTAATAAACCTATTTTATTCTTTGGAGGAAGATTATGCCAACAGAAAACTCTTCAATTATTGTAGAATCATTACACCTTCTTATTAAGAATATTGAAGAGTGCAGGAGAATTGTTTCAAAAGAATATAGAAGTCCTAACGACATTGCGGATTTTCTAATAAGTTTACATTTAGTACTAGAAATAAGTATAAATGCTTGTATTCGAGATATTGTAATAAACAATTTGCAAAAAACAATTGACAAAGCGAAAATAGTTGAGAACTTGGATAAAATATCATTTATAGAAAAAGCTACATTATTTATATATATGGAAAAATATGATTTTTCAGGAGAATTACATGAAGCAGATAAACATCACAGAATCATCGGGACGATGAAAGATTTTGCGAAAACAAGAAATTTTTTGATGCACGGAAGTATGATAGGCGGTTTTTTAGACGTTACATCGACAACGACACCTGCAGTTGAAACTCTGACAAATGAGCACATGGAAAATCAAATTACAAAGTTTAGAGAAATATGTGAAGGAATGAAGTTTTATATAAGGCATCTAAAAGATTGTAAATCTAATAAGGATGATTTAGAGGGTAAATTTTTTGATGTTAATTTTTTAATTAAACCTGTTTAGTAACCAAATCACCTCCCCTATACTGCCAGTCACAAAACTGGTGACCATATAGTGACCAAAAAGTGAGTAAAGTTGTCCTTTCTTAGGTATGATTGTCCTCAGGTGACAATACCAAATTCTTAATTTTCCTTAGGTTTTATAGTAATAATGGCTAGTGTAACGGGATTCCTGAAAATACCTGTTCTATGTTGTGGTCCCGTTGGCGAGGGTTCGATTCCCTCTAGCCACCCATCAATAAAACGCCCTAGTTATGGGGTGTTTTATTATTAATAGTTAAGCCCTAGTGGGAGATAAATATAAAAGATATAATAACTTTATATGAAAAATGAACAACCTAAACTGACATCACAAAATTCAGAATTTTGGAAAAAGCATTTTGAACATTATGATTTTTTTCAAAACAATCTCGAGTGGTATAAACAAACTATTCGATTTCATACTAAACAAATTAAAGATTGTAAAAATATTCTTGATACCGGTTCTGGATCAGGTAACTTAACAAAAGCCTTAATTAACGAAGGACATATAGTGACAGCTGTTGACAACGAGCCCTTTGCGCTGGAGCAATTAAAAAATAAGATTGGAGAAAACAACAATCTTACAATAATACTGGGTGATGTTTGCTCAATGAACTTTAGAGAAAACTCTTTTGACGGGGCAACATCTATGTTTCTATTACCATTTATAGCTAAACCAGATAATTACTTTAAAAATATTTATAAAACAATAAAGAGTAATGGTATATTTTCAATTTCTGGATGGTCACCAGAGCCAGATATCTACCAATTTTTAAATAATAAAATAAAAGAAGAACTAACTAAAAAAGGGATACTACCTAAACATCAAAAAGAATGGGATGAATTTCTTAATACAAGTGCAGTGAATGCAAAAAATATTTTGATCAGTGTATTAAATAAAGAAAAAGTAAAGTCAATTTTATTAAAAACGGGTTTTAATAATATTAATGAATACTCAGATATTGCATATGAAAAATATGCTTACTTTATTACTGCTGAAAAATCATAAGATAAATTCATCAATAACTATTTTCCGTTAACTTTCTCAATCTTTCACTTCTTCCAATATTGCCCTAGCCTAAAGGAAATAAAAAAAGCCCGCAATTGTTCGACTGCGGGTTTTATAGTTTATTAATTTAACTATTCATTGGCTTAATATCCGCCAAGGTTTTTTGAAGATATTTTTAGCATTAATGATGAGTATTGTAATTATAAGAGGAGAGAATATTAAGATTAATCCTTCCCCTTTATATATTACCAGAGACTCTCCATAGAAACTGAAGAGAATAAAATAAGTGGCTGCAAGTATAACAAGAAATAGTAAGCCGCGTAGACTTCGTTTCGAAATTGAAATCCGGGGCCAGAGTTGCTGAGATATTACTCCTGAAACTAGGAATGCAGCCGTAGCACAATATATTACAATTGCTACGGATTGGATAATTTCTAATTCTATCATGGTTCTTTCTCCTTTAGTTTATTATTTATTGAATTTTTCCAACCCTCCTCATTAAGAAAGGCTCAAAAAATTCAATAAATATAACCTAAATAGTTGAATTGTAAGGAACTAGCTATTACGGCATAATAGCATATATATCAATATTTGTCAATATAGCATAAAATAGGCTATTTTGGGGGCCATTTATAACTCTATGTCTCCACTCCTTCCAATATTGCCCTAGCCTAATTTTGTGGCCATATTGTGGCCAAGAAGTGAAGAATATGAGAATATTGATGACTACTGAAGAAATTGAGAAAGTCAGATTAGCCTTATTTTATAAGGTTTATAGTGTTTGCCTAGTGTATTCGTAGAAGTGCCCAAAACACCCTTAAATGGTTGTGGTCCCGTTAGCGAGGGTTCGATTCCCTCTAGCCACCCATCGATAAAACGCCCTAGTTATGGGGTGTTTTTTGGAAATAAAAAAGGACCATTAAATTGTCCATGGTCCCTTATAATAAATTTATTTCTGTGTGTCTATTTTATCAACATCATTCTCTTTGTCACTTTGTAATTTCCAGCAATTAATCTGTAAAAATAAATTCCACTGCTTAAGTTACTTCCATCAAAATCAACTGAGTAATACCCAGATGATTTAATTTCTTTTACCAAACTACTAATCTCTCTCCCATTTATGTCGTAAATGGCCAAGGTGACTATTCCATCATAAGGAACAGTATATTCTATCCTTGTTAAGGGATTAAACGGATTAGGGTGGTTCTGTTTTAGATTAAACTTCTTTGGTACTGCAATTATAACTTCATTACTCAAATTGAGATATTCAAAATTACCATTATAATCAATTTGTTTTAATCGATATAAGTAACTTCCTGATTGTATATCTCTATCAATATATTGATAAGAATGAGGCATAGATGCTGTTCCATTTCCCTCTACATACCCAACTGTTTCCCAGTTACTTTCATTCTTTCTTTCCACCTGAAATTCTGAGTTGTTTATTTCCGAAATGGTAGTCCAGTTTAAAATTACATTATTGTTAGTTACCAAAGAAGTAAATGCCGATAATTCAACCGGAAGTACCCAATCTAGTTGAAGTTTGTAGATATGATTAAATGTTGTGATAAAGGCGTATGAAGAATGCACTTGAACATCACTAATTAAATTACCATCAGATATATTTGCGGGAATATATTCATTCCAAGATAATCCATTATTAATAGTTTTTACTAAATAAAGATTACCACCTGCCTTGCCTACTGCATATCCTATTCCTTGTGCATTTATACTTATTGATTGCAACAATGCACTGCTTTCATGTTGAACATTCCAGTGTACCCCACTGTCAGATGTCCGTAAAATTTTATTACCATCCAACATATATCCAATACTTTCATCAGTAAAATATATTTTTCTTATCACCGTACTCCCTGTAGAATATAATGCATTCCAGCTGTTTCCTCCATCCGTAGTATTATGAAGAATAATCGTATCGTTACTAGCTGTATGCGCAATCATAAAACCTTTATTCTCATTTATAAATGAGATACTTTCAACTGGAGAAGGCTCCCAAATAGGTAAGTAGGAAATTCTACTCCAATTAACACCAGCATTTACAGTTTTGTATAGACCATTATTTGTTCCTGAGAAGCCCACAGAACCATTTACAAAATGGAAACACTTAGTTTGCCATAAACCCGGATCATGGGAATATATTCCCCACGTTACTCCACTGTTTGTGGTTCTATACAAATTTAATTGCATATAAGTTAATAATGCATAACCTGTATCTCCCCGTGGTGAAAATGCGACTTTTTCAATATATCTTCCGTTAGAAACATTAGATGATTGCCATGTTTCTCCTCCATTAGTAGTTGCTAAAATGGGTTGATTATAATTTAAAATGCAACCGCGATCATTATCAACAAATATTCCTGCGTATGACCAGCTACCTACAACGCTAGACCAGATCGGCTGCCATGGTTCTTGCTGAGAAAATCCTTTGTTTAAATAAACGAGTAATACTAAAGCTAATATAATGTGTTTCATTTTCCTATCCCTTCTCCGCTTTTGGCGGATTTTATTTTTGAAATATATTTTAAATGAAATAACTTAATAGGTTAAAACATTTTACTAATTTTGTCAATCACCTCACGCTCACCCCACTCAATTATTCTAAACACGTCCCATTTGCCACCCATAGTAGAAATTCTTTAGATTAGCCTTACTTTATAGAGTATTTTTAGTTCTGACTAAAATAAAAAACCGTTACTTATATAAGCGTAACGGTTTATTTGAAAGTACAATATTTATTTTTAGGGACCATCAGAATAGAGGTCAGCTTTGGTATTATTTATCCAAAATAATAATCCACAAATACCAAGAAAGAGAAGTCCAACCCATAGAGATATCCATATGACTGAAAAAAAGTCATGGCCCTGTATTCCCATTGTTAATCCCCCTATCACCAAGCAATAAATCTGCGAGACAACAAAGGTGGCAAGAATAATAGCGATTGTTTTTAGCTTCATTCTATTTTTCCTTTCGGCTTAATTATTTTTTTGTTTAAAGGTAAGTACGGCCATTCCTCCAAGTTGATCAACGGGGCCAATTGTATTGGTATTATCTAATTGGAAAGAATATTTCTGTAGCTCTCTTTCAAAAACATCAAGAGACACTTTGAAGTCTCCTCGATTAAAGCTTTTTTCATTTGTAGAGGCAAGCTCACTACACTCCCTTTTAAGGAAGGTAATTAAATCCTGGACATCAATGTAATACATTGAACCCCCTTCATAGAAATCTTTATTACATCTTTGGGCTACATAAAATATCCACTTAATAATCTCGTCATTTGCAAAACCGGCACCTTCTTCTCCTGACAATGTATCATCGATAAGGTTTTTTGCTTCCTCAAAAGCAAGATCCATAAAACCACCCTTTATCGCTTCTCCGATAATATGCAGATAGAATTCTGCAACATTAACTATTCTGTCGGCTTCCTGGATATATGGCTTAATGAATTCATCACCGATAATAAGTATGCCATCAGAGTTTAAAAGTTTATGACATCTTTCGAGAAAAAGTTTTCTTTCTTCTCCATGAACATGATGCATGACACCTTGCATAACAATAATGTCATACTGTGATGCCATATCTTCGTGAGGAAAATTGACCGATGCAAAATCATACTGCATGAAAGAAATTTGAGAATAAGTAGAGTTAAAATTGATTGCAGCATTGATAAAACTTTCTGATAAATCTATTCCGTGAACCAGAGTCCCTTTCTTAGCAAATTTATACGTAAGTCTTCCGGGTCCGCATCCAAGGTCTAAGATGGAAATTATTGATTTTACCTTCTGCAAATCATTAATTTTTTCTAAAACAATATTAACAATTCTTTGGTCGGCTTGTGGGATATACTGATGTCCCTGCAAAGCATTGTTATATACTTCAGCTGAAACAGTAGTGCCATAATCTTTGATAATATCTTTTGTAGACATTTTTTACTCCTTCTTCTTTAAATTATTAAATGATTTCCCAAACCTCTAATAAGCCTTAGAAATTTAGTAAATCATTCAATAATCTGCTAAATTGTCAAAAAACAAGTATTCTAGAATATATCATATTTAGGCTAAAATATCAATGATTACCTCTATTTCATGCCACCTAATAGTTCTGAACACATCCCATTTGCCACCCATCGAAGAAACGCCCTAGTTATGGGGTGTTTTTGTAAATAAAAAACCCCGACTAGATTTCTCTGATCAGGGTTTTGTTGTTCCAGAATTTCTCCCGGTAGTATTTTAATTATCTATTACTAATCCTCACTCTGAGATACCATTTTAGAGAGTATCCATCCGTATGTTATATACATAGTTCTAAAAGCCGTCTGAGCAATAAATGATCCATTTAACTTTAGGCCTAGTAAATAGCAAACTCCTTCGATAATTATCGAAGCCACGATACAAAAAACAACAATTTTAAAGATTTTTTTAACCATTATTTCCCTTTCGGTTTAAGTTATTTAACTTACTACATTTATTATATTCGTAGATATTCTGGTTTTAGAAAATCACTATGATAATGAATTACTCTATCAGCTTCATTGCCTTTAACTGGGCAAAAACGAGATTTTTGTGTTGCGTACAAAGCAACCCAATTACTGGATTGATCCAAATCTGACTTCTTATTATCCGAATCTTCTAATCGTTTTAGAAGAACGCTCTCTGGACACTGTACCTGGATAATGATTGTTTGGTATCCATATTTCTTAGCGAGCGCCAGTTTAGTAGATCGGTCTCTCTTTCTGAGATTAGCCGAATCGTTAACGACATTGATATTACTTTTAAAAGCTCTCCGTAAAAGCATCTTTCTAACAATGTGAGTTAAGAATTGTCGTTCCCAATATGCTTCTCCAGTAATGGTGTTATCATCTCTTAAAAATCTCAAAGATTCATTTAGATATACATGAATCTCATCACTATGAACGAGAAACATTTCCCGTAACTGTTTATTATTTTTTACAAGTGTTTCTTTGCCAGAGTGAGTAAAACCAACAAGAAGTATGAAGGTATTACCGGTAGACTTTTTGGAATTTTCTTTAAATATATCTTCAACTATTTCTTTTAAAGCATATCGGACATATTCGAACCATATTAAATGATATATGGTTTTAACCATTCCAAAAATAATTTTTGACCATTTCAATTTTATCTCCTTTTTTAAGTTTATAATTATTGAATTTTCCCAGCCTTCTCGTGCAAAAAAGCTCAAAAAATCCAATAAATATAACCTAAAATGTTAAATTGTAAGGAACTAGCTATCATAGTACAATAGCATTTTTATAGTAATTTGTCAATATATACCTAAAATAGGCTTATATTAGTCTATTTTTTGAGATGAACCTATTGTTTCAGCCATTTCCTTGATTTCACCCCACGGAATAGTTCTGAACACGTCCCATTTGCCACCCATCAATAAAGCAGCCTGTTTACGGGCTGTTTTTTAGTAAATAAAGAAAATTTCGGAAAGTAATTAATTTAGTTTATTAAAATCTTTATTATTTATTCCTACTCCTAAACTCCTCATAAGATCAAACGCGTCATCTGCTCTGCCTAAAAAATATCGTTTATTGTCAATTGGATTGACATACCAAGCCTCTCCTCTACCTTCAACTTGAAGAAGGATCTTACCCATTAGACTTTTAGCAAAATTCTTATCAATCGGCATTTTTCCTGATGCTTTTGGGTTATATCCATTAATAATCTCCACTTTATCATTAATACCATCACCATCAGTATCAGCAATAGATTTATCAGTCAATAATGCGTCCTCTAACATATCTCCTAAACCGTCTTGATCAGGATCACCGCCTGACAATTTTCCTAAACCAATTGGGATCTTTATTAAATCGTTGTTTTTTATCCCAATACCTTGCTCACGCATAATTATGAAAGCATCTTGAGGACGCCCAAGAAAATATGACTTTTCCTTAGAAGAACTAATATAATAAGCCTTACCCTGATCTTCAACTTTTATGAGAATGGCCCCTTTTAAGCGCTTATATAATGGCCTATTCTTGATTGTCCTAACTTCAGAGTTATTAGTTAATGGGACTGTAGGTGGGACATTAATATTATTATTTCCAGTATTGGTTTCAGGTATCGCTATATAAGTTGTAAAGGTGTTATCACTTAAATCATTAGTTTGAACGTGAAGATCTACATTACCACCAATAACCTGAATTAGATATTTATAATCTTTAGAAATGAAAGGCATGGCAAAAGGAATTTTCCAATCATAATAATTTCTACCATTGGCACTATTAAAGGGCTCCTTTTTATTATCCCATTGTCCGTCTACTACAAAATCAATTGGGTAAACACTGGACTCAGAAATCTTTACCCTTAAAATAAAAGCACTATTTCCTTGATTCCATTGATCCCAAGAAATCCTTATTGTATCTCCAACTTTATAAGACTCACCTCCATTAGGTGATACTACTTGTACATGTGCAGTTTGATTATTCAATGAAAGAGTAGTAAAAGTATTTATAGCAGTTTGAAATGTTTGACCACCTGGTGTTCTACAGACTATCTTATAAGCATAATTAGTACCAGGAGAAAGATCTACCAACAAAAAACCATGGAAATTATTTGCTGGTCTAAAATTTTCTCCATGATCTGATGAAAGTATATAGTTTAAACTGTTTATACTATTGCCCCAGTACATCTTACAACTACTTTCAGCATTGTTCATAATACCAACACTAAAACGATTTGTAGATATATCTGTCTCAACTTGAGAGAAAGAAAAATCTTCAGCTTGAGAAATCATCGGCAAAGCTACAATACTAAATAGTAATAATAAGACCAATATTTTTTTCATATATGTACATATTAATAATAGATACTTAAATCCTGGTACTTTTAGAGTTATTTGTCAATCTCAATCTCTCACTTTTCCCAATATTGTCATAGCCTAAAGAGTAATAAAAAAGCCAGTAGTTTCATTTAAGAAATTCCTGGCTCAGTAAAGGTACATTAAAGTTCATCCAAAACTTATTTTTTCATTTTCTCCTTTCATTAATTTATTTTACCAACTTCCAGAAGCACCACCTCCTCCGCTCATTCCTCCTCCAAATCCACCAAAATCACTATCTGAACTAAAAGAGAATGAAGTATCCGAATTTGAATAGCTATTTCTGCGACTTTCTGCCTCATCATCTCTCTCGCGACTTCTTCTTCTCTCTGCATCATCTATGTCATTTTGTGCTTTTTTAAATGCATCTTCAGCAAGAGAACATGTTGATTTCAAGAGAGTGATAAGAAAAAACCAATCAACTATAGAAGTGCTTGATTCTACGGCAGTCTCATTTAATTTAATTGCTGCTTTCTTAGCAATTTGCTTTGTTTCACCAGAAACATCTGAATCTTTTATTTTGCTTAAAGCTGAATTTACAGCTGTCTCTGTTTTTTTGTACTCTGAAAAGAAATCTTTTTTTGATTTTTCCTGTTGGCTAGAAACAGCATTGATTTCAGAATATACTTTCTCAACATCATTTATTAGTTCCTGAAAGTTGTTAAATTTTGAAGCTGCCAAATGAAATTTTTGATTTTTCATATTATTTAAATCTTCAATTTCATTTTTCAAAACCTTAATTTTTTCAGGATGAAGTTTTACTGTAAGTCTTAATAAATCTGTTTCAAGTTTTTTCCATACGTTTTCTGGATACTGCTTCTTAAGGTGATCTACTTCTTTAACATATTTTTCAAAAGAAGAGTAGTGATCCTTGGCAACCTTCAGAAGACTATCAAGATTCTGATGGATTTCTTTTTTCTTGAGAACAACCTCTTTAATGTCTGAAAAAAGCTCATTCGATTTTGAAGCAATTATATCGCTTTCTCGACATATTATGTGGTCATACTCTTTATTTCCAAGATTTTTTGCAGTTTCTTCAAATTTCTTTTTTAAATCATTTTGATTTGTAACTGCTTCATTAAAACGAAAACCCTGATTCGTTAACTCTAAAGTTTCGCAGAGATTTTTCTCAAGAATCTGCACTGCCTTCTCTGCTTTAACAGGAGCAGCTTGAGCAAATTTATTAACTTTTATACGTAAGTCTTTATCTACTTTAATGAAGTTATTCTCTGCTTTATGAATCAAAGTGCGGGCCTTGAGTAAGAAACCATACACTTGATCCGGTGCTTCTTTTACAGAACCTTTAGCTTTTTCTAAGATACGCGAAGCTTCAAGTAATTTTTGATTTGCCTGTTCCATATGTTCAGTTGCTTCTTCTTGAACCCATTTTGGAGCAGTTTTAGTATTCTCACATAAATCAGAAATTACTTTACGGGCCTGAATTATTTGTTCAGTCTGATTTTCTAAACTCTTTAATAACTGATTACTTAATTTCTTTTTTCTCAAGAAACTAAGCATGAATCGAGATAAATAGAATAAACCGATAATTAATATAATTCCTATTCCAATATTAATTACCACATCGAATATTTGTTTCTTTACTTTTCTACTTTCCTCCTCTCTAATTCGTACTGCCTCCTTACGTTGTTCCATGCTCTGTGGACCAGTTACAGCTAGTATATTCTCCACCCCATTCAATATTCCAGAAGAATAATCTGATTTTTTGAAATAGGGAATAATATTCTTCTCAATAATTTTTTTGGATTGAGCATCTGTCAAATCACCCTCAATTCCATAGCCGGTATGAATTCTTGTTTTTCTTTCCTTGGGAGCTACTAAAAAAATAATACCAGCATTATTCTTTCCACCCGGTCCCCAACAATCGAATAAATCTTGAGCATAGGAATCATCCGCCTTTCCATCCAAACTATTAACCGTCACAACAATTAATGCAATCGTTGTTGTATTATAGTAATCCCGGAGTTTTTGCTCTATGTTTTGCTCAATTTTATCATCAATAATATTGGCAAAATCATTTACGGCTCGTAGGGGATTGGGTTTTGAAGGCATTTCGGAACAATCTTTCTTTGCAAAAACTTGTTGAACGTTGATAATGAAAATAAGTAATGCAAAGCAAATAACAATGATTCTTTTCATTTTTCCCTTTCGTTTTAGTTTAGGTTTGTGATTTAGGTTACAACAACAAAGAATGAAATGTGACTTGTTTTGTCTTATTATCAGCTTCTCCTCTCAGCAATTATATAATTCCTCATTTAAAATGAGTCCTTATATAGTTCTCTGTAGAATTCATTCTGTTCTTCGGCTGTAAGCCCAGTATATAGAGTGAAATAATTATTTACACCCTCTATAAACGGACTCTGATTAAACTCAATTACTATTTCATGATTTTTATTTCCCTTCAGCCTCTTCAGTTTTATGTTTAATTCTTTGAATTGTGTTACTAATTCATTCATATCATTACAAAAAACTTTTTCCGGATTATAAATGCTATATGAAGACTCGATACTACCCCTTACCATTAAATTGATTTTACACACTTGGAAGGTGTAAAAATCTTTTTTAGGAGTCTCCTTAGTAAACAAATAAAGAAATAAAACAAGTCCTACTATCAAAAGAGAAAACATACAAATACTTTTACTATTTAGGATTATGGCTATTATCGACCCGAGAGTTCGAGAAGATAGGGGCAATAAAATTACGGAGTGTAAAACCTCTAAACAGATTAAAATAGACAGTAAAGCTATTATTACAGTAATAATCCTAATAAGGATTTTCATTTTGTAGCTCCTTTCGTTTTTTGTTTTTTGAATGATTTCCTAAGCCTCTAAATTAGTTAGAAGATCAGTAAATCATTCAAAAATAACCAAATTGTTAAAAAACAAGTATCCTAGAACATATCATATTTTCTTGTATTTGTCAATGATTTTATGACATTTTTAAGTACAAAAGCTCTATCTCTAGTAAGGTAAAGCTTTGTCTTCCATAAACTAACTATTGCTTTATTTTCTAAATTATGCTAATATATAGACTGTAACGGGCTTTTAAAGCCTATTCCAGTCTACAAATGATTATAAAACCAACAAAAGGTGAATATTTAGATATATTATTGAGATCCACTAAAACAGTCTTTTCGACCAAAGATGTTGCTTTGTTATGGAATGAAAGCGATGAAGTGATTGTTGGCGACAGATTGAAGAAATATGTGAATGCCGGAAAGTTGATTAGAGTTCGCCGAGGGTTTTATGTAAAAGATAGAAATTATAGTCGCTTTGAATTAGCGACTCGAATCTATACTCCATCATACGTGAGCTTTGAAACTGTCTTAACTCGCGAGGGTGTGAATTTCCAATACTATGGAAATATTTTTGTTGCATCTTATGTGAGTCGTGAGATTCAAATTAGTGATCAAAAAATAACTTTTATACGAATGAAAGATTATGTGTTAAGCAACACAACAGGCATCGAACATGTTAATGGCATTGCTACGGCGACCAAGGAACGTGCATTGTTAGATCGTGTCTATGTAAGTAAAAATTATTATTTTGATAATTTGCGTGGCATAGATTGGGATATGGTTTTTGAAATTTTACCAATATATCATAACAAACGAATGGAAAAAACTATGAAAAGATATTTTGAACGTTATAAAAAATTAAATGAAAAACAATAATATGACACTCGATTATTTAAAACATAAAAATATTTTGCTCCAAATCTTGAAGGATATCTATTCTGATACTTCTCTGGCTACTACGCTAGGTTTCAAAGGTGGGACGGCAGCACTTTTGTTTTATGATCTTAACCGAAATTCAGTTGACCTTGATTTTGATTTGCTTGATGATACTAAAAAGCAAGAAGTATTTGAAAAGCTCCAGAAAATTACAGCAAGCTACGGAACCATTACTGAATCAATGATAAAGCACTACAACTTATTGAATGTTATTTCTTATGCACTTGGCACACAGCAGATAAAAGTAGAGGTGAATCTTCGAAATTTTGGTTCAGAATACGAAATTAGAACATTACTTGGTATTTCTATGCTTGTAATGGTTAGAGAGGATATGTTTGCTCATAAACTCATGGCAATGTATGAAAGAATTGGAGAAACAAGTCGAGATATATTTGATGTCTATTTCTTCTACAAAAAAATGTGGGAGATAAATAAAACCATAGTAGAATTAAGAGCAAACATGCCTTTTAAGGATTTGTTAAAAAAATGCATTCATAAACTTGAGCAGATGGACAATAAGCACATTCTCGACGGTCTTGGTGAGCTACTCACAGAACCACAGAAAGATTGGGCAAGAGCAAAGCTTAGAACTGAAACGATATTCTTGTTGAAACTCGCCTATAGTAACGAAAAATAGAGTGTAAATTAAAGCTACTATAATAATCGATAACCGAAAAAATATAAAATTATCAAAGGAGTGCCGAATGTTGCCATGAATTTTTTTAATATATAGAAGCAACTGACTCGCTGTGAATACGAAGTAATTTGTATGATAGTTACGACTGCCTTATCCGTGTCAGTAGAAATATAAAAATCAAATATCTTAATAATATTATTTTCTGATTGGTCAACAATACACAGTAAGGAAGGTGACTGGGAAAGAATACACAATAAAGTAATCGGAATGTCGCGTTTATGAGAGAATATTACAGAAATACTTAAAAGATTAGATAATAATGGTTCAATAGCATGGCAACATCTGATTCTATAGTAAGCAACGTCTAGTAAGGTAACTTCTGCATTCTCCTTATTCTAATTCTGGAAACCGCTACAGTAAAAACTACTAAAAAACCACTTTTGCAATAGAATTTTTTTGTAAAATAAAATGCAGTTGTTAAGGGACAACTGCTAAACCCAACATTTCATTTTCACTAATATTACCAGAATCCTGAATCTCCGCCGCCTCCACTCTTTCCTTTAAGAAACCCGCCAAAAGTTTTGCTATTTCTTCTTTTTGTATGCTGTATATTATCCCCAGCATTCTTATCTTCCTCCTCTTTTATTCGATCACGTTGTTCCTGCGGAAAAATTATTGCCAATATTTCCTCAACCCCATTCAATATCCCTGAAGAATACTTTGATTTTTTGAAATAGGGAACACAAATATTATTAATTAATAAGTTGCATTGTGCATCCGTTAGACTACTTTCAATTCCGTAGCCAGTATGAATTCTTAATTTCCTTTCCCCAGGTGCAACTAAAAATATTATACCGGCGTTATTCTCTCCTCCGGGTTTCCAGCAATCAAATAAATTTTGAGCGTAAGAATCATCCGTATAACCATCTAAGCTATCAACTGTTACAACGATTAATGCGAGTCCCGTAGACTCAAAGTAACTACGGAGTTTTTGTTCTATTTTTTGCTCAACACTATCATTTATAATGTAAGCAAAATCATTTACGGCTTGAGGAAATTTATTTTTATTTGGAAGTTCAGAGCATTCAATTTGAGCAAAAAGCTTTTGTGTATATATTAAAAAAAATATTGCGAAATAAAAAACAATAATTTTTTTCATTTTGTAGCTCCTTTCGTTTTTTGTTTTTTGAATGATTTCCTAAGCCTCTAAATTAGTTAGAAGATCAGCAAATCATTCAAAAATAACCAAATTGTTAAAAAACAAGTATCCTAGAAATTATCATATTTACTAGTATTTGTCAATGATTTTGCCTATAACTTTATATAGTTATGATATTTTGAGTAACTTAATTAAGTTCCTATTTGCTATTCGTTGATAAATCATATTAGGCATGGAGTATTTTTATAAATAAAAAAGTCTTGAACTATTGTTAGTCAAGACTTCACGGATGTATTCATCTCAAGTCAATTTTGGAAGCTATTTCCCTCATCCAAAGGCATCTCGCGATATTAAGTCTGCAAGTTCCTCCGCTGTAAAAAGATCATCCTCATAAGGAATCAGCTTTTCATCATTTAATATTTCCATCCTATAGTACGGGGCATTAATGCTATAGACCCTTTTTAATGAATGCGGGTCTTCAAATAACAATCGCCACGTATTACTACCAAAATATGTAAATTCTATTTTTCTGGCAGACATTTTGCCTCCGATAATTTCTACTGCAATTTCCTTGTACTTACCATTTTCTTCAATAAGATCAAGGATTTTAGCTTTATCCGGACCCTCCCCCTTATCATAAAACTCTTTGTTAGTGTGATTGTCAAACTTCTTAATCACGATAATATTACCTTCTTTTAAAACAATTTTTTCAGACTTTCTTTTTGCCATCTTGATTCTCCTTTTAGATTTTATTGTTAATGAATTTTTTTACATTACATCATAGTATTCAATTAGTCAATTTTAATTACCTAACCGAATAGCTCTGAGTACGTACCCTTTACTCCCATCGATGAAACACCTTGATACTAATGATGTATATATTTAAAGGTATTTATAAACAGAAAATATTTTTTAAATAAAAAAAAAGAACCTTCAAGAAGATTTCTTAAAGGCGGGATTGGATATTTGTTGAAGTTTTTTGTGGTGGGTTTTTTGTTGATGTGGTGGGATTTTTGATGTGAGATGTGTTGTTTTTTTGATGTGGTGGGATTTTTGATGTGAGATGTGTTGTTTTTTTGATGTGGTGGGATTTTTGATGTGAGATGTGTTGTTTTTTTGATGTGGTGGGATTTTTGATGTGAGATGTGTTGTTTTTTTGATGTGGTGGGATTTTTGTTGATGAGTTGGGTTTATTCTCTGTTTCGAGAATGAGATGTTTAATTTAAAGGAGCAATTTATGTCTAAATACTAGCATGGATATTTTTTCTTGTCAAGAGCAGAAAATCCCTTATAAATAGGCACTTTTCTTATTGCATATTTCATCTGCTCTATCCTTCCTCTACGGCATTAGTCAATGAGATAGACCTATAATCATAATTTACCGCTAATCCCATGATTTATTGAGTATTCTAGTAAAAAATATATATAGCTATAATTATTTTGTTAGTTTTTATCGATAATAACCAATTAAATCCATTTCAGTCCTTTAAAACTTCTATATTTACATTCCCTAACCTTCTTATAGCTATCATCATTTCAATATTTAGTGTTATAGATTATACAAAAAATATCTTTGTCTACATAACCATTCTTAACCCAAACACTCAATTATTCCAAACAATCATATTTAAGTAGCCCATCAATTACATTTTTTATATGACTAAAACTTAATACATTACTTTAGTAAATTATTAGGTATAAAGTAAAAATAAAAGCCGCATTGTGCAAACAAGCGGCCATATTATTTTATCCATTTACCGGGAGTCTTCAAGATAAATTAATCCCTCCTTTCTTTAACTCTTGTTTTATGAAGGCACTTTTGATATTTATACCTCCTGGTGATAAGTAAAAAATTTCTTGTAAATAATCAAGATTGCCATTTGCTCTCTTAATTAAATCGTTAACAAATTCATTCAGCTTTTCTAAAACTCTTCTCTTTTCATTTTTAGAAATCTCAGAAGTTAACTCATTTAATAAATCTTTAAAAAATTTCCGCTCGACGTCCGTTATAAATTCTATTTTTTTTGTTTCCAATAAAGCATTACTTGATGTAGCCCCGCTTATAGATTCAAATTCTTCTACATAAGGTGCTAACGCCTCACGATCCTCATCAGTTTTACTTATTTCAAGTGCTGCTTGAAATACAAAATTTTTAAAACCAGAATCTATCTCTTTACTCCTTAATACTTTAAATTAAGATCTGAAATGTAGGGTTATCGGGGAGACCAACCTGACAAATATACTCCTCAAGAGTCAATCCTTCTCTAACCGCCCCTTCTGAAAGAATTTCAACACTAACGCCACTTTTCTTTTTTAGGTTTTTAATGGGCATAACTACTCCTTTTTGTTTGATTATTGCTACTTTAAAGTTTTATATGATATTTGTCAATCGTTCTCCTCACTTTTATGGTTACTAATATACAAAAAAATAGGCCTCAAAATTACATTAAGAAAGGCCTATTTAGCAAAAGGAAAGTTATTTAGTTAATTCATCTAAAAAACTTTTTACTACAATAAAAAAATACGATTGTTAAGACTATGCATATCAAGGAATAACCAAGCAAAGAGCCTTTACTAATCTCATTTAATGGCAATATATCAATTTCTGGACTAAGAAGTTTTGCCAGAAATAATATTGTCAAAAAAAGAAACAACAACATTAATACAAATGAAAGCTTTGCCATCTTTTCTCCTTCCAGTTTAATTTTTTAATTTTGTTTTTGCACTTTTGACCTGATTTTTCTTTCCTTCTTTCCAATTATCAAGATAAGGGAAAGAAAAACCACACATACAATTAATGATATTTCTTTGCCGTATATCTTCAGTGACTCTGGAAGGACCCTATAAACACTTGAAACACAGATCACCATAGTGCCCATAATAAAAAACTACTCATGAACACTTCACTTTTATTCATTTTTGATTTGATATTTTCTTCATATCCTCCAGCAATCCAATGAATTGTTGAACTTGAAAATGTACTGACAAAAAAGAAGTTGAAAAAAAAGTTTTCAGTTGTGCCTTCCATGGCCCCTGACAGTCCTGTTAAAAACAAAAAAAATACTGTCAAGATTTGGAATCTATATTTACGAATCATGATTGATTCTCCTTTTTTAATTTTTTATTTATTGAATTTCTTTAACCATCCTCAAGAAGAAAGGCAAAAAAAATTCAATAAATATAACAGAATAGTTAAATTGTAAGGAACTATGTTCAACGAGAAATTATCACTACAATCATGTTTTGTCAAGCAAATCAAATCTCTAACTCTTCTAAAACCGCATCATGATATAATTAAATAACAGTGTAATAATTCCTCATTTTCCTCATACGGTAATTATAATTTAAATACAAGAATTCAATTTGATTTATTACTCGAAAAATATCCAAAATTTATGAAAAAAATACTTAGTGTCTCTATTGTCCTAATCATCCTAATCCTAGGATTCATATATTATAGTAAAATAATTTCTAGTCCCACACCTCAAATAAATTCTTTGCCAACTCCTTCATTTCAAACAGTCACATTATATTATTACTCCGAAAAATTAGATAAAGATGAGACTGATAATATTCTCTGCTCTGAGAAAGGATTGGTGGGCGTCGAAAGACAAATTTCACAATCTAACTTGATTATAAACGATACAATACAATTATTAATAAATGGTGAATTATCTAATGATGAAAAAGCCCAAGGCATTACTACTGAATTTCCTTTAACGGACTTTGAACTAATTAGTAGTGATTTACAGTCAGGAGTTCTAACCTTAACCTTTAATGATCCTGCACTGAAAACTTCTGGTGGCGCTTGTCGTGTGCAAATTCTACAACATCAAATTAAAGCCACTGCCAAACAATTTGCCGAGGTATCCAGCGTTATCATTAAACCAAGTGATTTATTTCAACCTTAAGTAATCATCAAAAATTAACCCAGATTTTTTTTACCCATCTCAGGTATATAAAACCACTATAAAAAGAGTTAATTATGATATACTTAAATAGTAAAAATTATACATAGACATATCATAAAATAATTTTTCTTGGCAAAAAAACATAGAGGGGGTACCGAATAAAGTCCTTTAGTTTCCAAAAACTATAAACCTACTACACTCGCTCAAATTTTTTAAAATTTAAATTATATTATAACTTATTAAATCTAAAATAATATGCGCAAACGAAAGAATAAAATACTGCATGCTTTTTTCAATTCAATACATAAACATTTTCATATTCTGAAATTTACTTACTTCATTGGTCTTCTTTTTGTAAGTGGTCTTTTAACCATCTTGCCAATAATGAAGGCAACAGCAAAAATATCAACGCCCAATAATAAACAAGCTGAACAAAAAACTAGAGATAATAGTCCAATTGAATATTTCCATGTTCTTTCAACCGGCCAAAGTCTCTCACTTGGCGTATATTCCAGCCCAACTATTACTTCAGCTCAACCGTATAATAATCTCATGATGCAAAATGGGGCTGATCAAATCAACACACCCTTGGTTCCTTTAACTGAACTTGGAAGTGCTAAAGAATGGCAGAATACTGAATCTCCCTCATCTGGGCTAGGAAACACTCTACGTTCTTTAGACAATCTCGCAAGAAGTATAATTGTTAGTCTTCATGGACGCGGAGCCACAAACTATCTTGGTTTAAAAAAAGGTACTCAAAATTATACTAAAGGCATAACCCAAGCAACAAACGCAAAAAATTATGTTCAAAATACCCTAGGAGGTTCATACCGTCCTTTAGCAGTAACTGCTATACATGGGGAGACCGACTACTTGGATGGAACCACTAATAATGGACAGAGTTGGGCAGCTTATGCCAATGCTTTAAAACAATGGCAGAGTGATTATCAAATCGATCTAAGCACCTTGGTCGGCAGTAATCTTACTATTCCACTCTTCATTAATCAAATGAACTCCGCTTGGACCGGCGAGATTGCCGTTGCACAATTACAAGCTCATAAATCTAACCCCGGCAAAGTCATATTAGTTGGTCCAAAATATCAAATGACATATCACACTGACCATCTTCACTTAACAAATCAGGACTCAAAATATATGGGTGAGTTGATGGGAAAAGTTATTAATAAAGTTGCAGTACAAGGCCAAACCTGGAACCCACTTATGCCAACCTCAGTAATCCGAACAGGAAATATTATTACCATTAGTTATGCAATTCCTGTTGGACAGTTAGCTATTGATACTACCCGTGTGGCAGCCCGACAAAATTATGGATTTACCTTTGCTCAAAGCGGAGGCAATGGATCTAACGTTTCTATTTCATCAGTACAATTAGCAAGTAACAATACCAAAGTAAAAATAACTCTTAATCAAGTTCCAACCGGTGCTAGCCAGAAAATCAGGTATGCTTGGGGATGTGGAAATTATACGTGGTTCTGTGGAGGAGCTGCAACTTGGTGGTATGCCGGCGGAAATATAAGAGATTCAGATAATTCTGTTTCCCAAGCTCCTGGATCAACTAACCTACCATTATATAATTGGTCAGTTGCCTTTGATGAGCCAGTGACAATGATCTCACCGGTTATCACAAATTTTTCTACCCCAATAAAACATAGCTCATTAACAGTGCCAATCCTTGCTTTCTCAGCAATAGATGATGTTGCCGTTACTGGTTATCTATTAACTGAATCACCAACTGTCCCAAGTTTGAATAATCCTTTATGGAGCGCCTCAGCACCATCATCATATACTTTTACCTCTTTTGGTAATAAAACTCTATATGCCTGGGCTAAGGATAGTGACGGCAATATTTCAACATCCATTTCTCGATCAATAAGGATTTTAAATCCATCTACTCCAGCTGGTCTATAATATATTTTCTATTTTTCTATAAGGCCAATCTTGACAATGGCCTATTTTTCAGCTATAAAGAGCCTAGCATATTAAAAAAATAAACTTTTGAAAGGAGTGAATAATGCCTATTAATAAGACAGAAATTCAAAGAAAAATTGAGATTAATAATTTTTATAAAAATCTCGAGGCCAATGGACTACCATTGAATTTTTTCGAGATATTAGAAACAAATGGTCTAACACTGGAATTTCTCAAAATACTAACTGAGACAAACACCGGCAAAAGAATGCTTGAAGAAATGGTAAATGGATTAAGGCGAAACTATTTTTCTGAAAGAACCAAGTGGCTCAATTTCTATAATGAATTTTTCCCGGAATCAATGACCAATGAAGGTGTCTTGTCGGTAAGAATAGATCAAACAAGATTGGTCCATAGTCAAGCATTATCTCTTCTGATTGTAATAACCAACATAACGACACTGATGCTTATGCTTGAAAACAATCTTGGACTTCCTTTTAGATTTAAAGTGGAAAAAGGTGAAGATTATAATCTATGTGAGGAGCCAGAAAGAAAAGGAACATACGCTGCCTGGACTCCCGGTCAGAGTTGTTCAAAAGAGGCGTCAGCCATCCGACTTGATGCACTAAATAATGACCCGATTCTCAAACAAATCGTTTTAGATAACAATATTCGAGTATGTAGTTTAAAAGAGTTACTGCTCAGAAATATGTTTGAAAAATTTAAAAACGGTAAACCAATTGACCAGGGAAAAGTCATTACAAGAACCATGCTATTGCAACATGATCAGCCTAAAAAGTTAGTGGGAATTGATTTTGAAAAAAAATCATATTTCTTGATAAATCCTGATGTAAAAAATCAAAAAGAAGCAAAAAAAATATTCTTCTGCTCAATTGACTAAACAAAATAAAAGAGCCTGTTCGTACAAAATCGCTATCGCGACAAGTACAGACAGGCTTTTATTTTTCAAAAACCGGCTTCACTTCTCAGATTTTCTTTTTCATTTTCAGAAAAAGTGTGTAACCTGATTTCCAGATAACTTATAATTCTTTTCTTAAATACATCTGGATCTTTTATTCCTGAATGCATGGGTATTATTAACTCATGCACAATTTTTTTTGCATCAGTGATTTTTCCTTCTTGCTTAGACCACATAATCATATCTGCAATAACTGCAGTCCAAAATTCATCAGGAAATTTTCGAATTGCCTTACCAAGGGCGGAATCATGACGTCTTTCAATTCCATCTCTTAAATCTATTCCATCATCACTATCAGGATACCTGCCTTGATAAAATTTTCTAAAATGATCTTTAAGCTCTCCGGGTTTTTCATCGATTAATTTCATGAAATAATTATACATTTTTTCTGACCTTATCTCGTCATTTTTTTCGAAAAAAATAGAAGTCATTCCATCGACAAAATTGAGGTACCAAAGCTCCTCATCAAGTATTTGAACATGTATCATGTCTATTCTCCTTTTAAGTTTAAAGTTTACAATGAGCAAATTATAGACATCCTATAGCAAAATAGCATAATTGTCAAAAAAGTATTCACTAGCCTCGTTTACTTCAAATAATTAAATTAACTCCATACTAATGACTGGATTCAGGGGCATAAGCCTGAAGTAACAAAATTATAACAACCATCACGACCCCACCTAAACCAAAAAAAGCCGACTTTAATAAGGTTTCATAGCGTCGAGGCACAATGGCCTTTTTCCCAAAGACCTCTTTTAGTAAAAGCATAACTACATATGCCAAGGATCCAGCAGCAAACCCTCCGCCAATAACACTAAACTCATGGTCTGGTCGAAAAACCAGCATTAACAGTAATCCAACCAAGATACTAATAAAAGTAGTCATGATTTTTAAAAAGGCTTTTCTTACTGAGTCACCAGCTGATCTCAAAAATCCAAAACCAATAATTTTATGAACGATGTCATGAATCATGATTGCCACTGTAGTAAATATTCCCAAACTGACATGAGCCAAAAAGGCTAAACCAATTGTTAAACCATCAGTTACATTATGAATATGAAGAAACAATAAAAATTGATTGCCAGTTTTTTTTGTTGGGCTAAGATATCGATGCAGAGAATATTGCAATGCCACACCACCTATCAAAGCAATACTCACCAACCACGGAGAAATATCAGAGTCTCCAAAAGCTTCCGGCAGTAAATGAATAGCGAAATTAGCTGCAACCATGCCAACCAAGAATGACAAGGTATAGCGATTTGATCCAAGTAAATGATGAGTTGTCATTGGAGTTATTTAATTAAGACAATGTTTACATAAACCAAAAAATTCTAAGCTATGTCTCTTAACAAAAAAAGACGTTGTCTGTTTTATTTTTTTCTCAACGGTCATTAAATCCTGTTCAATAAAAACATCCTCTACCGACCGACACTTATCACAAACCAAGTGATGATGATGTGGTAATCCAGCCATTTCATATCGTTTTTTACCATCACCAAAATCAATCTCTACAATCACTCGCTGTTCACGCAAAAATTGTAGTTCTCGATAGACGGTTGTTTTATTTAACAATAACTTCTTTTTTTTAAGAAAAGCCTGTATCTCAAGAGCCGATAGCGGCTTTTTTAAATGCTCAAACAAAGAGACAAGCATCTCCCTTAATTTGGTTTTCTTATATCCCTGCTGTGATAAGCACAGTAAAATATCTTGTGCACTTTTCATATAACCAAATTATACGCAACTGAGTTGCGTTTGTCAAGAAGCAGAGGTAATATGCACACATGTTGCATTCTCTACTAATCTAGGCCTATATATCAAAAAATATATCTTAACACATATAAAAACAAAACTTCGATCATAGAAAAACTAAATATATCAATTATACTTTTACCGTGCTACTCTATACTTACTGTAAGTTCAGCTTAAGCTACTTTAATCTAAATATATGAAGAAAATAATCTTACCCATAATCTTAGTTGTCTCAATTATCTTAAGTGGCTGCACAATTTCGTCTGATAGCATACCAAAAGAAACGAAAAATGATGTATCTGATAATACAAAAGAAGAAAAAGAACCAGTCAAAAAAACTAACACCGATAATAATCAAACGATCAACCTCAGCAATCAAAAATTAGAAAAAGTACCATCAACAATCTTCAATCAAACTAACACCGAAGTTCTCGACCTTTCTAATAATCAATTAACTGGTGCGCTTCCGGGTGAAATTCGCTTTTTAAAAAATTTAAGAATTTTAAAAGCCAGTAATAACCTAATGACCGGAGTTCCAGCAGAAGTCGGACAATTAAGTAATTTAGAAACACTGGATCTTTCCAATAATCAATTAACGGGTCTACCAAATGAACTTGGAAATTTAAAAAATCTTAAAACTATGAATCTCTCAGGAAATAACTACTCACAGCAAGACTTAGATTATATTAAACAACGCCTCCCTAACACACAATTTATTCTATAATTAAAAATATTATTCAGACTTAATAAAAAAATATCCCTAATCTTGGGGTATTTTTTATTGAAAAATATAATATATACTTTTTTTTCTTAACTAATGTATAATATAGGTATACTTACTTATTATATTCTATGTCAAAAAAAACCTTGTTAATCATTCTTATCTCAGTTATTGTATTTTCAATCTTTACAATTATTTTTAGCCCCACAAAATCTCTGGCTCAAAATAATAAAAAAAGCCTTATTGCCAAGATTGATACCACGTTATCTATCCTTAAAGAAAAAATACTTAATAATTCAAATAAACGAGTTAAAAAAAATCAAAAAATTTCACCAATTAACCAGGAGACCAATTCTTCAACAACTCCCCAAATTTCACCAACTCCAATCTCAATAGATAACTCACTTGAGCAAAACTCCAGGCAAGAAGGCATTCAAATTATTGCGTTGTATGAAGGTCCATATATTGAAGCTGTTGCAAAAAATATTGATCCCTTTTTAAATGAAGATAATTTTGAATATTGGAATGACGGGGACACTCCAGTTCGCACTGTGTTTAATGCAATGTCTGAAAAATATAAAGAACTTCCCCCTGAAAAATGGCCCATTATTGTCATACCAACAGCTAACTATCAGGCAATCAATAGCTTAATTGCCACTGAATATCCGGAACCTAATGGCCTTAATCTTGTAATGCCCTATATTAATTTATCTAACCCCTTTCCGAACACCTATAATTCTAGTAGTAATTATAAAATGGCTTTAGTTGGAGGTGGATATGTAACTAATGATTGGACCAGAGGAAATAAGCTAGATTTTATTGATTCAGTTGAGGTTCAATATGTTAACCCTGAGCCACAAATGAACTATACTGTTAGTTCAATCACCAAAACTGGAAATTACACAAAAATTTATAACTCTACTTTAGCACAACACGTCAGAGTTGGTTGGCAAGTTTGGTTAAACCTACAAGGCAGTGTTGGAAATGTGTACCAACGATATAGTATATCTGAAGTGTCAACAAGTGGTTATATTACAGTTAATAGCCCTATTGATATTGGCACCTTTATATCCGGAACAGCTCATGTCAATTACTTAAGTGGCACCACTGCAGTAGTAGCCTCTAAACTCAAACAAATAATGAATAGTACAAACTGCACCTTTCCTCAAGCTGTTGACTTTGCCAGAGCCACCGCTTCCAACCAAGGTGTCAGAAATAATGAAGTAGGTTATGGTAAAATTAATGTTGAGGCAGCAATCAGATACGGAAAAAAATATTTGACTTCGTATCCTAACCCTAGTCCCAATACAATTAAGTAATACATAGCTATCTAATATCAAAACATTCTCTCATAAATCTCTCGTTTATTTATGAAAAAAGGCAGTCACGATGTTCGTAACTGCCTTTTGAATTTGTCTAAACACTTTCCAAGTATTCTCTTAGATACTCAACTGCCAAACACAAGGCAGCTTCTTCGTTGGCGGGGTTATATTCTATTACCAACTCTATATGATCTAATGTATCAACTACTTTATACGCCCAAGAATTATTATATAGCTGGCGTACAAAAATTTGATATATATACTTTGTATATTTAAGTTTCCATTGTCTTTCATTAATAAATTTTTAGCTTCTTCAAGAGCCATTGTTACTGATTGAAATCCAGTCATAGCAGGGACTTCTCGTAAATTATCTGTGCAATCATTTTCGACGAAAAACTGCACAGAGAAAGTAACTGGGTTATTCACTTTTTTTACTTTATACACTTTTATAAGTAGGTCATGACAATTATCATCACAAACAAAGTCAACCCTATTACTCTGTGTATTTACCATTTCAAACCTCCATTGGTTAAATTTTTAAATAACTCCTGTCAAACTACTATTTTTTTATTGCTGTGTCAATATGGAATTACTATGATATCTCTAATACATTAAAAAATTTAATAGGAAAATAAAAAAAGCCTATACGCAAAGGTATAGGCTCTCGGTCTTGTCAAAACCCTCTTTAACTTTTATTCAATGACCTGTCATGATACCCTCCTTTTTTAAAAAGACTTTTTGCCGTTTATTTTAAGCTGAGTGAGCTCAATTTTTTTAAGTATTTTCATGAAAATATATATACAAAATACAATACCGTGAAGTTATTCCTGTTCAAAATTCATATTGCTAATTCCCATTGGGACTGCACTGGTATATACCTGTATATATTATATTTAATGAGCTATGTTCAGTATAATTAACTAGCTAAAATCAGTCAATATCAAAAAGTAACATACACACATATGGCGGTTTTTTCAATATAGCCAAGACAAGATTAATAATTACTTTAAAATAATACCAACCACAAGACCAATAGCAATAGCACTACCCCCTAATACAAACATACGTAAAGTATTTTTTACCATATTTGTTTTTGACAATACGCTACTGACAATTCCCAGACAAATTAAAGCCACTAGAGAAAAAATAATTGAAAGCGTTAAAGCCAACGTGCCCGAAAAAAATATATACGGAGAAAGTGGGATTCCGCCTGAAATAATATATGATATAAACATTACGATACCAGCTGTAGTCGGTATTTTTTGTTTTACATTGTCACTTGGGCGAATAATATATTCAGTCAAATAACTACCAACCCCCATTGAAAAAGCCTCAACAAAAATTAAAATAACTCCAGTTAAAATAATCGTTGATCGTCCAACACCAGCAAAAGCCACGCCCGATAATAAACCAACAGTTGAAACTAAACTATCCTCTGCACCAAAAATAAAATTTCTGGTAAAGGTTTGGCTAACTTTTTTTTGTTTCATATGACTTAATCATAGCTCAATTCATTAAATCAGCCTAGATCTCTATGAAAGACTACTTATTGTATCTTTTAGCTACCTATATTTACTTGTATATTCTTTATATTTATGTAAGGTTTGAATTTTTTTATGTTTTGCAATCATTACACCCCAGGCATATAATTTTCGTATTTAAGACTAGAACATCTAGAGATATCTACTGCTTTTATCTAACGAAACATGTATACTATATATAGACTATTATTATCATTTTTACTATTATGGATAATCAAAATTTACAAAATCCGCCAAAGGACACAACTCTAGAGATGTCACCAAACCAGAAACTAAATCCCATACCGCCACTTTCTCCAGCTGCAGTCCCTCCTTTCTCAGCAATCCCATCAATTCAACCCATAACCGCTCATCCAGCAACTAAAAAAATTAAATGGTTAGTTATTAGCATCTTAAGCTTACTCCTACTTGGGGCTTGTGGTGTGTTTGGTTATATGTATTTTTTCCCAGCCCCAGAAAAAGTATTACAAAAAATGGCGCTGAAAATTCCGGAAATAACGACCATTGATTATTCTGGAAATTTAGTGCTCTCAGTTGATAAAGTGGCCTTAGAAAATAATTTAATAATTCCCTTAGACAAATCAAGCTCAAACTCTTCAAACGAAGAATTTTCAATCGTATTTAATGGAATCTCTGATTTACGTCAAGTTGAAAATCCACAAAATAGCTTTGCTTTTACCACTGACATCAAAGCCTTTAAGGAAAACGGAAAACTTGGCCTTGAATTTAGAAATATTGAAAAAGCTTTTTATATTCGCTTAACAAGTGCCCCCGATTTTGGTTTATTTAGTTTGAAGCCTATAGAAAATACCTGGCTTAAAATTGAACAAAAACAGATTGATGAACAATTTAATACAGAAGAGTTAATAGAGAAGAAAGAATCAATTGAAAACGAATTAAATCCGGAAAAAATTAAACAACTGCGTGATGAATTTTTCAAAGCACAAGTTATTAAAGTTACTCAAACTTTGCCAACAGAAACTATTGATGGCAGGAAGATGTGGCACTATCGCTATATTATTGATAAGGAAGGAATTAAAAGATTTGTTCAAACAGCAAATACCATTATGGGGCAAAAAACTTTTACCGCCGAAGACCTGGCAAAGATGGATGAAGATTTAGAAAAAACCGATACTCCAACAGGTGAAATATGGATAGGTAAAAAAGATTATTTACCCTATAAATTAACCGTCTCCTCAATCTTTAAAAATATCAATGATACTGAAGGAAATATAATATCAGATCTTACTTTGCAAGTTAAAAACTATAATCAACCAGTTGCAATTGAAGTTCCAACTCCAACAAAAAACTTTGAGGAATTTATTGTAGCCCTCTTTAGTGCAGGTCAAGGCATGTTTGGAGGCATGGAGTTTACTCAAGATAATGTTGCTACTGATTATATAGACAGTGATAATGACGATATACAAGATCACCTGGAAGCTGCATATGGTACTGACAAAAACAATCCAGACACTGATGGTGATGGATATGATGATAGCACTGAAATTTTAAATGGTTACAACCCAATTGGCCCAGGGATAAACGAAAACATTTGGGGAAAAGAAATTAAATAGAATATAGTAACCCTATCATTTTCTAAGGCTTGGAAAATTCAATACTAAACACCTCTTTATCATCCCCGCCTCTCCACTGTCATCCCTTCTTATATACTGTCATCCCCGACTTGATCGGGGATCTCGTGAATACTATGTGTAATATATTTTACTCAGATCCCCGCATGCGGGGATGACAGGAAAGGAATACGCGAGGATAACAGGTGGGAAGGCAGACAAATAAAATAAAAAAAACCCCTCCGTTCATGTCAAATTTTGACACAATGCGAAGGGGCATAGCCTAGAAGGCTACAATTATTATTTGACCAACATCATTCTCTTTGTTTCAGAGAAGTTAATTGGTCCATTCAGGTTCAGTCTGTAGTAATATACACCACTTGCGAAGCTTGAAGCATCGAAGTTGGCAGTGTAGTTTCCAGCTGTGAGTGTATTGTTCACAAGCTTTGCTACTTCCTTACCTGAGTTGTCATAGATCGTAAGTGATACTTTTCCGTCGAACGGAATTGCATAGTGGATCTTTGTTGAGGGATTGAACGGATTCGGATAGTTTTGAGAGAGAACAAACTTATCCGGAACTCCGATGATTACTTCATTGGACAGATAATGATACTCAAAGTTACCGTTGTAATCAATCTGTTTCAATCTGTAGGAATAATTAGCTGTCTGCAGTCCTCTGTCTGAGTATGTATAGTTATGAGGAGTTGCAGAAGTTCCATTACCGTTGACAAAGCCAATCTTTGTCCATGTGTTAACACCGGTTACTGTTCTCTCAACTTCAAAACCTGAATTATTGGTTTCAGCTGATGTTGCCCAATTGAGGTCAACGTTTCTTCCGTTCACCATTGAAGTGAATGAGGAAACTTCTACCGGAAGTGCGCCCCAAGAAATTGATATTTTCATCGTTCCAAAAACCGGGAACGCTATTGAGAGGGTTTGCTTATCCGGCAGGATACCGTCAACAATTCTTCCTGGGGCATATAACATAGTTCCCTCAGCTATTATTATTGTCCCATTACTTGCACCGGAAACAATTATTTGGGGGGAGAATCCCGTAACATCCGTACTGACCGTATCTTCAGATACATTTCCCTCAGATATTGAGATTACAATATTCTGTACAGAAATTGGATTTCCATTTTCATCAATCGTCTTGATGAAGAAACCATCCGGGTCCATTCCAGTCTCAAATGAAAATGTCGGAATTGAAGGGGTAATAATTCCATTCAAATCCGCATCACTTCTTATAGCTATAGCCCTGTCCCTAATAACCGAGTTTGTTATACTCCCTAACGAAACATTATCATAGAGAGACCACAATACCATTTGGATTGCAGCTGCTTCTTCATTGTCCGATAATATCCCAGGATATCCAGTTCTTAACGGAAAATAGTTATTGAGAATATATTGTGCCCTGGGTACAGTATACTCACATGTTTCAGAATATCCAGCATCAGGAAGACTGACGCTATGGAACAGATCAATGCAATAAGACTTGAACGGATTTCCGTCCATACTGCAGTTTATCAGTCCGGCAAACTGTGAAATCTGTCCGTTTGGTGGCCGCGGATCTGTAAATGTCACACTACTGCCTTCTGCAACGGAAATAACGGTTACAGCGGAATTTCCACCAATGCACTGTGAAGTCCCATCATTATAGCTAAAAAATAAAACAGCTAACAGTAGCATAGAATACCATTTCTTCATTACTTTCCCCGTATTGGGGTGTTTAATTTTAGGATTTTTGATTAATTGTCAAAAAAACAAAAGCCCCACAGAGCCTTTATGACAGAAAGTACTTTAGCGTATAAATTACATATTGTCAAGGTTCAGCCAATATATTCAAGTTTTTTATAGAATTAAACACTTTTTCCTAGTAACTACAGCAAAAAATATATACCCCACACTATACTCAAAATATATCTCTATTAGAGACTATTTTCATATTAAAAATAAGAAAACCTATTAGTATTCTAAAAGCACCCCGCTCAATAATGAGCCAGGGTGCTTTAATCTTAGTCAAAAATACTTATTTTTCTGTACTTTCTTCAGTCTCGGCTTTAAGATTTATTTGCATTTCACCATCTTCAATCACAATTTTTTCTTCGCTCGTAGTGGTATTTATTTCACGTTGCAAATTTGCACAAGCCTTTAAATCATCTGTATAAGTTTTCCAACTATTTTCTTTTGACTGTTTCAAAACATTCAAACTATCCCATACAGCCTGATGGTAACTTTCCAAACAAGATTTATTTGATTGAGCTTGCTCAGAAAGAGTAGTTTTATCTAAAGCCGCTTTCTGACAAGTATTGCGGGCATCAACGGCTGCTAAAGCCAAAACATTCTGTGAACTCATTGAAGCTTTTAAAGAGGCATCCTTCTTATCAATAGCAGTTTTTACACACTGCGCTGCTTCTGGTTTAACAAAAACTGATTCTTTCTCTGATTTTTTTACTTCAGGCTTTCTTTCTTTAACCTCTCCCTCTTTTTTTTCATCTTTTTTACCAGAGCTATCTTTTTTTATCCCCCACAAAGAGCTCTCAATTTTTCGAATTTCTTGGTAATTTTTAATTTCTGAAGGACTCTTAATCTTCTCTAACTTTCGTGAGTTTGTGCTTGAAGCTGGTTTTTTCTCAGTATTTTGTCGATTCTTTTCAGCAGTTCCGGAAATATTTGTTCTCCTTTTACCCCAAAGTGAATTACCAATTTTTCGAATTGATTCATAATAGCGAATCATTTCTGGATTTGAGATCTTTTCCAAACCTTCAGTATTTTGAGTTAACGAAGCGGAACGTTCATCACTTGTCTTCATTGGTCGTTGGTTAGGTGTATTTGAAGAAGATTCTTCAGCAAACACAACAGCTGCCAACATACTACCAGCAAAAGTTACAGCCAAAAGACTATAGAGAACTTTTTTCATATTTTTTATTTTTATTTTATTAAAAGGCCAATAAAAAGGCCTATATAACATCATTATAGCACATTTTTTAAGAAATTTCAAGAGGTAAAACCCCAACAAAACACAATTATTATTAAAATATAGCTACTATGGTATACTATAACTATCTAGTAATAAATAAATTCAGAATTTTACCGTTTAATTTGATAATTTATATACATAAATTTCTCATATGATGCTTTTTCACCACTCTCATAAACAAAAACCACTTATTATAGCCATAATTAGTATTTTTTTCATTCTTGTTGTTGCTGGATCGCTCAACTGGCACTTTTCAAAAGTCAGAAAGCTAGAAGATAGAATTAAAGAACTAGAAAAAATACCCCTTGATATTTCTTCACTAGAAATTCCAGAAGAACATCAACCAGTGTCAGTTAATGGTGAAACAAAGTCCTATACTAATTCTAATTATAATTATACTTTAGACTACCCAACAAATTTACAAATAAAAAATTATAATGAGACCAATGCCACAATTGGAATTATTGGAAAATCAGGTGATGAAGAATTTGTGAATGGAAAAGTCAGTCTTGTAATCGCTTCAAGCTCAACCGCAACCAAAAAGACAACGCCCATAGAAGAATTTATTTTTAATTCAACTAAGCTTCTATGTGATGCTGATGGTGGAGGTGTTTCTGTGAGCTGCCCAAAGCAAAATAATATCCAACCCCTACAAACTACTTCTGGTCTTCCAGCCTATACTCTAACTCTTACTCGTGAAGAAAAAACTTTTGGCCCCGAGGCCTCAACAGTATCCACTGAAGCAACTTTTTTTATTGTTGATCTAAGTAATGAAAAAAATCAAACAATTTTAATTGTCTACCCAGTTGGTGATGGGACTACTGAATTAGCAAAAAAAATTACCGAAAGTGTAAGACAGTAAAAATCTATGTCAGATTATATACAGGTACATTCAGCAATTCATAAACTAAGTAATAAAAAACGGGCTATCGGTTCAGCTCGTTTTTTTAAAACTGGTCATGGTCAATACGGTGAAGGGGATATTTTTATTGGACTCACAGTTCCACAATGTCGTTTAATTTCCCAAGGCTATAAAACAATCTCCCTGCCAACAATTAAAAAACTACTTGTCTCAAAAATCCATGAAGAACGTTTAATTGCCTTATTAATTTTAGTTGATCAATTTAGTCGTGGTAGCGAGCAGGAGAAAAAAATTATTTATAATTTTTATATTTCAAACACTCAATATATTAATAATTGGGATTTAGTTGATACTTCGGCTGATAAAATTGTTGGCGAATTTCTCTATACAAGATCATCATCCATTTTACAAAAATTTGCAAAATCAAAAAACCTTTGGGAACGGAGAATAGCTATTATTGCTACTTTTGCTTTTATAAAAAAAGGAGACCATACTTTAACCTTTACAATTTCCAAAATACTTTTGCACGATACCCATGATCTTATTCATAAAGCCTGTGGCTGGATGTTGCGAGAAGTCGGGAAGAGAATTTCAAAAAAAGAACTCATGGTTTTTCTTAATCAATATAGCAAAACAATGCCACGAACAATGCTCCGGTATGCAATTGAGCATTTTTCAAATATAGAACGAAAGAAATTTTTAGATAAAAAAATCTCCCTGCTATTTAGCAGAGAGATGTCAGTAAAAGATCATT
This sequence comes from Candidatus Falkowbacteria bacterium, assembly GCA_016699775.1. NCBI lineage: Bacteria > Bacillati > Minisyncoccota > Patescibacteriia (SeqCode) > Patescibacteriales (SeqCode) > Patescibacteriaceae (SeqCode) > Patescibacterium (SeqCode) > Patescibacterium danicum (SeqCode). Next base: position 81,565 of record CP065010.1, on the reverse strand, counting down.
CATCATAAAAAACCAAATTCTTTTTCCCTTTTATTTACATATAACTGAGTAATCTTTTCACTCAGCGCAGTGTGGGCAAAAAAATCTAAAACAGTTCTTGCTTTTGATTTTTCTACTACAACAGAATTGCGAACCATATCAATGGTTCTGGCAGTTTGTTTTTCTAATTTTGCTCCAGCAAAGAATATCACCCTACCCTCTTGATGCTCATATTCTTTCTCTAAATGAAGTCCAAGACGTAAAGCAGGTGCTGTACCAATAAAAGAAAAAGTCCATGCATTCCTGTTGAAATGGGCGTTAGTATCCGCAGAATACTGTTGTTCATTTACAGTAAGGTTATTTTTAGGGCAGTACAATAACCTTATCATGTGCCAGGATTTATTTTTAGTATTGCATTTTTTTATCTGTCTTTTTATTTCTCTTCCTGGCAATCTTTTATCAAGTAATCCTGCAATTTGCAATGAAGCCTCAACAGAAATTTGATACAAATCTCCAAGATCTAAAAAAAGCTTACTATACTTGGAGTAGTCAATTTTCTTTGATTCCAGACGTGAAACATAGTCTTTATGAAAATGAAAAAGTTCTTGCCCATCATTACTCCTTGCATCTTTTTTTTCTTTTCTAGTTCCTTGTCTCCAGCCGCGACAGCCATCTTTGCCCAAAGTAAATTGCCTTTTATAGTCAATTGGTTCTTCTACAAACTTTCTCCATTGACCTGTAATCTTTTTGATTAAACATGTTACTTGATCGGCAACTGAAAATGTTGCAATACTATCCTGCAAGACCTGGTTAACAAAGTCTGGCGGTATTTGAAAATTTTCCACTGCTATTTGAGAATTTTTCATTTGAACCCCTTTCGAAGTTTATTTTTTTATTATTTTGAATTATCAATGTTCTGTAGCATCTTTATATAGATAAATATTCGATATGTCAACACTTGAATAAATACATTTCACTTATACTAAGATTAATATGTTATACTTATAAACAAGACAGATTGATATGAAAAAAGAATTTAAAAATATTAAAAAAAAGAAACGTAAAAGCACGGCTTTTCTTGAGCGAGGAGCTTTTGCTTTTATTAATCGAATTGGTTCAATAGGTTCTATTATCATCCATTCTTTTATTTTTTTAATTTTCATTATTTTGGGACTGGCAGGAGCTGATTGGAATACACTACTTTTAATATTAACAACCATTGTTTCTTTAGAGGCTATATACCTAGCAATATTTATCCAAATGACTGTTAACCAAAATACTCAAAGTTTGGCTGAAGTTGAAGAAGATATTGAAGAGATCCAAGAAGATGTCGATGAAATTCAAAAAGATATTGACGTTATCCAAGAAGATGTCGATGAAATTCAAGAAGACGTTGATGATATTGTGGAAGATGAGAAAGAAGCTGAAACTTTTGAACGTCAACAAGCTCAAACTCTAGACAAAATTCAAACAGAGCTACAACAACTTGCTAAAACTATTGAACATTTACGAAATCCACAAAAAAAATAGTTCCCAATAATTAACCTTCAAGTAATTTAATACATTTTTACGGTTGTAAGCCATATATTCAAATTCATAGACTATTCTTTTAGAAAACCTGCTATAAACAGGTTTTTTTATATTTGATATAGATTTTTTATTTAATATTAGCCAAAAATAAGTAATAAGATCACCTCCCTCTTGACTTTTTTATATTGGTATGCTATCATCAGCAATTACCCCTTTGGGTAATATTCGCTTAATTTCACAATCTAATAGCAGTTCAGTTGAAGCGGGCTAGGCACGACAAGCATGGGGATTTCTTCGTTAGAAACAATCCGGTTACGACTAGATTTTTTCTAATGAAAATTTCTTGCCTACCCGCTTGAGCTGAACTGTACTTCAAAAAACTCGGTCGACTGATCGAGTTTTTGTTTTTTGAAAAACAAAAAAAGCTATCAGTGATGGCTTTTTTAATTTAAACAGAAAATATTAATTACGTACCAGGTGAAATACTTGGAGTAATAATTGAAGTTGGAGTTGGAGGAAGTTCAGATTGTGGTGTTGTTTTTTTAGCACCGACTAAACAAACCGCTTGCCAAGGAACATAGTGTGAAGAAAAACGAGTTTTCTTTGTTTCTCCATCTGAATAGGTTACTGAATAATCAAAATAGGCATCAGCACCAGCATGAGCTTTTTCAGTACATTTCTTTTCACCTTCAGGAAGATCTTTTGTTTCAATAATTTTTGTTGGTCCAGGTTGGACAATATTATATATAACTGGTTTTGTGGCTTCAACAATTCGACCATCTTTTGTTCCCCATAAATCAAAAATTAAATCATCTCCTTCTATGCGTGTCTGAATTAAAATATGGTGGCTGGTATCATTAACAAAACGATAATCTGGTGCTGGATCATAAATAGTTGCATCAGTTCCAGCTGGTTCATAATACACCACTCGATATGAGTGATTACGACGCTGGGTCACTGGCAAACCTGAATTAAAAGTTGCTCGAAAAATTGTTGTACCAACCTGACACAAACCACCGCCAAACTCAGGAATGGTTTTATTTTCTTTAATTACTAATTCTGGCAAATAACCATGTTTACCATCAATCTCACCCAGAGCTTTTAATAACGAAAATTCTTCGCCGGGTTTGATTAATAAGCCGTTTAAAGAATCAGCACCAACTTTAATATTATGACGACGATTTTTTGGTGAACCAGCAAAATGAGAAATGCCGGTACCGATAATTTCTTTTAAACCAAGATCTTCAGCATTTTTATCGACAGCTGAATTTACTGTTACTTCTGTCACCAAAGAAATTTCATCGGTCGTTTGTTCTGACCAATCAGCAATGGCCTTTGCGGTCGCTTCTTGATTAAGCTCAACACCATCCCGCCCAGATTGCCAAACTGTCACTCGACCATTATCAATTTGTAAACGTGGAGCCATTGCTTCAACGGTTACATCAGGACTAATTTCAGTAGTTAAGTATTCTTCAATTTTTTTTCTATCAAGACCAGCAATGACTTTATTATCTTTCAAAACTAAACCAATCCATGAAGTTAACGTAGCTGTCTTAATATTCCATTTTTCATCATTATATTTCAACACTAATAATGGAAGATTTGTTAGACGTAAAGCCTCTTCACGAACATCTTCAATAGAAGCAATAGGTATTTCCGGATTTGTTTTTTCAACAATAAGGGGTAAGGCATTAGTATTGCCAGATTGAAACTGATCGATAAGCCTACTAACAGTGGCATCATAATTAAAAGCTAAACCATCTTGACCAGGTTTAATGCTCATATTACTTTTATCACTAATTATCAACTGAGCATTCTCGGCCGGTTTTTCTAAATCAGAAAAACTAATTTTCATTTTTTCAGTTAACTGTATGCGATCAATAGTTACCACTAAGCGTAATGAATAATTACCAAAGAGAGCCGATATCTGCTCAAAAAAATTATCTAAAGAAGACTCAAATCTTCCAATACTGATTGCATTTTTTAAGGTTGAAGGGGAATCAAATATAACTGGGTCAATTGACTCCGGACTAAGGGCAAGAGTTTGCGGGGCAATAGACGTTGATCTGTCTTGAAACTGAACCACAACTCCCTGATCAAACAGATTAATTTTTTCCTCAATAATTCTTTGAGCAGCACTATAGTCAAGGCCACCAATAGAAATACCGGCAACCTGAACACCAGGATATATTTTATTTTTATATCGCTGCTGAAAGAAAAAATAACTTGCCATTACAACAAAAATTACCGCCGTTATACTAGCGGCCGTAATTAATACCCAGTCAGGCAACTTAGACAGCCTCTTCATACTGATCTGAACCTAATAACTCATTTAAAATTTCTTTTGGACTTGGCTCTACTGGTGGCACTTTATCTAAAGACACCCATAGTGACGTGCCAACTTCTACATCTTGTGGGAGGAGCGTTGTAGGCAATCGTATTTCAGAACCATCTGTTGCTAACAAAATAGTTTCCGTATCTTTACTTTTAATTGTTGTTTCAATCGTCATAATCTTTTTCTTGATTTTCTTTAATTTTAATCGTTGTCTGTTTGGATCTTCGTGCCTTGGGCAAACTAATAGTTAAGACCCCATTAACAAGAGTGGCGTTTACCTTATCGCTTTTAACCTCAATTGGCAAGACTATTGATCTGGAAAATCTACCCCAATAGCATTCACGGTATAAATAGGCATCTGCCGGGACAATTTCTGATAATTCACGACGGCCTTTAATTGTGAGCAATCCTTCGTTAAGGGCTACTTCAATATCATCAGCCGTTGCCCCTGCAATAGTTGATTTCACAACCAAAAAATCGTCAGTTTGATAGATATCTACGGCCAACTGACCTTCCTCTTCATTCATTAAGGGCCATTCATAATCTGGCTCGACCGTGGGCTGCAACACTAAAGAGGTAGGTTGATTATTATTTCGTCCAATTAATTTAAAAAATTTCTTCATATAATACTGAGGCTTGGTATTTTCCCGAATTTTTATAATTTGCAATTAAATCAAAAATACCACTTATCAAAGCATTTTCTGCTTAAAGTATACCATATTTTCAAGCTGTATCATAATTGAATAAAGGTCTATAAAATGATAAAATAATAGCTATATGAGCGACGACATCCAATCCATTGAAGATTTAATCCATAGTGGTGATGAGAATGCTACTAATGAAGATAGTCTTGAAGGAAAATTTGAAAAAAAACAACACGAAATTCAAGAACACGATGTTGAACGAATGACAAGTTCGAAGGCTGCCACTATGAGCGTGCCTTATATTAATTTAATTAATTTTCCAATAGGACACGAGGCCCTTGGATTAATTAAAGAAGAGGAGGCTCGAGCTCTGGGTGTTGTTTGTTTTTATTTTAATGGGCAGAATTTTAAACTGGCAGCCCTAAACCCTTTGGCACCAGATACCCACAAAAAACTTAGGGAGCTTGAAGCGCAACTTTTTACAAAAAATGACCAAATCTATTTGGTCTCAAGACAAGGACTAGATCATGCTTTGACACTGTATAAAAATCTACCAAAAATTCAAACCCCAACCGAAGGAGTTGAAATTAATGAACAGAGCCTAGAACGATTCAAATCCGAGATAAATGATTTCAGAAGCTTGGCAACTAAAATAAACGAAGTAAATATTAGTGAGGTAATTGTTTTACTTATTGCCACTGCTCTTAAAGTAAATTCCAGCGATGTCCACATTGAAGCTGAGGAAAAAGGCGTGGTTATACGACTTCGTGTTGATGGAGCCCTACAATCTGCGGCAGTTATTGAAAAAGAGAAATGGCATCGTATTATTTCACGTCTCAAAGTTTTATCTAAAGTAAAAATTAATATTGAAGATAAGCCTCAAGAAGGACGATTCACCATTTTTACCTCAAAAGAAAATATTGCGGTTCGAGCTTCTTTTCTGCCAACGGTTTTTGGTGAAAGCGTTGTAATGCGTTTACTTCATTCTAATACCGTAAAATTATCATTTGATACCTTGGGCCTATCATCTCATTATCTGGAAAAGCTCAAAGAAGAAATTAATAAACCCAATGGCTTGATCTTAGTAACTGGTCCAACTGGTTCTGGAAAAACCACCACCTTATATTCGGCTCTTAATTATCTAAATGTTCCTGGAACCAAAATTATTACGCTTGAAGATCCAATTGAATATCAACTTGAAAATATTAATCAAAGTCAAGTTGATGAAAGTAAGGGATATACTTTTTCTAATGGTTTGCGTTCAGTGCTTAGACAAGATCCTTATGTCGTTATGATTGGTGAAATGCGCGACCTAGAAACAGCCGAAATTGGTATCCGAGCAGCCTTAACCGGCCACTTAGTATTATCCACCATTCACACCAACGATGCAGCCAGTGCCATACCTCGTTTACTAGATTTAGGCATTAAACCTTTTCTATTAAGTCCTTCAATCAATGCTATTATTGGACAACGTTTAGTCAGAAAACTCTGTCCACATTGCAAAACTCCTCAAGAATTAGCTCCAGCTGAGATTGAAAAAATAAAAAAGATTTTAGCCGTAATTAGCCCTTCATCAAAGATTGATGTTCCGCAAACTCTTCCAACCATCTACAAAGCAGTTGGCTGTGATAAATGTAGTAATCTTGGTTATCAAGGACGTGTTGGTATTTTTGAAATTCTTTTAATGAAGCAAAACATCAAAGAGTTGGCAGCAATTAATGCTCCGGCGTTTAAAATTCTGGAACAAGCAATTGAAAATGGCATGGTAACAATGTTACAAGATGGTATTTTAAAATGCCTAGAAGGCATTACCAGTCTTGAAGAAGTTTATAAAGTAGCCGGGAAAATGGAATATGTTGACGCTTTATATGATATTGTTATTTCCAAAACTATTGGCCGTGGTATTACCCTGAATAAAGATCAAATTGCTCTTGGCAAAGAAATTAATAGCAACCTAACAGCTGATCATGCTTCAATGTTAACCTCCCACCATACAAATGAAATTCTTTCAATTGTCATGGCTGGAGCCTTGGCCGCTGAAGCCAGCGACGTTAATATTGATCCAACAGAAACAAGTGTTAAAGTTCGGTACCGTATTGATGGTTTATTATATGACATTGCTTCTTTAAGCAAAGAGTATTATATTCCTTTGCTTGGAGAAATAAAAACCTCGGCTGGCTTTGCTACAAATTTAAAAAAGGCTACCTACGATGGTCGATTTGCGATAATTACTGATGAACAAAAAGTTGATTGTCGGCTATCAATTATTATTGGCGGGTATGGTGAAACAGTCGCCATTAGATTGCTATCAAACCAAGCCAAGAGTCTTGATATGAAAGGCCTTGGTATTAGCTCAACCCCTTTTAATATTATTTCTAATTCAATAAAAAAGACCAAAGGAATTATTTTCACAACAGGCCCCACTGGTTCTGGGAAAACCACAACTCTCTATAGTTTATTAAATACTCTTAATAATCCAAGCATTAAAATTATTACCATTGAAGACCCGATTGAATATAATCTTGAAGGCATTGTCCAAACCCAAATTAATACTGAAGAAGGCTATACCTTTGCTTCCGCTCTGCGTTCATTACTTAGACAAAATCCTAACGTAATTATGGTAGGAGAAATTAGAGATGCCGAAACGGCTAAAGTCGCTGTTGAAGCTGCTTTAACTGGTCACTTAGTTTTATCTACTATTCATGCTAATAGTGCTGCCGGAGCCATTGCTCGCTTTGTCGGTTTAGGTATTGAAAAGTCATTACTATCCAGTGCCATTGAATGTACCATTGGCCAGCGCTTAGCTCGCAAACTTTGTCCAAGTTGCAAAAAAACCGTGGCTCCGACTAAAGAACAATTAGAAAAAATAAATATCTATCTTGATCAATTAAAGGATAAATCACCTTTTGATATACCAAAAGAAATGATGCTCTATGAACCAGTTGGCTGTCAAAAATGTGGTGGGCTTGGCTATAAAGGACGAGTAGGAATTTATGAAGCTGTGGCAATGACCGGTGATATGCAAAAATTAATTCAAGCTGAATCTGTTACAGAGTTTGATATTGAAAAACTTGCTCTTGATCAAAATTCTATTTTAATGATCCATGATGGTATTTTTAAAGCCTTGGCTGGCGAAACATCTTTGGAAGAAGTTTTTCGTGTAGCACTATAGTTATTATTAATTTTACCTATGTTCAATAAACCATGGCTCACCTCTCTCAAAAAATCATATAAGCAAAAAAATGTCAGCCGACAGCAAATTATTTCCGCTAGCTCACCACTTGGGCATACTGCAAAAAAAATAATATTTGCTCTGCAACGAGGTGAGAATCAAAGCAATACATTAAAAACGCTACAATCAAATTTTGAAAAACTTGTAAAAAAATATGGTCAAGAAAGAATAGTACCTGAGCCCTCCTTTCAAGCAGCTTTAGAAGAATACATAGAAGCAGTTTTTCTTAATGCAGTCATTAATAAACAAAATATTTCTCCTCTAAAAAATATTGAGATCAAAGCTGATATCTATCTTGGAGCCCTCAGTGATGTTACCGGTGAGCTCGTGCGTAAGGTTACTAATTTAATTTCTGAAGGAAATATTACTGAAGCAAAGCGCTTAATAACAGCCGGTAAAATGATCGTTGATGAACTTCTTGATTTTGATATGACTGGTAATCTGCGAACAAAATATGATCAAGCACGAAATAATCTTCGTAAACTTGAGCAATTACAATACGAAATTTCCAGACATCAAAATAAAGAAAAATAAAAAAGAATTCATCTATGATTACAAAAAATTATGTTGCCGCTGTAGCTATCTTAATTAGCTCAATTGTTGGTGTTGGTATGTTTACCTTACCGTATATAGCCAGCAAGACAGGTCTGTTTACTCTTATCGGTTATTTTATTGTCCTTGGTTTTTTCCAACATTGGTTTCATACAGTGTATGCCAATGTGGTTTTGTCCACCAAACAACAACATCGACTACCAGGCTACGCAGAAAAATATTTTGGTATAAAAAGTAAAAAATATATTTTTATTTTGTCTATGTTCGGAGGCTATGGTGCCTTACTGGCTTACACAATCATTGGTGGAGAATTTTTGTATCACTTAGTCAGTCCCTATCTCGGCGGTTCACTATTTCAGTATACTGTTGGACTTCTAGCGTTTCGTGCCTTAATAATTTATTTCGGCTTAGCCTGGGTAACCCGAGTAGAAGTAATATTAACTGGTGGTTTAGTTGGCTCTTTGTTAATTATCGCCGCCTTAGCTGGAGGACAAGCTAGTATCACTAACATAACATTTTTTAACAGTAGTAATATTTTATTGGCCTATGGTCCTGTTTTATTTGCTGTTGGCGGTGCACTCGCGATTAATGATATTTGTATGTTATTAAATAAAGAAAAACAACGAATTGTCAGTGCGCTACGAGTTGGTATCATTTCGGCAATTGCCATAATGATTTTCTTTACAGTGATCGTTACTTCTATTTCTGGATCTGCCACTTCTCCCGACGCTTTGGGTGGCCTAGGTTCATTTATTGACCCTCTCTACTATACTATTCTTTTAATTATCGGTTTGGTGACTGTAACAACTTCTTTTTTTATCGTTGCAGAATCAATTCAAGAAATGTATATTTGGGATTATAGAATTAATAAACATCTAGCTTGGCTAATTGTTATTCTAATTCCTTTGGTTTTATATGCACTTGGCGCTCGTGATGTTACTAAAGTCATTGCTTTAACTGGTGCAATCTCCGGGGGACTGCTCGGTAGTTTTTATATATTTTTAGGCCTACGAGTTAAAGCAAAACCTGAAAAAAAACCACCCTTCAAAGTTTCTATAAATCCCTTGGTTGCCTATGGCGTTACAATACTTCTACTACTTGGAATGACGTATCAACTGTGGGAAATTTTTGGATAATATGAAAATTGCAATAATGTCAGATCTACATGATAACGAAGTGTACGCCCAAGCCTTTTCTGTCTATTGTCAGCAAAACAAAATAGAAACAATTCTTTGTTGTGGAGATGTCACCAATGATGATACATTAATCATCTTAAATTCAATCAAAATACCGATCTATTTAATTAGAGGTAATGCTGATAATTTTGACGATTCAATTTTCCCTGCCTTAGAAAATATTACTTACCTAGGCCGAACCGGAGAAGTTATCATAAATAACAAAAAAATAGGTTTATGTCATGAACCATATTTTATAGAAAATTTATTATTAAAAAATTATTATATAATTTTCTATGGTCATACACATAAACCCTGGATTGAAAGCAAAAACAAAACTCATATTATGAACCCCGGAACACTTGGAGGATTTTCTTCACCATCAACATTTGCTGTTTGGGAGATGGGTAAACCCCTCCCGGAATTAATAAAAACTCCGATATCTGCTTAACTATTTAGAACCGCAAAACATCCTATGGAAATTATAAATTTATTTATTCATTTTGATACATATCTCACCCAAATTATAAATCTTTTTGGTCACTGGGTGTATGTAATACTATTTGCAATAATTTTTGCTGAGACCGGTTTAATTATTACTCCTTTTCTACCTGGCGATTCATTACTCTTTTCCGTTGGCACCTTGTCTGGAGCTGGGCTTCTTAATATTTGGCTAGTCTATTTTTTAATGTTAATTGCAGCTATTATTGGTGACACGGTTAATTATTGGGTGGGGCACTATCTTGGACCAAAAGTATTTTCTAAAGAAAATTCAAGATTTTTTAACAAAGCCTACCTTGAAAAAACCCGAGATTTTTATACAAAATATGGCGGAAAAGCCGTTATTATTGCTCGTTTTATGCCTATTGTTAGAACTTTTGCCCCTTTTGTAGCCGGAATAGGAAAAATGCATTACCAAACATTTATTTTATATAATGTAATTGGCGCTTTTCTTTGGGTAACCTCGTTTACGTTTGCTGGTTATTTTTTTGGTGGACTACAGTTTGTAAAAGATAATTTTGAATTTGTTGTTTTAGGAATTATTCTGATTTCGTTCATTCCCGGAATTTATGAATTTATTAAAAGTAGATCTCTGTCCAAGAAAAATATTAATATAAAAAAACACAATACCTCATTTCAAGATATTGAAAAAACCTTCAAGAAAGAACACCTAAACGAATAGTTCTATTATCCCCGCCTACCTGCCGGTACGTAAGTAAAGAAAGTGGGTCTACTATATTAATAAGTGTTCTTACATTATGTGAGATAAATAGTGACCAGTGTAACTTTTTTTATTTTTTGCAACTTCTCGTGGTGTGCCAGTGGCAACAATTTCACCACCTTTATTCCCACCGTCAGGTCCAAGATCAATGATCCAATCAACGGAACGAATAACATCTAAGTTATGCTCAATAATCATAACTGTATTTCCACGATCAACTAAACGATTCAAAATTCCGAGCAAACGACGAATATCTTCAAAGTGCAAACCAGTGGTTGGTTCATCAAGAATATACAATGTTTGACCAGTTGGACGACGAGAAAGTTCAGTTGCTAATTTAATACGTTGGGCTTCACCGCCAGACAATGTTGTTGCTGATTGTCCAAGTTTAATATAGCCAAGGCCAACCTCAAACAACGTTGCAAGTTTCTGGTGAATGGCCGGCAAATTTTTGAAAAAAAACATTGCTTCTTCAACTGTCATGTTTAAAACATCAGCTATATTTTTTTCTTTATAATGAATTTCCAAAACTTCCCGCTGATATCGATGTCCATGACAAACATCACATTCAACATAGACATCAGGCAAAAATTGCATTTCAATTTTTATAATTCCATCCCCTGAACAAGCTTCACAACGTCCACCAACCACGTTAAAAGAAAAACGTCCTGGCTGATAGCCTCGTAATTTTGCTTCAGGGAGTCCAGCGAACAAATCTCTAATTGGTGTAAACAAACCTGTGTAGGTTGCAGGATTAGAGCGAGGTGTTCGACCAATTGGTGATTGATCAATATCAATAACTTTATCCAACTGCTTTAAACCTTCAATCCGATCATGTTTTCCTGGTAAGTCTTTGGCATGATAGAAATGATGAGTTAACGCTTTGGCCAAAATATCCGTAATTAGGGTTGATTTACCGGAACCAGATACACCGGTAACTGCGATTAATTTACCTAACGGGAAATCAACTGTAATATTTTTTAAATTATGTTCAGTAGCATTTACAATTTTTATAAACTGTCCATTTCCAGGTCGATAGTTATTTGGAGCTGGGATTGATTTTTTTCCATTCAAATACTGCCCTGTTAATGACTTTGAGGTTTTCATAATCTGAGCCGGTGTTCCTGCGGCAACGATTGTTCCTCCATGCTCACCAGCACCAGGTCCAATATCAATAATATAATCTGAAGCCAGCATAGTGGCAGTGTCATGCTCAACTACAATCACCGTATTCCCAAGATCTCGAAGTTCTTTTAGTGTTTCAATTAATTTATCATTATCTCTTTGGTGTAAACCAATTGAGGGCTCGTCTAAAATATATAACACTCCCATCAAAGCCGAACCAATTTGGGTTGCCAAGCGAATACGTTGTGCTTCTCCGCCTGACAATGTATTGGCAGCCCGAGCTAAAGTTAGATAATTTAAACCAACGTTAAGTAAAAACTTCAATCGTAAATTTATTTCTTTCAAAATTTGAGCAGCAATCTTTTTTTCTCGTACGCCAAGTATTTTTGATGATTCTAATTCTTTAAAAAATATTGCTGAATCATCTAAAGATTTAATCGTTGCTTCATGAATTGAAAGTCCGGCAATTTTCACTGCCAAACTTTCTGGTTTTAAACGCTGACCATGACAGCCGGGGCATTCAAGCACACGCATATAGCTTTCAATCTCTTTACGAATATAATCTGATTCTGTTTGCTGATACCGTCGCATTAAGTTTGGGACAACGCCTTCAAAGACACCATCTTTATCACCAACCAAAATCATATTTCTTTGTTTTGATGATAATTGTGCTATTGGGGTATTTAAATCAAAATCATATTTCATGGCAGCTGTGCCTAATTGTTTCATTAACCACATCTGTCCATTTACATTGTTATATATCCAAGGCTTAACACCGCCTTGAGCAATTGTTAGTTTTTCATTAAAAACTAAATCTGGATCAATTTCTAGTTTTGTTCCTAGTCCTGAACAATCAGTACAAGCTCCGTGTGGTGAATTAAACGAAAAGTTATGTGGCTCTGGTTCCATAATCGTTAAGCCACATTTTGGACAAGCTAAAAGACGAGAATACATTTTCTCGGTTTCTTCTTTAACTTGATATATATAGACAATTCCCTCACCTAAATCCAAGGCTCTTTCAACTCCTTCAGTTAAACGAGAAATATCTTCTTTGTCTTTTGTTACCATTACTCGATCAATAACAATCTCAAGGCTATGACGTTTTTGTTTATCAACTGTTAAATCTTCAAATTCTTCAAGAGTATAAATAATCCCATCAAATCGTAATCTACTAAAACCGGCTCGTTGAATACTTGGTAAAACACTTTTATGCTCTCCTTTTTTATCACGTATAATTGGCGCTAAAATAATTACTTCGCAGTTTGCACACTTATCTTTGATTTGATTAATAATTTCATCAAGTGAGTATGGTTTAACTTTTTCACCACAATTTGGACAATGCGGAATTCCAATACGTGCATACAGCAATCGCAAATAGTCATATATTTCTGTTACTGTACCAACTGTTGAACGAGGGTTATGAGAGGTAGATTTTTGATCTATTGAAATAGCAGGCGATAAACCTTCAATTAAATCAACGTCAGGCTTATCAATCAAGCCAACAAATTGACGAGCGTAGGCAGACAGTGATTCAACATACCGACGTTGTCCTTCAGCATAGATAGTATCAAAGGCTAAAGAAGACTTTCCTGATCCTGACAGTCCTGTTATAACAACTAATTTATCTCGGGGAATCTCAACGTCAATATTTTTTAAATTATGGACACGAGCGCCTTTGATTTTTATAAAATTGTGAGAAATTTTTGGTCGCGAAGAGGAGGGCATAATTTATGTTTCGTCGTTAGTATACAGGAGAAATGGGATTAGGGCAAGGGGTTGGCTATCTACTAAATAAAAATTAATAATATTATTTAGTATCAACACAAAAAACCATACCACCTAGTTCATTCCTAATGGGGTGCCTTTTCACTCTAGAGAACTCTTGGGAAAGCACTTCATTAGGTTCTGTCCTACTGCGGTGCTTTTTCATTTTACCTTGACTATTTTTACTAACAAGCTATAATTACATTTATAATACATTCGAAATAGCACTTCATTAGGTTTTGTCCTACTGCGGTGCTTTTTCATTTTTACCAATTTTAATATATTCTATTTTTTCTTTTAGTTTTTGCAAAAAAACTATTTTCCCTTTTGTTGCTTTTCTTAATAGTATTGAACAGTCGCCAACATAAGGACTCATTACTACCTCAAGTTTATTTTGACCATATAAATACTTTACTAAACAACTAAAATCACCGTCGCTCGAAATAATAATTGCTTTTTGATACTTGAAATAATCTATCATAGCTTGTAGTACTAACTCCGCATCAATATTCCCTTTTACTTCGCCTTGCTTACTTCTAATAACTTCTTTAAAACAAATTACAAAACCCGCCTTTCTCATTTGAGAATATATAAAAAAATATTCCGGTATTTCCCCCATAAACAAATAAGCCACTTCCACTTTATACTTTTCTTTCAAATATACTCTAAACCTCTTATAATCTAATTTCCAGCCTAAACTTTTCATTCCATAATACAAGTTTTGGGCATCAATAAAAGCATAATTTTTCATACAAAAAATCCTCCCTTATCTATGAATTAGGAGGATCTTCAGAGTATTAAATTATAAGTGCACTATACTATATTAAATTTGTGGCTGAGGAGAGGCTCGAACTCTCGACCTTAGCGTTATGAGTGCTACGGCAGGTAACCAACTGAGCTACCCAGCCAAATTTAGTGCGCCCAGTAGGATTCGAACCTACGACCATTCGCTTAAGAGGCGACTGCTCTACCGACCTTCCTATACCAGTGGCTGAGGAGAGGCTCGAACTCTCGACCTTAGCGTTATGAGTGCTACGCTCTAACCAACTGAGCTACCCAGCCAAATATTTTTTAAACAGTTAAAAGTTATAAAGTTGAAAGTATTTAAAGCCAAGTTTAACCTTAACTGTATGAACTTTATAGCTTTTAACTTAATGTTAGTGCACCCGGCAGGATTCGAACCCACAACCCCTTGGTCCGAAGCCAAGTGCTCTATCCATTGAGCTACGAGTGCTGATGGGTTATTTTCCTTTTAAAGCGTCCTTTAAAGTCTTTCCTGTCTTAAACTTTGCCACTGTTACTTCTGGAATCTGAATCCGTTCATTTGGTTTTTGGGGATTTACGCCACCACGTGTGTGTCGCTTTCGAGCCTCAAAAGTTCCAAAGCCAACAAGGTTAACTTTGCGACCTGCCTTTAACTCATTAATTGTTGTAGTGATAAGATTTTCAATAACATCTTCAACCTGCTTTTTGGTTAATGATGTCTCTTCAGAAATCTTTTCAATTAAGCCTGCTTTGTTCATATAAAGGCTTTAATAAATAATTAAAATAAGCCAATTCCAAACCTTATCTTAGTAGTAATCGGGAAAGAGAAAGACCAAAAAATAATACTATTAAAACAATTGTGGTAGTAAATAACATTTTTTCAACACCACGTTTGGTTCGGTACACTCCACCACCGCCACCAAAGACACCGGAAAGACCTGTTCCTCTATTTTGCAATAATATTGCAGCTATCAAAAGTATTGCAACAACAATTTGTGAAATTTGAATGATCCGAATATCCATATTACTTTTTATTCACCTTTTCCAGAATAGCATCTAGAGCTTTTGGATGATTTTCTGCTAAATCTGCTAAAATTTTTCGATCTATTTCAACCTTACCAGCTTTTAACAAGCCAATAAATTTTGAATATGAAAGTCCTCGCTCCTTAACAAAAGCACTAATCTTAATTTGCCACAAAGCACGGCGAGTTCGCTTTTTGGTTTTACGATCTGTATAAGCATGGACTCCAGCCTTCAAGACTGCAGTTTTAGCTGCTTTGATTAATTTTTTTCGTCCCCAACGATAACCCTTAGTTTTCTTAAGTAGTTTACGTCGTTTTTTTACATGGGTAGTTCCTCGTTTTACTCGTGGCATAAATTTAGTTAAAGGTTTATAAAGTTAAAAGTTATAATATATAGCAAAAATAACTTAAACTTTTATTTCTTATATGGAATAAAGCTACGGACATTTTTCTCATCCGTTGAATGAGCAAAAATATCTCGTCGTTTATTTCTAACCACTTTTCCTGACTCGCGAGAGTTAAAATGGTCTTGGCCTGCCTTACGTCTACGAAGTTTTTTAGTCTTAGTTAAGGTAAAACGCTTGGCTGTTGCTTTGTGTGTTTTAATCTTTGGCATATCGTCAAAATTTCTATTATCTTAGGCAAAATTTAAGGTTTTTTGCTAGTCAATAACATAGTAAACTTTCCCCCTTGGCTTGTCAAGCTTTCCTCTACAGCTATTGATACTTCTGGATCTGCTTCCAAAGTAGCGACAAATTTATTAATTACTTCCCGTGCTAATTCAGGGTGCTGTCGTTCACGACCTCGTAATGGCAATTCAATGCGTAATTTATTACCTTTGGCCAAGAATTTTTTGGCTTGTTCTCGACGAACACCTAAATCATGCTCACCAATTCGAATTGAAAGTCGAATCCCCTTAGTATCAACTTTTTTATGGTGTGTTTTTTGTTTTTGGGCTTTTTTATCTAACTCATATTTAAACTGACCAAAATCCATAATCTTCACCATTGGTGGATTAATGGTTGGATTAACTTCAACTAAATCAAGCTCTGCCTCTTTGGCCATCGCAATCGCTTTAGCAATTTCAACTTCACCGTGATGATTACCTTCTTCATCAATTAAAATAACAATCGGAGCATGAATCCCATAGTTAAAACGAAATTTCTTTTTTGGTTCGTAGGTTTTTGGCCGACGGTGTGTTCTACGCATGACTAATTAGTTAAAAGTTATAAGGTTATAAGGTTATAAAGTTTTTAATGTTATATAGTAATTATTTGTTCAGGCTTTATAACTTTAAGAACTTTATAACTTTATACTCAGCTTGGAGCGGGTAACGGGAATCGAACCCGTATCTCTGCCTTGGCAAGGCAATATAATAACCATTATACGATACCCGCATATAGCAGTTGAAAGTTATAAAGTTGAAAGTTATAAAGTGAATTTGTATTTTACTTTATGAACTTTATAACATTATAACTTTTAACTAACTTAGTGCCGAAGGAGGGACTCGAACCCTCACTGCAGGTTAATACAAACGGATTTTAAGTCCGTCGCGTCTACCAGTTCCGCCACTCCGGCAAACAATAGAGTATAAGGTTCATAAAGTTATAATGTTATAAAGTTAGTTTGAATCTTACTTTATAAACTTTATAACCTTACAACTTTATAACCTAGTTGTGTGGAGATGAGGGGAGTTGAACCCCTGTCTAACAAGTCAACTCAAGCACGCCTACAGAAATAGTCAGATCTGTTGTCTTGTTTCCATCCTTAAGATCTAACAAAAAAGATGAAAACCAGCTTGGGAATTTAAATTAATAGCCTCAAGCGGCAACTATTAACCTAGCCTACTGATGACACCCGTGATCCAACGCGTAGGCTTGTTGGGCGGATGGTTGCGGCTCTTAGGCGGCAACAGTAGCGTAAACCGGGATCTTCATTGAGAAGATTGGTTGCGCTGTAGCAGTTTTTACAACTGTAGTTTGGTCGGATTTAGGTGGCAACCAGCACCTTCTGCATACATGAGCAAAACTTATTATCAAAGCCTGGCATCCCCGGCTTTTCTTGTCTATGAACTGTCTATAATATGCCAGATTGGCGAATACCTTTTAAGCGACGTTTTATGTCTCGGCGCTTCTCTGTTTCTCGCTTATCAAAACGCTTTTTTCCGCGAGCTACAGCGAATTCTAGCTTTACAAGACTTCTCTCAGTATATAGTTTTAAGGGCACTAATGTCAAGCCTTTTTCCTCTCTTTTTCCTAATAAATAGTTGATTTCTCGTCTACGAAGAAGGAGTTTTCGTGGAGCATCAGGAAGGTATAATTCCTTTTTTACAGCATACTTATATGGGGAAATATGAACGTTGATTACAAAGGCTTCAATATGATGAGCATTAGAATGGAAAACTACATAACTACCTTTAAGGCTAACTTGGCCCGCCTTAGCTGATTTTACTTCTGCTCCGCTTAACACAATACCAGCGCTAAATGTTTCGAGCACCTCATAGTCATACCGGGCCCGTTTGTTTAGCGCAAGGACGGTCATAGAGATTGTTTAGTATTCCAATCTTTTAATTTTTTCAAAATCTCTCTATTTAACAACAAGGTAGAAAGATGTCGACGATACGCCGGATTAGTTAAAGACTCCATAGCTTTTTGATCATGGCCATATTGCTTTTTTAACAAATCTAATTCTGTTTCAATATCGCTATCACTTACTATAATATTCTCAGCTTTAATTATTTCTCGCAACACAAGCGCCGCCTTTACTCGATCAGTTGCTTGTGGTCGAAAATCAGAAATTAATTGTTGAGTTGTCTTACCAATATTTGAAAGATAGTCTTCAAACTTTCCACCTGAACGAGTAACATTATGTTCAAGTTCATGCATCATGGTTCGAGCTTCTTGCATAATTAAACTATCAGGCAATTCACCTAAAGTAGAATTACTAATAATTTTTTCAAGCATTGTTCGCTCAAAGGTATTATCAGCCTCAGATTTTTTTTCAGCTTCTAGGCTTTGAATAATATTTTTCTTTAACTCGTCAACATCTTTTAAACCAAAGGCAGAAACAAACTCAGTATCAACAATTGGTAATTCACGGCTATACACTTGCTTTACTTTTACGGTAAACTCAATTTTTTTTCCAGCCAAACCTTTCTGATGATGGTCAGCTGGGTAGGTTAGAAAAAATTCACGACTTTCATCAGCCTTCATTCCTGTTACTTGTTCATCAAAACCAGGCACAAAATAATCTTTACCAAGAATCACTGCCACTTCTTTTGCTTGACCACCTTCAACCGGAACTTTATCTAAAAATAAATTTACATCAGCTATTACTTTGTCACCATGTTCAGAAGCACGATCAACAGCCGCTTCTTTAACACGAACATCGCGTAACTGTTCAATCATTTTTTCAACTTCATCATCTGAAACAACTACTGATACTGGCTCTAAATTTAAATCTTTATAGACGCCAAGTTCAACAGATGGCAACAATGTCATTAATGCTCGATATTCAAAAGGATTTTCTGGAGCAAGTTTAGAAATAGTTATTTCTGGTTGACCAACCCATTCTTCGGTAACGTTATCAGTTATCGCTTTATCAATGCTTTTTGAGACTGCGACACGTGATGCTTCTTCAAGAATCACCATATCACCAACCCTCGCCTTAACTATGTCATAAGGCGCTTTTCCAGGTCGAAATCCTTCAATTTTTGTATTTTCTGAAATTGTTTGAGCGGCAATCTTACAATAATCAACCATTTCTTCAGCACTAACTTCAATGATTAACTCTATTCGATTTTCAGAAATATTTTTTCTTTCTACTTTCATGGTCAATGTTTAAATCAAAAGTCCAACAATCAGAAGGGCGATGATGTTAATAATTTTAATCATTGGATTAATAGCCGGTCCTGCTGTATCTTTGTATGGATCACCAACAGTATCACCAGTTACAGCAGCTTTGTGAGCCTCAGAACCTTTGCCTCCAAAAAATCCGTTCTCAATATATTTTTTGGCATTATCCCAAGCACCTCCACCTGAGGTCATAGAAATAGCTACAAAAATACCTGTAATAATTGTTCCAATTAATAATCCACCAAGAGCTTCAACGCCCAAACCAAAGCCAACAATAATTGGCACAACAACCGGGATCAAAGCTGGAATAGTCATACGAGAAATTGCCGCCTTAGTTACGATATCAACTGTTCTTCCATAATCAGGCATTTCAGTACCAGACATAATTCCTGGTTTTTCTTTAAACTGAGCTCGCACATCTTCAACAACACTTCCAGCCGCTTTACTAACCGCTTGCATTGAAAGCGCTGCAAAATAATATGGCAATAACCCACCGATAAACAATCCAGACACTACATGTGGATCACTTAACAAAAATTGAAAACTAGATCCAGCACTATGTGTAAAATCTGCAAACAAAACCAAAGCAGCTAAAGCAGCTGAACCAATCGCATAACCTTTAGTCACAGCTTTAGTTGTATTACCAACAGCATCCAAAGGATCAGTCACAGCCCTAACACTTTCATCAAGCTCTGCCATTTCCGCAATTCCTCCGGCGTTATCTGTAATTGGACCATACGCATCAATCGTTACAATAATTCCAGCCATTGAAAGCATTGCTACTGCAGCAATCGCAATTCCATATAAACCACCTAACTGAAATGAAAACCAGGTTGCAGCCACAATAACAATCACGGGCAAGGCAGTTGATTTCATTGAAACAGCTAACCCAGTAATTATATTTGTTCCGTGTCCAGTGGTTGAAGATTCAGCAATATCTTTAACTGGTTTATATTCAGTAGAAGTATAGTATTCAGTAATCACTACCATTAAAGCAGTAACGGCCAAACCAATGAGAGTACAAATGTATAAATTAGTTGTTAAGACTAAACCATTATCTTTCATTAACCATTGTGTGATTGGATAAAAAGCAATCGCAGCCAAAACTCCAGCAGCAATCAAACCTTTATACAAAGCACCCATAATATTTTTTCCATTACCAAGTCTAATAAAGAAAATTCCGATAACAGAAGTAATAATTGAAGCTGCGCCAAGTACTAATGGATAAATCATGGCATTTTCATAACTTGCAGGGAAAATCAAACTTGCTAAAACAATAGCAGCTATAGTTGTAACAACATATGTTTCAAAAAGGTCAGCAGCCATACCAGCGCAATCACCAACATTGTCACCAACGTTGTCAGCAATAACAGCTGGGTTACGTGGATCATCTTCTGGAATTCCAGCTTCAACTTTTCCAACTAAGTCAGCACCAACGTCAGCGGCTTTGGTAAAAATACCACCACCCAAACGGGCAAAAACTGAAATTAATGAACCACCGAATCCAAGACCAATTAAAGCGGGGATATCGTGAGTTACAAAATAAAAACCTGCTGTTCCAAGTAAAGCCAAGCCAACCACCAACATACCAGTAACACTTCCGCCCTTAACAGCCACATCCAGAGCTTTATGCATTCCGTGTCGTGCTGCTTCGGTTGTTCGAACATTGGCGCGAACAGAAATATTCATTCCAATATAACCAGCCACCGCAGACAAAAATGCACCGATGATGAAGGCTAAAGCAGTCATCCAACCCAAAGGAGGGATAAAACCAATAATTAAAAACAACACAATCGCAGCCATGGCCACGGTTTTATATTGACGATTTAAATAAGCTTTTGCTCCTTCTTGAATAGCACGAGCAATCTGTTTCATTTTGTCATTACCCTCAGGCAATTTCAAAATAACATTAATGTAAATAATGCCATATATAATGGCGATGGCCGCTGAGCCAAGAACAAATAAAATTATGTTGTTCATAAAAAAGTTGTAATGTTAAAAAGTTTATAAAGTTATAAGGTGACTTGTCATCCCCGACTTGGTCGGGGATCTCGTGAACAATAGTTATTCTTTCTCTTCTTTTGTCATCCCCGACTTGGTCGGGGATCTCGTGAACAATAGTTATTCTTTCTCTTCTTTTGTCATCCCCGCGGAGGCGGGGATCTCGTGAACAATAGGTTTATTCTTTTTCTTCTTCAATAGCCTCTTCTCCTTCAACAACTGGTTCTGCTTCAACAACATCTTCTGCTACAACCTTTGTTTCCGCACCTGCTTCTTCCATTGCTTCTTTTTCATTAGTAGTTTCATTTAATCCTGTTTCTTCACCTTCCTCAGTAACCTCATCAACAACTTCTTCCTTACCTTCAGTGGAAACTCCGGTTCCATCACCAGCAATATCAATTTTCCATCCAGTTAAATGAGCGGCTAACCGAACATTCTGTCCGTCTTTACCAATAGCTAATGAAAGCTGATCATCTTTTACGGTAATAAAAGCTTGATGCTCATCAGTAACTAATTTTACATCTTCAACTTTGGCTGGGGCCAGAGCGTTAGCAATAAAAGTTTCAACATCTTCACTATGTTCAATAATATCAATTTTTTCTCCACCAAGTTCACGGATAATTGTTTGGATACGTGAACCTCGTTGACCAACACAAGAACCAATTGGATCTATATTTTCGTTCTGAGCAGAAACGGCAACCTTTGAACGGCTACCAGCTTCACGAGCCACACCTTTTATTTCTACAAGGCCATTTGAAATTTCTGGAATTTCTAAAAAGAAAACTTTTTTCAAAATTTCTTCTGAAGTTCGTGACAATACTATTTCTGGTCCGCGTGGTGTAATTTTTACTTCTTTAACATAAAACTTTAAACGTTCTCCAGAATTATATCGTTCACCACGAATTTGTTCATCTGGTGGAACAACACCTGTTGCTTTACCAAGATCAATTAATACAACACGACCTTCACGACGTTGCACAAAACCGGTAATGACTTCATGCTCTTTGTCTTTAAATTCACCAAAGACCATATCGCGTTCAGCTTCACGCAAACGTTGAATAATAACTTGCTTAGCTGTTTGAGCGGCCATACGTCCATACTCTTCGTGAGTTTCCAATTCAGTTTTTATTTCATCACCCAGTTTATACTTTTTATTAATTGCCTTTGCTTCAGAAATCTGAATTTCAGTTTTTGGATTAAATCGATGCTTTTCTTCTTCAACTCCATCATCAGATGATACAGCAGCATGTTCGGTAACTTTAACATCAACTTTTGGACTTACTTCTCCATTTCCTTCTTCAGCAGCTAATAATTCTTCTTCAGGTACATCTTCAACCACGGTTTTTATATCATAAACTTTATAACCATTTGTTTCAGGGTTATATTCAACTTTAATATTTTGATTCTTTTCGCCGTAGTCTTTTCGATAGGCAGCGGCTAGAGCAGAGTCAATTGTGGCAATAACAGCCTCATATGAAAGGCCCTTTTCGTCACAGATCTGCTTAATGGCATTTGTTATTTCACTCATAGGAATAAGTTAAAAGGTTCATAAAGTTATAAAGTAAAAAGTAATACAAAATTCTATACTTTATAATTCTATGTCTCAGTCATTCGACTGGGCAAGTATTCTACTAAAAAAGCCAGTATTTTTAATACCAGCCTTAACATTATCTTAACATAAGCCAATTTTTTGTCAAATAATAGAATAAATAAGCTAAAAAACCTAAATAATTAGGAAATATATAATATAAACATTTTTTTGGCTAAAATTAAACAAAAAAATAGCAATATTATCGAAGCAGAACCCCATAATACCAAAATATTACCAAATCATTGACAATTATTAGATAATATGATATAATCCTAAATTAGTCGGTTCTTTAAAAATAGATAATCTGGCTTAATTTATTGAATTTTTTGAGCTTCTTTTCAGTAGTATTTTTGTAAATCTTAAAAAGAAGTTAAGAAAAATCAATAAATTAAACAGAAAATAAAAAGAGGGCATTAGGAGGCCCAAAAAATGAAAAATACAATAATAGTGATATTTGTTTTACTATTTGCAATAGTTGGATCAGGTTGCGGTTCAGCAGGACCGGAATTTGATTCTCTTGAGGATTATAAAAACGGTAAATGGACCCCTGGCTGGTGGTATGATGGCATGTCTTCCGAAGAGGTAAAATTATACCTTGACGGCATGACAGATAGTCGTGCCAAAGAATTAGCTCTAAAGTTTTTTGAGGAGAAATATTTTCTCAAACAAACAACAACCACTACTTTATCTAAAGACTCAGTTGTCTTTGGGACAGTTGCTATTTCTAATGAGCTGAATAGAACTGTATTAATCGGAGTTGATCTAATTGGCTCAGACCCTTCATCGGAAATTGGCCATAGATCGTGGTACGTGGCTGCAAAGTCAACTGTCTTTGATGTACTTCCTCCCGGAAAATATATCAAGTGGTTCAATTGGAATAGAAAAAGGGAGGAAAGCCTAACAATAATGAATATTGGGATTGAGACAACTTGGCACCTTGACAGAAATGTCAATGGGGTGGTTCTTGTTACTCAACCATAAATAAGTATGAAAACTAAAGCCCCCTCAAATATATTTGAGGGGGTAATTTTTTTATATTTTATTATTATCACCTTGGTCAAGCTCCTGGTAAATTCTGAAAGACAAAATAAGTAATTGAATAGGCTGCGATAATAATCAGCAAACCAATAATTGCGCTACGAATTGTACTCGTAGCTTTTTTTATTTTTTCTTCATCACCGGCAGCTGTCATCCAATTATATCCAGCTAACACAATTAATATAATAAAAATAACCCCCAGTAAACCTAAAAAACTTTTTATTATTAAAGCTACTACACCTCCAAGTTTTAACGATGGACTAAATCCAGCACTCTCTTGTACCTTATATGCATTATCCCTTAGTGATTCAGCGGTCTTTCCCGATAAAAAACCCGCATAAGCAAAATCAAAAAAAGAAAAAAGCGATATTATTACAATACTACTAAATTTTAATATTTTCTTAAACATAAATATTTATTATGGAATATATGGATCATCAATTATCATCTGACTAATAAACATCCAAATTGCAAAAGCACCAACTATAATTAACAAACCAATAATGGCGGATCTAATCGTATGTTGAGCTTTTGATATTTTTTCTTGATCTCCAGCAGCTGTCATCCAATTATAACCAGCTAACAAAATTAATATAATAAATATAACTCCAAGTAAACTTAAACCAACACTAATACCCGTGCCAAGAATTTTTAAAATTGTTGTTTCATCAGTTCCTTGTCCATATCCCGCTGAGCTCCCAACGGTTTTTAATTTATCAAGTAACGGGGAAGCAGATCCCGTAACCGGCCCCGTAATCTGCGCCAAAGAAATTGTTGGCAAGAAAATTATCACTAACACAAATTGTGCAACTATTATTTTAAAATATTTATTCATATACTATATAAAATTTAAACCACTGTGCCCCAAAGCCTTTCAATAATGAAGACACTTAAGGCATAGGCAGAAATGACAATTAAAAGACCAATAATTGCAGCACGAATTGTGTTTCGGGCTTTGGTTATTTGTTCTTCTTCACCTCCGGCCGTCATCCAGTTAAAGCCAGCATATATCATTAAAATTAAAAATATTACACCCAAAAATCCAAGAAAAATACTAATTATTTCACCCACACGTTGTTCTAAAGGAACTGTTGTGGTTGGGCTATATGGAGCTGCTATATCATCTAACTTTTGACCAAAACCAAAAGGATCAGAACCTTCAACCGGCGGATCAATTGTATTTCCCTGAGCAAGGGCGACAATCGGCAACATCAAGCTGATAACACCTATACTGGCTAACATTTTTAACAATTGTTTTCCCATACTTATTTTAAATAATTATATCCTAGATATCCTTTATAATACTCTACCTAAATAATTTATGAAACTATTACGTAGCACCAAAGGTTGTACCCATAAATAACGTAATCGCATAGGCTGACAAAACAATAACTAATCCAATCACCGCCGAGCCAACTATTTTTTGTGCTGTTTGTATGCTCTCTTGGTTACCTCTTGATGACATCCAAGTAAAGCCACCGTAAATCATTAGTATTAAAAATAGAACTCCAACAAAAGATAAAACCCATTGAATAATATTCGTCACAGCTTCAACTGGGTTTGATCCGGCCCGGTTAATTCCTGCTCTCCTTGCTGTTTCTTCAAGACCCTTAAGTTCCACTGCTTGTACGGGGAAAGAAAATATAGAAAATAAAAAAAACCAAGAAAAAATAATTCCACTTATTATTCGTAAAACTTTTTTACTGTATTGGTTGTAATGAAGATCCAACAAATCTAGTAATTGCATAAGCAGATAAGACAATAATTAAACCAACAACTGCAGCCTTAAGAATATCCTGAGCCTTTTTTATGTTTTCTTGACTACCACCAGCTGTCATCCAAAGCATACCAGCCCAGACGACTAATATAAAAAATATTGTTCCAGTAAATCCAAGGACAATGGCTAAAATATCACCAATTAGTAATGGCAAATTTACTGATGCTTGAGATAGCTCTGCTGTACTTGCCGTAGAGTCTAAACCCGATAGCGCCTTTTGTGTTCCACCTTGAGCTAGTGCTTGAGATGAAAACAAAAAATAATTTGTAATCATCCCATAAAACAATAAACGAAGTTTCATACGTTTCCCTAAAGCCGAATAAAGTTCGGCTTCGCGGAAACGGGCCCGAAAATATTTCAGGCCCATTGTTTATTGAAACAATACTTAACCAATACACAAAAATATTAGTTGTTAGTAGCTTCCAATAAATTGTTAATAACGAAGTTTGCGATACCAAAGGCGGCTAAAATAATGATCAAACCAACAGCACCTTGAATAATCAACTTACGAGCTTCGCCAACTTTTTCTTCATTACCACCAGCTGTCATCCATTTGAATCCACCAAGTAGAATAATTACAACTGCAATCATTCCAAGGAAACCCAAAAGAATACGAATAACGGAGGCGGCAATATCTCGAGGGTCTTCATCTCCTAAACCAAGAGTATTTTGAAAGTCATTGGCAGTATAGTTAGAACCCCAAATAACGTTTTGGCCATTACCTTGAGCCTGGGCGACAGGGAAAGCCAAGAAGCTTGGGACTGCCAACATTAAACCAAAAATGGCGATTGCGAATCCTGCTATTTTTTTTCTCATAATGTCACCCCCTCTCTATAATTAATGTTTCTTTATAGATCTTATAAAGATGTTATTAACATAATACCATAAACATAAAAGAAAGCACAATGAAATAAAAGCGCTGGTGTGTTATTATATTTTTAGATACGCGTCATAAATATAAAAATGCATTTTGCGATAAGCAGAAACTATTTATTTTTTGGATTATTATATGAAAAAATTTGGCTGGACATTGTTTTATATATTTATTTTTTCTTTACTTATTTTTAATTCTTTTTCCTATCTTGATCCTGATTTTGGCTGGCATTTAAGGTTTGGGGAAATAATTTGGCAAACAAAAAGCTTGCCCCATGATCAAATATTTTTATGGACTCTTGAGGGTAAAACCTGGGTTGATCATGAATGGTTAGCAAATCTTTTGATGTATAGTATTTGGTCAGTTGGGGGCTACATACTGGTCAGCATTATTTTTGCATTGCTCCCCTTATTAACAATCTTTATAATTAACAAATTTCTTTTTACAAACTTTTTCAAAACAATTGAAACAAGAGTAGCGACTGCAGTATTTGAAACAATTGCTGTTGTAGCAATGTTGCCTCACCTTGGTGTTCGGATTCAAGAAGTCACCTTATTTGCAGTATCAATACTTATAATTATTCTTTCTCAGTTACATACAAATCGGGAAAAACTTTTACCATGGTGGTTGCCAGTATTTTTCTATCTCTGGGCATGCCTTCATGCTGGATTTTTTATTGGGTTAATAATTTTATTTATCTGGATCTGTTGCGAGACATTATTATATTACATTCCCAGTCTGCAAAAATTTGGTATCCAGCCATTGAATAAAAAAATATTACATTATTCAATACTTATTAGTGGCTTAAGTTTTATATTTACATTAATTACTCCTTACGGCTTCACCCTCTATCATTTTATTTTTGATTATCGTGACACATTTTACCAATCTCATATTCAAGAATGGCTTTCCCCTTTTGCCTTTCCAATTCACTACCTGCAATTAACTCTTAATCTACTGGTAATAACTTCATTTACCGGAGTGGTTTTTTCTTTATGCAAAAAGATTCCTTTGTTTATATATTGTATTATCTTTTTACTACTATATATGGCCTTTAAGTCTGTTCGTCATTTTCCCTTATTAATGGCATCTTGGTTTATTCTTATTTTTCCATATTTTCTCCCAGAATTAACAACTAAAATTAAAAATACCTATAGTAAATTTATTTCTTTTTTTATATTTACTTCTTTACTTAGTCTTTCTATTTTCTTTTTACTGTCAGCAGACATTACCACCAAACCATTTACAAACTATTGCAAAATGTACCCCTGTGAGGCTGCTTATTTTTTAAAAAATAGACCAGAATTAACAAAACAATTATTCAATTCTTATAATTTTGGCGGTTATTTAATCGGGGTATCACCGGAATTACGTCTATTTATTGACGGCAGATTACCTCAATATCCCTTTAATGATCACTCTATTCTTAAAGAATATTACACATTTTTTGACCCTGCTTATTCAAGAAAAAAACTTGATGAACATGGTATTTCTACTGTTTTATTACAAAAAAATCTGCCAAGACATAAAATTAACTGGTTTGAGAAGTATTTTCTTGGATTTGAAGAAAAGACCATTAAATCAAGCTCACTATTAAATCACGTCAGCACCAGCTCTAATTGGATTAAAGTGTATGAGGATAAAAACAGCCTTATTTTTACAAGAAAGCAATAATCACAACTATTTGCTATACTATATTTTATATGAAAAAAAGAAACATACTATTATTACTGTGCGGGGTTTTTTCCTTAAGCGTTGTTAAATCAGCTCATGCTTATATTGATCCAGGAACTGGAAGTTTTTTATTTCAATTAATAATTGCCGGTGCTCTTGGCGGACTATTTTTTATTAAGTCAATCATTCGCTCAGTAAAACTTCACTTGGGTACTATTTTTGGTAAAAAAAAAGTTGAAGAAAATAGCACAACTGAAAGCCATGACCATACATAAACTAGACTCTTCGTTTAGAGACCCCAATGGTTTTATTTTTAATAAGGATGGGGAAATATATCGTCAAATACATCATAGTTATAAAAATAACTATGATCTATTAATGCAATCAGGTTTATATAAAAGTTTAATTGAATTAGGTGATCTAATCTCTCACAGTGAATCTGATCTTTCCTTAGAGGCCGGGGTATATAAAATAATCAAACCAGAACTTATACCATTTATTTCCTATCCTTATGAATGGTGTTTTAGTCAACTTAAGGTTGCCGCTCTCCTAACCTTAAAAATTCAAAAAAAAGCTCTGGATTATGGAATGAGTTTAAAAGATGCCAATGCCTTTAATATTCAATTTATTGGCGGCAACCCTATCTTAATTGATACCCTGTCGTTTGAAAAATTAGATAAAAATAGACCCTGGATTGCCTACAAACAATTTTGTGAACATTTTTTAGCTCCTTTGGCCTTATCTGCCCTTACTGATGATCGTCTTAATAAGCTATCATTAATTAATATTAATGGAATATCTTTAGATCTTGCTATAAAATTATTGCCTTTTTCTGCACGATTAAAACCAGGAATTTTTTTGCATATTTTTATGCATGCTAAAAGCCAACAAGCACACGGTTCCTTAGTCTTGTCTTCATCTAGTAAAAAAACTTTTTCCATTAACGCTTTTAGGGGGTTATTAGAAAGTTTAGAAAGCTGTATTCAGGGTCTCTCTTACAAAAAAAGCCCAACTGCCTGGGGAAATTATTATACTGAGAATAAATGTCAAAGTTATAATGAAACTGCTCTTTTGTCTAAAAAAAGTCTTGTTTCTGATTTTTTAGAAACAGCCAAAACAAAAAAATTATGGGATATTGGCGCAAATGCTGGACTATTTTCTCGTTTAGCTGCCAAAAAGGGAATTGCGGTTATTTCTATGGATTTTGAGCCAGATGTTATTGAAGAAAACTACCTAATTAATAGACAAGAGGGGGTTAATAATATCTTACCCCTGGTTATTGATTTGATTAATCCATCCCCAGCAATTGGTTGGCATAACCAAGAGCGCGACTCAATTTTTATTCGTTCATTACCTGACACGGTTCTTGCCTTAGCCTTGGTGCACCATCTAGCTATTTCAAATAATGTACCATTATCAATGATCGCGAAATTATTTGCAGATATAGGAGAAAAACTTATAGTTGAATTTGTTCCAAAAGAGGACAAACAAACACAAAAATTACTTCAAAATCGTGAAGATATTTTTGATAATTATAATGAAAAAGAATTTGAAGCAGAGTTTAGTAAATTTTTTACTATTACCATGAAAGAAAACATTCCCGACTCAAAAAGATCCTTGTATCTAATGATAAGAAAATAAATGAAATCTTTTAAACAATTTATTTTAAATCAAAATTGGATATTACCACCAATTTTATTGTCCATCTCTTTTGTTCTTTCTTTGTACCAACAAAACATGGCGGATCTTTCTTTACCTATTCTCATTACACCACTTTTGATTACCCTTCCAGTTACCATATTTTTTTCTCTAATAGCTTTTCGTTTAATTGCTGATCCGCATAAACGAACAATATTTTTAAGTTTTTTTATTATTATTATTTTCTCATACAGTGATTTTCTTTTCTTTGTTCAGAGTTTAAAATTTATTAGCATTGAAAATGACATTAATTTATTCCTCCCCTGGCTAACACTTCCTGTATTATTCTATATTTTTATAAAAAGAGTTAAAAAAAATTTAGTGGCGGTTAATAAATTTATTTTAATAGCTTCAGTACTAGCCGTAATTTTTCCTTTAGTAGGAATTGCAAAATTTGAAATTACTGAACGTCTTTTAAAACCAAGTGTTTCAAGCTCCTTTGAATTACCTGGTCCCGATAAAAGCTTAGTCCGTGAAAATTTACCAGACATTTATTATATTGTGCCTGATAGCTATGGTTCACCTGATATTTTTAAAAAATATTATAATTTTGATAATTCAAAGTTTATAAATTTTCTAACCGAGCAAGGATTCCATGTGCCTGCCAACCACACTTCAAACTATCCAATTACTTGTCTATCTGTTTCTTCTACATTAAACATGGAATATCTTGACTATTTATCTGTTTATAAAAATTACTCTGACATTTCACTTGTGACCCCTTTATTTAACGATAATAATGTTCTTAAGTTTCTAAAAAGTAATAATTATTCCTATTATCAAATGGGGTCTTGGTGGCAAATAACAAGCTTTAATCCTCAAGCTGATGCTAATTTTGTATTTAATAATAGGATCATGTCGAGACAAAAATTATTTAATCAAGCTGTTATTCGCTCAACTGTTTTACAGCCACTTACCGTCTTTTTTACTAAAGATCTTTTACTCAATTTTATTAATGATGGCCGAAACTTTACTTCTTATCAGTTTGAGCAATTACCAAAAATCGCAAAACTACCAGGACCAAAATTTGTTTTCACACATATTATATCCCCGCACACTCCCTATGTTTTTGGAAAAGATTGTGAATTTTTAATAAAAAATACCTATGATACCGAGCATGAAGTTGAAAATTATATTAACCAAGTAGAGTGTATTAATAGTAAACTAGAAGAATCCATAAAAAAAATATTAGCCAATTCAAAAAAACCACCAATTATTATTATTCAAAGTGATGAAGGTCCAACATTTTTAAGATTTCGCTTACCTGAAGAGAATAAATGGGGAGATGCAAATGATGATTTACTGAAACAAAAAATGCCTGTGTTTGCAGCCTACTATTTACCAGGAGTTAACAAAGCAGAATTCGCTTCTTTCTCAAGTAGTGTTAATATTTTTAGATTTGTTTTTAATAAATATTTTAATACTAATTTTGAAATGCTTGAGGATAAAAATTACATTTTTCCCGGAGTCAATGATGTCTATAATTTTATTGAGGTAACCGAACGAATAAAATAATATGTTAGTTGATATTTGTTTACCCGCCCATAATGAAGAAAACGTCCTAAAGAAAAACTGCTTGAGGTTATATGAATTCTGTAAAAGTCAACATTTTCCTTTTGATTGGAAAATCACAATTATTATTAACGCTTCAACTGATAATTCACCAGTCATTGCCCAAGAGTTAGCAAAAGAACTTCCAAAAGTTTTTTGTATTATCATTAATGAACCAGGAAGAGGCAATGCTTTAAAAAATACTTGGCTACACTCAACAGCTGATGTTGTTTGTTATATGGATTGTGATCTTGCCGTCTCCTTATCCTCATTACCTTTATTATTATTTCCTATCATTAACAATCAAGCAGATATTACAATTGGTTCTCGTTATGAAAAAGAATCAACCATACATCGATCAATGATAAGAGGGATTACCTCACGAGTATATAATAATTTAGCTAAACTCTTTCTAAGACACCAATATCTTGACTTACAATGTGGTTTTAAAGCAGTTCGTCAGAGTATTTTTACAACTCTAAGTCCATATATACAAGATAAAAACTGGTTTTTTGATACTGAGATGATTATTTGGGCTGATAAATTTAAATATACTATAAAAGAAATCCCCGTAAACTGGAAAGAGGCTCGTTTTGAGAACCGAGCAAGTAAAGTTAAACTCCTAAAAGATTCTATTTATTTTATACAAAAACTTTTCAAGTTGAGAAAAGTTCTTAAAACTCATAATTAATCAATGTATTAATAAGAAACCGGTGTGATATAATAAAAGATACAAATTGCTTACTTATATTAATTTTGCGTTTTATGCCAATAAACCCCAAATCTCCCCAATATTGGCGCAATACTAAGCATCGCCCTATTCAACGAACAACCGAGTGGCGAAAAAAGAGTAATAGTCAAAAACACCTATTTACTACGATTAAATCCTGGATATTTTCAAAAAATACCATGGTTCTTGGCGCCTACACTTTGTTGGTTATTTTTGTTATTGGTTTTATTTCTTTTTTATGGCTATCCCGTGGACTCCCAGAGCCAAATAAACTCCTTGATCGAGAAGTTGCCGAAAGTACTAAAATTTATGACCGAAGTGGAGAAACAATTTTATATGATATTCATGGTGAAGAAAAAAGAACCCTTGTTCCCCTTGATCAAATTCCAAAATCAGTTCGTGATGCAACTATAGCCATTGAAGATAAAGACTTTTATCATCATAAAGGATTTAGTTTTTGGGCTATTTTTAGAACTGCGGTTACTAATGTTTTTACTAATCGAAAAGCTGGTGGATCAACTCTGACGCAACAATTTGTTAAAAATGCAATTTTAACTACTGAAAAATCATATACCAGAAAATTAAAAGAAGTAATCTTAGCCTATCGTTTAGAAAAAAACTTTTCCAAAGATGAAATTTTACAGATGTATTTTAATGAAATTCCTTATGGCTCAAATGCCTATGGTGTTGAAGCTGCTAGTTTAAAATATTTTGGTAAAAATGCAAAAGATATTAGCTTGGCCGAATCTGCTATCTTAGCTGCTATGGTACAAAGCCCAACTCGCTATTCACCATATGGTCCAAATAAAGACATTTTACTTTCCCGACAACAATATGTTCTTGATCTTATGGTTGATCAAAATATGGTTTCCAAAGAAGAGGCTCAAGCTGCCAAAGATACCAAACTTTCCTTTAAAGCACCAACAGAAAATATTATAGCTCCACATTTTGTAATGCGCGTTAAAGAACTTCTGGCTGAAAAATATGGCGAGAAGGCCATTGAACAAGATGGATTAAAAATCTACACCACCCTTGATTCTTATAAACAAAATATTGCCGAAGAAGTATTAAAGAAAAAAGCCTTTGATAATGAGAAAAAATTTCAAGCCTCTAATGCAGCGATGGTTTCCATAGATCCAAAAACTGGTCAAATTTTAGCTATGGTTGGGTCACGTGATTATTTTGATGACGCTATTGATGGACAAGTAAATGTTGTTCTACAACCACGTCAACCAGGATCATCTATTAAACCAATAATTTATGCAGCGGCTTTTGAAAAGGGCTATACCCCTAATACAATTATATATGACGTGGTTACTAATTTTGCTGCCTCTGGACCAGTCTATGAACCACGTAACTACAATGGTCAGGAATATGGGCCTGTGAGCATGAAAAAGGCACTAGCTGGCTCATTAAACGTCCCAGCTGTTAAAACCCTTTATTTAGCAGGAATTGACCGCGTGGTAGCCCTCTCAAAGAAACTCGGGTATACCACTCTAGCCGATAAAGATCGTTTTGGATTATCACTTGTTCTTGGTGGTGGTGAGGTTAAATTACTTGAACACACTAACGCCTATAGTGCCTTTGCTCGTGAAGGATTAATTCATGAGCCATCGTATATATTAAAAGTTGAAGATCGTAATGGAAAAATACTTGAGGAATATAAAAATGAAGAAACAAGAGTTTTTGATAGTAATATTGCGCGGTTAATAAATTTTGTTTTATCTGACAATAATGAACGTTCGTTTATTTTTGGAGCAAGTAATTTTTTAACTCTTGGAAATAGACCAGTGGCTGCAAAATCAGGAACTACAAATAATAATCGTGATGCCTGGACAATTGGTTACACACCATCATTAGTTACTGGTGTTTGGGTTGGAAATAATAATAATACTGAAATGAAAGCAGGAGCTGATGGTAGTGTTGTCGCTGCACCAATCTGGAATGAATACATGCGACGTGTTCTTGGAAATGAAAATATTGAATCATTTAACGCTCCTAAAATTGACATTACCGGCAAAGCGGTTTTAGATGGCGTGGACGTTGGCTTAACTAAAGTAAAAATTGACAAAGCCTCAGGGTTATTAGCTACTGAATTTACACCTCCAAATTTTATTGAAGAAAAATCTTTTCAAGAACCACACACAATTTTATATTATATTAATAAAAATGACCCACGTGGTCCTGAATTAAAAAATCCAAGTGATGACCCACAATTTGATCTTTGGGAAAGTAGAATCCAAGCCTGGGCCATAAAAAATAAAATTAACATTGAAAAACCACCAACCGAAAAAGACAATCTTCACCTACCTGAAAACAGACCAAATTTTTCAATAAAAAATTTTTCTGATGGCCAAGAAATAACTAATGGAATGTTGTCAATTTCTATTCTTGCTTCTGCCCCACGTGGTATTGGTCGAGTTGAGTATAGTATTGATAACGCAACACCAGAAATTATTACCACCTACCCTTTTGGGTTAGAAAAAAATCTATATGGTTTTTCTACTGGTTTTCATGATATTACAATTAAAGTTTGTGACGACATAGACAACTGTTCTGAACAAAAATTGACATTTAATTTGAAGTCGTAGAATAATTTTTTAATCATTATAATAAAAACCCTTGATTTAAACCAAGAGTTTTTATTTTTTTGTTTTGTATTTTGTTTTTTTATAGTTTTGTATTCCTATGTCCTAATCGGCATGATTATATATAAATAATCCTTTATTTGCCCATCTTTTATTATACAAGGAGTATTTGCGTCCATTAATTCAATTGTCGCTGTTTCATCTTGTAATACAGATAACACATCAAGTAAATAACGAGAGTTTAAAATTATTGAAACATCTACTCCATTTATTATGGCTGGAATTTTACTAACATGCTCACCAGTTTGTCCTGAGGCAGCAGATATTATTATATTTTTTTTCTCAACTTCTACTTCAAGATTAATGTCATTAACCCCGGTTTTTGAAAAAAGTGCCGCCGCTTTTACTGCTCGTGATAATTCTTGTTTATCTACTAAAATTCTAGTGCTGTGCTTTTGTGGAATTATCTGTTGATAATCAGGATAACGTCCATCAATTAATCTAGAAACTATTTCCGTATTTCCAATTGTAAATAGACATTGATTTTCTGACACGTAGAGAGTAATTTCACTTGGCGTGTCATCATCTCCACTTTCAGACCCAACCACTCTTAGAAGCTCCTGTAGAGTCCGTGCGGGGATTATACAGCGCCTCTCGTCAATGACATCACTTTTAATTTGAATTGATTTTTCTGCTAGTCGATAACTGTCAGTGGCGACAAAAGTAATCTTTTTGTTTTCTAAAATTAATAAGACACCCGATAACTCCGCTCTAGTTTCATCAAGGGCAGCAGAAAATAAAACCTGACTAACAGCTTTTTTAAAATCTTGTATTGATAATATATATGGATTAATTCGTTCAATAGCTGGGATAAAAGGAAATTCTTCGGATGACTGACCCTTTATTTTTGTTTTTGTTTCTCCGCATTCAATTTCAAGTTCTTTTTCTTTTAATTCAATGGTAATTTTTTCATTGTGTAATAAATTAACATAATCAGATAAGATTCGGGCATCTACAGTAAATGAACCTTCTTTTTCCACCTTACCCCGTAAGACACTGGTAATACCAATTTCTAGATTAGTAGTTATTAAACTTATAACACCATCTTTTGCAGAAATTAAAATATTATTTAGTATGGGTAGGTTAGTATTTTTTTGTGCTATATGACTAACAGCGTAAACACTTGATTTAAGATTTTTTTGTAGACTTATTATCTTCATATAATATAAATATATAAATAACAGTAATACTAATAAGGGGTGTGGATAGTGGGGATAAGACGGGAGTTGTATATAGAACAAGGGAAAATAAATTTTTGTTGTGTGTATAAAGTTGTGATAAAGTGTTTTTTAAAACTGTATAAGTTTTTTTAAAAGGGTATAACTTTTTAACACTTTTTAAAAACCCGTTTTTATAAACATTTAAGTCCCACTTAAAACACAAGATATCAACAGACTTATCTACACCTGTAAAAGTTGGCGAATCGAAAGTAATTGTTGTTTTAGTTTTTGGTTATTTTTTAAATCTTCATTTATTTTATTACAAGCATGAATAGCCGTGGTGTGATCTCTACCTCCAATTTCTTGGCCAATGGCTGGAAATGATGCACTTATTTCTTCACGTAATAAAAACATAGCAATTTGTCTTGGTGTTACTAATTCTTTTTTACGACTTTTTCCAATTAAATCTTTCATATCAATATCAAAAAACTTTGCTACAGCTTCAACGACATGCTTACTAGTAATAGAATTTTCTCTAAATTCAACTAAGGTGGCTGCTAAAATACCTTTAGTTAGTTCAAGGGTTGGCTGAAGGTTGTTGAACTCATAATGCGTTATAAGGCGTGTTAATGCCCCCTCAAGCTCTCTAATATTAGTTTGGATATTATGTGCTATATACATAAGAATATCATCTGGGAGGGGAAAATTCTTTTCATGACACTTATTTTCCAGAATAGCTAACTTAGTTTCAAGATCAGGTTGAGTAATATCAGCAATCATCCCCCACTCAAAACGTGATAACAGTCTTTTTTCAAGGGCAGGAATGGCCTTTGGTGGTCTATCAGAGGTTAGAACGATTTGTCTATTTGTTTGATGTAATTCATTAAAGGTATGAAAAAATTCCTCCTGAGTTCCATCTTTTCCAGCCATAAACTGAACATCATCAACTAATAATAGATCAACATTCCGATATTTTTCTTTTAATTGTTTGGCTCGACCTGATCTAACTTCGTTAATATAATCATTAGAAAACTTTTCTGAAGTTACATAGAGGATTTTATCAGAATTTTTTGATAACTCATTTCCAATGGCTTGTAAAAGGTGAGTTTTACCAAGTCCGACACCCCCATATATAAATAAGGGGTTATAGGCTTTACCCGGATTAGCGGCTACTGCCTGACAAGCGGCATAAGCTAATTCATTTCC
Organism: Candidatus Falkowbacteria bacterium; assembly: GCA_016699775.1. Lineage (NCBI taxonomy): Bacteria > Bacillati > Minisyncoccota > Patescibacteriia (SeqCode) > Patescibacteriales (SeqCode) > Patescibacteriaceae (SeqCode) > Patescibacterium (SeqCode) > Patescibacterium danicum (SeqCode). The sequence goes on along the minus strand of CP065010.1, from coordinate 44,418 downwards.
CTTTCCAACTATAAAACTATTAAAAGTATAGTAATTATTAAGACCAAAACGGTTAATACCTAATTTTTTTGGTGTTTCTGGTGATGGGGTTGTTGCTCCTAGTGTTTTTGCAATAGATTGATTTGTTGAAGATTTAACCGGAGTGTATCGACGATTTTCAATCTTACAAGATATTTCTTTGACATTTTCTTTACTTATATTTTTAACGGTAGCGATAATATCTTGATAATATTTTTTTTCTAGCCAGATTTGGGTAAAGGTATTTGGTACACAAATAACAATCTTCCCATTTTCAAAAGAATGAATATAGGTTAATTTAAACCAGGTAGTATAACTTGCTTTAGAAAGAGTAAGCTCCATTTCACCTAAAACAGCTTGCCAGAGTTGATCTAAATCCATAGGAAGGGTAAAAATAATAAAAATATTAATAACTATAACAATAATTATTAATAAAAATAAGATAAATAAAGAAAAATATCAAGCTGAAACATTATAGCAATAAGTTTAAATTCTAGACAGCCTCAACCTTGTTTATAAACTGTTGATAAATAAAAAGGGAAACGTTATGATTGACGTTTTTCAATAATAATGATACCGTGGAGAGCGTAACCTTGAGGAATTTTAGCCAAATGTTTGGTTTTAGAAAACTCATAATTTATTATTGTTTTAAATAGTATGCCAAAAAGAACTTATCAGCCAAACGCAAAACGGGCAAAAAGAAAGCACGGTTTTCGTAAGCGAATGCAAACAAAAAGTGGTCGTGATGTTATTAAGCGACGTGTAGCAAAAGGTAGGAAGAAATTAACCTCATAATAGTATGCTTCCGAAAGGTAATCGTGTTCGAAAAACTCGGGAGTTTGAGCGAGTTTTTTCTTCACGACTTTCGGTTTATGGTAAATTTGTTCGTATTTCATATAGTCCTGGAACAACAAACATCACTCGATGTGCTGTAATTGTCAGTACTAAAATAAGTAAAAAAGCTGTAATACGTAATAAAATACGAAGAAGGGTTCGTAAAATAATTAGTGACGTAATGCCCCAACTAACCCCCTCAACTGATCTTGTGATTTCGTGCTTACCTAAATCCAATCTTGCTTTGTATAAAGATTTTAAGGCTGATATATTAACTAGTCTGCAAAAAATCTTTAAAAAGACTCTATGAAACGAAATAATAGTTCAGTTGGAGTAATAATTAGTCAAGCCTTAATTCGTTTTTATCAAAAAACCCTATCATTTGACCACAGTTTTTGGAAGTATTTTTTCCCATATGGATATTGTCGCTTTCATCCAACCTGCTCAGAATATGCGGCTCAAGCAATTGGTAAATATGGGCTAATAAAAGGTTTCTATAAATCAATACTTCGCCTTTTACGGTGCCATCCATGGAGTCGAGGAGGCCATGATCCAGTTAAATAATAAAAAATAATACCTATGATGAATTTTTTTAATACAATTTTTTATGAACCGATATTAAACCTCTTGGTTTATATATATAACACCTTACCTGGGCATGATATTGGTATAACTATTGTTATATTAACAATAATAATAAAGCTGATTTTATACCCATTATCAAAAAAATCAATTGAGGGTCAAAAATCCTTGCAAATGCTTCAGCCAAAGCTTGATGAAATTAAAAAGCAATATGCCGACAATAAAGAAGGAATGAGTCGAGCAATGATGGATTTGTATAAGAAAGAAAAGGTTAACCCTCTTTCCTCTTGTTTACCACTATTAATACAATTACCATTCTTTTGGGCAATTTTTAAGGTTTTTAGAGATGAGTTACAGGGTAAAACATTAGTTTTAATTTATCCCTTTATCCATAATCCGGGCACTATAAATAATATTGCCTTTGGTTTTTTGGATTTCTCTAAACCTAATATTATTTTAGCGATTTTAGCAGGTGTTTCCCAATTTTTTCAAGCAAAAATGATGCCAATGCGACCAGCCACAGTTCAAACCGATGGATCTAAAGATGAGAATATGATGGCTATCATGAATAAGCAAATGTTATATTTTATGCCAGCCTTAACAATATTTATATGTCTTACACTACCAAGTGGACTGGCTTTTTATTGGCTTATTTCAACTATACTAACAATCGGACAACAATGGTTAATATTTAGAAAAAAAGATACTACTCCAACTAGCTCTACAGTTATTGAAGGAGAGATTATTAAATAACTATAATCAAAAACACCACAGTATTATACTGTGGTGTTTTTTTGTGGTTAAAATTGATTGTACAGATGCTGTGACTGACTTGTTTTACTTTAGTTAGCTAGAACGTCATATTCTTCAGGAAAATAATAAGAGGCCCATCTAGGGCGAATTATAAATTAATTAATGCCCTTGTGATGAGCCTCATCCCTGCGTATTCTTTTTGGGTTTCCGTAGGGATTAAAGGCTATTGTTGATTTAAAGCCAACTCTTCTACCGATAAATGGATTATTTTGATGTTTCATCAAAGTATCCTTTCTTTTATTTTTGTTTTAGGATCGTATCAACTCCGATCCATAGTAATTATCAGTAAATGAGAGAATTTTTTACAATATCAGTGATATCGTAAAAACTTCTAAGTAAGAAAGAGCAATCTATGTTTTAAGTATAGCATATTTTGACAAACCACGCAATACTTTATGTAACTTTAATAATATTTTATTTAATATTAGTAATTTTTTTATTATATATTTGATAAATATAAAAGTTTTCAACAACTTAAGTCTAGGTTTTAGTAGACTAAAAAGTAAAACTTATGCACAAAATCCACTACTTATCCACAGCTCAGTAGGTTTTAGTTTTGAAGCTAAAAAGTTTATAAAGATGTACCTACAGGTTTGAATTCCAAGAATGTCATCCCGCTTACTGTTTGACAGTCCTCATTATAGTGAGGACGAGGGATCTAGCCAGGATTCTATAAATGAACGATACCCGTATACAATTATTTCTTCCTAGGCTTGTTATTTTATTTATGCCACCTTTTCAAAAGGTGGCAAAATAATAAGCCTAGAGAGAAATACACAGGTATTGCATGAGGGTAGGAATAAACTCCTCGTCCTGATAATCAGGACTCGTCAAACAGTAAGCCGGATGACATTCTGAATTGACTCACCTGTACGAATTTTCTAAGGATGTTACAGTCTATACCTAACAGGCAATGTCACCGAGAATTTGGGATCTCATAAAATGAGGTCACGGTGGGAGTCGAACCCACGAATGGCGGTTTTGCAAACCGCAGCCTTAGACCACTTGGCAACGTGACCAAATATTATATAATATTGCAACTATACCAGATTTATTTCCTTATAACAAGAAAAGCCCAGGACGGGCTTTTCTGTTTTAATTTGGTAAAAGAATTAATCTAGAACAACAATATGTGCTCGTTTTTTTCCGAATTGTAATGCATCCTGTTTTTCAATCATCCAAACATCAACTCGATCAGAATATTTTTTTGAAGTTCGATCTCTAACTATAAAGACACGATTGCCAAATAATTCTGGAATTTGGATCTTGGTTCCTAGTGGTAGAAAGTTAGCAGCTACAGTATCTTCAATACCATGATCACAAACATTAAAGCCATTGGCTGTTGTGCAGGGGTCGCCATCACATTGAGCAACCTCTGAGTTATAAGCTGTTAAAGTAACTAATCGGGACTCAGTATTAAAAATAGCCACCTTCTGTAAAGCTTTATCAGCTTTATTTTGATTATAAATATCAATAAGAGGAATATTATTATTGTCCTGGATACTTGCAAAGCTTTTAACAAAATCTGACGGTTCTTTTTTAAGGATAGCTAGTGATCCTTGATTATTTTTTGCAATAAATTCTTCAAAAAGTTTTTTTGTTGTTTCTGGTGCTTTGATAGTTTCAATTTTTGATTCAGTAAAAGACTCTTCAAAGTTTTCATCAGCAGCGTGAACTGGAAATAGAAGAAAATTACTAATAATAGTCACTAGAATAAAAACAACCACCTGTCTGTGAGACCGTTTATTTAAAAATGGTAATTTTGAATATTGGAAAATTGTCATATTCTTAAAAAATAAAAAATCCCCTATTAAAGCATAGAGGGATTTTCGTGACAACACTTTATCACAAGTTAGTTTCTTTGTCAAGACCTAAAACCAGTAATTTGTCAAGTATAGTTATCTAATCTTAGCCAAAAAAATTAAAAAATATTTTTATAATGTTTAATATTAGCCATTTTTTTACCTATATTAAGATTAATGGCTATGAAATCTGCTCTAACCCTTGTTTCTAAATAGCCATGAATAGCCAAAAATTTATTTATTGATCTATGTAGTTTTCGAGCCTTCTTAAGGGTAAGCTGATCCTCTGCTTTCCCATATTTACTTGAAAGCCTAGTTTTTACCTCAATAAATACGAGAGATTGATTGTGTTTAGTAATAATGTCTATTTCGTCATAATTAAGTCTGAAATTAGACGCCATGATTAAATGACCATTATTGATTAAATAGTTTTTGGCTATAGATTCACCAAGTTTTCCATAGTAGCTATTTTTATTCATAATGTTCTAAATAGAACATTAATAGCCATTATAGTTCTATCAAAAACATTAAAAACAAAAAACCCTCCATATAGGAGGGTAGTTCAGGATAATGTTTGCTAGTTGGGCAAATATCTTTTTATTTCATCTTCACGTGAATTATTTATATTAGCCGTCTTTTTCTTTTTTAATGGGAAAATGTATAAAACCCAAACAATTACAATTATTGCCCAAATAATATAAATAACTCGAGCTCTAAGATAAGGAATTAGCTCATAGTTTAAAAAAGCAATAAAGAGGGCTATAAAAGCATTGGTAAAAGAAAAAGTAGTAATTCTCTTAACTAAACGATTTGATATATTCAAACGGGAAAGAGATCCAATATATCCAGCCAAACCAATAACAAATAAAATAAAACCGATTAACAGTATAATATTCAAATTCTGTTTAGTTAGGGGTTCTGGTCTGGAGTTAAACCAGTAAAGCCATGATAAGTAGTTCATAGTAGTATAATATTATTGACTAACAACTAATCCGTAATGATAAGGCCCAGCCTCAAATTCGTCAAGAATTGATAATTTAGCACTATTTAAAACCTTTTTGATTTGCTGTAATGAAATTCTTTGATCTTGAATTGGGCCGATTGGGGATTCTGATTGATGCCAGTCAATAATAATTAGTTTTCCAGAATCTTTTAAAATTCTCGTAACTTCTTGCAATAAAGAAGTTGTATCAGCTATTTGATTTATAGTATTTACTAGGAAGGCAATATCAATAGCGTTATTATTAATACTAACTCCATTAAGCTTTTCTAGATCTCCTTGAACAATTGAAACCTCTTGAAGTCCATGGTGCTTAATATCTCTTTCTATAGATTCAATAACTTCTGGTAGAATATCAACTCCATATACGACTCCTTCTTTACCAACTTTATTTGCAAGTAAATTTAAGAAAAGTAATGATCGTCCACAGCCAAGATCAGCAACAACAGATCCTTCATTGATGTCACTTTTATTTAAAATCTCATCAAGAAATAATAGCGAAGTTTGGGTAGGAATTGCCTTCATAAATATAGTTTAACACAGGTTATCCACAAAATTTATTTTATTTAATATTAGCCAAATAATTATATATAAGTCTATAATATTGTGGACTTATCAACAAAATATATTTTTGTAATTAAGTCTACAATATATTAGACAAAAAACTATTTGTGGACCATAAGGGACTTGAACCCTTGGCCTCTTCCATGCCATGGAAGCGCTCTAGCCAACTGAGCTAATGGCCCAAGTAAAATATATTTTTTTATTTTTATAATACTCGTAAAATATACAGTATTATTTTCAACCTCGCAAGCTTATAGTTCAAAAAATTTTGTTTTTATAGTTTAATTTTGTGCTCTTGGAGGGAATCGAACCCCCATTGTATCCTTAGGACGGATCTGTTCTATCCATTGAACTACAAGAGCCTATTCCTTTAGACTACCACAACTATACAATCTAGTGAGGGTTTTGACAATTAATAGCTAGATATTTTGGCCTTTATACTTTCTCATATATATTCTATACTTATTACATCATTATTAAGTATATTTCTATGTTTAACAAAAACCATTCAGGAGTATCAAAAGATGGAGTAGAAACAATTATTGGACCCTCGGTTAAAATTGAAGGTAATTTTATTTGCCAAGGTGGAATTGTTATTGAAGGTGAGGTTAAGGGTACAATTTCAACAGCTGGTTTTCTTGAAGTTGGTGACAAGGCATCTGTGGTGGCTGATGTAAGCGCTCAAGAAGCAAAAATTGGCGGAGAAGTGCGAGGTAATATTAAAATTGAAGGATATTTGGAGTTAACAGCTTCAGCAAAGATTGTGGGTGATATGGAAGTTGGGAGTTTATCAATTGCACGTGGTGCAACTATTAAAGGGAAATGCAACGTTGCCTCAAATGAAACTAAAGCAGTAAAAAATAATAATAAGGTGACAGCCGACGACCATGAATAATGTCTATATTTACGATCACACATTGGCTGCCAAGCGTTATCAAAAAACATTAGAGCGATTAGAAACACGATTAACTGATTTGGGAATTAGTGGAAAAATTTATCGATTGGCACCAATGACTCGTGTGCAAGAAATTGTTCGAGAGGAATTGAGAAAAGCTTCTAAAACTATTATTGTAGTTGGTGGAGACCGTTTGATTACTCAAGTAGCAAGTTTGATGAATGAAGCACATATCCCTTTGGGAATTATTCCAATTGGTGAAGGGAGTGTCTGTGCTAATGCTTTAGGTATTGACTCAGAAAATGCTTGTCGAATTTTAGCTGCTCGTCGAATAGTCCGCATTGACCTTGGAAGAGTAAATACTGGTGCTACATTTTTAAGTCAGTTAACAGTAACAGCTCATAATCCAGTTTTAGTAATTGATGGAAATATTACTGCTCGTGCTGAAGGCCAAACTAATATTCAAATAGCAAATGTTTTACCGGATGATTATGGTTATAGAGGACCACGAGTTTCACCTGAAGATGGGCGGCTTAATGCTTATATTTTAAAAATTCAAAATGGTTTGTTTAAGAAAGATGTCTCTCAGTCCTCAATCACCTGTAAGCAAATAGAGTTACAATCAGGCCCATATACCGTGACTCTTGATGGTGGTTTAGAGGTTAGTGGTGTTACAACTGTTTCTATTTATCCTCAAGCTCTGTCAGTGATTGTTGGTAAAGAAAGAAAGTTTTAAAAAATGCCACTCCTTAAAAACTAGAAGTGGCAAAATCTGAAATGTCAGTTACTTTTTTAAATATTGAGATGAGAATATATCTACTCCAACCTCATTATTAATTTTATCCAACATTTCTTTTGTTACTGGGATCACAAGTATCTTTTCATCTTTAGATTCGAAGACGTTCATTATAACCTCATCTTCTTCAATTAAATAAAATATTACTTTTTTAACAATAAAAAAATTCGGCTTAGTTTTTTTTAAATCTAAATTAATTTTATTATTCGCAGAGCATAAATCATGTAAATTTGAGGCTTTTTTTAAAATAAACTTTATTAGAATTACACAAGTACTTTGTTAATGATTTAATGCATTGTTGCGAAGTAACTACATTATTATTCTCCACGGTATACAGAAATTTAAGGTTTTTGAAAAAAGAGCAATTTTTTTACTATACACTTATTTATTAATTCCGTCAACCTTGAAAAATTTATCAAAAATTGCTATAGTATGGACACTTGTCGTGCCATTGTCTCCATGTTTTAAATTATATTTTAGTTTTTAGTTTTTTTATTAAGATACGTTACTATTTCTAATTTTATATTATATGCCATTAATCCCAACCGTTATTGAAAAGGCCGGTAATTATGAACGGGCCTATGATATTTACTCACGATTATTAAAAGATCGTATTATATTTCTTGGTGAGCCAGTGACAGATCATGTTGCTAATATTATTATTGCTCAGTTTTTGTTTTTGGATGCTGAAAATAGAGATAAAGACATAAAGTTCTATATAAACTCCCCAGGAGGATCTGTAACAGCTGGTTTAGCAATTTATGACACTATGCAATATGTTAAGGCGGATGTTTCCACAATTTGTGTTGGTTTGGCAGCCTCAATGGGCGCTACCTTGTTAGCTGCCGGGGCACCAGGAAAGCGATTTGCTTTGCCAAACTCAGAAATTATGATTCACCAGGTTATGGGTGGTTTTGAGGGTCAGGCCTCTGATATTAAAATTCGTTCAGAACATATTTTACGAATTAAAGATAAATTAAATAAGATTTTAGCAAAACATACTGGTCAGAATGTTGATTTAATAGAAAAAGACACTGATCGGGACCGATTTATGAACCCTGAGGAGGCAAAAAAGTATGGAATTATTGATAAAATAATCCATTGACAAGATTGTGTGAATGTTCTAGAATCTTGATATTGTTTATTAATTATATTTACCTATGACCGCAGTTAAGAAAAAGGCGAAAAAGACCGAAAGTAAGAAATCGGACAAGACGCTTGAAGAAATCAAAAATGAATTACGACCTGGTATGACAATTCGTGTGTACCAGAAAATTAAGGAATTAAATCCTAAGGGTGAAGAAAAAGAGCGTGTTCAGTACTTTGACGGAATGATTATTGCTCATAAGCATGGTCGTGAAGCTGGAGGTACAATTACTGTCCGAAAAGTAACTGATGGTGTTGGTGTCGAAAAGATTTACCCTTTGAATTTGCCAACAATTACTAAGATTGAAATTCAGAAAGAAGCTGAGGTTCGTCGTGCCAAACTATATTTTTTGCGTTCTGGTTATAATAAGAGATTAAAAGAAAAAAAAGTAGCTTAAATAATAGCTATCTTTTTATAGTTTCGAATTGATCCCTCAAGGTTTGATGTTAAAAAGAAATAGGCGGATATGGTGGAACTGGTAGACACGCAAGCTTGAGGGGCTTGTGGGGGTTTCCTCGTGAGGGTTCGAGTCCCTCTATCCGCACTACGTAGTTTAAAAGTTCTAAGGTTCTTAAGGTTATAAAGTAGAAAGCCGAAAGGTTTATGAAGTTTTTGTTTTAAATAAACCTAACATTATAACTTTATTAACTTTCAACTAAATTAAGGGCGTATAGCTCAGCTGGTTAGAGCACCTCGTTTACACCGAGGGGGTCCAGGGTTCGAATCCTTGTGCGCCCACCAATACTAAAAAATAGATGAAAGTCTATTTTTTGTTTTTAATTGATAAGGAATACTTGCACAGGATTTTCTTGGCAATAGAATAGTATACAAATTATTTTGGTTATTTATTTATAAAAATTGAGTAAAAAAAAGGCTACCCCATTAAAAGCTGTCTAGGGGTAGCACTTTGGATAAATCTACTTTTTTAAAAAATTTCGGCAATCATGCATCGTGCCCCTCCTCCCCCAATTGTTTCAATTGTGGGAATAATTGGACACAAAATATGATGATTTAATTCAAAGAGTTTGCCGATCTGTTCATCAGAAAGAGATTTCATTGCCGTTTCTGATAAAACTAATACATATTCACCTGAGAGATTTCTTAGTTGAATAATATTTCCGGCAAACTTTCTTACTTGTTCTTTGTTGATAAAAATTACTTCCCTTCCTGTTTGAAGACACTTAGACATTCGGTCCCTTTGTATTTTATTTGGGATCACTTCAGGGCAGAATACAGCAAAGTTTTCACCAATGGATAGTATCACATTGGTGTGATAAATACTTTCGCCGTTATCTGAAGTATTGAAAATCATCGGAACAAAACCCAGCTCTTCACAAAGAGCTAGTACTAGCTTTTCATCTGTTCTCTCTGAAAGAGATGCATAGGCACGTTTGAATTTTTTATCAAAAACAATACTTCCCGTGCCTTCTAAAAACTTTTTCTTTTTGCACCACTCTTGAAGGTCTAGCTTTTCATACCCATAATTTTCAATTAGAGATGTAATTATGTCCTCTCTTACTTCAGATCTTCTATTTTCTGCTAGCATTGGATAAATAACCAACACTGCTCTGTTGTTGCCTCTATGAGTTGAAAACCAGTTGTTTGGGAATAAGGCGTCTGGTTTAACCGGATCTATAGTATCATCTTCTACTAAAACTTTAATACCCACACCTTCAAGACGTTTGTAAAAATCATTGAATTCACGTAATGCCAATTTTTGAATTTTTTCAGAAGAAGGTCCGTTGCCAGTATTTTGAAACTGGTTAGTAGCAGCTGTTTGTGTGTTAAACCCAAAGCGGGCCGGGCGAATCATGAGAATTGTGTCAGTAGTCTGGTTACCCATTTTATTAGCTTGGCTACTCATTTGCGTAGTCCTAAGAATTGTGTCGGTACTTGGATGTTCTCCAAGTGTTGTCACATGAATTGTAACTGTTTCTTGATGGCTCATTTGTGTTGTCCTTTCATTTTATTTTTAGGAATTTTGATTTGGTATTTTTTAGAATTTTTTTGTCTATCTGCAGTTTTGGCAATAATTATCGTTATCATAGGTCTTGATAAATATACTTTCGCATTCAGTACACATGCCATAGTTGGTGCCTGTATCAAAATCATTGTAATAATTTTCATCAGAGGGAGTTTGAGTTTTTATAACCCCATTTTTACAGGCCTTATCTATGAGTTTAAGTACCTGATCCTTACTTCTCTTGCCAAAAAGTCTATCCCAAGAAAAAGACATATCTTCATCTGTTAACATTATTATAGGAATATCAGAATTACTAAGTAGTTTATAAATTTCGTCCAAAGGAAGATCTTTGAAAATTTCAAATAGATCAGAATTTCGTGGTTTTTTTAGTAAAACTTCGACTATTTCTTCATCTTTCATTATTTCCTCCTTGATTTTTTAAAAAGCCATTTTCTGAAACTTACCAATAAATAAAGCAAAAGTCAATCTCAATCGAAAACAATAGAACCCTGCTTGAGGCAGGGTTCTATATGTTATTGTTTTGCAACAATTACTGGGTTATTCCTAATTTGTTCTTTTTCAACAACAGCAATAATAAAAGTGTTGGTTCTATAGTGGGTGGTTGCCCACACATCTCCAACTTTAACTCCACCTCGTGGACCAAAGTTTTTTCCGCTAATATACAAGACACCCATAACTTTTTGTACGGAGTTTACAAATTGTACTCGTCGTTCAATTCTAGAAATCATTGCTGGGCCAACACTTACTTCATTACTTACATCTTCATTAACAGTTACTTTAATAAATCCATAGTGATACGTATCTAAAATTTGAATTTTAATTTCTTGACCTTCGCTGGTATTAGTAATGCCAAGCATTTTTACCTTCGGATTAACTTCAGTATGGTCAATATACATGTAGGTAATTTTATTATTTTTTATTACCGAGGAAAATCCGTGTCCTTTAATAGTTAAAATTTTTGTTTCAAGGTCAAAATCTGCAGTATCAATATATGGCTTAGTTGAGGCTTTATACGTTTCGTCATTAAGCCAACTTCCATATTGAATTTTAACAGTTGAACTATTATTGGATACAGACTTTGGAACAAAAGCTGTAATAATAACCGCATCATTTTCAGTTCGGACAGCAGATGGTTTTACAGAAACAATTTCATTTTTGTCAGAAATATAATGGATTGTAGTTTGGGATAGATTTGTGCCAACTCCTTGTGTCCAAATTTGTAGGTCAGTTCCTGGAAAAGGGGCTAAAGGAAGTGTAGAAACTATAATAGGAATTATTTCTAAAGAAATTGAGTTAGATTTTTTCCCATTTATTTCTACGTTTACTGTTCCACTAACTGCAAGATGTGGGACAGTAACATCAACCCAATTTCCATTGGGGTCAATGCCGGTTGTCCAGACAGGTATAATAACAGCCCCATTTATAGTTTGAATTTCAATATTTGCTGGTCCAGATGTTTTAAACCCTTTTCCATTAATACGTATTTTCTCACCTGGTTTCGCTGCTGAAATTGTAGTACTAGTTTGAGAAACAGTTCTTTTCTTTTTTGTAGAGATTGAGTTTATTACAGGACGAGCAGTTAAATTTAATGCATCGGCTTGGTTTGATTCTATTAAGCCAGCCTTTACAGTAATTTTTAGTTTATTCATTGTAACTGGTGTTGCTACTTCAATAATTTCATAATTATTAACTGTATCAATAATTTTTACTGATGCATTTTTCTTAAAAATAATTTTTCCATTATCATCGTAAAAATTTACAACTGGACTTTTTGAAATTCCTTTGCCCTTAATACTAATTTTGTCCCCTACTTGTTCATAGCCAGGCTTGCTCCAGGCGACTGAATAAATTGAAGGCTTAATATTATATTTAAGACTTGTTGATTTATTTTCAACTCCAACGCCTGCTATGTTTGTAAAATATGTTTTCACACGTAGGTTGCCACTTGCAACACCAATAGGAAGTTTAATTACTACTTGTGATAATTGTGAGTCAATAGTATGTGGCTTTAACCATAAATCATAGGTATTTCCATTAAGACCAACTGCAGTAACTAGAACAAAGGTTTGGTCATTATTTGGATTAAATCCTGAACCATATATGGTTAAATCTTCATCAACCATAACGGGATTTGGTGCGAAGTCAGTAACTTTTACTAAAACATTATAATTAAATGTTCCAACTTCAGTGTTATAAATAAATATCTTTCCTATTCCAGCGAAGGTTTGAGCAAACATATCAAAAGTAACCGTGTTGTTCGCAACTGCAGTTGGAGTAAATTTTTTTCTTTCAATTGTATTAGTTTGTTCATTAAAATATGGGAGTTCAATTCTTACATCATTTGTAGTTAATGAACCGCCATTGGTTATTCGAAGGGTTTTATTTGTTTGACCAATAAATCCAGAAACTGTTTGTGAGGTGCTAACAACGACATTATTTTCAGATAAATCAAGTCCATCAAGGTTTAAAATAACATTTTCACCTAGATCACCAAAAGCAAAGGATAAAGCACCAGCACCAGTGTAAGTAGGTGTTAAAATGACTTGATATTGATTCCAATTTGAATCAATATTAAATTCAACTGGAATTGTTACGCTTTGATAGTTTTGGGCATTAACAAAATAAACTGATATATTCGAAGGATTTTGTGCTTTGGCGTAGAAAGAAAAAGAATAGTTTTTTCCAGAAGTCAGTGCAATTGGGTTTTGATTATTAGTAATAATTCCATAGTCAAATCGATCTTGTGGCATCCCAGATCCCTGAATTGCAGCTGAATAAGATCCATAACCAACTGGGACCTCATAACTACGGGTCATTGTGAAATTTCGTCTTGTATTAGAATTTCCGTTCCAAACATCCCAATAGGTATCGACCTCAGTTTCAAAGCTTGGGTTTTTAATAAGGTTATTTCCGGCTGCTAAAGCAGTATTAGAAAACTCTAACATCGGCATAATATTTAACGAGACCATTGTGAAAGCAAAGGTTAAAAACCAATGGAATACGTTGTTTTTCATTAAGTTTTTCATAATATTGATATATTTGTAGATAATAAGTAAATGTTATTTAAAATTAACTCTATATAATATCACCTATATTAATTTTTGTCAAGTGACTCGCATTGATAAAGTATTTTTTTACAAAGAATCAGAAAAATATACTGAAATTACTGTTAAAATAAGCAAAAAATAGTAGGAATATGAAAAAAGTAGTTTAAAAAAGGCTAAAACATTGACTTTTTGCTAAAAGTGTGCTAATATAAAGGTATTAATGAGCCATTTGGCTTAACATATGCCTATTTCTGAAAAAATAGGTAAAAAAATAAAAACAAAAAAATATGAACCGTTTAAATAAATTTTTTGAGCGTTTAGGCGTGGCTTTTTTGGTCTTACTTTGTGTATTTTCTTCTTGGATTTTTATAACACAGAGTTGGGGTGACCTTGGAGAAGGAGGAGATGGTCCGAGACCAGGAATTGTATATTATTTTACCAATTCAGTTGATAGTTCTCCGCTTGAGATAGGAAATTATTCCTATGACGATAAACAGGCTGAACCGGCCCAAGAACTTCCTGATTTATCCATTGATCAGTTAATAGTTATGGATGGAGCCACCTATGATGGAAATGCTACTTTTAATTCAGAGGGCTATAATAGTGGGACTGTAACTGGTGATGCAGTCTTTGTCGGCGATTTATCTGAGAATCTTGGAGTAGTTGATGGAACAATAACAAGACGTTATATAGCCTCATTAACAACCAGTAGAGATTTTACCCAAAATGGTCCTTGGATTGTTGAAGCTGCCGATGGGGCGGAGGTTGATATCACTGGAGCTACATATGATAATAGTGTTTATTTTATACGAACAAATGGTGGTTCATTTGTTTCAGACTTTTCAATTACTTCAGCCATTGCAAATGAGAGAACAGTGACTTTAACTTTTAATGAAACTTTAAATAGTAATTCTGTTCCATCAGTAAACAACTTTAATGTGAAAGTTGATGGAGAGGAACCACCTATTCAAAATATAGCTATTTCTGGCATGACTCTAGTTATAACTATGGAGAGTAGAATACCTAATGGTGCTGCATCAAGTGTAAGTTATGTCCTTGGTGAAAATGTATTATCTAATTCTCAAGGAATAAATGTTGTTCCTTTTGATAGTTATATTGTGACAGTGGAAACCCAGCCTTCTTTGGGAACAGGACGTTATTCTACAAAGCAAGTTGTTCCGGAAGTTTCATCTCCGTTAACATTCCTGGATTACCCCGATACTAAAGACGGTGATGTGGTTGAAAAAGAATATACTGCTGAGAAAAATGGTAGTGGTGAATCATTTTCATCAAATGTAGTAACTCAAGAAGTTGTATCTACTGAATCATCCCCTGTGATTTTAATAAATGAAGAATTAAAAACTGAGGAGATTATAATTAATCAATCACCCGTAGAACCAGATAAGAATTTGGTTGAGGAAGTTGTTGAAACTAAAGTTGATCAAGAAGTTATAACCCCCGGTCCTACAGCAGAAAAATTAAAGAGTAAATTATTATTAGCTGTTGAAGATAGAGGGAAGGTTTGGTATGTTTCACCAAATGATGCTGTTCGATATGAAGTAAATACAAATAATTCTTTGAACCTTTTTCGAAAAGTATCTTTAGGAATTACCAATAATGATTTGGCTAAAATTCCTGAGTCTAATTCTTCTGCTCCAATAACTCCGATTGCTCAAAGATTAATTGGTAGATTTTTACTACAAGTTGAAAATAGAGGACAAACTTGGTTTGTTGACCAGCTTGGTTATAAACATAAAGTAACAAGTGAAAATATACTAGAAGTTACCAGTAAAGAAGTTTTAGGGATAGATAACGAAAAATTGGAAGAAATTCCACTTGCAGAAAATGCTCAATAATAATTGTGTTGTATAAAACTATAGTAACCCCCAAAAGGGGTTACTATGTTGTAAAGTGAAAAGTAATAAAGCTTGTTAATGTCAAGGCATTGATTTTCTAAAGGCAATCACATATAGTTGAGTTAGTTTCTAAAATATTATGATAGTATAGAACTCCTATGAAAGTAATTTCTCATTCAGAAAAAGCCACGCAGAAAATTGCTTTTGATTTTGCAAAGAAATTAAAGGGTGGGGAGACAATTGGTTTAATTGGTGATTTAGGGGCTGGGAAAACCGCCTTTGTTAAAGGCTTGGCTAAAGGCTTGGGGATCAAAAAAGCTATAACTAGTCCAACCTTTGTGGTGATGAAAGTATATCCTGTTAAGCATACAACCATAAAACATTTAGTTCATGTTGATGCCTATCGTGTGAGAACTGCAACGTCATTGACAGCCATTGGTCTTGAGGATTATATTAAGTCTAATGACAGTGTGGTAGTTATTGAATGGGCGAATTTGGCGAAGGGTTTTTTGCCGAAAAAGAAAATATTGATTTTTTTTAAACATATAACTAGTGCTCAAAGAGAGATTATATTTAATTCTTAATAATAATTTAATACTTATGTCATTTGAATATTCTGACCATCTACCATTTTTAAAAAAGAAAAAAATTTTAGAAGGCGAACAGGATAATCAACATTCGAAATATTTCAATGAAAATAATCTAGAATCTAAAGAATTTGAAAGACATTTAGAAGATTTATTAATTCATTATAAAAGAATTAACGAAGGTGCAGAAGGTATCATTGGTTTAATTGATTTAAATGAATATGACTCAGAAGATTTAAAGAATTTCTTTGGTGAAGAAGTTTTGGATGAAATAGGTGTTGATAAACGTTTGGCTGTTAAAATGCTTAAAGTATATATTGATGGTCGACGAGCAGTAGAAGAAGGTAATCTTCAGAAAAATGCCAGAGAGGCTTTACTCCAGGCTGGAATAACTGATGTCTCAATCCCCAAAGTATATTACAATAATGAATTAGAAATAACTTCACCAACATTGCGTGCGGAACTTGAAAGTGATGAGGTATATCTAAAAGACAATAAAGTAGGAATAATACTAATGGATTTAATCCCGGGTCAGGATTTATCTGATTTTCTCTTAAAAGAAACAATTAAGCGTCACCCTGATTTAAAGGAATATCGAGATCAGGATGTATTGGATTCCATGGACTATAAAAATTTAGAGAGCATAGTGGCGATAGGTTTAGGTCAACAACAAATTTCTGATCAAGAAGATGCATATATTCAGAGACAAAAAGAAAAACAAAATGACAAGTTACTAATAAATTTTTTGGGTAAAACTGACTTTATTTTAAATCCAGAAATTTTAAATCGACTTGAAAAAGCTTTACCAGTCTTACATAAAGCCGGAATTTATCATAGAGATTTACATAAGCGAAATCTTATGTTTAGTAACACCACTGATGGGAATTTAGATCAGGTATATATTATTGATTTTGGAAAATCTATTGAAACTAAAAGTACCTCAAGAGATGATATATATATAGAAGATGACATTATTTATAAAGAAGATGAATATTTATTAAGAATCTATAAATCTTTAACAAGACCGCGCAGTGATCAAGAAAAGGAAGCGTATTTTTTAACGTTGGCCAGACCTTTATTGGCAATACAGCAAAATGAAAAGTTAAAAAAAAGTTATGTTAGTTTTTTTATTAAGTCTCAAAAAAAATTAGAAAGTATTAAAGAGGGTAGAGATTATCAGCAAGTAATAAAAAAAATTGACAGAATGATTCAGGATTTTTCAAATTCCGTAATTAGTGAAACAGCCTCACAAGAAAATTTTAATTTACAGTTAGCTTTATGGAATGAACTGGCTACACAAGATCCAGATTCTATTCGATACATAATTGACTCTTTAAAAGAAGTCCAAAAAAGAAATAGCAATCGTTCACCATATTTTTATAATCAAGTGGCTCATCTTATTTCTTACTTGGAAGAAAATCAAAAATAATTATTTTTTACATTTTGATGGAGTAGATACATCACCCCTCCACAAATCATCATATCGGCAACATTAAATACCGTGAAATATCTTAGGTCAATATAGTCTATTACATATCCGTAGAGTAGACGATCATAAAGATTACTCATTGCTCCAGCAAGAATAAACATTAAGCCAGTTGCCTCGTATAGGTGCTGGTTTTTTAGTGTATAGAAAAAATATACTAGTAATATAATTAAAATTGGAACGATAAAAAATAATGGATTTATAATAGTATTAAGTGAAAAAGCAATGAACTGGTTTTTAAAAAATCCTAGGTGTAAAAAATTAAAAATTTCTTGAGGGTTTTCTTGCCAATAAATCTGAGCTAATGATTTTAGAAACCTATCAGTAATAACAAGAAACACGGCGCTGATCAAGGCCGTGTTTCTTATTCTATTGCGCAAGAGCGCTATCATATTTAATTTTGTTGAAGCTTGGTTTTGCAGCTGACACAAGAAGATGAAAACGGACGAATCAATAAACGTTTTTCTTCAATTTCATTTCCACAATATTTACAAATACCATAACTACCATCTTCAATACTTTTTAGAGCTGAATCAATATCAGCTTTAGTTTTCTCTAGAACTTTATCTGCTTCAAGGTTGGTTGTATACTGCTCAACCTCCTGTGCGTTTTCATCACTTTCAGTTCCATAGTCAGGAATATCCGGTCCACGATGTAAATTAACACCTTGGCCAATGCCAGACATTTCTTCAACTAATTGTTTTTGTTGTTGCAGTAGATCTGCTTTAATCTTTTCAAGAATTTCAGGGTTCATATAATTATTTTCTTATAATATCCAGTGTATATAGATTATCCTATTTAAGGTAATAAATCAAGGCTATTTCCAGCCCTTATTTGTTAAGCCTTGGGTAGCGGCATCAACTTGAGCTTCTTGTTTAGAAGAGCCTCTTCCAATGGCAATCATGGTTTCTCCAAGGTATAAGCCAACTTCAAAGATTTTATTATGGTCAGGACCGGTCTCGGAAATAACTTTGTAATGTGGCGTAATATTTTCAACTTCCTGTGCTTTTTCTTGAAAGCGTGATTTTGGATCAAGGTATAAATGATTTTCTAAAATGTGTTCAAAGTGTGACAAGATAAAAGAATGAATAAATACTTTTGCGGGTTCAAGACCTCCGTCAAGATAAATTGAGCCAATCAAAGCTTCCATAGCATTGGCTAAAATATAATGTCGAGCTTTAGAGTTTGAATCTTTTTCTTCACCGCGTGACAGATATAAATTTTCTTCAATGGAAAGTTCTTGAGCAATTTGTGCCAGCATTTTGGCATTGACTAAACTAGCACGCCAATCAGTTAGCTCACCTTCTGGAGTGTCAGGATAGGTGTGGTATAAATGTTCAGTTACTATAATTTCTAAAACAGCGTCACCTAAAAATTCAAGTCGTTCATTGTGTCCCAAAATAAATTCTGGATGTTCGTTTATATAGGAACGATGAACCATGGCTTGTTTGAGCAAGTCAGGATTCTTAAAAGTATAATTAATAGTAGCTTGTAGTTTGCTGAATTCTTTTATCACAAAATCGATGATTTTGTAATGTTTAATTTTATAACAATTCTAAAAAGAAATTATGTAAAAATTAAAAATTATAAAATGTTAATTAATTAGTTGTTTCTAGAACTGACTCTTTTGGTTTTTCTTCTTCAGTCTCCTTTTCTTTTTTTGCTCCTTCTTTATCAACGGCTTTGGCAGGCATTTCTTTCATGATTGCACCAAGCACACCGTTCACAAACTTGCCTGATGAATCACCACCAAAAGCTTTGGCAATTTCAATAGCTTCGTTAATGGCAACTTTCGCAGGAATATTTGGATCAAAAACTAATTCATAAATACCAAGACGTAAAACATTTCGATCAACAATTGTGATTTGGTCTAGTGGCCACTCAGTTGCATACTTAACAATGTAGGCATTAATTTCTTCCAGGTGTTTGATAACTCCTTTGACCAAGCCTTCAACAAAACCATGATCATCAAAGTTTGGCGCAAACTGCTCAAAATTTTGTTGAATGATTTCTGAGATGTCAGAATTTTGTCGTTCATTAAAATCCCAAGCAAACAAAGTTTGCATAGCGATCGTTCGTGAAAGGTGGCGGTTGGCCATAGAGATTAATTAATGAGTTATAAAGTTATAATGTAATAAAGTTATAATGTAAAAAGTTGGATAGTCTAATACTTTATAACCTTATAACTTTATGAACTTTAGTTCCGCGCCGAGTTTATTCCGGACTTGAACCGGGACGAGGACAAGCTCTACTTCTTTTTAGCGATTTTAACTTTAACTGCTTCTCCAGTTTTATAGTAACCACAGTTTGCACACGCACGATGTGGCATAACTGCTTTCTTGCATTTTGGGCAGCTGATTAAAGTTTTTGGTTTTAGCGCATGGTGTGAGCGACGATTATTGGTCGCGCTCTTGGTGCGCTTTTTCATTTGAACCATATTGTAGTATAGGTAGTTGCTAGTAGTTAGTTGTGAGGTGATGCTCGTAATCAACTGGCAACCAACAACTATCAGCTTTTAATTATTTAGAATATCTTATTTATAGCCTAATTTATCTGTTTTAGTCAAGATATCACTGATAAAAAGCCTGCAGTTCGTGATATACTATGAATATATGAAAAATAATATTGAAAATTTTCCAAAAGGGTTTCTATGGGGGGCGGCCACATCCGCATATCAGATAGAAGGAGGTCTAACTAATGACTGGTCTGAATGGGAGAAATCACCCTCTAGAATTGCTGAATTAGAGGCTTTAGGGCATGACCCACGCGAGTATCAATCTGGCCTCGCATCCAACTCCTGGGACCATTTTGAGGCTGATATTAGCTGTTTAAAGCAGATTAAGGCTTCTGCCTATCGGTTTTCTATAGAATGGTCTCGGGTAGAGCCAGAAGAGGGTAAATTTGATGATGAGGCTATAGCAAAATACCGTCATTTTATACAACGATTAAAAGAAGAAGGCATTGAGCCCTTTGTGACGTTGTGGCATTGGACTAACCCACTTTGGTTACGTGATAAGGGTAACTGGGAAAACAAACAAGCTGTGGAATGTTTTCGTCGATATACAGCAAAAATGGTTCAGTCATTACCTGAAGTAACGTTTTGGATGACTTTGAATGAGCCAAATATTTTTGTAGGTAAAAGCTATATTGAAGGAACATTTCCGCCACAGAAAAAAAATCCTTTGTTATATCTACGAGTATATCGACATTTAATTAAAGCGCATCAAGTTAGTTATCAAACAATCAAGTCATATAATAAAAATGCTCAGGTTGGGGTTGTAACTGATAATATCTTTTTTGATGCAAAGGATATCTTAAGTAAATTTTCAGCTATGGTTATTCGATGGTGGTGGAATCGATCATTTTTAAATAAGGTAAAAAATAATTTAGATTTTATTGGTTTAAATTTTTATTTTCACCATTTATTAAAAAATGGTTTTCCGCGACCAGGCGACAATGAAAGAGTATCTGATATGGGTTGGGAATTATATCCTTGGGGTATTAAACCAGTGATACAAGAATTAAGTCGTTATCAGAAACCAATTTATATTACAGAAAATGGTTTGGCTGATGAACATGATATAAATCGAGCTTGGTATATTACAGAAGTAATAAAATCAATTAAGGAAGCAATTGCTGAAGGCGCCGATGTTCGAGGGTATATGCATTGGTCATTACTTGATAATTTTGAGTGGGCACTTGGCTTTACAAAAAAGTTTGGATTGTTTTCAGTTGATAGAAATACCTGGCAACGAACAGCGAGGCCAAGTGCAGCAGTGTATGCTGAGATTGTAAAAAATAATATAAATTAAAATTAAATTTCAAAAAAGTTTTTGAATATATTTAAATGTACATACTTGTTGCTATTTTTTCTTATCTTTTGAATGCTGGAGTCTATATCTCTGACAAATTTTTGTTATCAAAAAAGGTTCACTCTTCAATTGTCTATGCATTCTATGTAGGTATTTGGAGTCTTGGTAATTTTGTTTTGTTATTTTTTGATCCTTGGGTTCCTGACTGGTGGCAACTTGCGTTTGATGTTGCAGCAGGTTTATTATTTTTGTTTACATTGGTTTTTTGGTATAAAGCCTTGCACCAAAGTGAAGCGACGCGAGTTGTGCCAATTGTTGGAGCCTTGACACCAATCTTTTCATTTTTGCTCTCAATGATTTTTTTGGAAACAAAATTATTTGCTCAAGAAATAATTGCCTTTATCTTATTAATTGCCGGTGGAGTTTTAATTTCAGTAAAACGAACGCGTGTCTATTTACTTGGAGAAACTAGGGAGAGAATAAAAAATATTAGTGGCAATGTTTTTGGAAAATATCATGCCGGACTTCGTCCAACCTCACGATTGCTTATAAACTCTGTAATCTCAGCTGCTTGTTTTGCAGCTTATTTTGTCTTTATTAAATATATTTATTCCCATACTCACCAACCGTTTATTGGGGCATTTGTCTGGTCACGTCTTGGAAGCTTTATTGGGGTTTTAATTATTCTAGCAGTCCCAGCTTGGCGACAAATGATTAGATCTTCAGAACAAAAACAAAAGCGAACCAAAAAACAATTAGCCTTTTTCTTGGGAGTTCGCTTTGCGGCGGCTATTGCCTTTATTTTATTAAATTGGGCCATTTCATTGGGCAATGTATCAATGATTAATGCCTTACAAGGAACTCAGTATGTCTTTTTGTTGTTTATTGTGATAATACTAGCGAGAAAATACCCACGCTTTATTAATGAAGAGATTGGTCGTGGAGTAATATTACAAAAGACAATTGGCGTGATACTTGTTGGAATTGGATTATATTTATTGGTGGCGTAGGCACTATGTAGCTTGGCTACTTTTATATGTCATCTTCCGAATCTCCGAAGGCGATATTGGGAGATCTAAGTAATAGTGTAATTCATGAGGTCCCCGCCTACGCGGGGATGACACATGGAATCGGGGATGACATATGGAATCGGGGATGACATAAGTAAAGACGTGGAATGACAATGTAAAAATTTATGACATACATACTATTATTAATTTTAGCTGTTGGCTTTGCCGGACTAGCTTGGAAAAAATTAGAAACAGCTGTTCAGTTGTTGGTGTTGTTGTTGCCTCTCTATTTATTACGCTTCACTTTTGTTGTTCCAATGACTTTTCTGGAAGTGATGATTTTGATTGTGTTTGTAGTTTGGTTTTTGAAGAATCGTTTTGAGTTGGTGTCACATTGGAAGGGATTATTTAAAGGTAAGTTGCCTGCTGAAAAAAATAGGTATCCATTTCAATGGGCAATTATAGCCTGGTTAATTATTTCATTTATTGCCGTTGGTGTTGCTGGCTTTAGTAATGCTGCTTTTGGAATTTGGCGAGCATATTTTTTTGAACCACTATTATTATTTATAGTTATTATCAATACACACCAAACAAGAGAAAAAATTATTTGTTTACTTGGTTCATTTAGTTTGTCTACGGTTGCTGTTTCTGTTTTCGCAATCTATCAATATATAACCGGTCACTATATACCTAATGATTTTTGGGCAAGCTCAGTCAACCGTCGTGCGACTTCGTTTTTCCCTTTTCCAAATGCAGTTGGCTTATATCTTGCACCAATTATAATGTTGCTTGTCGGAAATTTGGGGCGACTTTGGAAAAGTGGTGCAAAATTTATTACCAATGAATGGCAGTATCTGGCAACTATTTTTGGAATTATGTTGGGACTTGGTGCAGTGGCAGCTGCGCGGTCAGAAGGTGCGATATTTGCATTAGCAATTGGTTTTGTTTTGTTTGGGTTGTTTAGTCAGAAAAAAATTCGGGTACTAACTCTTGGTTTAATTATTGCTGGTGGTTTGATGATTACTTTTATACAACCACTACAACACTACATTGTTGATCGCGTGTTGCTGCGAAATTTTTCTGGTCAAGTTCGCCAAGCTCAATGGAAAGAAACCTGGCAGATGTTATCTGATGGAAGATTATTATCTGGAGCTGGGCTGGCTAGTTATCAGTCCGCCATCAAGCCATATCATCAAGAAGGTATTTTTGTGAAAGATTATCGTGATCCTGATTATCAAAGGAAAGTAGTTTTTAATGAAGAGTTTCGTAATTCAGTTTGGCAACCTCTGGAAATATATTTATATCCTCATAATGTTGTTTTAAATTTTTGGACAGAACTAGGGTTGATTGGTGTACTAGTGTTTCTTTGGATTAGCATTACTTTTTTGTATTATGGAGTTCGAGCCTATAGATATACCAAAAAACAGAATGATCCTTTTATGTATGTGGTGCTTGGGTTAACCTTGTCATTGGTGGTTATCTTGATTCATGGTATGGTTGATGTGCCTTATTTTAAAAATGATTTAGCAGCTATGTTTTGGGTGATGATGGGGATGATGGGGGTTGTGTCTTTGAATAAAGAGTCCTCTAAATAGTGTCATCCCTGTCTCGGGTCAAGTCCGGGATAAACTCCGGCAGGGATCTGGGTAAATTTATATCTTATATCATTCACAAGATCCCCGACCAAGTCGGGGATGACAGAGGAGGTAGTTAATTATTTATGACAAAAATAGTATTACAAAAATTTCTATCAGGAGCAGGAGTCGCTTCTCGCCGACAGGCTGAAGCCTTGATTAAAGGTGGCAATGTAAAAATAAACGGTAAGATGGCTAAGCTTGGTGACCGTGTTGATGATAATGATGACGTCAGAATTCGTGGTCAAAAAATAAATTTGATTAATAATTTTGTTTATATTAAGCTCAACAAACCAGAAGATTATGTTTCCACCAATCGCTCATTCAAAGGTGAAAAAAATGTTTTGGAATTAGTTCGCTATTCAACGCCGTTAACGATTGTTGGACGACTTGATAAAGATAGTGAAGGCTTGTTATTTTTAACCAACGATGGTGAGTTGGCAAATAAATTAACGCATCCAAAATTTGGTGTTGAAAAAGTGTATGTCGTAACGCTCGGACATGATATTGGTAAAGATAAAAAAGAAGAAAAAACTAAAGTGGCTGAGATTCAAGAAAAGTTTAGAAACGGAATTGAAATTGGGATGGGAGATGGTGTTGTGAAAGCTGAGCGTGTAAAACATTTAAAGGGTAGATCGTTTGAAGTTGTATTACGACAAGGAAAAAAAAGACAGATTAGACGGATGTTTAGACGTTTAGGTTTTCATGTTGCTCGTTTAGTTCGAGTGAGAATTGGAAATGTGACGATTGGGAGATTACGTAAAGGACAATGGGAGCATATAAAGAAAGCTGAGGTTGAGAAGTTGAAATCTTTAACTGCCGTCATTCCGCCTTCACTGTCATTCCCGCGCAGGCGGGAATCTAAGTGAAATATAGTATTGTTTTCGCTAAGGTAACGGCATAGTGATTACCCTCCTTCGCCAAGGCTACGGGTGGTTAATTTGGAGAGGTGGCTGAGTGGTTGAAAGCACCGGTTTCGAAAACCGACATATCGCAAGGTATCGCGAGTTCGAATCTCGCCCTCTCCGCCAATGAAATACTGAAGTAGTGCTCTAGTTTTATTAGCTGGAGTTTTTTATACAATGTTAATATTATTTTTAGAAAAATTGATAGTGTAATTTATGTCTGTTGTAAAAGCAAAAATTGAACAAGAGAAAGTAGTCTTATATCTCAAAAAGAACTTTGATGATTTAATTGATCATGTAGAGTTTATTGTTGGTGGCGAGAGTTCACAAGCATTCAGTTTTCATACTAGTAATGGCGATTATATTATTCGTGTAAATATGTGGTCTACGAGTGGTTTTGAAAAGGACGCTTACGCATATAATCATTTCAAAACCGAGAATATTCCAATCCCAGAAATTATAGAGATTGGAAAGATTGATGAGAAATTTAATTTTGCTATTTCAAAAAAAGTAAAAGGAAAAACTATTAACAAGCTTAGTGACGAAGAATATCATAAAACATTTTCCAATCTTTTAAGTATTCTTGACTCCATCCACTGCACTGATATTAATAATTCATCTGGATATGGAAGATGGAGTAACGATGGGATAGCCCCTTATAGTTCCTGGAAAGAGTTTATTTTTTCAGTACAGAAATGGGTTCAAAATAATGATGTTTTTACTAGCTCCTTTCTCGAGAAAGATGTTTGGGGGATTATTTTTCAAAAAATGGAAAAGCTCGCAGAATTTTGTCCTGAAGAGCGATATCTTGTACATGGAGATTATGGAAGCAATAATGTTACAGCTGAAAATGGAAGAGTGACTGGTGTATTTGATTGGGCTGATTCACTTTATGGAGATTTTGTTTATGATATTGCCTGGATGACGTTCTGGCTAAAAGATAAAGAAAAACAACAGAGTCTTGAAAAATATTATGAACAGAGAAATATAAAAAATTTTGCTGAGCGGTTGCTTTGCTATAAACTTCGAATTGCCCTTGGTTCAATGAGCTTCTATTCATTTTCAAAACAGAAAGAAAAATACGATTTAGTTAAAGAACGGACATTAAGATTGCTTGGGTCAATACAATAAGTAGGTATATAACTAGAAAGTAGATATAATATTATAAAAAAATAATCCCCCATGCCTTCCATCACCCTCCTCAACCGTACAATCCCCTACACTCTCAAAATCAACCCTCGTTCAAAACGTGTTCGTCTGGCTGTGTATCCTGATGCTTCATTTATTGTCTCTGCACCTCGTTTTGTTTCATCAAGAACAATTGAAAAGTTTATTGTTTCCAAAGCTCAATGGATTCTTGAAAGGATTGATTATTTTACCACTTTCGGCTATTCTCATAAGGTAAAAGACTCAAAAGCTGAATACCTGCAATATAAAGAACAAGCGAGAAAACTAGCTCATGAACGAATTGAACATTATAATGTAATCTATCGATTCAAAGTCAATTCAATTTCAATTCGTAATCAAAAAACTCGCTGGGGTAGTTGTTCAAGAAAAGGTAATTTAAATTTTAATTATAAAATTGCCCTTATCCCACAAGAACTATCAGATTATATTATTGTGCATGAACTATGCCACCTTGGACAATTTAATCACTCGGATAAATTTTGGAAACTAGTTGCCCAGACAATTCCTCATCATCTAGCACTTCGCAAAGAATTAAAAAAGAATCATATACGCTATACTTAAGTTGAAGATATGCAAAACTACCTCATCATCCTTTTCTATAAATTCATCACTATAGAAAACCCAGAACAATTTCGCACCGAGCATCGAGCACTCTGTGAGTCTTTAGATTTGCGCGGACGAATGCTCATTGCTACAGAGGGAATTAATGCAACCTTTGAAGGTACTGAAGAAAATATAAAAAAATATGAAGCAGCTCTTCATGCCATGCCAGATTTTAAAGATCTAGTAATTAAAGAAAGCCAAGGTACTGGCCAAGCTTTTACGAAGTTAAAAATAAAAGTTCGTAAAGAAATTGTAACACTTGGGGCCGGTGATTTTGATATTGCCAAGGAAACAGCCCCAGAGATTACTGCAGCTGAGCTTGAAGAAATGTATGTCAAAGATGAAGACTTTGTGGTGCTTGATTTACGAAATGACTTTGAAGTTCTAGTCGGTCAATTTGAGAAAACCTATGATCCTAAGCTAAGAAATTTTCGTGACTTAACAGAGCTCTTGCCAAAGCTCGAAGATTTAAAAAACAAGAAGGTAGTGGCAGTTTGTACTGGTGGTATTCGTTGCGAAAAGGCAACCTGTCTTTTAAAGCGTCATAATTTTTCTAATCTCTATCAACTCAAAGACGGTATTCATACCTATATGCAACAATACCCGACCTCTCATTTTAAGGGTTCGTTATTTGTCTTTGATAATCGGATGACTACTCCGGTGGTTGAAGGTGTTGATCGAGAAATTATTAGTAAATGTAGTTACTGCCAAATTCCAACTGAACAATTTTATAGTGATGACAGTGTCCGACCATCTGTAAAGATTATTTGTTGTGATGATTGTTTTCTATTACATCAAGATCGATTGCGTAGTTGTAATCCATTGGTTTTACAAAATGAAAAGACGTTGAATTAAGTATAGTTACAAGTTTGTATAAATATTTAAATATGAAACTTTCTACAAAAGATATAATCTCCGCCATGAATTGGCGTTATGCAGTTAAACGATTTAATCCAAAAAAGAAATTAACTGCTACTGATCTTGAGGCGCTCTTAGAAATTGCTAGACTATCGCCCTCATCTCTCGGTTTAATGCCATATAAAATTGTGGTAATTTCGAATAATAAAAAAGTTCGTCAAAAAATTTATGATACGGCATGTAATCAACCGAAAATAATCGAAGCACCCTATCTTTTGGTTTTTTGCACATACCGAAAATTTACAACTACTTTTGTCGATTCGTTTATTGATTTATTCGCCAAAGAACGAAAACTATCAAACGAACAGGTTGCTAATTTGCGTAAAGCTCGTCGAGCGTTTATTACTGAAACAAGTCATAAAGAATTAGATGAATGGGCTGGCGATCAGGCATTTATTGATCTTGGTGTTTTAATTGCATCGGCAGCTTTGCTACGAATTGACGCGGCACCGATTGGTGGTTTTAAGTCAGAAGTTTTGGACAAAGTTTTAAATTTAAAGAAATATAATCTTCGTTCAAGAGTTGTTTGCGCTCTCGGCTATCGTTCAGACCAAGACTCTGAGGCTAAAGAGAAAAAAGTTCGTTTTTCCAAGTCAGATTTTGTTATTAGACTTAAATAAAGACTAATATTAGCCTTATATACAGCAGGTTAGTTGACTTTATTTGGTTTATGTGATATAATACTATTATAAGTAAAGGTCAATTTTTTTGGCTTTTATTTTAAAATTTTAAAAATTTGAAAACAAATCTAAACTAAAAGGAGAATATTTTGAAAAAAATTGATGTAGCAATAATAATAGGTTTTATCCTGTTTCTGCTAAGCCTCCTAATTTTTGGAGGATGTACACGGCCAGCTAATGATCCTTGTGGCTTGGCAGAAGTTGAGAGTTTTGAAATCTTCAATAAAACTCCCAATGAGGATACGGACACACTTGTCCAGAATAATATAAAAGTTCTTGGACCAAAGGCATTTATAAAATACAATCGTAAGTTAACCACTCTTGATTGTATAAGTGCTTCATTATATAAGAAGAAGCATCCTGATGATGCACTTCTTATTACTGAAGTTCAATCAACGGGAACAAGAACGGTTTTTGTATTTACAAATAAACCGCCTGATCCCGCCTTTTTCCAGTTAGAATAGTTGCCAAAATCCTCCTGATATGGCAAAACCTCCCATCGAGCATCAAGCAACACGGGAGGTTTTTTATTTTCTATTATTCACGAGATCCCCGATCAAGTCGGGGATGACAGAGACAGGTTGGAAATGACATTTATGTTATAAAATTAAGACTGGGTCCCCGTCTTCGCGGGGATGACAGAGAAGACGAGGGATGGCAGAATACAATTGGAAAGAAAAAATATAAATCTTTATAACATTATAGCCTTATGAACTTTTAACATTTTGTCCTATACTTACTCTATGAACTTCCTGCATACTTTCTCACCAAGCCCAATTGCTATTAGCATTGGACCACTAAGTATTTATTGGTATGGCATTGTTTTAGCTTTGGCAATGAGTTGTGCTTTGGCACTGGCTGTGAAAATTGGCAAACATAAAAACATTTCCAGTGAAACAATATTTGATCTAGCAATTTGGTTAATTATTGGAGGATTGATTGGTGCGCGAATATATGAGATAGGATTAAATTTTTCATATTATATCAACGCACCCATAGAAATATTTCAACTTTGGAATGGAGGGTTGGCGATTCATGGTGGATTAATTGGTGGTGTTATTGCCCTCATTATATTTATTAAAAAAAAGAAACTAGATTTTTGGAAATTAGCTGCTGTTCTTACTCCTGCCGTCGCGCTTGGTCAGGCGATTGGCAGATGGGGTAATTGGTTTAATCAAGAATTGTTTGGTGTGCCAACAAGTAAACCCTGGGGTATTCCGATTGAGGCATTATATCGTCCCGAAGGGTACTATAAGTATTTATATTTTCATCCAACTTTTTTATATGAATCAATTGGCAGTTTGGTGATCTGTATTTTTTTATTAATTTTATTGAGAAGCCGTATAAAATACCAGATTATTGTTGGTAGTTATTTTATCTTATATGGCATACTACGATTTGCTTTAGAGTTTATAAAAATAGACCCCACTCCCTTAATTTTTAATATACGCTGGCCTCAGATCATGAGTATTATTTTAGTTATTATTGGTGTAAGTCTTATTGTCTCACCTCGTTTTTCAGTGCCTCAAAAAGACTCTTGACAGAGAGCCTCTCATAACCTAAAATAGGGATACTTAGCAGTCTAGTAAGTAGAGTGCTAATTTAGAAATTTAACCTTTTTATTCATTAACAGTTCCTTGTTTATGACTATAAACAGCTAAGCAGGGATGATAAACAATATGACATTACGACCACTCTCAGATTATTTAATTGTTAAACCTTTTAGTGATGAAGCAGTTACTAAATCAGGAATTGTCTTGCCGGATACGATTGATAAAGAAAAATCAGAAAAAGGTGAAGTTATTTCGGCTGGCCCAGGTAAGCGTTTGGATAATGGACAAGTAGCTCCGATGGAAGTTAAAGTTGGAGACAAGGTTATGTTTAAAAAATACTCACCGGACGAGATTAAAGTTGAAGGAGTTGAATATTTAGTTATTCGTGAATCTGATGTGATGCTCATAGTTGAGTAAAAAATTTAAGTAGAAAGTTTGTAAAGTTATAATGTAATAAAGTAAATTTTAACCTTATTTTATTAATACGAAAACATTATAACTTTAAATCATTATTAACTTTATAACTATAACATTATGGCCAAACAAATTATTTTTAATGAAGAAGCACGATCAGCTTTAAAGCGTGGCGTTGATCAACTTGCTAATGCAGTTAAAGTTACACTTGGACCAAAAGGACGAAATGTTGTTTTGGACAAAGGCTTTGGTGCCCCGACAATTACTAAAGATGGAGTCAGTGTTGCTAAAGAAATTGAATTGGAAGATAAGTTTGAAAAT
Organism: Candidatus Falkowbacteria bacterium; assembly: GCA_016699775.1. Classification (NCBI taxonomy): domain Bacteria; kingdom Bacillati; phylum Minisyncoccota; class Patescibacteriia (SeqCode); order Patescibacteriales (SeqCode); family Patescibacteriaceae (SeqCode); genus Patescibacterium (SeqCode); species Patescibacterium danicum (SeqCode). The sequence goes on along the minus strand of CP065010.1, from coordinate 13,969 downwards.
ATTGGCGCGGAGATGATTAAAGAAGTTGCTTCAAAAACAAATGACTCAGCTGGCGACGGAACAACCACTGCTACAATTCTTGCCCAAGCCATGATTACCGAAGGTTTGAAATTGGTGTCTTCAGGAATTAGCCCAATTGAAATTCGCCAAGGTATTGAAAAGAAAGTTGCGGAGATTGTGGATCACTTAAAAAAGAATTCTAAGCAAATAACTACTAAAGAAGAAATTGCTCAAGTTGGTGCGATTAGTGCTAACGACAAAGAGATTGGAATGATTATTGCCGAAGCCATGGAATCTGTTGGTAAAGAAGGTGTGATTACTATTGAAGAGGGCCAGTCTTTTGGTGTTGAAAAAGAAGTGGTTGAAGGTATGCAGTTTGATAAGGGTTATGTCTCTCATTATATGGTTACCAATACTGAAGCCATGAAAGCAGAAATGACTGATCCATATATATTATTAACAGATAAAAAAATTAGTTCCATTCAGGAAGTATTGCCGTTACTTGAAAAAATTGCCCAGTCAGGCCGCAAAGATATTGTTATAATTGCTGATGAAATTGAAGGTGAAGCTTTAACTACTTTTGTTTTAAATAAACTACGAGGAACCTTTAATGTCCTTGGTATTAAAGCCCCAGGCTTTGGTGATCGTCGTAAAGCTATGCTTGAAGATATTGCAGTGTTGACTGGTGGAAAAGTTATTTCTGAAGAAGTTGGTTTGAAGTTAGAAAATACTGAAATCACTGATCTCGGTCAGGCTCGTAAAGTAACTGCTACTAAAGAGAATACAACTATTGTTGATGGAGCAGGAACCAAAGAAGCGATAGCAGCCCGTGTGGAGCAGATTAGAAAAGAAGTTGAATTAAGTGATTCAGATTATGATAAGACGGATTTACAAAAACGTTTGGCACGACTATCAGGCGGTGTGGCAGTGATTAAAGTTGGTGCTGCCACCGAAGCTGAAATGAAAGAAAAAAAGGATCGCATTGAAGATGCTTTGAATGCTACTCGAGCCGCAACCTTGGAAGGCGTTGTTCCAGGTGGAGGTTTAGCCTTGGCTTTGGCCGGTAATGTCTTTAAAGAATTGTCAGGTGATGACAAGGAAGGGATTGGTGCACAAATTGTAGATGTTGCAATTTTAGAACCTATTAAGCAAATTGCAGCTAATGCTGGAAAAGATGGATCACTAGTTTTGTATAATATTATGCAAGAACAAAAAAATGGTAAAAGTAATTATGGCTATAATGCAGCTACAGACACTTTTGAAGATTTAGTTGAAGCTGGAATTATTGATCCTACAAAAGTTGTTCGTTCAGCTTTGGAAAATGCTGCTTCAGCTGCGATTATGTTCTTAACCACAGAAGCGGTCATTACTGACAAACCAGAAGCAAAAGATAATCATAGCCATGGTGGTGGTATGGGTGGTATGAATCCTGGTATGATGGGGATGTAACACAAAGGGTCGTTTTCATCTTGAACAACTTAGGATAAACTCGGCGTGAATTAATTCTATAGAAATATCTAAATAATTATTATATGGCTGAAATATTTTCATTACCAGGCGATCATAGTAAAGAAAGAGGCTCAGATATTGATGCACTTAAGGTTTATGATATATTAGACAATGATCCAATTTTAGGTGAGTTATTTAATAATAAATTCGACGAAGAAAGTGGAGAGAGTGGTGAATATATATGGCCGAGTAATATGGTTTCTTTTGATGAAAAAAAGGTTTTCGGTAGTCATGCGAGAATTGATGGGCAAGCGCTTAATACTATGATTGAAAATGTTCTTAAATCTGTTAATCCTAATGATCTTGAGAGAACTATGAAAATTCTACAGTTAGGAGGAAATAAAGATCAAATAATACAGCGTATCTATGATATCCTACACGAGAAGGATTTTGAAAATATCGAAATAATTAATGAGAAGTAGAAAATAATAGAAAGTGTTTGTAATAATATATAAGAGTTGATATAGTGAAAATACAATTTACTCAGGAGGGGCATGAACACGGGTCAGCCCGTGTTTTTTGTGTTCAAAAAGTAAAAAAGTAATAAAGTTTTTAAAGAAATTATGAAAATAAATAGATTTGAGAATATAATCGCTTGGCAAAAAGGTCAAGAATTAACAATTTTAATTTATCATAATTTAAAATTAAATCGTGACTATGGGTATAAAGATCAAATACAAAGAGCCTCTATATCAATAAGTAATAATATTGCTGAAGGATTTGAGAGAAGAAGTAATAAAGAATTAAAAAATTATTTATATATAGCTAAAGGTTCGGTGGCTGAAGTTAGGTCAATGTTATATATAGGAAAAGAATTAAAATATTTTTCTACAGAGCAGTTTGATTTACTCTATTTATTATCTATTCAGATATCAAAATTACTCTCTGGGTTCATAAAGACTTTATGAACCTTATAACCTTATAACTTTTAACTATATTCTATGTCATCAAAAATATTTTCCGCAGCTATTGTCGGGTTGAATGCTGAAATTATTGAAGTTGAAGCTGAGATTGGTGGCGGAGAACTCGGTTCTTTTGCCATTGTTGGATTGCCAGATATGGCAGTTTCTGAATCAAGAGAGAGGGTTCGCAGTGCGGTTAGAAATTCTAATGTAGAATTTCCAAGAATTAAAGTAACTGTTAACTTAGCCCCAGCTAATCTTAAAAAGCAAGGACCAAATTATGATTTGCCAATCGCGGTTAGTATATTACTAGTTTCAAAAAAAATTCCTCAAACAAAACTCCTTAGCTCTTCCTTATTTATTGGTGAACTTGCCTTATCGGGACAAGTTAGACCAGTTCAGGGAATTTTGCCAATTACCTTGGCAGCACGGCGCCAAGGTAATACAACAATTTTTGTGCCTTTGACAAACGCACCGGAAGCAAAGTTAGTTAAAGGTATTGATATTAGACCGGTGAGAAATTTAGCAGAGCTCATTGATCACTTACGAAATATAAAAATGATTGCAGAGTATGTTCATCATCAACAAATTGAAGTAGTAAAGCCAACACAGTGGAATATGTCAGAAATTTCTGGTCAAGAGCAAGCTAAAAGAGCTTTGGAAATCGCAGCCGCCGGGGGTCATAATATGCTTATGTCGGGTGTGCCTGGATCTGGAAAAACATTATTAGCTCGAACAATGTCATCAATTTTACCAACCCTTCAATTTGAAGAAGCTATAGAAATTACTAAAATCTATAGCGTCGCAGGACGTCTTAACGCGCATCACTCATTGATACAAGAAAGACCCTTCCGATCCCCTCATCATAGTGCATCAGCCACTGCTCTGGTTGGAGGAGGTAGTTGGCCACGACCTGGGGAAATATCTTTGGCGCATCGTGGAGTATTATTTCTTGATGAGTTTGGAGAGTTTTCAAGAGCAGTCTTGGAGCATTTACGTCAGCCATTGGAAGATGGATATATTACGATTAGTCGAGCTGCTGGCAATTTATTATTTCCAGCCAAATTTATGTTAGTGGCTGCTATGAATCCCTGTCCTTGTGGTTACTCTGGAGACTTAGAAAAAAAATGCTCTTGTTCTATGCAACAAATTATTAATTACAAAAAAAGAATTTCTGGACCAATCTTGGATAGAATTGATTTACATATTACAGTGCCCAGAGTGTCATTTTTAAAATTAACCAATCAAAGAAAGGTAGAAACATCAGATACAATTAAAAGACGAGTTCAAGCTGCTCGTGAATATCAAATTCAACGATTCAAAAATCATCTTGAAGTTTTGACCAACCGAGATATGTCCTCAGCCTTGGTTAGGCAGTTTTGTGTATTAGATACTAGCTCAGGGCAATTATTACGGGAAGCTTCAAGTCGCCTTCATTTGTCAGCTAGAGCCTATTTTCGCGTCTTAAAAGTTGCTCGCACTATTGCTGATCTTGAAGGCAGTCAAATGATTGAAGCAAAACATGTGGCTGAAGCTTTGCAGTATCGGCAATCAATAGACTAAAAATATAAGAAATATATAATGACGAGATCCCAGTATTCGTGAGGATGACATAAAATTAAATAATAGACAGGGTTAGGAAAGAAAATAATTTGACACCTTTGGGTTTCTATCTTTTTGGTCTATCTGCTATACTATACATATATTTGTCTTTATGCGTAAAAAAATTTCAATTGTATTTTTACTATTAGTTTTTGTTGTAACTGCCGGAGCTGGATGTACTTCTTCAAAAAAGCCAGTTCAAAAGGCCTTGGACTCAGTTACCTTAAACTATTGGCGGGTTTGGGATGGTCAAGATGATCTTAAACCGATTATTGATGCATACAATACATCTCAGCCAAACATTAAGATTAATTATCGTAAGCTCAGTTATGATGAATATGAAGCAGCTCTCTTGGATGCCTGGGCAGAAGACCGTGGCCCAGATATTTTTTCTATTCAAAACACTTGGATTAGAAAATACCAAACCAAGATAGCGCCAATGCCTGAGAATATTACAATGATACGTCCAGTCGTGACGGGAACTTTTAAAAAAGAAGTGGTTGGTGAAGTTCAAACAAAAAAGAGTATTTCGTTAAGTGAGGTAAAGCAGAATTTTGTTGATGCGGTCGCTCCTGATGTTATTATCTCAACTGATGGAAAAGAGAAAGTTTATGGCCTGCCTTTATTTATTGATACCTTAGCCATGTATTATAATAAAGATTTATTAAATAATGCTGGTATTCCAGAATTATCACCATATTGGAATCAAGATTTTCAACAACAAGTAAAAAAATTAACTAAGCAAGATGTTCGTGGTGAGTTGATTCAATCAGGTGTGGCTCTTGGAGGTTCAAAAAATATTGAGCGATCTTCGGATATTCTTTCAGCCTTAATGATGCAAAATGGTGCTGTTATGATGGAAGGAAATACTGTTACTTTCAATAGGATTCCAAGTGTTTTCCGTGATCGACAAGGCTACAACCCTGGAGTTGATGCGATTCGTTTTTATAGTGATTTTGCTAACCCAGCTAAAGAAGTATACAGTTGGAATAGTAGTTTAGATAATTCTTTGCAACATTTTATTAATGGCAAACTAGCAATATTTTTTGGTTATTCATATCACTTGCCAATAATTCAATCTCAAGCACCAAAGTTAAATTTTGGCATTGCTAAGTTCCCACAAATTGAAGGTAATCCAACCGAAGCTAATACAGCTAATTATTGGGTGGAAACAGTTTCGGCAAAAACAAAGTATCCAAATGAAGCCTGGGACTTTGTGCAGTTTATGACAACAAAACCAGAGCAAGCTAAAATGTATCTTGAAAGAGTTCGTAAACCGGCAGCCCTGCGCACTCTCTTAAAAGAACAATTGGCTGACGATACATTAAAGGTATTTGCTTCACAAGTCTTAACTGCAAAAAATTGGTATCGTGGAAAAGATGTTATTGCAGCTGAGGGCGCTCTTAATGAAATGATTGATGCGGTTATTGTTAATAGTGAAGAAATAGAAAAAGTAGTTAATTTAGCTGTTAGTCGTATCCAACAAACAATTGGGCGTTAATATATTATGAAAAAACATTTTATTATAATTGCTTTCGCTTTCAGTCTAGCTATCTATGGCTTAAGTTTGTCACCACTGTTTGTTACGGCACAAGGGCCTTTATTAAGTGATAGTTTGATTGAAGACGCTGAGTGTAGTTCTGGTAATTGTAGTTTAAATACTTTTATTGCTTTGGGCGTTAGTCTAAGCAATATTATTCTTGGTTTAGTTGGAGCTTTAACCTTGGCAATGTTTATCTATGGTGGTGTGACTTTGTTAATTTCTGGTGGTAGCGCCGAAAAAATATCTAAGGGTAAAGAAATAATATTGGGTTCTGTTGTTGGTTTATTGATTGTCTTTGGTAGCTTTACCATTATTAAATTTGTAGTTGACGATGTTTTAAATGCAAACAAAAAATTTGATGGAAGCTCACCCCCTGAGACTGTAACAACGCAAGTAACAAAAGGAGATAAATGCAAAGCAGAAGGAGGCGAGTGTGTAGCAAGTTGTACAGGCGCGACTATTAATTCTACCGATTGTTCAACTGGCCAAGTATGTTGCATGCCAACAACTACATCATGTGAGCTTCCTTTCATATGCTCAGATCCAGGGAGTACTCAGCCTCTTTGTAATGGCAATAATGATTCTGGTTGTTATATTTGTCAAGCAGCTACCTGTACGCAAGGAACAGGTTTTGTAAAACATTGTTGTAAATATATTATGAGTGGAATAGGTTCTTAATTCTGAACGGGCTATAGGCTTATGTCTTTTTTTCAACGCAATCCTATATTACTTGACGAAGCCACGGTGGCTGAGCAATTACGACGAGGGCGTCAGGCCAAAAACATTACCTTGGCAGAAGCAGCTAAGCGACTTAAAATTAGAGCCTATTACTTAGAAGCTTTAGAAAAAGCTCAGTATCATTCCTTACCAACAGGTGTATATGGTCGAAATTTTGTTAGAGAATATGCCTTATTTCTGGGCATTGATAGTCGTCGTTTATTAGCTCAATTTGGGCGTGAGACAAATTATAAGCCAAGTTCTGATAAAGATCTTTTTGAGAGAAAAATTGTTTCTAGAAGCAGTTTAATAGTCTTGCCCCAGCTCTTACGAAATGCTATAATTGGATTCTTAATTACTGCTTGTTTAGTGTATCTTGTTTTTCTACTTCAGCGTATTTTTGAGCCTCCAATGCTGGTTATTAGCTACCCTCCGGATAATTTTACTACCTCAGATATTAATTTAGTAATACAGGGTCAGAGTGAACCGGAGACTGACATCAAAATTAATGGTCAAAATGTGTTAGCGGATAATCAAGGAAATTTTGATCGAGAGGTATATTTACAGCAAGGAATAAATGTAATTATCGTTACGTCTGAAAAGAAATATAGCCGCACAGCTACAGTTACCAAGCAAGTTTTAGTTAAATAATTTATTAATCTCTCCCTTAACTTTTTATATGCCAGAAGAAAAAAAGTCCAAGGCTGACAAAGCCGAAAATAACCCTACCGATAAGCAACAAGCAGCCGCCGCGGCTATGGATCAGATCAAAACTATGTTTGGCGATGGTGCCATCATGAAATTTGGTGAAGTTAAAAATGCTGAAGTTGAAGCTGTCTCAACTGGTTGTGTTTCACTTGATATGGCTTTAGGAGTCGGTGGCGTGCCACGTGGACGTATTATTGAAATTTTTGGTCCTGAGGCTTCAGGAAAAACAACCTTAGCTCAACATGTAATTGCAGAAGTGCAACGTCAAGGTGGCATTGCTGCGTTTATTGATGCTGAACATGCTCTTGATCCTGATTATGCGGTTAAGCTTGGTGTGAACATTAAAGACATGTTAATCAGTCAACCTGATACCGGGGAACAGGCCTTGGAAATTCTAGAAACCCTGGTTCGTTCTAATGCGATTGATGTGGTTGTTGTTGACTCTGTGGCGGCCTTAGTACCGAAAAAAGAAATTGAAGGTGATATGGGTGATTCACACATGGGTTTGCAAGCTCGTTTGATGAGTCAGGCATTGCGAAAGTTAACCGGTATTGTTTCTAAAACAAAAACCATCGTTATTTTTATCAACCAGACTCGTATGAAGATTGGAGTGTTCTTCGGTAATCCAGAAACAACCACTGGTGGAACAGCTTTGAAGTTTTATTGCTCAGTTCGCCTTGAAGTTCGTCGTAGTGCTCAGATTAAGCAGGGTGAAAGAATTATTGGTAACCGGGTAAAGTGTAAAGTGGTTAAGAATAAAGTGGCTGCTCCGTTTAAAACTTGTGAATTTGATATTATGTATAATGAAGGTATTTCTTTGTCTGGAGATTTGCTAGATACTGGTGTAGCTTTTGGAGTTGTTACGAAATCAGGAAATTCATATTCATATGGTGAAATGAAACTAGGAGTTGGCCGAGAAAATGCTAAGACCACGCTTCGGGCAGATAAAAAAACAATGAAAGAAATTAGAAATAAGATTTTAGCTGAAGCAAAGCTCAAAGATTCAGAGCAACAGAATTAGAATAGGGTAAAGAAATAAAAAAAGCTCCCAAGTTGGGAGCTTTTTTGTTCTACTATTTAATAATTTAAGCTCTTTCGACGTACTGTTCGTTTTCAGTATTTATTCTGATAACATCTCCTGTTTCTACAAACATTGGAACGCTAATTAAGGCTCCGGTTTCCAGTTCAGCGGTTTTCATAACGTTTCCGGCTGAATTACCACGAACACCGGGAGGGGCAGAGGCAACAGTTAGTTCAACTTTGATTGGTAGCTCAACTGACATTGGTTGTCCGTCAAAGTGCATAACCGTGACATCAATACCATCTTTCATAAACTTTTCTTTTCCGCCAAGTTGATCAAGGGGTAAGTTAAATTGCTCATAACTTTCATTGTCCATAAAATAGGCAAAGCTTTCATCTTTATACAAATAATTAGCTTTACGTTTTTCAACATCAGCTTCTTCAGCTCGGTCATTACCTTGCCAGGTTTTTTCAACGACATTTCCGGTTACTAAATTTTTTAATTTAGTTTTTAAGACAGCGCCACCACGTCCCATTTTATGATGTTCTGATTTGGTGACAATATATGGTTCACCATTTAGGACAATTAGGCTACCAACTTTGATTTCGGTTAAGCTTAACATATAAAATTAGCGACGTTGATTTGGAAAATGTAAAAGAGCCATGATACGAGCCCGTTTTACAGCTTCAGCTAACTTACGTTGATACTTGGCTGAGACACCAGTACGACGACTTGGTAGAATTTGACCATATGAGTTGATAAACTTTTTTAAGAGTTCAACATCTTTATAATCAATTTCTTTTATATTGTTACTTTTAAAGTAACATTGTTTCTTTTGTTTAGTAGATGCTTCTGACATAGAGGGAATATATTTAGTTATAAAGTTTGTAAAGTTAAAAGGTAATATTAGAAGGGAATATTTTCAACTTTTATTTCATCATCTGATGGAGCAAAGCCACCGGCATCACTGAATTGAGTTGGGGCTATTTCCTCTCCGTAGTTGATGATTGGTTCTGAAGGAACAGAAGGTTGACTGTAATTATTTTGGCCATTGCCACCAAATGGTTGACTACTATTTTGACGACTTCCATTAGCTGGGAGCTTATCTAACATAATCATATTTTCGGCGACAATTTCGGTTGTATAGCGTTTTTGGCCAGTTGTTTTATCAGCCCAGTCGCGAGTTTGCAAACGTCCTTCAATATATACCTTTGAACCTTTGTGTAGATATTGACCACAAATTTCTGCCAATTTTCTCCAAGCTACAATATTATGAAATTCTACACGTTCTTGGCGTTGACCAGACGGGTCATTCCAAAAGAAGTTTGTAGCCACTGAAAATGAAGTAACTGTTGCTCCATTAGCAGTCTGACGAACTTCAGGATCTCGGGTAACGTTACCGATGATCATTGCTTTATTAAGATTCATATTTTTTTGCCACCTGAAAGGAAGTGACGTTAATTAATAGTTAAAAATAGTTAAAAGGTTTAAATAGTTATAAGGTTCCTAAAGTTATAAAGTTCATAAAGTGAATTTGTATTTACTTTATAACATTATAACTTTATAGCTTTTTACCTATAGTAGGTTGCTGGCGTCAATAATCTTATCAAATTCTTGATCTAGATCTTTTAAATCTGTCCGTTTATCATCTACTTTTTCTTCTTTTTCTGCTACTGTTTCATTGGCTTTGCGATGAGCGGCAATTTTTTTGGCCATTTCTTCCTCAGCTTTTAATTCAGCGGCTGTTTTTAGTTTCTTTTTAATAACCTGGTGACGAAGAATATCACTGGAAAGTCGTAAACGATTAGTAACTTCCTGTAATTTTGGTCCGTCAATATTAAATTCAATTAAATGGTAGTAACCATGACGAAAACCGTCAACATCATAGGCTAATTTTCTTTTTCCCCAGTATTCTTCACTGGTAATTTGACCACCATTGTCAGTGATTAATTTTCCTATGCGTTGGCGAATAGGTTCAACTTCTGTTTCGCTAAACTTGTTTGAGAACAAGCACAACAGTTCATAATGTGGAATATCAGATGACTTCGTTTTAGACATACGTATTAATTATCTGGATTGACCAGAGGGTTTATTAATTAAAAAACCTCCCGGTATTCGGCTTGTCGGCATAACCGAGCAAGACACCTGGAGGGTGAAGAATACCTGTACTATAGCTCAGAGACTATAGTATCCAGCAGAAATTGAAATTGCTGAATATGGGAAAGGTTTTAAATTGTCTTAAGATTATATACTTATTTTTTAGCTCTGTCAAGACTATGGCAGATATAGTAAATATACTTTAAATATGTTATTTCTAGGTAATCTATGATAAGGTGCAGATATGAAATATTATTTTGTTTTAGGCAATCACCCCGCCCTCTCAATTGCTGAATTATATTCTCGATTGACTATAATTTCTGGTAACTATATTAAACCGGATATTTTTATTGCCGAGGTTTCCGATGATATTAACTGTGAAGAGTTTTTGGATACCATTGGGGGCACAATAAAAATGGGCAAAATCATTACGAGTATTGATAATAAACCGCATAGTATCTTTACAACAAGTTTGGATTTTTTACGTGAAGCCCCAAAACAAGGAAAGTTTAATTTTGGGCTCTCTAGCTATGCAAAGCCGAGAATAGATACAAAAAAAGTTGGTTTAGCATTAAAACAAGCTTTAAAGAATGAGGATATAAGTTGTAGATTTGTGGTGAGCAAAGAAAAGACTTTATCAAGTGTGGTTGTTGAACAGAATAAATTAGTTGGGACTGGACGAGAATTAGTATATATTGGCAGTAATAACCAAATACTTTGTGGGGTTACTCTGGCTGTTCAACCATTTAAAAAATTATCAGAACGTGACTATGGTCGACCAGCACGAGATGATCGCTCGGGAATGTTGCCACCTAAATTAGCACAGATTATGATAAACATATCTGGTGCAAAAAAGGATGAAAGCATTCTAGATCCATTTTGTGGATCCGGTACAGTCATTACCGAAGCAATATTAATGGGATTTAATACGATTATTGGCAGTGATATTTCAGCTAAGGCAATTGAAGATACACGGACAAACATTCGCTGGGTAAAAGATATATATAGAAGACAAATAAATCCTGAATTAAAAATTGTTGATGCTCGTCAACTTTCAAAATATTATAAACTAGATTCAGTTGGTGCAATTATTACAGAAACTTATTTAGGTCCGCAACGTGGAGCTATTGATATTCAAAAAGTTTCTCGTGAACTTGGTGAATTATATAATCAGGCTCTTAAAGAAATATTTTTAGTTTTAAAAAAAGGCGGCAGAGCAGTGATTGCCTTACCAGCCTTTATGAGTAATGGACGTCCGATCTTATTGGAATTAAATATTGGAAAATTTAAAAATGAAACTATAGTTCCTCACAATCTTGATATTCATCTTGGTATCACCACCCGAAATAGTTTTGTTTATGGTCGTGATGATCAAAAAGTCTGGCGGGAAATTATTATTTTGGGAAAATAAAAAATCCCTGCTCCTCCCAACATGGAATCTACATGAAGAGAGTTTTATTAAAAAATTCAAGTCCTTAATAGAATTCTCATTAATCTACAATGTTCTATCTTGGTTGAAAATTTCAATATACAGGGATTCTGAAAAATGGTGGCTGTCATGGAAAAACACAGGATAAACGAAAGGGAGCAAAGCCTGATCCATAACAGCCAAATATTTTTTAAGAGCATTCATTGTTTAAGCCGGCTCAAGTAATATGTTGCCTCTAAATGTAGGGGATATTCTTGAGGACGGCTCTTTTTTTGTTGTTGTGCAGAAATTAGAATTGGTTAACGACCAAAGATCGTATTGGGGAAACCAACTCCAATTTCTTAGTCCCACCGTTGTGGGATTCTTGTATATTCCTTGTCCCTCAGCTCAGGTAGAAAGACAAGAATATGATTTAGATATTATTCCTTTCGATGCTTATTGTCAATACCTGTGGTTTTTATCTAATTTACCCTATAAAATAAGGCTTTTAGGTATTCACCAAGAAGTTACACACATCCCCATCTTTAATTATGTATTCTTTTCCTTCGGTTCTCATTAAGCCTTTAGCTTTAGCTTCAACCTCGCTACCGGCTTGAACAAAGTCATGATAGTTAATAACTTCGGCTCTAATAAAGCCTTTTATAAAATCAGTATGAATAACTCCGGCAGCTTCTGGGGCTTTGGCACCATTACGCACTGTCCAAGCACGTGTTTCATCTTTCCCAGTAGTGAAAAAAGTAATCAATCCAAGTAGTTCATAGCCAGCTTTAATTAATCGATCAAGTCCGCTTTCTTTTAATCCTAATTCTTTGATATAGACTTCCTGCTCTTCTTCAGGGAGGCTGGCAATTTCTGCTTCTAGTTTTGCATCAATAGAGATTACACTTCCATCTTGCCAATTATGAGAAATATTTGCATCGCTGTCTTTAGCATTTAATACATAGAGAAGAGGTTTAATTGTAATCAAGCTTAATTGTTGAACAACAATCTTTTCCTCATCAGTAAATATTAATTCACGAGCTGCTTTACCAGCTTCAAGTTGTTTAAGTAATTTTTCAAGTATATCTTTAGCAAAAATAGATTCCTTATTACCAGTTCTGGCTTCACGTGAAACTTTATCTAAGCGTTTTGCAACCGTAGACAAATCAGCTAATACTAATTCAAGATTAATTGTTTCTCGGTCGCCATCTGGATCGATCTTGTTATTAACATGAATAATATTATTATCTTCAAACTGTCTCACAACTTCACAAATCGCATCACACTCACGAATATGTGACAAAAATTGATTACCCAAACCTTCACCGGTTGAGGCACCTTTAACCAAGCCAGCAATATCAACAAATTCAATGACTGTTGGTATTATTTTTTCTGGCTTGGAAACTGCGGCTAATTGATTAAGTCGTTCATCGGGAACTTTTACTAAACCAACATTTGGTTCAATGGTACAAAAAGGATAATTAGCTGCTTCAGCTTGTTTTTTTGTGAGGGCGGTGAATAGTGTTGATTTACCAACATTCGGTAATCCAACAATTCCGATTGATAAAGGCATAGATTGTGTGGTATTTTAATAGTAAGACTGTTTAGAGGATATGAGCAAGAATCTGATGGCTCTAGCCTATCAAATAATGCTATACTTGTATATATATGAATCCACTGAGGCCAAATCTTAAAACTGAGTTGCTTCCAATATCATTACTTATTATTTCTATGATATTGGCGGTTTATTTTTTTATGAATTTTCCAAGCCATGTTCCAGTGCACTGGAATTTGAGTGGGAATATTGATGGGTATAGTAGTCGGATCTTTGGAGCCTGGTTTCCACCAATTTTAATGGCAGTTTTGTATGGAATTTTGTTACTTTTACCACAAATTGACCCAAAAAATAGTCGGTATCATGAATTTAGAGATGCCTACCATGCAATTAAGAATATAATAATAAGTTTTATTTTTATCCTTTATATTTTTTCTTGGTTTGGCCGGGCTTGGTTATGTGTTAACTTTTAATGTAATTATACCAGTTATGTTGGGTATTTTGTTGATAGGTATCGGTTATTATAGTAAAGATATTAAACAAAACTGGACGATTGGCGCTCGAACTCCTTGGACTTTAGAGAGTGTAAAGGTCTGGGATAAAACTAATCGGTTGATGGCCAAGATGATGATAGTTTGTGGCCTTATTATTGCGGCAGCTGCTTTACCAGTGTCAGATTCACTTAGAATTGGGTTTATAATTATTCCTATTGCTTTGCTTGTTATTGTACCTTTGGCCTACTCATACGCAGTCTTTCAGGATGAGAAAACAAAAAAGGTAAAAGAATCAGATTAATTATTGACTGATTATTTGTCCCATGATAGGATTGGGATTGCTTTTTATTACTACCTGGAGCGGTAGTTCAGTTGGTTAGAACGCTGCCCTGTCACGGCAGAGGTCGCGGGTT